>JAGWBX010000002.1 GCA_021295655.1 Candidatus Latescibacterota bacterium
CTCAAGTTCGGCCAGTTTACGTTCGGCGATCTGCTGTGTCGGGTTACCGAAGCGCCCGTAATCGAGACGGGTTGAACGCCCGGACACGAAATCGTCCACCGCCCCCGTGTTCTCGAATACGTAGGTCGACGTCTGCGCGATCGGAACCGTGAGGGAATGGCCCCAATGCCCTCCGTTTTCCCCCGCGTGGACGGCACGGGTAGAATTGCAGGCGCCATCCGGTGATGGCTTTTTATCCATTGCATCCTCCGAAATACACAAAAAAAAACTGAAGCCAAAAAGCCCCAGAGAACCTGAATACGCGACCAGCCATCGTTTGGGTCATCAGCTTTTTAGCGATTTCTTTATAGTGGCTGCAATATGCCTCAAATCACCACTACACTGGATCTGGAGGTCCAATTTAAACAAATCCTTCGCCGCTGTCAACCGCCGTTCAAATCGAGCGTCCGAAAGATCTGATCCCGGACCGGGCCGTATTCGGCCGGCAACCCCACCGGCCGATTCTCATGGTTCGGTTTCACGTTGAATGTCCCGAGTTCCGCCTGGTGGTACCTGATCTTGAAATCGGCGAACTTCAATCCGTGGGCAGTGGAAATCACCACCACGCGCTCATCTCTCCGGATGACGCCGCGGTCCACCAGCTTGAATAGCGCGGCGAAGGCCACGCCCGTGTGCGGGCACGAGAACAACCCCGTGCGATCCGCTTTTGCCGCGGCGTCCGCAAGTTCCTGATCGGTGGCCTGCTCCACCACGCCGCCGATGTCCTTTAGCGTCCTGATCGCCTTTTCGGTACTGACCGGATCTCCTATCTGGATGGCGCTGGCCAGGGTTGCCTGCGCCTTGAGCGGTTCAAATGCGTCGAAATCGTTGAGGAAGCTCCGGTAAAGCGGATTTGCCCCGGCGCTCTGCGCAACCGCGATTCGGGGCACGCGGTCGATCAGGCCCATCTCCCTCAACTCGCTGAAGCCCTTTCCCAGCGCGCTGACGTTGCCCAGATTGCCCCCGGGAACCACGATCCATTGCGGCAGGTCCCAGTCGAACTGCTGCAGCAACTCGACGCTGACGGTCTTCTGCCCCTCGACACGAAGTGAGTTCATGGAATTGGCAAGGTAGATATTCTCGTTGTGGCAAATTTCCTGGACCAGCTTCATACAACCGTCGAAGTCCGTATCCAGACTCAAAACCAGCGCCCCGTTGGCCATCGGCTGCACAAGCTGGGCCGTGGAGACCTTGTCCCGCGGCAGAAACACGACCGCCTGTATACCCGCGTGCGCGCAGTAGGCGGCCAGAGCCGCGGAGGTGTCTCCGGTTGAAGCGCACGCGGCGGCGGGGATGCGTTGTCCTTCGGCGACCATCTGCCGTACCATTGACACCAGCACGGTCATGCCCAGATCCTTGAACGAACCGGTGTGGCTGTTGCCGCATTGCTTGACCCACAGGTCCTCCACTCCAATTCCCCGGCCGAGTCGCTCGGCCCGGAACAGATTGCTCCCCCCTTCATACATCGAGACCACGTTGTCGTTGTCCACCTCGGGACAGACCATTTCCTTCTTGCCCCATACCGAACTGCCGTACGGCCATTCCGTGCGCATATACCTGCGATCGAACAGGTGACGCCAGTACTCCGGTGGTCTGGCGCGCAGGGCTTCCGCGTCGTGACACACCTCGAGCAAGCCGCCGCATTTCGGACACGCATAGATGATCTGCGTCAGGGGATAACGGCCGCCGCAACCTTTAAAACATCGAAACCAGGCACTGAACGACATCACTCAGACCCCCTGATTGCATGAAGTGCCGACACGCATCGGGAAACCGGTCGTCTCTGTTCGTGACAACGGGAATCCTGTGCGCCGCCCGCGTATGTATACCCATCTTCCACGATTCAGATTCTTTCCAACGCCATGCCGGGCAGCCACCCGCCAATGCCGTTTGGCAACCTTACCAGATACCAGCGGTCTTCGACCCGTTCAATCGTTACCTTCGTACCTTCATGGACCGTAAATACGAGCAGATAGTCGTCCCCCGGTCCGCTGCGCCCCGTGACCTCGTCCGCAATGACGATTGCTTCCGAAACGGATGTGTCGCTGTAGATCCGGTAAGTCAGCAGCGCGCCCGACCCGCACAACCCCAGGCCCGCCATCACCAGCAACCCGGTCCACAACAAACCGCGGGAAGGCGCCAGAAGCCGGTACACGGCGGCGGCCGCCGCCAGAAACAGACAGACACTGCCGATTACGGCAAGCACGTCAGCGCTCAGCAGCCGGTAGCCGGTCGACAGCATGCGGGTTACAAGATTGACGTCTTCATCCGGATTCCTGTCTTCCTTCATTGCGTTCACAAACCGAAGATTCGCCAGAACGTCTTCATCATTCGGCACCAACCTGAGCGCCCGCTCATAGGCGAGAATGGCCCGACCCGATTCTCCTGCTTTGAAGTAGGCATTGCCAAGGTTAAAAAAAACGTAACCGTTTCGTACGCCCCGGGACACGACTTCCTCGTAAAGGCCCGCCGCCTTTCTGAATTCGCCCTGCCTGTAAAGGGCGTTCGCTTCGTTGTAAATGCTCGCGCCCGTCCCGGTCCCGGCCCCACCGGCGAACAGCAGAAATGCGAGTACCGTCAGCAAGACCGGACCCGCCGGAGGCATGGCGCCATCCAGCGCCCGGTATACCCGCGGAAGGCGGCCGGCCGGTGTGCGCCATTGCGTCATATCCTGGCTCCCAACGCGTCGATCAGTGCCGCCGCGGCGTTGAAGATTTCCTCCCGCTCCTTCTCCGGTATCCGGACCGAGGCAAATCGTGCGTAGTCGCAGCGCAGAAAGACATCCTGCACTTGTGAGACGATTGGATCGGGCACATCCTTCTCTCGAAGCGCCTGCGCGGCTGACTCGCGGGTAATGCCGGCGACAGGCAGATTCAACCGATTGGCGAGAAACTGTCCGAGCGCCCTGTCAATTTCAACGTAGAACGCCACGCCGTCTTTTTCGTGGAGCTGTTTTCGGGCTTGCGTCAGGCGCTTCCTGGCCTCCGGACCCGAACGCCGTCTTCGGGCATAAGCCACGTCCGCCATGAGCCGGTCCCGGTGGCGCTTGTACGCAAGCATACCGAAAAAACCGAGAACGGGCACCAACTGAATGGTCCAGAACCAGGTGCTTCTGACGTACGGCCTGCCGTGATCTTCCAGGTACCCGAGATCCGGCTTCAGATGACGAATATCCTTGCCGAGCATCTCGATCTCTTTCCGGTTCATCACCGCCCCGGAAGCTGCCTGCCGCATGCCCGGCGCCACGTTTACCGAAACAACCGGCGAACGCGCTGTGCGGTAACGCTGTTCCTCGGGGTCGAAATAAGCCAGCAGAAACGGACCTATCCTTCCGCTTCCGGCCCGGTTGGGAATCGCGACGTATTCGAATGTCTTTTCGCCGCCGATTCGGCCATCCGAGTCTCCCGAGTTCACGGTTGAGTTCGGGTCGTAGAACTTGAACGCGTCCCCTTCCGGTCGAACGGGTTCGCCCACCGCATTCAGATTACCCGTCCCGCGCACCTGTACCTTTACCGCAATCGGGTCTCCCGTCCGGACGTCAACGGGCGACGCATCGACCGAGACGTCGAACCGGCCCACCGCGCCGCTGAACCCGGGGGGGGCGCCCGCGGGCAGAGGGGAAACTTCGATCTTCACGTCTTCCGATCGCGCGCGCACTTCCCGGCTGGCGCCGAATCCGAAAAAATCATCCATGTCGAACAGGTTCCTGCGACGCGCGCGTTCCTGGACCTGGCAGACAACCTCAAGAACGTCCAGCGACTGTACTCCGGACGCGGTTGGAAACAACGCCATCGTCTTCAACCGCATAACATTGAACTCGCGGCCGTTATAGACCTCGCGGTCAAACCTGGCGCGCTGCGCGTCGAACAGGGTTTCAGACCAGAAACCGGTATAGGCGGGCAGTCGGCCGTAACTGATATTGCGGAGTGTCCGGCGCGTGTACAGCTTGTACGTAACGGTTACCTGTTCCCCCACGTATACCTTTCTCTTATCCACCGTGGTTGCAATGAACAGGTCCGCCTTCAGATCATCCACGTCCGGAACGCCGGAGTCCGGTCCCGGCGCGGGCACCGGGCGTGTGCGCGGCCGCCCGCTACGCTTCGTGACATTCACCCGTACTTTCGTTGATTCGTGCCGCCTTCCCTCATGCAGCACGTGCGCCGGACCGATCACGAAACTGCCCTCGCGCCTCGCCTTCAGGGTATACACGTACGAGTTGTTTCGCGTGGTTACGACCCGGCCGTTCGTAATGTTGATTTCCTGGGACGTATAGGACGAGCGCCCGATAACGTCGAACGCCTCCGGGACCGGCAGTTCCGGCTCAGGAACGTCTCCGCCGGCCGTTAGCGTTACCGTCAACGTGACCTGTTCGCCCACCTCCACGCGCGACCGGTCGACGGACACCCGGAGACGAGGCGATTCGGCCAGCGCAACGCCGCACGCAACCAATAGCACGAATACAGAAACACAGACGAGTGCGCGTGACATCCCTACCACTCGTTACCCTTGTATCGTTTGCCGTAAATTCGCAAACGGCGGTACTTCTGGGACTTCGTTTCCCTGTCTTTCATCGCATCCAGCAGGCGTTCAGCCTCTTCTCGACTCAATTGCTCCGACGGTGACTCCGATTGCGGCGACGGTTGATTCTGCCGCTTCCCGTCGGGGTCCTCCGGCTGCCGGCGCTGTTCCTGCTCCGGACCGTCCTGCCGTTCCTGATTCCGGTCACGATTGTCGTCGGCGTCCGTATCGGGCTGTTCCTCGGGTTGTTCACGGTTCCCTTCGTCGTTCGGTTCCTCTTCGTCCGGCTCATTGCTGTTTTCATTCCGGTTCTGATCGTCCTCCCGGTTTTCCCCCTGCTCCCGTTCACGCTCCTGATTCTTCTCCTGCTCCCGCATTTTTTCCAGAACCCACTCCAGATTCACCTTTGCGTCCAGATCGTCCGGACGTAACGACAGCGAGCGTTTGTACGCTTCGGCCGCCTGCTGCAGGTTCTGCTGGCGGACGTGGACATTGCCCAGATTGTAATACGCCCTCGCGAGAAACGAGGGGTCCTGGCTCTTCAACGCCTGCCCGAACTCCTGCAGGGCATCCTGAAAAGCGTTCTTCTTGAAATAGGCATCGCCCGCATTGAACCTGAGTTCCGGCGCCTCCGGATTCTCCACCTGAGCCTCACGATAGTACTCAAGCGCTTCCTCGAACCTGCCTTCGTTAAACATGCGGTTGCCCCGCCTGTTCTTGTCCGCCGCCGGATCCAGAAACGTGAAGCCGAGAAGCGGCACGCAGACGAGGCCAATCAGATATCGATACACGAAGCACACTCCTGGTGATTCCGCGTCAAAGTTACTGAAACCGCCCACGCCATCGCGTTCGCACCCTCCTCCGGTCTGACAACATCGCCTCGCCGGCGAAGCAGGCCAGGGCGACGGCCAGCGGCCACTGGAACCGGTGTTTGTACTGCGTGTATTTCCGCGATCCCAGTTCCTTCTTTTCCATCTGCGATATTTCGTCGTATACCCTGTCCATGCCCACGCCTCCCGCGTGCGACCTGAAATAGACCCCGTCGGTTACGCCGGCGACCTGTTGCAGACTTGCCTCGTCCAGGCGCGATTTCACGTAATTCCCCCGACCGTCCTTCAGGAAACCCGTCCGTCCGTTCTGTTTCACCGGGATCAACTCTCCTCCGGGCGTCCCCACCCCCACCGCGAATATCCGCACCCCGGCTTCCGCGGCTTCTTTCGCGGCCTCTATAGGATCGCCCGCATGGTCTTCACCATCCGTGATCAGCACCATGACCTTGTACTTGCGTTCCTCGCTGCCGAATGCCCGGGTCGACGCGCGAATGGCCTCGGCGATGGCCGTGCCCTTCACGGGAATGATATCCGTGTCGATCGAATCCAGAAACAGCTTGGCGGCGCCGTAGTCCAGGGTGAGCGGGCAAAGCGTAAAGCTGCGACCCGCAAACGCGACCAGGCCGATCCTGTCGCCTTCCAACCGGTCGATAAAGGACTCGATCTCGAAGCGGGCGCGCGTCAGTCGATTGGGCCGGATGTCTTCCGCCAGCATACTCAACGACGCATCCAGCGCGACAATTACGTCTACGCCTTTCCGGTGCAGCAGTTCAAGCCGCATTCCGTACCTTGGCTGCGCCAGCGCCAGGACCAGGAAGACGAGCCCGCCAACCGTCAGCGCCGCCTTCACCCACTGCCGCTTCCAGCTCGTGGCCGCCGTCAGCTTCCGCATCAGCTCCGGACTTCCGAAACGGTCGAGGGCCCGGCGTCTTTTTCGAAAGGCGATCGCGAAGAACAGAATGGCCGCCGGCACGGCCAACAGGAACCAGAAGGCCTGAACGTCGCCGAAACGCATCCTATGGAATCCTCCGGAACCTCGTGTTCGCCAGCATCAGTTCGACGCCCAGCAGGGCAAGGCCCGGCCAGAGGAAAAACGTGAACAACTCGGAGTAGTCCACGTAGTCGCGTGTTTTTATCTCCGTCTTTTCCATCTCGCCGATTGCACGGTAGATCTCCTCGAGTTTCTTCTCGCTGGTCGCGCGGAAGTATCGGCCACCCGTGATTTCGGCCACTTCCTTCAGCGTCTCTTCGTCGATTTCAACGCGAACCCGCTGCTGGAGCAGTCCCTGGCCCGTCACGATCACGCCGCTGCTTCCCGCCCCGATCGTATAGATCCGTATGCCCACGGCCTGTGCGGCCCGCGCGGCCGTAACGGGGTCCACCTCTCCCCTGTTGTTCACACCGTCAGTCAACAGGATGACCACACGGCTGCTCGCCTCCGACCGGCGCAGGCGGTTCACCGCCGTGACGATGCCGGTTCCGATGGCAGTGCCGTCCCAGGAATCGTCTGCGAGCCGGACTTCCTTCAAGAAGCTGAGGAATATTCCGTAGTCCAGGGTGAGCGGACACTGCGTATAGCTCTCACCTGCAAAGACAACGAGTCCGATCCGGTCATTGACCCGCCCGCGCACGAACTGGCTCACGACCTCCTTGCTGACCTGCAGCCGGGACTTGCGCTGCTGGTCAAGATCCTTGTAGGCCATGCTGCCGGACACGTCAAGGGCCAGTACGATATCTATTCCCCGGGTCAGGATTTCTCTCCCTTCCCGTCCCGACCGCGGACGCGCCAGCGCGATGATCAGGAGGACCAATGCCAGACAGCGCAGTGCAATCAGGCAGTGTCGCAGCTTGAGTACGGCCGACGGCGGTATCCGACCGATTATACCCAGGTCCGGAAACCGAATGCTGCCCTGCTTCTGACGCTGCCTGCGTACGTATCGATAGATCAGAAGCGGCACCAGAACCAGGGCGAAGAGCCATTCCGGGTCCTTGAATTCCATCATACCGTCGCTTCCGCCGGCGCCGCGTTCACTGTCTCGTTGTTACCTGGCCGATGCTGCGCGTCCAGCCGCCGCATAAGATCCAGAACCCCGTCCGCGGCCTTCGCTGCAACGTCATCCTGCGGTTGGAGCTTCGCGAACTTCACCAGGTCCGCCTCGGACAACAGCCCCTCCAGCGCCGATAACTCCGCTTTCCGGACCGGTACCCGTTCGAGGTCGCGCACCAGTTCGTACGTGGTACGCTCCATTGCGTCTACTCGGACGCGATCCTCCAGGTACCTGCGCATGACCTCCGAAAGCAGGCTGTAATAGCGTTTGTACTCGCCCTTTGCCAGGAGTTGCATCCGCAAAATCTTCCTGACTTCGTCGGGCCAGTGTATCGGCGGCGCAGGCAGCTCGACGGCCGGCTTCCGCCTTCGCCGGCGCCAGAACCAGATTGCCGCGGCCACGAGGCCGGCTAGAGCGGCAACGGCGAACCAGAACCACTCCGGTATTCTGGCCTCGATGTCTACCGGCGGTTTCACGTCCCGGATATCCGACGTTCCCGCGGGCATGACGCTGCGTACAACAACCGGTATCGGCTCGGAAGTAATCAACCCGGAGTCGCCACCGGCCGTGCGCACCTGAAGCACCAGCGAGGGCACTTCGATCACCCCCAGACGGTACACGGCGAGTTCGAATGCCAGCGTCTCCTCCACGCCTTTACCGGGCACCTCCCGAACGGTTGGCGGCACCTGGCGACGCACCTCGAACGGCGCGAGGAAATCCTCGCTCTGAACGAGCGCGACAGCATCCCCCGGTTCACGCCTGATCCGCAGATTCAGGAGAACGGGATCTCCCAACGTAAGGGTATCCCGGTTTACCGTTGCATTGAACAGAACTTCGGCGTCCGTGTCAGAGAGTGGCGCCACCAGACCACAGGCGCCCAGCCACACCGATATCAGGACGCGGGCCATATTTTCGGGACGTGACACCAGTCTGTCACCCTCCGAACACCAAACCCCAACCGCACGGTATCGGGTTGGACCACGTCCGGCTTCACGGGCACGAGTTCGAGCTTCAGTTTCGTCAGAACCTTGTGATCGATTCGGGCGACCTGGGGACGGTGCCGGCCCCGCGCGTACACTTTGCCGCCCCTTTCGCCGATAATCAGTTTCTGCACAACCGCGCCGCGTCGCCAGGCTGTGACCTCCAATGCCGGACGATCGAATCCGAATTCCTCCGGCGCCTTCAGCGCTTCCGCCACGAATTCCTCGGCTTCGAGAAGTTCTATGGTGCGAATGAAATGTCGTATACGATGTTCCAGGACGATGTGCAGCTTTGGTTGCAGCACCTCCCAGGTGTCGCCGGCCTTATCCCTGATACACTCCACGACGCGATTCCGATACGCCAGTTTCAATCGGTCGACTCCCGCGGCGTCGAACGCAAAGATTCGCTTGAACCTCAGGTCCGAGGACGTTTTCCTGACATCCGCGACGAAGGTCGAATCGACCAGAAAAACCACCGGACTGGCCGAAAATGCCGCAAAAAACGGCGGAAACCGGCTCCCTTCCTTCCTGCGTCCAATCGTTATGATCTTTTGCCGATCCCGGTCTCCGTCGAATATCGATACCGTCAGCGTTGGATTTTCCAGGCCGTATTGTACCCGCTCCCGGGATGCCTCCGCAACCACACGCCTGAATTCGGCGGTTCGCAGCCTGTTGATCAGTTTTCGGACCGCGTCGTCGTCGGTGCGGTCCTTGACCGGAATCGTCAGGCGCCATTCATCCGAGAGCTTCTCCACGACGACCCGGGCATCGCCATTGGCAATTTCGACTTTCCGGACGGTTTCCGGATTGAAGTCCGCAATCCGCTTGTCACGCAGTTGAAACAGCCCTTTCTCCACTCTCAACCTGAACGGGGCGCCAACCGTGAGTATTCCCGGATGACCGGACCACCTGATATAACTGTAACGTCCGGTTGGGCTTCGGTCGCCCCAGAAGAGCGAATCCACGCGATCCGCCTGTTTTATCGCCAATGCCAGATTCGGCCTGTGTAGGCCGAACTCCGAGAGACTGACCCGGCCCCGCGCGATACGGACGCTGTCCGCCACCACACGCTCCAGGTCCATTTGCCGCAGCGTCCGGATCAATCCGACGATTTCGCCGTGGTCGCCGCCGGTGGCGACAGGTTGCAGAATTCGCCACGTGGCTCCCGATTTCCGGATGACGATGGATGTGTCGCCCCGCTGAACCGTCAGCCCGCTGACCGCGTCTTCATCCAGACGCAGCAGGCGCCCCGCCTCGACGCGGGCCCTGTAACGCTCGTCGGCGCCCCGGATTTCGTAAAAGTAGACAAATCCGACCAGCGCTGCCAGAAGCAGCACAAGCCCACCTGTCGTCTTTAGATTCATGCAAAGATCCTGCCGGATTTCCCCGTCGCGTCCTGACGTCAGCGCCGCCTGCGCCAGACCCCGATTCCGACAACGACGGGGATGGCCGGAATAACGACAACGGAAAGCCATGAAAGCCACAGGAGGTCCTCTGCCGTCATCACGACGCCCCTGAAAGCCCACATCTTGGGCCGGATGGAGATCAGGTCTCCCTCCTCCATGAGCCAACTCACCGCGTTCATGAACAGGTCTCCGTTGCCTACCGTGTCAAAGAACTCGTTGCCCGCAAAATCAGAATCTCCAAACACGACGATCCGTGTGTGGCGCAAACCCACGTCGGATGGAAAACGACGGAATTTCGGTCTGTCGAGTGTGGCGACCGCGATGGACGCCGGGCCCTGCAGATCCCGCCCGGGATCGTAGACCGGCGCGGCGTCGGGCAGCTTCTCTTCCCGCCAGCTGTTGCGTGGATGGGTCGTCACCAGTTCTTGAATCTGCACACCGGTGGCGTCCTCGATTCGGGCAACGGATCGTGCAAGTCTGTAGAAGGTCCTCAGATTGCGGTTGCGGTGTTTTTCGGTAACCGGATGCCGCGCATACCAGACCGAGCCCGGCATCGAAGGGTCACCCGGCCCCCAACCCAGGACGTAGTCGTTGTTCACCTGAATACCCCATCCCGCCAGCAGCGACTCGAGACCGGTTTCGCCGCCCGGATCGAGCATGAACAACCCGGAACCGCCTCCGGCGAGATAGTTGCGGATCGAATCCGCTTCGACCCGGGAGAATGCAGCCGTCGGTCCGGCCACGATCAGCAGATCGCATTCGGCCGGCACGCCCTTTCCCGCATCCAGGACAAGGGTGTCCCGAACCCCGTACCCGGCATCCTGCAATGCCTGTCCAACGCGGATGAAATCCCCTTCCGGCGCCTTCAGCGTCCGCTCTCCATGTCCGGTCGAAAAATAGACGGTCCTATTTCGTTTCCGGACGACTTTGGCCACCGCGTTGGTCAGGTGATTCTCCTCGATTCCCGAGACCCGTTCTTCCCGATCGCCCGATATCACCACGGAAATGCGCGGTTTGCCCACGCCGTATCGCCTCGCTTCACCGGGATGCACCGCCGGATCGACCAGTTCAAAGGTGAACCTGTCGGAGTGGTAGGCGTAGGCTTCGAGTCTTTCCTTGAATCCGGCCGTTTCCAGGTCGGTTTCGTGGAAGAACGCCAGGACGTGTACGTCCGTCGTCAGCGAGTCCAGCAGCGTCGCGGTCTGATCGGAGAGGCTGTGCATACCGCCCTCCGTCACGTCAATCCGGTGGTGATAGCGCGTGGCGAGATAGTTGATCGCGACCATGATCGCAAGCAGCGCGAGGACCGCTACCATTGTACTCGAACCGTACCTGACCGGACGTGACCTGAAAAAACCCATCATCCTCTATCGCCTCCAGCGGCGCGATTCAAGCGCGGCGTGCGTCAAGAACAGAAAGAAGAATGTGAACGTCAGAAAGAAGACGACGTCGCTGCTGTCCACCACGCCGCGCGCCATATCCCTCGTGTGATCGATCAGCGAAAGATAGAAAAGAACGGTTGCCCACTCGCGCCCGATGAGTTCGGGCGAATACCGTACAACGAATAGCAGAAGGAGGAGGACAAATGCGATGACCACGGCGACGATCTGCTTGTCGGTGAGCGAGGAGGCCAGAATGCCCACGCTGATAAACGACCCTCCCAGCAGCAGAATCGCGGCGCAGGCGGAGAGCACACGCGCCCAATTCAAATCGCCGTAAAACGACACCACAATGATCAATGACAGAAGCAACAGTTCGATAATGACATACAGGCCCAGACAGGCCGCGAATTTGCCGAGTATGACCTGCCACGTGGTCAGGGGAGACGTCATCAGGAGTTCGATTGTCCCGGACCCCTTCTCCTCCGCGAACAGTCGCATCGTCAGCATCGGCGTCACTACCAGCCAGACGAGGCACTGGCTCAGAAAAAAATAAAATACGACGTCCTCGTTCACGTTTGGCGGATCGACGCCATGCTCCTGGTGCTGAAACGTATAATTCAGGCATTTCGCGCGAAACTCCACGACCTCGTTCTGGAAGAGATATCCCATCATCACCAGGAAACCCGTGGCAACCACGTAGGCGATCGGCGAGCCGAAATAGGAACGCATTTCCTTCCGGAATATCGCGGCGATATTTCCCATCAGGCGCGCGCCTCCTCGCTTGTCGTCAATTCGTGGAAAATGTCCTCCAGCCTGGCCGTTATCGGCCTCAATTCCACCAGCCCGAGGTTGCGCTCCACCAGGCTGGCCGCAATCGCCGGGCGCATATCGGTATCACCGGAAACGTCGACCTCCAACGCCAGGTCTTCGCTTGCATGCCTGACGTCCACGACACCCCGGACGTTCCGGATGGCGTCTGCGGCGGCATTCAGGTCGCCCGACACCGCCACGAAATACCGCCGCTTGCCCGATACCCTCGCCGTGAGGTTTTCAGGTGTATCCACGGCCGCGATCCGGCCTTTGTTGATGATGATCACGCGGTCGCACGTCATTTCCACCTCGGGCAGTATGTGCGTACTCAGAATCACCGTGTGTTCCCGGCCCAGTCCGCGGATCAACCGGCGTATTTCCTGAATCTGGTTGGGGTCCAGTCCGATGGTCGGCTCATCCAGGATAATGACGTCGGGATCGTGCAGAATGGCCTGTGCGATACCCACGCGCTGGCGATAACCCTTTGAGAGTTGGCCGATCAACTGTTTCGCCCGATCCGTAATCCCGCACCGTTCCATCGCGCTGTCTACCCGCGACCTTCGATTCCGCGACGGCACGCCTTTTATCTGCGCGACGAAATCCAGATACGACCTTACGTACATGTCGCTGTATACCGGCGGATGCTCCGGCAGGTACCCGATGCGCCTCTTGACCTCCATCGGTTCGTCGAAAACGTCGAATCCGGCCACCCGGGCGGTCCCCTTCGTAGCCGGCTGATAACACGTCAGAATGCGCATGGTGGTGGTCTTGCCCGCACCATTGGGGCCGAGGAAACCGACCACTTCCCCGCTTTCGACCGTAAACGTCAGGTCCTTGACCGCCACCAGCGACCCGTACTGTTTGGTGATATGATCAACTTCGATCACAACGGCCTCCTTATCAGCCCGTGGCAAGCGTCCATCCGGAAGGCTAACAGTCCGTTGAAAAAGTCGCTCTGCAGGCGAGGCCGAGTCATTCGACCGCAAGGGCCGGACGCCTGTCTGCGTGCACCGCACAGGCAGGCAGCCCGGATGGACTTTTTCAACGGGCTGCTAAGCCGCGATCTGTTGCGCCCGTTTCCGGAAGAAACGCATCAACGCGTCCACGTACGTCGCCTCTGTGTGTATATCGACGCGGTCGATGCCGACCGAGCGGAATACCTGATCCCTCCGCTCCTCCGCCTTGTCGTTCAGCTGCCTGAAGAGATACCGAAACTCCGGGTCGGACGTGTCCACCAGCAACTCACCGCCCGTTTCAGCGTCTTCCAGCTCGACGAGACCGACGTCAGGCAATTCACGTTCCCTCGGGTCCTGGAGCACAACCGCGATCAGGTCGTGTCGCTTGCCGGACACCCTCAACGCGGCCTCATAGCCGGACGCCAGAAAGTCTGAGACGAGAAACACAACGCTCTTTCGTTTGTTGATCCGGTTGAGATAGTCGAGTGCCGCGCCAATGTCCGTACCCCGCCGACTGGGCCTGAAGTACAACAATTCCCGTATCACGCGCAGCACGTGGGTCCTGCCCTTTTTAGGCGGGATGAACACCTCCACGTCGTCCGTGAAGACAATCAGGCCCACGCGATCGTTGTTTTGTATGGCGGAAAATGCCAGCAAGGCACAAATCTCGACCCCGATTTCCCCCTTCATCTGCGAGACCGTACCGAAATCTCCGGATGCGCTGGCATCGACCATCAACATCACCGTCAGTTCCCGTTCTTCATCGTACACTTTGACAAAGGGATGTCCCATCCGGGCCGTGACGTTCCAGTCTATCGACCGGATATCGTCTCCCAACTGGTACTCACGCACTTCGGCGAACGCCATCCCCTGACCCTTGAAAACGGAATGGTACTCTCCGGAGAACATGGTGTCGACCAGATACCGCGTGCGCAGTTCGATGCGCCTCACTTTCTTGAGTATCTCGGCAGGAATCATCATGTCAGGGGACCTCGACATGATCGAATATCCGGCGGACGATATCCTCCGAATCGACTTCCTCCGCTTCGGCTTCGTAAGTCACAATCACCCGGTGGCGAAGAATGTCCAGGCCCATGGCTTTCACGTCTTCCGGCGTCACGTATCCCCTGCGCCTCAGGAATGCGTGGGCCTTGGCCGCGCGCGTCAGGAAAATCGAGCCGCGCGGCGAACATCCATATTCGATCAGGGCGTTGAGATCCTGAATACCGAACGCCGCCGGATCCCTGGTTGCCATCATCAGGTTCACAATGTAGTCCTTGATCTTGTCGTCGACGTACACCCGGTCGACAACCCCGCGAGCACGGATGATATCGTCGGGCCGGACAACGGGATCTGCGGCAGGGGGCGCCCCGCCTTCCATCCGATCGATAATCTCCCGCTCCTCCTCACGCCGCGGATAGGTAACGCGGACCTTCATCATGAAGCGGTCCACCTGCGCCTCGGGAAGTGGGTAGGTACCCTCCTGTTCTATGGGATTCTGCGTGGCAAGAACAAGAAACGGATCGTCCATCCGGAAGGTCTGATCGCCAATGGTCACCTGGCGCTCCTGCATCGCCTCGAGCATGGCGCTCTGAACCTTGGCGGGCGCCCTGTTCACTTCGTCGGCGAGCACCAGTTGTGCGAAGACAGGACCTTTTTTCGGTACGAATTCGCCTGTGGCCTGGTTGTAGATCATGGTGCCCACCAGATCCGCGGGCAACAGGTCGGGCGTAAACTGAATGCGGCTGAACGAGGCCTGGATTGCCTGCGCCATTGTGGTGATGGTTAACGTCTTTGCCAGTCCGGGCACGCCTTCGAGCAACACGTGACCGTTGCACAGCAGCCCGATCATCAGACGTTCAACCATGGACTGCTGACCCACGATCACCCGGCCCACCTCGCCCGTCAGACGCTGGACGAACGCGCTCTCCCGTTCCACTTCATCGTTCAGCTGCTGTATATCGGTCGCAATCATCATCTCTGAATCTCACAAAAGAACACCGGACGGATTCCGTATACACCAATACCGTCCGGCCGGGTTGCGTTGGCTGAATGATGAGAAACCATGGCTTCACGAACTGATTGACAGCCTGAATCGGTGAGTGAAGTCGATTCGGGCGCGGCATGGGACCCATTCCGAACCTGTCACACCCGTTTCAGCTTCAGTTTATACCTGTGGCCGACGTTGAATCGACGGGAAACCACTCCTCGGGCGGCTTCCCGAGATTCCGGATCGAAATGGCGGCATCATCGTACAATTCCGACTTCGGGAACATATCGATGACTTTCTGATATGCTTCTCGGGCTTTTTCAAACTGACCCTGGAGGTCGTAGGCGTACCCGATCATGAATTGGGCCTGATCGGCATACCGGCTTTCAGGGAAACGCCGTACCAGCGTCTCGTAAAACCAGATGGCTTCATCGAATTTGTGTCGATTCAGGAGCACGCGCGCCAACGCATGAAGCGCCAGGTCCGCCCTTGGATCATCCGGATAAAAATCCAGGAATTTCTTGAGATGCGCCTCCGCCTGCGGATGGGTCGCCTCCTTGTGAGCCGCCGCCTCGCCTTTTGAAAAAAGCTCGTCCGCGGACTCGCGGGCGCATCCGAGGAAAAGGGAGGCCGCTATTCCGAGAACCCACGTCCACCGCATCATTATAATATTCCGCTCCTTCCCTTATAAAACAACACTTCAACCGGATCCAGGTTCCGAAATTCTGAACGTCCGCTTCAAAGGGGTCCGCCCATACTTACTCCCCGTCGGCACCGGCAGGACGCGCCTGTACATCCTGCTGCGCCGGCCTGCACGCCAATCCAGCCGACACCCGAAAGCAGGCCACCGGGATGAATTGCCGCTAACGCCGTCCGCACAATCGGAAGCGGATATTCATATCTTCTTTATTTTAATGAGGATACTTCAAAGCAAGGGCGGAACGCAAATCTACAGGATTGCACATCGGGAGTCAAGCCTTTTTTGCAGAAACCGACAGATCGTCACCGGCCTGCCCTCAACGGAAAAGACGAGAACTGATCGGGCACATCCACGACGTAAATCTGGCTGGCGCCCGTCCGGTCCGAGGTATAGATGACCCGTTTCCCGTCGGGGCTGAAAGAGGGGTGCGGGTGGGACCACTGGGGCCCGTAGGTTTCGGGCCTGGTGTTGTGGTCGTCCTCGGGGACCGTTTTCGCCCACTGCGTTCCTCCGTTCGAACTGCCTGGTAAGCAAAGTGTTTCGTGCTGTCCGGTCATGGGGTCGATCAGCTGCAATCCGATATCGGGGCAGGTGGTGTCACACACAATGAGGGATCCATCCTGCCGGGGCGAAGGATGCCAGGCGTTGAAGGAAGCAATGGTCCGAGCCTCGTCCTCCCCCGCCCTGATGCCCCTCAGGGCATAGGGCCAATGCACGAACATCACTTCATCGGAGTGCCCAAGAAAGGTCTCGTGCGTAATCCAGGCCGACCTGTCATGGACAAACAGTGCGCGTTCGGCGCTCCCGTCAATCCTCACCTCCCACATGCGTTGATTCACGTCGCTCGAGTACAGGATCAGATTCGGGTCGACCGGGCAGACCTGAACGTGGCCGACGGTGCGGGGCGGCTCACGCACCACGCGGAATCCGGACCCGTCGGTCTCTACGGCGGCAACCGCCGAAGCGCCGTCCCGGTGCAATGAGGTCACCAGGCGCGCACCGTCAAACGAGAGACTGCACCCACCCGCGCTGCCGCTGCCGAAATCGGCGAGAACCGATTCCTCGAGCGTGTCGAGGTCCACGGCGCGTACCTGTCCGCCCGCATTATAAAATACGCTCTGTCCGTCTCGCGAAGGGCAAGCGGCGAATCCTCCGAATCCGTCCACGTCGGTCAACTGCGTCATCGTGCCGGCGTCGTCGTCCATTTTGAAGAGGTTGGGTTTCCCGGAGCGATACGAGGTAAATACGATGGTCGTTCCGTCCGGCGTCCACGACGGGTTCGAAAAGTACAGATTGTGATTGATGGAGGGATGATCCGTCATCTGACGGATAGATGCACCCGTTCTTTTGTCCGTCAGTTTTCTTGCCTCGGAAGCGAATGTGCGTCCTTTGCCCATTCTCGATATCTCCGCAGCTCGGCGATTCCGGGGAAATGGCTACCGCTTCGGAAAGAACACGTCCACGCACGCTTCCACGTCGAACGGATCGCACGCGTAGTCCCGCGCGAATCGTGCAAGCAGCTTCGTTTCCCGCGACACGGGTTCCTGCAGTGGCAGGTCCACCGGTTTTCCATCCAGCCGCCCGGACTCGGCCACGGCCAGTTCGATCTCGATATCTTTTCGCGCCCGGTATCCGTCATATCGCGTTGGCAGGTCATCCAGTACCGCCCTGGCAATACTGTCCATCTCCTCCACAATCGCCAACCCGCGCGGAGACGTCCGATACTGCGGCCACGGATTCTGCCATACCAGCGGCGGGTCGGTCTCCACCTCCATCCGGTCCAGCACCTGTATCCCGTCCACTTCCCGCGTTACCGTCCTGATCGGGCAGACGGTGGCGCGGCCGCCACTCAGACGCTGTGCTTCCGTTGTGGTATGCACGTCGTCCTCGACAATCGTCCCGGTGGTACCGTCAATCTGAAACAGCGTCTGGCTCTTGCGTCCGAGGGCCCTCCCGTGATACATGGCGGAATAGGACATCACGGCCAGCGCGCCGTTTGCGAACTCGACCAGATCCATCGTCCAGGATTCGGTTTCATACTGCCGGATGTCGCTGACATTTACCCGGGGAATCGGCGAATTCATCGCCAGGCCGGTGACGCGCACGGCCTCGGAATCGCAAGCCATCGCCCGGACGTTGCTCACGATGTGATAGCCGCCGGTCTGAAAGAGAGAGAACACCCGCAGTACGTCCCCGATGTGCCCGGCCTCGATCGCCGCGCGCTTCATCAGATGTATGGGTTCCCGGCAGAACTGCTCGGCCACCTCCAGCTTCACCCCGCCCCGCTCGACCGCCCCGATGAGTACATCCGTCGTCTGCAGCGTGGGTGAAATCGGCGTCTCCACGATGAGATTTACGCCGCGCTCAGCCAGGTACGCGCCCACGGCGTGGTGCGAATCGCCGGGCGTACTCACCGCCGCAATATCCAGGTCTTCGTTCGCCGCCAGATCCTGGACCCGCGAATAGGCGGGGACCCCGAATTCCGCGCCGACGGAGCGCGCTTTCCCTTCGTCCACGTCGCACACGGCCGCCAGTTCGAACACGTCCGACATCATGCGGATCGCGGGCAGCCTCACCCGCAACCCACCTGCGCGATCCTGAGTTTGCGATCCTGGAGCATTCCTATCCCCTCTTCACGGGAAAAACGTCATCGACGAGCCACGGATTAAATTCGCAATCCTGCCGGCCACGCCGGGCATGCCCATGCATACAGAGTGCTGCGTCAGTTTCGGAGAAACCTCAACCAGCGATTCGGGCGCTTCACTCGCCGGTTCAGGAACGATTCCAACCGGTCGCGTTTCAGTACGATCTGGTCCGCTACGCTGGCGGTATCGTCCAGGATCCAGTCCGGAATGTCGCTTTTCATCCGGCCTGACGCCATAATTTCCGCAAATGCACTCGAAATCCTCGTAGTCGTAGTCCCTCAGCAACGCCAGAATCATCGGTATGCTTGGCGTATACGTGGCCCCCGAACAGGGAGTCCCTGTGAAATCTCTCCGAGCCGCTGGCGCTCGCGTAGACAACGTCCACTCCCTCGCTTTGCGTGCGAGCGTGTGGATCGTCGAGAGCGAGGTTTTGTTGTGTTTCCATTTTACGGGATTTCCGAGTCGATGTGAACCGTGCGAGTCTGTCTTCGTGATACGCGTTGGGGGCAACTCAACGCGCTGTCAGACACGTCTCAAGATCAATCCGGGATCCTTGCGTATTTGTCAACAATAGCACGATGGACTATATCGCAATGACTGTCGTGGCGCGTCTGTTCGCCGGCCATCGGCTGGTCTACGCTGGCGTTCACGTGACATCAGCAATGAGGTTAGTCCGTCGGCTGCCACTTCTCGCTAAACCACTCCTTGGAATTCCCCGCCGTCACCGTGCCAGCCAGGCGCTGAAGCGCTCGTTCATCTCATCCAGATGATCGCTCCACCACTCCCAGTTGCTGTGCAGGGCGCGCTTTGCATTCTGCGGGCTGGTGGGCATGTGCGGCGCCATATCCACGCCCTTCTCGGCGTGCGTCGATATCAGGGCCATTGCCGAGCGGCGAGTCGGGCTGTATGAGATGTACCGGCCCACGCCGGCGATGGCCTGCGCACTCGTGGCGAATTTGACAAACTTCCTCGCCGATTCGAGGTTGGGCGTGCCCGCGACAATACCCAGCCCGCCTGTATCCAGGACCTGGCCGTCCCACACCACCACGAAGGGCTGGTCTTCCAGCACCTGCGCGTTGAAGATGCGCCCGTTGTAGGCCGTGCTCATCGTCACCTCCCCGTCGGCCAGCATCTGCGGCGGCTGCGCCCCGGCCTCCCACCACACGATATGTTCCTTGATCGTGTCCAGCATTCGGAAGGCGCGATCCACGCCGGCCGGCGTATCGAGTGCGGCGTACACCGAATCGACCGGTACGCCGTCGGCCATCAGCGCGAATTCCAGGTTCACCAGGGGCGACCGCCGCATACCGCGACGACCGGGAAATCTCTCCAGATCGAAGAAGTCAGCGATCGTAGATGGTTTCTCGCCCTTGATATGTTCCTTGTTATACGCGTAAACGGTGGAATAAAAGATCGTGGCTGGTCCGCATTCGGTCAGCGTGCCGGGGACAAAGTCCTGCGCCGCGGGCGTGCCATTGGCCCCCGCCGGGAGCGAGTCGACCGAAATTGGCTCAAGCAGGCCCTCGTCGCAGCCGCGTACCAGGTCCGGGATTTCCAGGTCCACGACGTCCCAGTAGACGTTGCCCACGTCCACCTGCGCGCGAATCTGCGCCAGGCCGCCGTTGTAGTCTTCGAGGTTAATCTTGATCCCGGTTTTGGCAGTGAACGCCTCGTGGTAGCCCTTGACGCACGCGCGCGCATACGAGCCGCCCCACGACACCACCGTCAACGGCCGGTCGCCCGCGACGGCGGCAACCGCTGTCAGCATCGACAATCCCATCAACGACGTGATACCCACGATCTTCCTCCAAACGTCCTTCATGTTGTTTCCTCCTCGGTATCCGGGTCCAATACCCGGCAGTCCGTGGGCGTCCAACCGATCCGGACCTCGTCTCCCACCAGCATGGCGCCGTGCCCCACGATGTTGGGTATCTTCGCGATGAAGTCCGAACGGCCGCAGACGCTCACGCGAACCCGCAGATGGTCGCCCAGAAAGGTAATGTCCTCGATTCTTGCGTCGAGTTCGTTCGTGTACAGGCCGGAATCGGGCGAGATGGCAACCCGCTCGGGACGAATCGAAAGCGTGGTGGCATCGCCAGGGCCGCACGGAGCGACGCGAAGGGCGCAGATGGTCTGACCGCCCGTCTCGACTTCGCAGATGTCCCCGTCAACGCGCCTCACCCGGCCGTGGAGACGGTTGTTCTCCCCGATAAAGCGGGCGACAAACGAGCGTTCCGGCTCTTCATAGAGGACCTCAGGTTCGGCGACCTGCTGGACGTCGCCTCCCCGAAGCACGGCGATCCTGTCCGACATGACCATGGCCTCCTCCTGGTCGTGAGTCACGTACACCACGGTAACACCCAGGCTCTTGTGGATACGCCTGATTTCGTACTGCATCTCCTCACGCAGGCGCCTGTCAAGCGCGCCCAGCGGCTCGTCCATCAGCACCAGGTCGGGCTCGAAGACCAACGCCCGCGCGATTGCGACCCGCTGCTGCTGGCCCCCGGAAAGCTGGGAAGGCTTCCTGTCTTCAAGGCCGTCGAGACGGACCAGTTCAAGGGCCCGCGACACGCGTTCACGGCATTGCACCCCGTCCAGCCCGCGCACCTCCAGCGGAAAGGCGAGGTTGCCGCCAACCGTCATATGGGGAAAAAGCGCGTAATTCTGAAAGACCATGCCGATCCCGCGTTTGCGCGGGGCCGACTCGTGTACGGAACGCCCGTGGATTCGAATGGCGCCCGACGATGGCGTTTCAAACCCCGCAAGCATCATGAGACACGTGGTCTTTCCCGATCCGGAGGGCCCGAGCATCGTGAGGAATTCGCCTTTCCGGACGCTGAGATCGAGGTTGTCGACAACAAGGGTACGGCCGTCAAAGCTCTTGCTGACGCCCTCGAACTCGACGTGCGCTGACTCGTTTCCATGCATTGCGGGGCCTCTGGATCCCTTTGCTGGTTGACAAGTGTATTGTTGACGCAGATGCACCGGTATGCGAGAGCCTGCACGTCCCGGCGGCTTATCTCGCGGTGGAACGCCTTCGCATCCACTCGACCGTGAAGAGCAGCAGCACGGCGAAGACAATCAGAAACGTCGCCACGGCGAGGATGGTCGGGCTGATCTGCTCCCGGATGCCGGCCCACATCTGGCGCGGAATCGTGCGCTGTTCGATTGCGGCCATGAACAGCACGACGACCACTTCATCAAAAGACGTGGCGATGGCGAAAAGCGCCCCCGAGATCACGCCGGGCGCGATCAGCGGCAGTTGAACTCGGCGAAACGTACGCACAGGCCCCGCGCCGAGACTTGCCGCCGCGCGCGTGAGGTTGGTGTCGAAAGCAGACATCGTGGCGGTTACCGTGATCACGACAAACGGGGTTCCCAACGCGGCGTGGGCCAGAATCAGGCCCAGGTGCGTCTGCGCCAGTCCCAGGTTCGAGTAGAAGAAGAACATGCCCGCCGCCGCGATAATCACCGGAGTCACCATGGGAGAAATGAGCAATCCCATCGCGATGCGCCGGCCGGGCATGGCCGGGCTGGAAAGCCCCATCGCGGCGAGTGTTCCAAAGCCGGTCGCCAGAACCGTGGAGGCGACTCCTATGATCAGGCTGTTGGCGAGCGCGCGCGACCATACCTCGTTTTCGATAATCTGCCGGTACCAGCGCAATGACCAGGCGTCGGCATCCAGCCTCAGCATACCCTCGGTAAAGGTGAAATAGGGCTCCGCGTTGAAGCTCAGGGGTACGATTACCAGGATGGGCGCAACCAGAAACAGGAACACCAGGACACAGAAGCCAACGTAAAGAAAACGGCCCACGCGTTCCGGCGTTTCGGGATTCGCCATCTCAGCCCAACCTCATCCGTTCAATTCCCACCAGGCGGTCGTAGAGCAGATACAGTACGCCCACGCAGGCCAGGAGGATGCCGCCCAGCGCAGCGGCAAGACCCCAGTTGAGCGAGGTCTGCATATGGAAGGCGATCAGGTTCGATATGAGTTGCCCGCTGCTTCCGCCCACCAGCGCGGGGGTGATATAGTAACCGATGGCGAGAATGAACACCAGGAGCGATCCCGCGCTCACGCCTGGCAGGGTCTGCGGCCAGTAAACGCGCCAGAAAGCCTGGAAGGAACTTGCGCCAAGGGAGGCCGCGGCGCTCATCTGAATGGGCGGGATGGCACGCATGATGGAGTAGAGCGGGAGAATCATGAACGGAAGCAGCACGTGCGTCATCGCCACCAGAGTCCCGGTCATGTTGTAAATCATGGCCAGTCGGCCGTCGTCGCCAATCATGCCCAAAGCCACGAGCAGGTCGTTCAGAACGCCCTGGGTCTGCAGCAGCACGATCCAGGACGTGGTTCGCACAAGCAGCGACGTCCAGAATGGGACCAGTACAAGAATCAGCAGCAGATTGCCGACACGCGGTGGCGCGTGCGCGATCAGGTGAGCGATCGGGTAGCCGAGCAACAGACAGAGCCCTGTGATGGTCAGGCTCACCCAGAGGGTCCGCCACAGCAACGGGAGGTAAATGCGGCGCTGTTCGGGCTGGCGGGCGACGGCGCCGTCTCCACGCCTCTGCAGATCCAGGGCATTGAGATAGTGCCGCAACGTATACCGCTCTCCGGCGCTACGGATCGCGTGCCAGGTCCGGGCATCGCCCCAGTCGGAGTCGATACCGACCATAACGTCCCGCCACGGTCCACTGTCCACGCGCCTGAGCCGCCGCGCGCTCTTCGTCAACACGCTTCGCAGCCCACCCCGTACCCGGTTGACGCGACTGGCGATCTGACCGAGGGTCCGATCTTCGCGTGCCTTCACGAGTTCACGCGCGGCAGATGCGTAGACAGCCTCCGTTGGTGCGCCCTTGCCGTCCCAGTCGCGCAGCAGGGCGAGCGTACGGGGCATCGCATTGGCAACCACGGGGTCGTACACGCTTCGCACCAGCATCGTCGCAAGCGGGGCCAGGAAGGTGAAGCCGACAAAGGCCATCAGCGGCAGCACCAGCCCCGCCGCGCGCAGCCTGGGGCGGAGATTCGGATTTTTGATTATCCGGTTCGATTCCATACAGAAGATGCTAATTCCCAACTGCTAACGCACGATCCAACACTTAGGGATACTTCCGTTCGAATCTGTCGCTGTCCGAAACGAAGGCCGCCACTGACAACGTTACGCCGTTAAGCTTCGAAGGTGGGGCAGTCCACAAGCGTGGGCGCGCAGCCCTCGGGAACCGGGACCTGAAACGCATTGAGCGTCTGTGCCACCAGACTGTAATAGCCGGCAATGCCCGTCAGCTCCACAACGCCTTTCTTTCCCACGGCTTTCTGAGCCGCATTGAATACGCCGTCCGGAACAAACCGATTGTTGAGCAATTCGCTGACGTAGTCGAAAACGGCGCGTTCGTCGTCGCGGCCAAAGTTGGGATCCCGTCCTTGACGGACCGCGTCTATGACTCCCTCGCTCAATCCGCTTTCCACGGCGAAGGGTTCGTGCAGGGACCACTCCACCTGACAGTCCCAGAATCGCGCCGTTACGAGGATGGCCAATTCGCTCAGTCTCGGCTCCAGACTGGTGCGGTACCGGACGAACTCGCCCAGAAGCTGCGCGCAGTCGGCCAACACGGGGCTGTGCAGCCAGATCCCGAACGGCCCGGCGATGCTTCCCCTGGATTTGAGGATGGCGTCGTATATCCGAGCCTGCTCCTCGTTCAGCTCCGTGCGTTCCAACTGGCTGGGTCTGGTCATGCGTCGCGATTCCGTAGACATTGAAAAGGCGAAAGAAGTCGTGAGTCAGATCAATCCGGATTCCATTTTGGGACGCATGGGGTCTAACCGTCTACTGCCGAGTCCGTATGCAGAATCCGTTTTTCCTGAGGCTCTTCCTCCGGATTCATCCATGCGGGAAGAGGAGTGCCTGTCGCCTTCGCATACAGGGTCTCCGGTGCGATGTCGATTTCGTCGCCCCATGTCAGAACCCCGAGCTCCTTGTTAATTTTGAAGTTACGGAAGAACTCAAGATCCCGGAATCGCTCGAATACACCTCCACTTTCCAAGTATTTAGAGAAGTCGACGATGCCTCGCAGCCCGTCATCGAACTCCAGTTCTATCCGGTAATCACCCTGGTAGGTAGCCGAAACCACGTCGTGCAGCATACGGCGCTCCTTTCTACAGCAGCGGTTGTATCCTCTGCGGAGGTCGATCGTTGCGTATGGCTTCCCAGTTGTTCATCAATTCCGGCTGATGTTGAGACGCCCACTCAACGACCAATCCAAGTACCCGGGGAGGTAGTTTTCCGTCCAAAACCCGCAGCGTTGGGATCTCAATGGCCGCCCGGCTTCCCCCGTAACGCGCATGGAAATGCGGTGGATTGTGATCATCGTAATACATCGAGATGATGATGCCGTAGAAACGTGAAATCTCAGGCATCTCAATTCCTACTTGCCATCAGTATGGTCTCAATTCATCCACTGGTCAGGACCTCATCGCGGCGTTCTGGCGAAATCATACCTCAATGGCCGAGCAATTCGATGGACGACGTTGTCGGCGGCAGAGGCTTCCCGTCCTTCTGGCATATTGCGATCGCCTCCTCAACAATCTGGCAAAGATGATCAAAAACGGCCCTTTCGTCTTCTCCGTGGCAACCACCGTAAATCAGTCCGGGCGCGCTGCCAACATAGCAATGATCCTCTTCCGACCATTCGACAATCTTTGCGTACCTCGCGCTGTCTTTCACTTGGATTTAATGGCCTTTGAAATCAATAGACTGTCTGAACCTATGGTGTTACTTCGAGGTAGACCGACTCCGCGGCTGGTCTTGGAATCGGATAACGCTCCTGTTTCAATCCATCGAGGTGAAACTCAATTGCCTCCTTCATGTTCGCTTCCAATTCCTGCCGCGTGGCGCCGGTGGATACACATCCGGGAAGGTCCGGAGAATACGCCGAAAACCCGTTTTCCGTCACTTCGATGACGATTAAGTATCGGTTCATAGCGACTTTGTCGCCCATCATACTGCGCCAGCCTCTTCGATCTCTCGAATTACATCACAAAGCTCTCTTGATAATTCTTGCCTGTGTATTGTTCGTGCAATACTTGCCGCACTAAACGACACTCCGTACTTCGTCTGTGCCCAAGTTGACAAACGTGAAAATAGCTCCTTGCCTGGCGCAAAATCAACCACGCCTACTCCATCGATCCGCTTGCGTTCGATCAATTCTCGGGCTTTCTCATTTGACCGGCTCAGACCGCCACTCCTGTCATCCGTAAAAAAACTCCTGAGAATAGCCATCTGTAATCTTGTTCGTGAGCGCAGCCGCCTTTACTTCCAGTTGACTCTCCACCATTTGGGACGTCGGTGGACTTGTTCCTTTCTGGACGGAGTATGTAATGTGCCCGGCAATTGCTTCGGATACAAGAAGATGATTTTCAATATCCTTGTGTGAAAATCAGAGTCAAGAACGCACATGACCCGTACCGCCTCATTTGCTGCGTTCTTCAGCAACATCTGCGAGCCGACGGCCCAACTCCATGCTCCCCATCCGGGTATTTTCGTGTTTGGTAGAGTACACTTATTATTCTGGGACTTTCAATTCCGGCAACCCGTTTACAATCTCCACGGTCTCCAAACTCACCGTTATTACTTTTCCTATAAGACGGACGATATATTGCTCGTCGTCGGCGCGATTTGGATCACTTTCGATACCGCTGCGTTTGTCGGTTTTTACGCGATACTGATCTATCACCCATTCCAAGTCGAATGTCGAACCTGTTTTTGACGGAAGCAATCAGCACCTGCGATGGTTCGCAAAATAGTAGGTCGCCGCTGAAAAATTCATCCAATTCCTATACATCCATCAGTTCCGGGACGTTTTCATCTTCATACTTCTCGATCAGTACGCCGATGACCTCCATCAGCGAGACGAGGGGATGATTATCTTCTTCGCCTACCACGTCAATCAGATCGTCCAGAACGGTCACAAGCCGTTGATACTCGCTCTCCGCGTGAGGAACGAACACGATAGATGTCAGCTTCGGCCAGACATTCTGTGCCACCTGGAACTCTGCTGACATCATATTCGACGGGGCACCTTTTATTGTTGGCATTACGCTGTTGTGTAGGACCTTCCGGCTAAGTCCCCCCACCGCATCAGCCGTCGCCGGCCCTTCGACAAGCTCAGGGGACGGACTCGGCTTCTGCGACTCCCCCTCAAGGGGGGAGTGATTGGACCGTCAAACGGGCTCGCCCGTTCACTTCCACCCATTTGGATGCGGCTGAGCAGAGCAACGGGAGGTCCGTTTCTGGATTACAGCCGCCTCAAGCTTGCTTTCCTCACGCCCGATGCGCCGCGATGAAGTCTTCATTGAGCGTCAGGCCGAGGCCGGGCTCTTCGCTCATATGGATCTCGCCGTCGACGATCCGGAACGGGGGATCATAGAGTTGCGACCAGATTTGATACGGCTCGGTGTGCGGGCAGGCGGAAACCATCAGCCCGTTGGGCACGGCGGCGATCAGGTGGCAGTTGATTTCCGGAAACGAGGCACCGTGAGGCGCCACGTAGACGTGGTGCGCTTCGGCCAGCGCCGCCATCCGCATGAGTCCCGTAAACCCGCCTCCGCCGATGATATCCGACTGAACGACCTGCAGGCCGCCGTCAACGATCAGATGTCGGATGCCGTACAGCGTGCCTTCACCCTCTCCGCCGGCGACCAGCGCGCTCGTCGCCTCGCGAACCATCCGCATGTGCGCCGCTTCGTCGTCGCCCCGCACGGGCTCCTCGATCCAATACAGGTTGTACGGCTCGAACCGCCGGGACATTTCCGCGGCCGTTTTCCCTTCCCACATCCTGTGGATGTCGATCATCAGCCTCGGTCCGTCGCCCAGTGCCTCGCGAGACAGCCGGACCTTATCGAACGCAAGTTCGCGATCGTCATCCGACAGATGGAACTTCACGGCCTTGAACCCGAGATCCGCATGCTTTCTGACCAGGGCGGCAACCTCTTCCGCATTCTGGTGCTCGTAGCCGATCCCGTCCGCGTACGCGGTCACCCGGTCCCGATATCCGCCCAGCAGCCGCCACACCGGCTCACCGCAGGCCCTTCCGTACAGGTCCCAGATCGCCACGTCCAGAGCGCCGATCGTGCCCATCGCGGTCCGGCCCGGACCCCGAAAGCGCCACGCGCGATCGTACATCCGCTGCCAGAGCAAGGCTGGCCGGCGCGGGTCTTCGCCCACGAGCATCGGCGCGAATTCCCGTTCGATCAGCTCTGCGTTTCCGCCCCTTCCAATGCCCACCAACCCGTTATCCGCCCGGACAAGATGAACGGGCCAGGTCCGCTCGACGCCCCGATCGGACGGCCCCCAGAAACAGGACAGCGAAATGGTCTCAATGGATTCAATATGCATGACGCCGGCTCCATTTTTCAGGATGCAATGCGTTTTCGAAGGACGACCCTCGTACCCGCCGCGCCAAAATGGTGCTGGACCTCGTCCACCATGGCGCGCATCATCAGCAGGCCGCGGCCGGAGGGGTTCAACAGGTTTTCCTCGGCAAGCGGATCCGGTACCGCCGCCGGATCGAATCCCGGACCCTGATCCAGGATCGCGATGTGCAACATCCCGTCCACCACGGTGAATTCGACCGCGAACGGTTTCTCCCGCACGCCCTCATTTCCGTGGAAGATGGCATTGTTCACGGCTTCCGTAAGCGCAATGGCCACCTCGTCGCATGCATCCTCGCTCATTGCCAGGTCGGCGGTGACCTGTGCCGCAACGTCTACAACCTCATGCAGCGACTCTACACAACTGGGCAGTTCCAGTCGCTTGACATCTCGTGATCCTGTACCCATAGACGCATTCCCCCACTACATTCGGAGCCGCCGCGGACGGTATAGTGGACCGGCCCACGTTCACTGACGCGAGAAGACGGACGCTGGCCGCCCGTTGAAAAAGTCCATCCGGACTGCCTGCCTGTGCGGTGCACGCTTGCCTGCGCGCAGCGCGCAAGCAGGCAGACAGGCGGCCGGCTTTCACCCTCGCCTGCAAAGCGAAGTTATCAACGGACTGCCCGAGGCGCCGGCGCAAACGATCCGGGTAATTCTCCTTGACATTGCCGCTGCATGACGTTATCAAAGTCGACCGCAGAGAAAGGAAGCATTGACCGCCGTCCATACAGCGCGAACACAACGCGTCCCGCAATTCAGAATGGAGATATCGCGTCATGCAGAAAGAGGTGATTACGACCGACAAGGCCGCTCTTCCAGTGGGTCCCTATTCGCAGGCCATAAAAACGGGCGAATTGATCTTTGTCGCGGGCGAAAAGGGAATCGATCCCGCAACCGGCGCAGTTGTCAGCGGCGGCATTGCCGCGGAAACCCGGCAGACGCTGGAAAATATCGCGGCAATCCTTGAAGCCGCGGGCGCCACGATGGACCACGCGGTCCGGACGGTCGTCTATATGACGGACATGGCGGAATTTGCCGAAATGAACGCGGTCTACGCGGAATATTTCCCGAACGACCCTCCGGGACGAAGCTGCGTG
Organism: Candidatus Latescibacterota bacterium; assembly: GCA_021295655.1. Taxonomy (GTDB): domain Bacteria; phylum Latescibacterota; class UBA2968; order UBA2968; genus JAAXHE01. The sequence continues at coordinate 28,832 of JAGWBX010000002.1, forward strand.
CAGGTGGTTGCCCTCCCTGCCGGGGCCAACGTGGAGATCGAAGTCACGGCGGTTCTGCCCTGACTTTCCCGCAACGGTCTTGCCGAATTCCCCGCGTATGGCGCTGCCCGGATCCCGCTGCCGGGATCACGGCCGGAAAGGACCCGGACGCGGACTGCCGGACGATCGATTCGGCGTTAGCAGCCCGTTGGAAACGTCCATCCGGGCTGCCTGCCTGTGCGGTGCACGCAGACAGGCGTCCGGCCCTTGTGGCCGAAATACCGCGTTGCGCTCCCTCTCCGAATCCCCGATTCGACGCGGTCGCGTGCCTTGTCTTCGGCCTTGCCCGCAGAGCGACTTTTTCAACGGACTGTTAAAGCCCGGAAAGGATTCCCTCTACGTACCCCCGTGCAAATGCGATGTCCCGGTCCACCTCATCCGGCTCTTTGCCACCCACGCATTCCACGTAGAGCGGTCCGTCGAAGCCACCGCCGACCAGCCCGGACAGCACCGCATGGAAATCCACAAGCCCGTCGCCCGGCGTTACCATCACGTCGGGAACACCGTCGATAACCGTACAGTCCTTGATAATCCCGGTTGTGACCACGGGCGCCACTTCCAAGACGCCTGTTTCGGGCCGCAGGTCGCCTTTGGTATAGTAGATGATGTTTCCAGGATCGAAACAGATGCCGAACGCCGCGTGGCTCACGTTATCATTGGCCGCAAGCAGGTGGGAAACCGTGAGACTGATACCGCCGTGGGGCTTCATGGTAATATTTACGCCGACCTCGTCCGCATGGGGCGCGGACTGCCGCATCAACTCGAAATAGTCATCGAAGTGGGCCTCGTTGCTGGTGCCGCAATCCAGCAGCCAGGTCGTGCCCAGCGCCGCCGCATTGTCGATCAGGCGCTTATAGGCGTCCACCGCCGCCGCCAGCCCCCCGCCCAGCTGTGTGCCCCCGATGAGCATCGAAGGAACCACGCCCGCGGCATGGGCCGCGTTCCGTACCGCGGCGACCTCCGCCGGAGAACTCTCGGAACCCACCGGCACCTGGCCTTCATTGGCAAAAACCGCAACGTCCGAGTAGCCGGCTTCCGCAATCCGGCTGTACGCTTCGCTGTAACTCAGTTGGCCGTATGGCCGGGTCGTACATCCAACCGTCGTTTCCATCCTGGACGCTCCTTTGCTGATTCAATCGAACCCCTACAGATTCACGACTCCATCTCACGTCCGCAGTGCGGACAGACTCCGCTTTCTTTCTTTCGCCGATCGATCTCCTCTGCGAATCCCGATCCCAGGATGCCGGCCGGCAGAGCAAACATCCCGATACCCAGAAGCGCGATTACCGCGCCCAGTATTTTTCCGAGGCCCGTTACCGGGTACGTGTCTCCGTATCCCACCGTCGTTAGCGTCACGATGCCCCACCACATGGCCGACGGAATGCTGGAAAATGCCTGGGGCTGGGCGCTGTGTTCGGCGAAATACATCAACGTTGACGCGATCACCAGCATAATGAGCAGGACGAAGAGGGTGACCAGCAGTTCGCCGCGGTGCTTCCTCAATACGTTTCCGAGCGTCTGTAACGAAGTGGAATACCGTCCCAGCTTGAACAACCGAAGCAACCGCATCGCACGCAATACGCGCAGGTCGACCGTTGTCACCAGAGGCAGGTAGAAGGGCAGGATCGCAATCAGGTCCACCAGCGCCAACGGCGTCAGGGCAAAACGCAATCGGCCGCTTACGGGACGGGCGTACTTTTCGTCGGCGGTACACGACCAGATACGCAACAGGTATTCAATGGTAAAAACACCCACGGAAAAGGCGTCAAACGCCTCAAATGCCCAGCGGTACGACGCCAGAACGGCCTCCACTGTCTCCAGAATGACAGCCACGACGTTCAGGATAATCAGACCCATAATAAACAGGTCGATCAGCCGGCTTGTCCGGTCGCCCGTCTGCGCCTTGTCCAGAATTTCGTTGGTTCGTTCCTTAAACCGGTCTATCATGGCTCCCCTTCAGATCAGGCTGATGGGGGTTGTTGCCGACGACGGGTCGCCACGTTGCGGGACACTCTGCCCCGGGCGGCCTGACATCCGGCGCGTGCGCGTCGGTTCCCGGCGTCGCGCGTTGATGTCCGGTGCCGGCATACCCTGCCCGGCCGGCTGGAATACCATAAAGATAGGATGCTATCGTTCGAATGGAAACGCCTTTTTCCAATGAGCGCACCCCGCTCGCTGAATCGCCGTCACGAACCCATCTCACCAGACCAACGGAAACAATAGAAGACCGATGAGTCCGAACAAGGAAGCCGGAATCCGTTCACGTGCCTGGATACGCGTTCTGGCCGCACTCGCGCTGGCGTCTGTATTCGCCGCGGCACTGCCGACCAACCGGGACCGCGTTATACATCAGCAGGTCGTGACGGAGTTGCCGCTCCTGTCAAGAGCCATGGGCGACGGCCCGTGGCGACTCGCGGACGATCAGGAGACACGTTGCCGTTCCGGTTTCGAGGAAGTCCACCCCCGCCGAAACCCGCCCGAACCCGGTGCTCCCGAGATTTCGTTTGCGTGCAGCGAAGCCCCGGATGGCGTGCTCCTGACCGCCGCGACAGCCTCGTCGCAACGTCAGACGCGCCTGAAGTCCATCGACGGCTGGAGCCTCTTTCCGCCGATCGCAGCCATCCTGATTGCCATTTTCAGTGGGCGCGTTCTCCTGGGACTGTCCCTGGCTGTACTCTGCGGAGGCGTTCTCACGGTCGGCGAAGCCCCACTCCACGAACTCCCCTTCGCCGGGTTCGAAAAGGCAGCCGTGAATTACGTCTGGGCGCCGCTCAGATCGTCGTTTCAGCTCTACATTCTGGGTTTTACGGCTGCCCTTATCGGCATGGTAAGGGTGACGTCGCTCGCTGGAGGCAACCAGGGCATTGCCGCACTCCTTGCCTCCCGATCGGAAAGCGCCCGGTCCACGCGTCTGGCCGCATTCTTCATGGGGCTGGCGATTTTCTTCGATGACTACGCCAATACGATCGTGGTGGGTACGACGCTTCGGCCCATGGCCGACCGGTTCCGGATCTCACGTGAAAAACTCGCCTACATCGTCGATTCCACCGCCGCCCCGGTCGCGGGCGTAGCGGTCATCAGCACCTGGATCGGATTCGAGGTTGGACTGTTCGGCGACCTCATGCGGGACCTCGGCACCGGCGTATCAGGCTATCAACTCTTCTTCCATGCACTCCCATTTCGGTTCTACTGCCTCTTTACGCTTGCATTCGTCGCCGCGTCTGCCTGGCTCCAGCGGGACTACGGACCCATGTACCGTGCGGAATTTCGGGCAAGGACCACCGGACAGGTGCTTCGGCCGGGCGCCACGCCAATGGCGTCTCGCCGCGTCAGGGAAGTCCTGCCCGCCGATGGCGTTCAGCCCGCATGGTGGGCCGCGGCCGCGCCTGTTCTGATCGTTGTCGTCGCCGTCATCGCGGGCATGGCCGCGGATACCTGGAACGATCCCGACGTCCGGTCGACACGGCTGACGGGCTCGCTCTTCAGCTTCTCGTACTGGACCGCATGTTTCTCCAACGCCGACAACGCGCGGGTGCTTTTCCTTTCCGCCATCCTGGGTTCTGCGGTCGCACTGGTCATTGCGGTAACCAGACGCCGTCCCGACGGAGGACCCGCCCCCATTCGGCCGCTCGCGGCGTTAATGACCTGGGCGCAGGGCGTCACAGGTATCCAATATGCCATCGCCATCCTGATCATGGCCTGGGCCATCCAGGCCGTCTGCAAGGACATCGGCACATCCACCTATCTCGCGGCGGCGCTATCGCCGATCGCGCTACCCGGCCTGCTACCCCTGCTCATCTTTCTCCTGGCGGCGGCAGTCGCCTTCTCAATTGGCACGTCGTGGGCGACCATGGCGATCCTCATCCCCACCGCGGTTCCCCTTGCGCAAAGCCTGGGCGGCCTCCCGCTCACGATTCTCGCCGCCGCCGCCGTACTGGACGGCGCGATCTTCGGGGATCATTGCTCCCCGATCAGCGACACGACCGTCATGTCCAGCCTTGCAACTTCGTGCGACCACCTGGACCACGTAAGGACGCAATTTCCATACGCCCTGACCACTATGGGCATCGCCGCACTTGCAGGGTACGTGGGCGCGACCTTTTTCTATCCCGTGTGGTGCGCGCTGCTGATCGGCCTGGCGATGATTCCGGCAATCCTGATCGTATTCGGCAGGAACGCTGACAGGCATGCCGGCGCGTAGCCTGCTGCTACGGTTCTTCGATGCGGTGGTAGACGTTCAACGCCAGGTTTTCCATTGTCCTGCGCCGGCCGGACGGCCACGTCACAACCACCTTATCCAGCGACGGATCGGCGCCCAGTCCGAAATGCAGCCGCCTCTGGTTCTGCGACGAAAAGCCACTGCCTCCCGATACTTCCTGCATCTGCTCCTGTCCGTTCCAGAACAGCCTTACCTGCGCCCCGATCGCGCTTTGATTGCTCGTCCCGCCCGCCAGTTCGAACCCAATCCACTGTCGATCGGGACTCACTGTGTTTCTGTATATCAGAAGCGGTCCGCGCTGGTTGGCCACCACCACGTCCAGCACGCCGCGGTTCCAGAGATCCACCAGCGCAACCGCGCGGCCGTCGTACCTGTCGTTTACACCGACAGCCGGCGCCGCGTCCACAAACCGGCCCATCCCGTCGTTCACCCATACGCGCGCCCTCTGATAGCCGGCGAGGCTGCGTCCCTTCATCGCCGGCCAGTTCTTCGCGTCTGAAATGATCGCCCTGTGTCCACCGGCAACCTGGGAAAAATCGTACCAATAGCTATCCGACTCCGAGGCGGACACGTACCCGTTGGTCAGATACAGATCCAGCCGCCCGTCGTTATTGAGATCTCCGAATTGCGCGCCAAAACTCCAGTCGCCCAGCTCCACGCCCATCACCTGCGCAAGGTTCTCGAACGCCAGGTCGTCTCCCTTTCGGGCGATCCAGAGGTTGTTTCCCTGGAGCAGAACTCCCGCTTCCGAGATATTGGTCTCGTAAATCGCCAGTCGACCCTGATTCAACACGTCGCCGAAAACCGCGTTCATTCCGCTTTTCGGCTGGTATCCCACACCCGCCCGACGACCGACTTCCTCGAAGGCCTTTCCGCCCTGGTTCCGGTAGAGTTCCGATACGCCATAGTCATTGGACAGGAACAGGTCCGGGTAACCGGAACGGTTCAGGTCCCCTGCCGCCACGGCAAGTGTCCAGCGCCGGCTTCGAATCCCCAGCCGATCCGCAACGTCCTCGAACCGCCCGTCGCCCAGATTGCGCAACAGGTACTTGCGACCGCCGTTCTCCGCATATTCGAAACTCTCCGGCATCATGCGAGTGGACTCCAGATGCCACAGGTCCAGCCCATCCGGCCAGTATCCGGCGATGAACAGGTCCAGATGCCCGTCGCAGTCATAATCCAGCCAGACGGCGCTGCCGGCGTTGATCCATCCGGGCAACCCCGCCTCCTCTGTCACCCGCACAAACCCGCGTCCGTCCTCGTTGCGAAACAACTCCGGGCGACCCCATTTGTACACGAAGAGGTCTTCGAAGCCGTCGTTGTTGTAGTCCCCCCAGACCGAACCGACGGAAACCCCGGTACCGGGGTGATTCAGATCGGCCACCCCCAACCCTTCCGCCGCGTCTACGAACTGTCCGTCCCCCAGATTGCGGTACAGGCGATTCGCGGAACCCTCGCCGCTGTTGGTCACGTAAAGATCCTGCCATCCGTCACGGTCGAAATCCGCCACGGACACCGCCGCCCCCATTGCGGCGACGTGTGGCATGATGTGGTTCAACTTCGCATCCAGCGAGGGACCGCGATGCAGGAAATCGACGCCGCTTTCGCGAGCGACTTCCTCGAGCGAAAATCCGTAATGTGCCACTTTTTCCCGTGGCGGCCACGGACCGTACCTGTGAGCGACGAGAACCGCCAGCAGCAGCGCGAAGACAGCGAACATGATTGCATGGATCGTTCGACGTGTCATGGAACACTCGTTGGCTATCTCCCGACGTGCATCCGGAAAATCTCCGGTGTGACGTACCGGGTGTGGTATTCCTTCCAGTCCCCGGGGTGGCGGCGGTAGACGGGGTCGTCCTCCAGCCGGTCCGGCGGCGTTTCGTACGACGACCAGGCGTGCGACGGCAACGGCAGCACCGTCCCGGAAAACGCCGTATTGTAATCTCCGTCCTTGACCCAGCCGTCGCCCATCAGCACGAAGTCCCGCACCCAGCCGCCCGGCGGGGGTCCGGGATCGGGGAAACGCAACACAAGCTCATCCCCGGCGTTCATGATCACATACCGGTCGTCTACGTCCGCAAGCAGGGGGCGTACGTCACCGAAACGGGTGTGATATCCCCTCAGGTCCCACCACCGGGGCGCGGTGTTCACGGGCGCCGAATACCGGGGCACGTCGGGAGAACGCCGATCCGGATGCGAGACCTCCGAGAAACCGCGACCCCGCAATGCCGCGGTTCGAATTCCGACACGACGGGTCCGCAGCTTCGCGCCGTCTGCGCGTTCAGCCCACGCCAGCCAGTCCCAGTAGATCTCCAGGTTTGTCCGAAGGCGCACCCGGCTGGACTTCACACCCGCCAGGTCGATCGCGATCGTCTTGAACTTACCGGCGGGAAATCCCAGGTCCGGTTCCACGGATTCCCATGTGCCGTTGCTTCGCAGTGCGTCCAGCCGCAGCCCCCGGGGTCTTACGTCCGCGCCGTGCCCCATTGCAACGTTGATCGAACTGTCTGTCGGATAGATCCATCCGTAACCGATCAACCACCCTCCGCTGCTTTCCGCGGCTTGCGGCAGATCGACTTCAACCCAGTGATCGGCAGCCACGCCCTGGTATCGTCCCACTTCGAACGTGTCGAGATAGCGCGCGTCTCTTGCGTTTACCATGGCCGTAACGTCGCGCCCCGCTTCGTCCCGCGCTCCGTGGACGGCCACCGGTATGCCCGTTGCAATCACCTTCAGCTCCGGTTGTTGCATCGCAAACCGTTCGTCCACAAATACCGCCACGTCCGACGGATGGTCCACAACCAGCAACTCAACCCAATCCACGAACTGGGTCTCCCACAATTCGGAAGTGATGCGGATATCATAATACCCGTCCCGCGATGCCAATTCGTCTCCCCGGATCAGGATCCAGTCCTCGGTCTGAGACACCCCGGCCGTCACCTGCGCGTTGATCCGCATCCCCAGCGGCGACCGCCAGAGAAAGTCCTTGATGAAGGCCATTTCCTTGCCGTTGAATCCGAACACCCAGGGGCAGGACCCTTTCAGTCGCTGCTGAGCCAGAATCATCTGATCCGCCGCCACGTCAAACTCAGCCTGAAGGGTCCCGTTCGGCCACTGCACCCGCACCACGTCCGCCAGTCCGTATTCGCCCAGACCGAAATGAACCAGAGGCGCCCGGATCGACCGGCGCTGCGCCAGAAGACCGGACCGCAACAACACCTCCCCGCCCAGCGCGTATGAGTTGATCCTCCCGTCCCCCCGGACCGCGCGCACCCGCGGCCGCACGACCTGCCAATGGTAATTCCGGCTGCCGCGGTTCACGAGCAACTGCGGTACCCCGTCCTCAGAGAGTCCCAGCAGGTCGAGGCGTCCGTCGCCGTTCATGTCCGGGGCCTCGAAGACCCGAACGCCGTTGGGCAGGGCGTTGCGACGCCAGGAACTCGCCGCATCGCCAAGCCAGTACGTGCCTTCCGTCTTGCCGCTGGCGACCACGTCCAGGCGCCCGTTATTGTCGAGGTCGGCCAGAAACAGACGCACGGGCGCTTCGAAAGTCCTGGTGCTGAACAGTTCACTGACTTCCCAGACGCCGTTGCCGCGCGAGATCGACGAAACCCCCCCGCGTCTCCTCAGAATCAACAGGTTCATGCTGCCGTCGCCGTCCACGTCCCCGGAGACAAGTGCATCTGCCTCGTGCAGCCCCTCGTACGACCGCTTAAACGACCCGCTGCGCTCGTTGAGAAAGACAGACGGCCGGCGCCGGTTGTCAATAAGCGCCGCATCCGGAACCCCATCGCCGTCCAGATCCGCCCACTCGAAAGCCTGCATACCCGACACGCCCTCGAAGGGCCGGACGACCACAAACGTACCGTCGCCGTTGTTGCGCAACACCAGGCATTTTTCCGGACCGCCGAGCACCAGATCCAGATCTCCATCCATTTCAATGTCTGCGGGCCACGCGCCCGTATAGGCTGCCGCGGTCACGCCGGCTGCGAGTCCGGTCCGGCCCGTCGCGTCCAGCAGCGCGCCGCCGTCGACCCGCCGATACAGACGAATGCCACCGGCTCCCGCCACAACCAGGTCCATTCCGAAGTCATTGTTCCAGTCCAACGACAGCAGTCCGTGCGCGCCGGCATCCCCGGATGCGGGCGTGGGCACGGCCCGTCCCGATGAATCCAGCCAATGCACGAATCCATCCGCAGCCATCAGCACGACCGGCGTATCCGCCCAGGCAATGCCGAGCAGCGATCCGCCAGCGGATCTGTCAAGACGCTCCGGGACAAACGTGATGGACGTATCCGCGGGCGCCGGGTCCGCGGACGGACCGGGCATCTTCACCAACCGCCGCAGCGGTTCGCCCACCGCCTGCGCAGGCGGACGCACCCGGCTCAGGTCCCGGCGGAAAACCGGCAATCGCAGCAGCGCGTTATGCAGGAATGCCGCGTGCCTCGCTGCGAGCCTGAAGTCCGTTTCCGCATTTGCCAGCGCCTGCAACTGAGCCCTCGCCGCTTCCGGCCACCCGCCGGTCAGTTGAGCCACGCGTGCGACAAACTCCCTCAGCCCATCCGCGTCGTGCTCCTTTGCCGCCAGCCTGATCCGTTCGAGAAGGAGCGCCTGGTTCGACGGCGCCTCACCGAGCAGTCCCTCCACCACGGCAAGCGCACCCCCCGTATCTCCTTTCCGCTCCAGTTCACGCGCCAGCGCGTAGCCAGCCTTGAGGTGCCCGGAGCCAGCCAGACTCACTGCCCGGCGAAGGTGAAAAACCGCTTCATCCGCGCGGCCGCGCCGGCTCTCGAATGTCCCCAGAAGGAGCGCGAGCTCCGCGTTCTCCGGCGCGAGTCCCTGCGCGCGCTCCATCGATCTGATCGCCTGTTCCTCCCTGCCCAGCGAAAACTGCAGCAGGGCCAGGTTCGCCCACCCCGCGGGCTCGCCGGGGACGTTTTGGGTCATCCGGGTCAGCGCTGCGGCGGCCCGGTCGTGGGCGCCAACGTCCAGGGCGGCAAGGCCGGTATAGAAATCGGCGACCGCCTGGCGGTATGCCTCGCTTCCGGATCTCGGGAAGCCGGTTTCACATCCGGTGGACACGCCGAAGACGACAAGCGCGATGCAGAAATATCTCATGGTCGGATCCACCCGAACGGGGCGAAAATCGCCACCTAAAATCAGAAAGGCGGAACCGTAGCAAGACGGCGCCGCTCCTGAACACGCCAAGACAGACAATATGGAAATGAAACGAGCCGCGCCGCTACGGGTCGGCAGTCTTGAAGAGACAACGATCCAGCGACAGCGGCATTTTGCGCACAAACAACAGGACCAGCGAACACGCGATCAGCAGCAGATCCTGCACGAGCGCCGCATTGAGCGAGCCGCGCGTACCGTCCAACCCGAAGCAGCCACAGTCGAGATTCGCGCCACGGTAGACGTTGACTGCGATGGCAACGCCGAACGACGAGAGCAGTGCAAGGGCGGCAAGCGCGCCGCTGCGGGTCCAGAAGCCCGCCAGCAGGCACGCGCCGGCGACGATTTCCATCCAGGGCACGACAACGGCGAAGCCGTTGATGAACGCATTTGGAAGCACGTTGTACGCTCGAACCGTGATTGCAAACAGCGCCGGTTCCGAAACTTTGGCCAGACCCGCCCACACCAACACGCCGCCAAGCACGAGGCGCAAGACAACCGCAACCCCGTACAGAACCCGACTCATGGATCAGCCCCCTTCGCTACCGGATATCCCGCGCCGGCCCATGCCCCCCATCCATCGAAGAACGCCTGCACGCGCGTAAACCCGAAACCGTTCGTCAGCAGGTGCGCCAGCCTGACGCTGGCCTGGCACCTGGCGCCGCCGCAGTAGGTGATGATATGCGCATCCCGGGAAACACCTTCAAGCCTCTTCCGGCCCTTCTGGTTCAGTTCGTGAGGCGTGAGGTTCAGCGAGCCCGGAATGTGTCCTGCCGCGTATGCGCGGGGCATGCGCGCGTCCAGGAACAACGCGGACCCGGAGTCGAAAGCCGCCTTGGCGTCCGCGAGGCTTGCCCGGATGCCCTCGAGGTACAGGCTCCAGTTCACATGTTCGGCCTGCGTCACGTTCCTGGGGGTCTGCAGAGGTATGCCGGAAGCGGACAGGGCGTTGTAAACAAGGCCCGCGCCGGATCCAGCCAGCAGAATAACGACAGCCTTCAATACAAGCCGGAATCGAACCATCAGTACGGCCTCCCGTGGATGAATCGTACGGTCTATATATAACGTACACCGGTACGGCTGTCAAGCCTCGACGGGTCGCCTTCCGTTTTGACAAATTCCAACGCATATGCTATTATGCATTGTGCAACAAAGCAGCCATCGCCTTCCCGAAGTCCCGGTGGAGGCGCCCCGTTTCCGGCGCGGTATGCCTTCCGGGTCTGACGGGGAAGCGCAAAATGGAAACGCGGTGCTTAATAAAGCACCCATACGGGGAGAACACAGGATATGTCTGAACCGGACCTGGCGCTGGACGGCGGCCCGCGGGCGGTAACCGGGCCCCCGAATGACGGCTGGAAAACCGTTACGGGTCTGGAGAAACAATCCGTAATGAACGTGCTGGATGGCGGTTTGGGTGATTCCTATTCGCAGATTGACGGTTTTCAGGAAGAATTCCGCGCCTTCACCGGCTCAAGATTCGCCATTGCCACCTGTAACGGGACGGCGGCCCTGCACTCGGCGGTCTTCGCCTCAGGCGCCCGGATCGGCAAGGAGGTCATCGTGCCATCCGTCACGTGGCACGCCAGCATCACGCCCATTCTGCATTGCGGCGCAACGCCTGTGTTCTGCGACGCGGACCCCGGTACCTTCTGTGCGGACCCCGGAGATGCCCAGAGCCGAATCACGGAGAATACGTGCGCGATTATCGTGACCCACGTATATGGCAACCCCGCACACATGGACGCGTTCAGGGAACTCGTCGACGGCACGGATATCACCCTGATCGAAGATGCTTCACACGCGCACGGCGCCCTCTGGGATGGGACGCCCGTGGGCGCTCTCGGTCACATCGGCTGCTTCAGCCTGCAGGGGAGCAAGCCGGTCACCGGGATCGAAGCCGGCGTGGTCGTGACCGATGACGAAGACCTCTACGACCGGATGCTGGCCCTTGGCCACTATGGAAGATGTGAAAAGGCGTTTGTCACCGAGAGATTCCGGGACCTTCGCAACATGGGCCTGGGCATCAAGTACCGGGCGAACCCCCTGGGCGTTGCCATGGCGCGGGCGCAGCTTGAACGGTTGCCGGGACTGAACGAGAAAAGGCGCGCCTGGTTCAGCCGGCTGAGCAGACAGCTGGATCCCGTACCGGGCATATACCCGCAGGAGACCTACCCGCAGGCGGTACGGGGCGGACTCCTTCTGTACACCGGCACCATCGATGCTTCGGAAATCGGCGCGCCGGTATCGGTCATCCTGAAGGCGCTCGTGGCGGAGGGCGTGGCAACCACGCCGGCAATTACGCCCTTCGGCTACGGCGTGATGCACCTGGAGCCGCTCTTCAACGACTTCCCGTTCGACGACCTCGGCGGTCCCTGGGGCGACCTTCCGCCTGACACGAGAATCCCCTGCAGCCGGGGCGATCTGCCGGTCAGCGAACGCATTCATGATTCAAGTTTCTGGCTGTCCACACCCGTTGACCCCAGCCCAACGTGGGTGGACCAGGTTGCCACGGCCTTTTCAAAGGTGGCGAATCACGGCAAGCGCCTGGCACAGATCGCCGAGGGTCGCGCAGATTGATCCGGACACGTCCGGCCGACAGCCATCGGGCACTTCCGCCAACAGGGATATTGAGAAGAAGTCATCCACTGCCGCGGACGCCGTCCATCAGGCGCGGCGCGTCCTTCCCCCGGAGCGCTTGATCCGTTGCCATGCAAAATATACCCTTCGTCCCCCGTAATCCCGCGATGGCGCTTTGCCGGATCCGAACGGAGATCGACGATTCGTGAAACCGTCCTGGACCCCGCCGGAAGACATGGGTCACCGCGTGGTCGAATTCCCCGACCGGCCCAACGTCTGGATCGGCGCTCAGTCCATTGAGGAAATCCGCCGCAGGTACGCAGCCGGAAACGTGTATGCCTGTTCCTGGGCGGACGAGTCTCTTGCCAACGCGGAAAAATGGTCCGCCAAGCCCGATGCATGGTACCTGGATACCATCTGGCATCGGGAGCCGCGCGGCATTTATACCTGCGCCTGCCCCATCCATCCGTTTCGCGTACGGTATTACAGCTATTTCGACTGGACTCTGGATGATCCCTGGCGCCTCCACTGTCCGTATTGCAGGTCGGATGGCCGCGAATATGCCTACTATCCCAACCCCCGGTACCCAGACGACGGAGACGGCTGCTTTCCCACGGACCGGGTGTGGCGCGAGGACCACGACGAGGCCTGGAGCGACGCGCACGATGGAATCCCCTGGGACCACTGGGACGGCGAGGCCCACGGCTATGTAGAACCCACCAATGCCTTTTATTTCACGGCCCTCTGCTGGATGAATTCCCTGCGGGCGTTATCCGGCCACGTACTCCATCGACTGGGCGAAGCCAGCCACGCTGCAAGACTCAAATCCGACCCCGGAACGGCCAGCCGACACGCCCGCAAGGCCCGTGTCCTCCTCGTGACGCTAGCCAGAGCCTTCCTGGGCGACGCCTATCTTGCCGCACTCCTGGAAACCTCCGAAACGAATCTGCGGAAACGCCTGGCCGGTTTCTACGAGCACGGTACGCCCGCGAAATCCTATCCCGGGTATCGCCTTTACGCCCCGTTCGATCATATCGAGGGGGACCCTGAACGCCCGTTGAACGCGCCGGGTGACCGCTACGGCACCAAAGGCGCTTCCATTTACCCTGGCGTGTGGAACTGGAAAGCCAGCCTCGCCCAGGATCTCCTGTTTGGTTACAGCCTGATTGCCGAATCCTTCGAAGAAGCCGAGTCCGACCTGAAAGCAGCCGCATTGCGCGTCCTCACGTCCGTCGACGGCGATACCCTGAAACTGGGGGCTCTCGGCCGAAAACTCAAACGCGGCATTCTGGAATACACGCTGCACCCCTACGCACTTGTCACAGGCGCGGACAACCTTTCCTCCTCTACCCAGATGCCCAGGCTCCAACTCGGGCGCATCGTCGGCGACGACCGGATCGTCGAAAACGTGGCCAGAGACATACTCTACTTTCTGCACAACTTCTTTACCGGCGACGGTCTGGGCAAGGAAGGCTCGCCCTCGTACACCAGTTGGGGAATCTCGGGCGTGATGGAGGCGATCCACGGCCAGCGGGGCGCATTTGACAGGACCGCTCCCTATTACGACGTGAAACTCAACGGGATCAACATGCTTTCCCTGCCCGTGTTCAAGCACGGTCTGGGGCAGTACCTCAAGACCGGCTTTCCCGACGGTCGCCCTATCGCCTGGGAGGATTGCGTCATCAGGGCCGCCATGCCCCTGGAGCAACTCGCCCTGGCCGAGACCCGCGGCGGCGGTATCCCGGATGACTACCGCGATTACCTGAACATCGATCCGGACGGCGATCCTGTCGTCTCGCTGAAACTCCCCATGCGCCTCCCGTCGCACCTGCTGGGCCAGAACCGCAAAGCCATCCTGCGCAGCGGCGAGGGCGACCGTGCCCGCACGCTTTCACTCGACTACACGGAGCGAGTCGGGCACTACCACATGGCGCCCCTCAACCTCACGCTCTACGCGGTAGGCCACGAACTGGCAACTGACCTCGGCTACATGGGTTCCACCCACTTTATGACGGTGGATTGGATAAAGACCTTTCCGGCCCATAATTCCGTCGCCATCCGTACGCGGAACGGCGATCCGATGGGTACGGACAACCTGCGTGGAGACCTTCGGTTTTTTGTGGATCTACCCGGTTTCAAGGCGATCGACGCCGCCGAGGAGGACGCCGACGAGCTCGCCAAAGTCCCCGGGGCCGACCGCTACCAGCGCACCGTCGCCCTCATTGACTGTGGCGACGAAGAAGCCTACGTTGTAGACGTTTTCCGTGTCAGCGGCGGCCACCTGCACGACTGGACATTCCACTGCAACGGGCATCGATTTTCGACCGAAGGCGTCGACCTTAGAGATCGTCCGGACCCGACGGAATCCCTCTACAATTACAGCGGCTTCACGTTCACGCCGTCCCGCCGCACCCCCCGGGCGGGCGCCTTGTGGGGCGCCCAGCGCGTTGCGCAACTCAGTACGGGCCGCAGCAACGGGCCGTGGACGGCAACCTGGGGAGACGTTGCCGAATACCCCGACCCGAAAGGCGCACCGGAAATCGACACGGACGCCTTTCTCAAATTACACATGCTCGACACACCCGGGTCAGAGATCATCGCCGGTACCGGTCCCGCGCAACGCTGGCTGGACAACCGCGATCTCGGCGAGCAGATGAAACTGGTCACTGTCCGCCGCCGCAACCGTCACCAGGCGAACGCCTTTCTGGCGGTCCACGAACCTTACCGTAAGACCCCGTTTATCGAACGGGCAAGCCCCCTTGCATGTAAAAACGCCGAGGCGGCCGGACTGCAAGTGACGCACCACAGAGGTACGGATCTGATTCTCAGCAACACCTCCGGCGCACCAGGTGAAATCTCCCACAGCGGGCGGGAACTGCGCAGCGACGGCGAACTCGCCTTCGCGTCATTCGATGCAAAGGGACTCCGAACGCTGGGGCTGGTTGGCGGGACATTCGCGGAATCCGGCGGCCGGCGGGTCGAGCCCGGGCTCACGCTCGAAGGCATACTCACCGGATTCGACGACGTTGGGAAGTCTCTGACGATTCAGCCGGACGCCGCAATCGCGGACCCCGGCGAAATCTCGGAAAAAACCATCACCTTGCGCCATCGCGAACGCGCTTCCGCCTATACCATCCAATCCTGCGTACGCGATCCGGAGGGCACTTACACCCTTCAACTGGCCGGCTTTCCCCACCTTGCCGTCGGCCATCTGCTTGTCACCGCAGTGGAAAACGATCTTGCGTGGGTTGAACCGCCCCCGGTGATCCAGGGAAAAGAAGACAACCTGAACATCTTCAAAGTACGGCCGGACCGAAGCCTTGCCTACCTGAAGCCTCTGGACGACCCGGTCCCGGCTGACATTCTGGACGAACGCGGAACCCGTATCCGCACCCGGTTCGCCCTGCGCCTCCACGCCGCCCAACATCTGTGCGCCGGCGATGAGGTTGCCTTTTCGGCTTTGCACCCGGGTGTGGATCGTTTCAGGATCTTCGGTTCGGGTCAGTGGCATCGGCGGGCTACCGCACGTGACAGCGGGCAGGATGCCGGCGAAAGATCCGCATTGTAGAAGACAGCCTTCCGCGGCGCGAATGTGCGGACTGGCAACCTGGTCCGCCGGCAAGCCGCAGTCGATGTACCCTCAATTCGTGCACCGCTGCTTCCTTCTCTGGGAAGCCGTTCCGGGAGAACGGACATGTCCAATCGACCATCTCGACTCACTATGGACCCTATCACGTTCGAAGTGATGAAGAACGCGCTGCTCAACGCCACCGAGGAGATGGCGTATACCATTCGTCGAACCGCGTACTCCACGAATATCAAGACCCGGGCCGACTTTTCCTGCGCCTTTTTTGACGCCTCGTTCCGGGTGGTCGCTCAGTCCTTTTCGCAGCCGCCGCATCTTTCATCCATGAAGACCGCGATTCCGAACGCCCTCCGGGAATACGGCGCGGAGAACCTCGAGGAAGGCGACGGCCTCGTCCTGAACGATCCTCACCGCGGAAGCAGCCACCTCAACGACATCGCCCTCATCGCGCCGGTCTTTGCCGGAAAGACCCGGCTCGGATACCTCGCCAACATGGCCCACCACGTGGACGTGGGGGGCAGCACGCCGTGCAGCCTGGGCGTAAACCGTGAAATCTACCAGGAAGGCATCATCATACCCCCCACGAAAATCATGCGGCGGGGGGAAATCGACGAGAACGTACTGGGCCTCATTCTGCAAAACGTGCGCGCCCCCCACGAGACCGGAGGCGATCTGCGAGCCCAGATGGGCGCAAACCTCGTGGGCGCGCGGCGCATCGCTGAACTGATCGACCGTTATGAAATCGGTCAGGTCGAGGCCTTCTTCGACGAACTGCTCGATTACACGGAGCGATGGGCGCGCCGCGAAATCGCCGCGCTGCCTGATGGTGTG
Organism: Candidatus Latescibacterota bacterium; assembly: GCA_021295655.1. GTDB lineage: Bacteria > Latescibacterota > UBA2968 > UBA2968 > JAAXHE01. Next base: position 45,259 of record JAGWBX010000002.1, read on the forward strand.
TACAGGGCCGAAGGATTCCGTGACGGCAACGGATTCGACGACGATCCGATCAGAATTGCCGTTACCGTCCGAATCCGCGACGGGAGCGCCACGCTGGACGTCACCGGATCCGCGCCGCAGCAGACCGGCCCGTTGAACGCCACCCGTTCCAATACCCTCGCGGCCATCGCGGTGGTCATCAAGAGCCTGATCGATCCGCGTATCCTGGTCAACGACGGCCTGTACCGCTGCCTGGAGGTGGTTGGACCCGACAATACCGTTCTCACGGCCACGTGGCCGGCCGCCGTGGTTGGCGCGTGGGAACTGGCGCAACTCACGGCCGAACTCACCCTGACCTCCCTGCACGAAGTATTGCCCGAGAGAATACCCGCCTGCGGCAAGGGCATTATCTGCAATCTGGGTTTTGCCGGTAACGACCCGCGAAAAAAAGCGTATTACTGCTACATGGAAACCGTTGGCGGCGGCAACGGCGCCCGCCCCGCCAAAGACGGTCCCGACGCCATTCAGACGACCATCCACAACACGGAGAACGCGCCAATCGAAGAGGTGGAGATCAACTATCCCGTCCGCTTCGCCAGCTACGGCCTCATCACCGACAGCGGCGGCGCCGGCCGGTTTCGCGGGGGACTCGGCATCCGGAGAGACTTTGAATTTCCCGACTGCGATACCACCTTTACCGTCCTATCCGACGGCACGCGGTTTCCTCCATGGGGGCTCGACGGCGGTGGGGAGGGCCGTCCTGCCCGGTTCATCCGGGACCCTGAGGGCACTGCCGAAGCGTTGCCGTCGAAGGCCAGCATCACGGTTCCCAAAGGCGGCCGCGTAAGCGTGCAGACGCCGGGCGGCGGGGGCTACGGCCTACCGCAGGAACGCGACCCGGAGGCCGTCGTGCGGGACGTCCGGGCCGGGAAGATTACGCCGCGCGCAGCCCGTGAGACCTACGGCGTCGTCTACAATGCCGGCAACTGGACCGTAGACCTGAATGCAACCCGGGCTCTGCGACAACGTCTCCAGGGGAGTGCGATTCGATGAGCGAATCATACCGCATCGGAATCGACATTGGCGGCACGTTTACCGATGCCGTGGTGATGGAGGAAGAAACCGGCGATTTTCATCCCGTCAAGGTCTCATCGACTCCGGACGATCCCTCCCGCGCGTTCATGGAGGCGTATACGCGCGGCCTTGACAACCAGGGTCTCACGTCCGAACAGGTGCGCTTTGTGGTTCACGGCACCACAGTGGCGACCAACACGATCATCCAGCAAAAGGGCGCGCGGATAGGCCTGATCGCCTCCGAGGGCTTCAGCGATCTCTTTGAAATTGCCTGGCAGATCCGGCCCAACCTGTATGACCTGAATTACGACAAACCTCCTCCGCTCGTACTCCGGCACCTCTGCATCGGCGTACCCGAGCGCATTGACGCCCGGGGCACGGTACTTGTCCCTCTGGACGAAACCGCGGTCGATCGTGCCGCGCGTCAGTTGGAGAAAGACCGGGTTGAAGCAATTCTCGTCTGCTTCCTGCACGCCTACCGGGATCCCACCCACGAACGCCGGGCCGCACAGATCATCAGTGATGCATGTCCCGGGCTTCCCGTCTGCATCTCCTCCGACGTCTGCCCCGAGTACCGCGAATATACCCGCGCCAGCACAACCGCCGTCAATGCCGCGCTGCTTCCCGCGGTGGGCGCCTACGTGGAACGGCTGGAGGACCGGCTCGGGAAGGTGAACCCCGGCACCGGCCTGTTCCTGATGACCTCCGGCGGCGGCATCATCGCCTCCGGCACCGCCAGGCAGCAGCCCGTACAACTCATCGAATCCGGCCCGGCGGCCGGCGTCATTGCAGCGTCGTACATCGGCCAACTCGCCGGTTTCGACAACCTGATCGCGCTGGACATCGGGGGCACCACCGCGAAGGCCGCCCTCATTGAAAACGGCCAGCCGCGGCTTGCCGCCGAGTTCGAGGTTGGCGACGCCGCAGTCGCAACCACGACCAGAGACAAAGGCCAGGGGTATCCGGTAAAGACCCCGGTCATCGACCTCGTTGAAATCGGCTCCGGCGGCGGGAGCATCGGCCACGTCGATCCGGGCGGGGCGCTTGCCGTCGGCCCGCAATCCGCCGGAGCGGCGCCTGGACCCGCCTGCTACGGAAAAGGGGGCATGGAACCCACGCTGACGGACGCAAACCTCGTTCTGGGCCGCCTCAATCCCGATTATTTCCTGGGCGGCGAACTCCCCCTTGACACATCACTGGCAAAACGGGCGATCGAACGGCGCATCGCCACGCCCCTGGATCTGCCGGTCGAAGACGCGGCCGACGGTCTGATTGAAATCGCCAATGCCAATATGACGGGCATCCTTCAACTCGTTTCCGTGCAGAAGGGCGTGGACCCCCGTGGGTTCGTCCTGGTCGCCTTCGGGGGCGCGGGACCCGTCCATGCCGCTGCGCTCGCAAAGGCGCTGCAAATCGGCACTGTACTCGTACCGCCCAGTCCCGGTGTGACCACGGCGCTGGGTCTGCTCGTGACCGACCTGCGCCACGACTACGTCCGCACCTATATTTCAGGGACGGATGAACTGGACGTGTCCGGCCTGTCCCACATCTACCGCGAATTCGAAGCGGATGCGACCCGTCTGCTGTTGAGCGAGGGCGTTTCCCGTTCCGACGTCCAGTTCGTCCGGGAAGCGGACATGCGATATACGGGCCAGTCCTACGAACTTCGAGTACCGGTCGGCCGAATGTCGGACGACCTCCCCCGGAAATTGAACGCTGCTTTTTTTACAGCACACCGGCGTCAGTACGGGTTCGCAACGCGGGACGAGCCCACGGAAATTGTCAATGTCCGTCTCTGTGCCGTCGGCGCCGTTCCCCGCCCCAGCCGGCGGCAGGTTCCCATAGGCGGGCCGTCCGCTCAGGCCGCGCTGAAGGCCGAACGCAACGTCCGCATGCCAGGGCACGCCGGTCGTGCGCCCGCCTCGATCTACGACCGGTATCGCCTGGAGGCGAACAACAACTTCCCGGGCCCCGCCGTCGTCGAGGAATTCGACTCCACAACGCTTGTTCCCCCAGGGTGTACCGTCAACGTCGACGACTACGGGAATCTCGTGATCGACGTCGGCTGATGAGGAATCGTAAATGGACCCGAACCTGGCAACATCGGGCATTACGTGGCAACTCGTTGTCTTCTGCGGGCTTTCTCTTTCAGTGGGTTGGGGCATCCGCGGTAACTTCGGCCATGAATACGGGGCGGCCATTCCGGGCGCGCTGGCGGCAATCGCGGCCGTGCTGGTTTCAGGGCGTCCCGACTGGCTGGCTCATGTTCATTACTTCGCCATGTTTGGCGCGCTCGGCTGGTCCTTCGGCGGAAGTATGTCATACATGGGCGTGGTCGGCTACACCCACTCCGGCCACCCAGCCTCTGTGCTCTACGGATTTGCCAACCTGTTCGTCATCGGCTTTCTGTGGGCTTTCATGGGTGGCGCAGGAACCGCGCTGCCGGTATTTCTCACCGGAGACAGGCTTGCGCTTTTTTTCACTCCGCTGGGGGCTTACACACGCCCTGTTCGGCAAACGCCACGTCGCCTTCGCCTTCCGCCATATCCGCTTCGGTGCGAACGCGACAACCGATGAGGAAGTCACGGCATCCGGAAAACCCTGGAAATCGCACTGAGACCCGCGACGTCCACGGAATAGAGAGACCGCCGCGTACGCCAGGTAGCGAAAAATCCAGGGCGGAAATCCCGGCCAATGGACGCTGAACCTCCGGGGACGCCCGACCTCCCAACTGCCGTTTCCCGACAAGGCGGCGAAACCATGAAATCTGCCGTAACAGAAGGCGTCTATTCGAAAGACAGTTACGAACCCAACCTCTGCACCCTGCAGGACGGATTTACCTGCTGGACCGCCTGGTCGGCATACGGCGCGGCGGGGTCCAGGGCATTCGTCCGGAAATTTGCCGGGGAAACGGCGTGTACTATTGAGTCGCTGTCGCCCAACATCACCATGCAGACGCGCCCGATCTGCATCCCGAACGGTGACGAGGCCGTGTTTGTCTGGCTGGAAAAGACCGGCCGCCGATACGCGTTCCGGACACGCAGAAATGACGGGAATGGGTTCACTTCCTGCCGGGAGTGCCACGTCCTGCCTGCTTCGGCGAAGGTCTGGGAGCCTCAGGCCCTCCTCGATGAAAGCGGCGCCCTCTGGATCTGCTGGGCACAATCCGAAAGGGGAAAGAGCCGCATCCGAATCCTGAGGACCATTCAGAATGGCACGTCCACAACCTGTTCGGCCGGAAACGGGAGTCGGTACAATTATCGGCCCAGGATGGTCGAATGGGGATCGGAAGGCGTCTATATTGTCTGGGACAGCTACGTCGGTCACACCTACGACGTCTATGGCTGCGCCGTCGGTCCGGCGGGCCCTCGGAAGGCGGTCAGAATCAGTTGCGACGAGGGATGGGAAAACAGGTCGAGCCTCTGCAGGGACACAGGCGGGGCGCTCTGGGCGGTGTGGGTGCGCGGCGTGGACGTCATGTACCGTCGAAGCACACTCCAGCAGAAGTACTCGCTTCGGGGCGCCCGGCTGGACGGCAGCGCGTGGGAACCGCTGACGGGCTCGGACGGTGGGGCGGACATTGCGCCGCTGCACTACGGACTCTTAACCGAATTCCCCAAACCGCCCAATCTGGGGCACATGGGAAGGCGGCTCTTCCCCGTCCTGAAGAGCGCCCGGACCAGCGGTGTCTGGCTCTTTTACGAGGCCAAGGCCGACAGTGAGCAGGGAACGCTTACATCAAGGGGACGCCTCTTCGGCCACCACTGCAAGAACGGCGACTGGTCGGAACCCCTCTGCGTGGCGGAAGGGAACGTCTTCTACGAACTTCCCCATAACGGCACGGTCGGGAACGTGTTGCACCTCCTGTCGCAGGACATGATCACCGATGAGCGGTACCTGGAAACGGTCCGCCTTTCGACCGGCCTGTCTGTTGTTCCCGAGGAATACCGCCGCATCGACCTGGCCGAATGGAAGGAAGTCCGGTTGCCGTTTGACAACGCACGGGCGACGGCCCGGCCCCGCAACGCGTTGCCGGGTGGCGAAAGCGGTAGATACCAGCTCTACTGGGTGGACCTGCACTGCCACTCGGCGGCATCCATAGAAGTGGAGGGTGAGCCCGACGAACTGGGCCACTACGCGCGGGACAAGGCGCAGATCGACGGACTGACCATCTCCGACAACGACAGTTTCTGGAACCTGCCCACCCGCCGGAACGTGAGGCACCTGAAGGACTACGAGTGGGATTACGTCAAGGGCAATGCAATGGTTCTCGACGAACCCGGTCTTTTCGCCATGTTTCCCGGCTACGAGATGACGATCACCGACCGGGTCGACTCCGGGCGGGACCACAGATCCGTGATGTCGGACGACGACGAAATGGAAATGGACCTGCTCCACTTCAAGTACAAGGAGGCCCACTCGAAGGGCGAGCGGCATACCCACAAGGACACCAGGGAGTGTCTCGCCTGGTTCAAGGAAAAGGGCTACCTTCCACTCCCCCACCCGCACAACGGGAAGTGGAACCTTTACGACACGGACGTGGAGTGGGGTGTGGACGTGTGCGCCGCGTGGATGATCAACATCGACCTCTTCGACATCTACTACAAATACCTGGACGCGGGCCACAAGTTCGCGTTTACCGGAAGTGGAGACAGCCACCACCGCAACCCCGGCCTGAGCGGCGCGCTCACCGGCATTTGGGCGGAACGGCTGGACCGTGCCGCCATCCTGGACGCGATCAGGGCCAGGCGCTGTTACGCAACGGCCGGCCAGAAAATCCTGATCGAATTCACGATCAACGATCAGATGATGGGCAGCTCGCTAGTCGTCAGGGACGACCCGGTACTGAAGTGGCGGGTCGTGGGCGAAACGGGCCGTAAATACATCCTGCGCGTCCACCGGGACGGGCGCCTGATGTACGACGACCGGTTCACCGGGCGGACGCGGGGAGAGCGCAAGGAATTCCGACTGCGCCGCTACCGGCCCGGAAAGCACTACTACCATATCGAAGTCCTGTCGGCGGAACCTGTCCCGCAATACCCCAACAACGTCGCGCACGCCATGGGTGCCAGGGGATGGAGCACACCCATCTGGGTGGAGACATTGGAATGACTCAGACGATTGTCCCGGTAGCCGAGACGCGGGCGACGGCAAACAGAAAAGGGCGGCCGTTGCCGGCCGCCCTTGAGTATCTCCGCAACTGTCGCTTAATTTAATGAGTCCAGCTCAAATAAAGATTGATGGCGGTAAAGTTGACGATCGCCCAGATCGTTAACAACAATGCAAGTTCAGTCCATACGGACATCCGTTCCGCGTCCCCGGCCCGCATCGCCAGGTGCACCACCCCGTAAGCCATCGGAATCAGCAGCAGGTTGTTGGCGTTGGCCCCGATGAGTACAAGGGCCAGCGGGGTATCCGGGGTTGCAACGGTCACGCAGAGCCAGAGAAACGGAAAGCCAATCTGCAACGCCCGCAACAGCCGAAGGCGCGCCGCTTCGTTATCGAGACCGGCAATGCCCGTCTGCCTGAGAAAATCCACGCTGATGCGCCCTGAACTTGCCGTAAAGACGAGGAGCGTTGAAAACAGCGTGCAGAAAGCGCCGAACATGAAGACATTCCTGGTCCAGGGCCCGACGCTTCGGGTAAAGATCAGCGATACCTGCTCCACGACCTCCATGCCCTGGGGGACCACGTTCAGCTTCTTCAGAATGGAGGCGCCCAGCAGATAATAGGCACAGGTAACCACCAATGCGATCCCCGTGCAGACCAGCGCATCTGTTTTCAGCACCCGCATCCAGCCCCGATAGCGCGCGCGCCACTCCGGAGTATCCTCCCGCGGCCCCACAAAATCCGCATACCCCTTCTCCCGCACCCAATAGGGATACATGAACAGCTCCACCGCCGTCGCGCCTACGGACCCCATCACGGCCATGGCGACGAACGCCCCGTCCGCGGGAAAGGCAAAGCGAAATCCCGAAAGCACCTCGGCGCCCCCAACGGCGTACGGCGTGGCCTGCATCGCCACTACGGACCCGATGACAACCAGGCTGAAGCCCGCAACCAGTATCGTGATCATTCGCTCCAGGTCGGCGTAGAGGCCCCGGTACAACAGTATCGAGATTGCCGCAAAAACCAGTATCGCCCAGACATTGTACGGTACACCCGGAAAGAGGGTCACCATCAGTCCCGCCACGGACCCCAATATGCCGATCACGGCAATCATCACCGAAAAATAACCCAGCACGCACACCCAGGCCGCCCAGGAGGTATTCGCCAGACGCAGGCCGGGTACGCGGTCCAGCACCTGTATCGTCGTGCTGTTGTTCAATACACACTGGCGCCCGAGTTCGACCTGGATGAAGAATTTGACCAGGCAGGCCAGGATCACCCCCCAGAGGAAGACGAAGCCCACCTCCGCCCCCATGCGGGTGGTCACGAGCAACTCGCCAGATCCGACGACCGAACCCGACACGACCACGCCGGGACCGATATTCCGCAGCAGGCCTCCAATGCCCCGCGGCGCCTCTCGAACCGGCCGTCTGCCAGCATTCTCCATAATCGATTCCCGTATCTATTTCCGACACCGCACAGTTGGCGATGGGGCGAAGGCCAATGGTCCCGCGCTAGTACACCGGTAGATAGCGCTCCCGTTCCCACTGGTCGACGTGCAGATGATACTCGGCCCACTCTTCGCGTTTCACCTGTACGTAATAGTCCGCGTATTCGGTGCCGAGCGCTTCCCGGAGCACGTCGTCTGACGCCAGGTGATCGGCCGCCTCCGCCAGGGTACCCGGCAGCAGATCGATGCCACGCGCTCTCAATTCGCTTTCGGGCACCTCATAGAGATTGCCCTCGTTGCGTTCGCCGGGTTCCATACGGTTTTCGATGCCGTCGAGCCCGGCCGCCAGCATTGCCGCGGCCGTGAGGTATGGATTTGCCGCCCCGTCGATTGCCCGATTCTCGATGCGGCCCCCGTCGGGAATGCGAACCATCTGCGTCCGGTTCGATCCGCCGTAGGTGATGCAGATTGGCGCCCAGGACGCTCCTGAACGAGGCGCGCCCCTGGTGAGGCGCTTGTAGCTGTTCACCAGCGGCGCCGAAACTGCAGAGATCGCCTTCGCGTGGTTCAGGATGCCCGCCATGAACCAGTAAGCCTCTTTCGACAGACCGTTTTCATCCGATTCGTCGAGGAACAGATTCGTCCTGTTCTCCGGATCCCACAGGCTCATGTGATAGTGCGCTCCGCTTCCCGTGAGATGGGAAAACGGCTTCGGCATGAAGGTCGCGTGGTATCCGTGCCGCTCCGCGTTCACCTTCACCATCCATCTGAAAAACGTCTGACGGTCGGCGGTCGTCATTGCGTCGGAATAGGTCCAGTTGATCTCGAACTGGCAATTGGCGTCTTCGTGGTCGTTTGCATAGGGTTCCCATCCCAGTTCCTGCATATACCCGATAAGCGTGGTCATCACGTCCAGGTTGCGATGCAGGGTTACCAGATCGTAACAGGGCTTCTCCAGTGTATCCATCGGATCGGCCAGCGCATAATTGCCCTGGTCGTCTTTCTTCAGGAGAATGAACTCCGCTTCCACGCCCAGATTCAGGCGATATCCCTTCGCTTCGGCTTTCGCGAGCTGTCGTTGCAGGATCGTCCGCGGACAATATCCGAAAGGCACCCCCTCGACCTGGATGTTGCCCGCAACCCACGCCGTATTCTTGCGCCAGGGCAATACGGTCATCGAGTTGAAGTCAGGTATGTTCATCATATCGGAATCGTGCGGGCCCTGCCCCATATTGCCCGCCGCGAACCCTGCGAACCCCGCGCCTTCGGAGGCCATGTCGTCGAGGTGGGTAACGGGCACCACCTTGGCCTTCGGCATCCCGCTCATCTCCACAAACGAACACAGAAAGAAGTCTATTCCATTCGTGGCTACGAATTCTTTAACCTGGTCCAGCGTCATCGTGTGTTCTCCCCACGAAATCTGATTTAGGAGTTCCCGCCCTCACGTTCTATCGTCGATACGAGCGAACCAGCCTCGGCCAACTGATCCAGCTCGTCAGCATAAGTTGCATTCTCGTGTTTTATCTGCCAGATCGTGTACGCAATCCACAGGACAATACAGACCACAAAAAGAGGAACCTCGTACCCGACAAAGGGATACATCGGACCCACGTCGGCCGGATTCCCCACCCACGTGTCTATCAAACCCGTTCTCATCTGTCCACTCCTTATTAAGGCGAGTAAATCGAAACCACCCGTCTCATCCCGGACCGTGACAATAGCGATTCACACCACGAAAGACGCCGGATCTCCATGGCGTCCTGATCGCGTGATTTGGCGGCCGCCATCGATACAGGTTCCGCCTTCAGAACAGACCGACCGTGTGGCCGGCATCATCGTAATCGATCGCTTCGGCCGAAGGCCTGCGCGGAAGCCCGGGCATCGTCATGACGTCACCTGTGTATACGACCACAAACCCGGCCCCGGCAGACACCCTCACGTCCCGGATGGGCACGTCGAAACCTCTCGGCCTGCCCTTCAATCCCGGATCGGTCGAGAGCGAATACTGGGTCTTGGCCATACATACCGGAAGCCTGCCGTGCCCCGCTTCCTCGAGCCTTCTGAACCGGGCCCTCAACCGTTTGTCCCCCATAATATTGTCGGCGCCGTAGACTTCCCGGGCAACGATCCTGGCCTTGTCCCACAACCGGAGGCTGTCGGGATAGAGAAGCTTGAAGTCGCCGGACGCCGTTTCCGCGGTTTCGACAACCGTTCGTGCAAGCGCTTCCGCACCGCCCCCCCCTTTCGCCCAGTGTTCCGAAGGAATGATCGGCAGATCCATATCGGCGCACCCGTCCTGTATCAGGGCGATCTCACCGGACGTGTCGGAAAGAAACCGGTTCACGGCCACGACGGCGGGCAGGCCGAAGCGCCGGATGTTTTCGATATGCTTCCTGAGATTGACGAGACCTTTTTCCAGCGCCCCCGGGTCGGCGTCCGACAGCCGCCTGAGCGACGCCCCGCCGTGGTATTTCAGGCCCCGGACCGTCGCCACCAACACCACCACGTCCGGCCGGATGCCAGCCTGCCGGCATTTGATATTCAGAAACTTCTCCGCGCCCAGATCCGCGCCGAATCCGGCTTCGGTGACGGTATATTCGGACAGACGCATCGCCAGCTTCGTTGCGATCACCGAATTGCATCCATGCGCGATATTGGCGAACGGGCCGCCGTGAACAATGGCCGGGTTGTTCTCCAGGGTCTGCACCAGATTCGGCTTTAACGCGTCTCTCAACAGCACGGCCATCGCCCCGTGCACGTTGAGGTCTGCCGCCGTGACCGATTCATTGGCACGCGTATACGCCACGATGATTCGACCCAGCCGCTCCCGGAGCTCGTCGAGCGACTCGGACAGGCAGAAAACAGCCATCACCTCGGACGCGACCGTGATTTCAAATCCCGATTCACGAGGATAGGAGTTCCCCGTACCTCCAAGGCCGACGACGATTTCCCGCAGCGCGCGGTCGTTCATGTCCATCGCGCGCTTCCAAAGGACGCGCCGGGGATCGATATTCAGCCTGTTCCGGTGATGGATGTGATTGTCGATCGCGGCGGCCAGCAGATTGTGGGCGATTCCGATGGCATGAATATCGCCCGTAAAGTGCAGGTTGATGTCCTCCATCGGCGCGACCTGGGACATCCCGCCGCCGGCAGCGCCCCCCTTCATTCCGAAACAGGGTCCCAGTGAAGGCTCTCTGAGACTGATTGCCGTGCGCTTTCCCAGCCGGTTCAGCGCATCGCCCAGGCCCACGGTTGTGGTTGTTTTGCCCTCACCGGAAGGCGTGGGGTTGATTGCCGAGACCAGCACCAGCTTACCAACGGCATTTCCGGCAAGGCTGTCGTAAAAGTCCATCGAGACCTTGGCCTTGTACCTGCCGTACACCTCCAATTGGTCCTCCGGCACGCCCAACGTCTGCGCGACCTGCCCGACAGGAAGCAGGCGGGCCCGCCTCGCGATCTCAATGTCCGGCAATACGTCGTGCTCGCGCATAGATCCTTTCTATCGGTGGCCTGCTTGCGCTTCGTTGATTTCCGCCTGAACGAGTTCGTCCGCATCCGCCGTCTCGTTCTGAATGGTCACGTGATCCAGGCCCCCAAGTTCAATTTGACCCGGTATCCGAAGAACGCCGAGCTTCTTGAGGATCGCGCCCACGACGTAGCAGGGCAGAAAGCCCAGTGCAAAGAACATGATGACGGCACCGAGCGTCTGTCCCCAGGGCGTGATCGGAGCGTACAAGGGATTGGCGGCGGGATACCCCCAGAGCACAAACCCCGCGACAATCACCCCGATAACCCCGGCATAACCGTGCACCGCCACGGCGCCCACCGCATCGTCGATCCTGAAACGTCTCTCGACCCAATTGTGCAACTTGTACATGCAGAACGTGCCGAATGCGCCGATGAGCAGCGCCTGCATCGGATGGTACAGGTCATTGCCGGCCGATGCCGTGATGATGCCGGCCAATCCGCCGGAAAAGGTCCAATAGGGATCGCCTTTGGACACGAAATAGCCCATGATCAATCCGCCGGCCAGCGACATCAGAAAGTTGAACGTGATGGCGCTGAGCGTTGTTGGCGTCAGGTAAATCGTGGTGGCAGAAAAGAACGCCCGGTCGCCTGCGGGATCCACGTCCATGATAGGCACGTTGCAGGCCGCGTAGAATCCCCAGAACCCCGTATAAATCAAAAACAGACCGATGATCACGAGCCAGGTGTTCTGCGGCGGGAAATTTCTGGGAGAACCATCGGACCTGAATCGGCCGATGCGCGGCCCCAGGTGATAGAGAATCGCCAGCGCGGACCCACCGCTGATCGCATGGATCACGCCGGACGCATATGCGTCGTGATACCCCAGTAGCTGCACCATCCAGCCGTCGGCGGACCATCCCCACGCCGCATCGATCACCCACGTGACCGAACCCACCAGCACCGCGAAAATCCAGAATGCGCCGGATCGGATGCGTTCGATTACCGCACCGGAAAGAATCGATCCCGCCGTCCATGAAAACAGCAGAAACGCCGCCCAGAATACGCCGTTCAGCCGCGCCCAGAGCGCCGTATCGTCCCCGGTCAGCTCCCCGCCGTGCGGTTTGCCTCCCATATGTGTCCCCATCAGCTCATTCCAGGGTGTCGCCCATGCGGCTTCGATCAGCCCGCCCGTGATCCCGGGTCCGTTCTGAACGGCGAAATAGATCCACCACCCGAAAAAATAGAACGTGATGGTGACCAGAGGAATCAGCATCGCGTTCTTCATCAGGGTGTGCATCATATTCTTCCTTCTGGAAACGCCGACTTCGTACAGACAGAAGCCCACGTGGATGAGGAACATGAGCACGATGCATATCCAGTAATAGAATTCCGTAAACACGACGGTCAAAGCGCTGAGTTCGTTGTCCATATCTACCCTCCGGCTGAACCTGAAGAATGCGCGACACGATCGACGGGTTTCGGTCAGACTTGAGCCGACCCGTCCGACATCCGGCAATACTTCCCCTGATAAAACAGAAGCGGACGACCTGAACCGGCATCGCCCGCTACGATTTCACCAACGAAAATGTCGTGGTCGCCGGCCGGCAGCACGTGGACCAGCAGACATTCCACGTGGCCCAGCGCGTCCGTGAGGACGGGCGCGCCGGTCCGGAACGTCGTTGTGGCCACGTTTGAAAAGTCCTTGGGACCCGGCATGGCAAACTGACTTGAAACTGCTTCCTGTTTCTCACTGAGGATATTCAACGCGAAATACCGGCTTTCCGTCAAATGGGCATGCATCTGCGCCCCTTTGTCAACGGCTACCATGACCAGCGGCGGGTCCAGCGACAGTGAGGTTACTGCATTGGCTGTCATTCCCCTGAATTCACCGCCGGCAACCGTGGTCACAACCGTCACGCCGGTTGCAAAACAACCCATAATCCGACGTTGCTCCATCGGGTCGAAGGCCATTCCAAAACCCTCTCGATGAGAGCGGCGCGTATTGCGGCGCCCTCCGCCGCGTAGCTTCCGGCCCATTTTATACCGTTACGTGGCGGCCGGGGCTGCCTTGCGGGCTATCGTCTGTGATCAGGAACGAGGTCGCGCCTTGCCCGGATCGTAGAACGGAAACCGCACCACCCGCGCGGGAATCCGCTTCTGATGGCCGTCGAGCCTTCCCACCTCGACTTCCACGCCGATTGCGGCGTACCCGGTCGCGATACGGCAAAGCGCGATATTCTTTCCCAAAACGGGTGAACGGGTACCGCTGGTAATCACGCCCACGCGGCCGCGTCCGTCATAGACGTCGTCGCCGGTGGCGGCCGGTTCATTTCCGGAAACCTCCAGACCCACCAGCAGGCGTTGTGGATGCGACCGCCTTTGGATCAGCGCCTCTTTGCCGATGAAATCGTCATTCTTGCTCCTGAGCGGAACCGTGAAGCCGATCCCTGCCTCAAACGGGTCCGTCCGATCGTCAAACTCACAGCCCGCAAAAATCAGACCGGCCTCGATTCGCAGCATGTCCAGTGCTTCCAGCCCCAGCGGCGTCAGGCCATGCTCATGTCCCGCTTCCCAGATGGCATCCCAGACCGCCGGCGCATCGTTGGGATGGCACCATACCTCGTAGCCCAGTTCCCCCGTGTAGCCCGTCCGCGATACCACCACCGCCGGCCCGTTTCCATCGCCGATTCGACCTACCGTGAATCGGAACCAGCCCAACTCGGCCAGGGACGGGCGGGAAGGAGGCGTCCAGATGACGTTGCGAAGGATATCCCGGCTTCCGGGTCCCTGAACGGCAAGATTGTGGAGTTGATCAGTCGAGTTTCTGACCCATACCCGCATCCCGAGGCGACCGGCCTGCTCGCGCAACCACGCGCCCCCGTAATCATCGCCGCATATCCACCGGAAGTTCTCGGCGCCCAGCCGGAACAGCGTGCCGTCGTCCAGCATGCCGCCGGTTTCGTAACACATCGCGGAATAGGTTACCTGCCCGGGCGATAGCCTGCGAACGTCTCGCGTAAGCGTGTACTGCAGCAGCGCCTCGGCGTCCGGCCCCAGCACCTCGAACTTGCGTAGCGCGGACAGGTCCATTACCGCCGCCGTTTCACGGCAGGCCAAATACTCCTCGACGGCGCCCCTGCCGGTAAAACACGTGGGCAGCCAGAATCCGCGATATTCCTCGTATTGGCGAGTCAGGACGGACGTACGCGGGTGAAAGGCCGTCTCCCTCGTCAACCTGGGCTCGGCTTCTGCCGTCATCCGGTGGGCAATCCCTCTGGAAAACTGGTACCGTTCAGGGTAGACGCGGACCTGAATCTCCGTCGGCTCCCAGCCGTTGGCCGGATCGATATCGTCCGGGCACGCGGACGACAGACAGACGAGGTCCGTCAGGGCTTTCAACAGGACGTGGTCGCCCGGACTTGACCATGGCTCGTCCATGTACAGGACGTTGTTACTGTCGATTCTCGTATTATAAAAGAAATTCACCGCGGGCCAGCCGCGCCGGGGCTGAATCGTGTACGGGTCCAACGCCGCGTTGAATTTGTCCGTACAGTTGACGTGGCCCGGATAACCCATATCCTCGTAATATTTCGCGGTGCACGCAAGCGCAAATGTATCGTGGCGACCTACCGTGTCCCGGACAACCTCGACCAGCGGCTGCATATCCTGGTCGTAGAATTTCGAAAAAAGGCCCGGACCGGGATATGCCGAGCCCATGAGGGTCCGCGTCGTGGTCGCATCCAGGCCCCGTTCGACGCCGTGCTGCAACCGCCTGGCGTCGAACGCCAGAAAATCGGAACACTGACGGCCGGCGACGTCTATCACCTGGATGAACTCTCCGGCCTTTACCTCGTAGGCAATGGCCGACGCCCTTTCGACCTCCAGGTTCAGGCGCATGTCCCCCAGGGGCGCGGGCAGCGGGGGGCGTTCCGGCGTTTCCGCGCGCGAACGCCTGACCACGACTTCCAGGTCGGTGGGGGGATCCTGGGCATCCACCTTCATCGGTCCGCCCGGCGCCGCAATCACGCAAACGGCGTCCCCATGCACATCGAAGCACGCTTCGGCGCCGGCTTTCGTCTCTTCGCCGAAGACCTGCACCGCCCGCGCGCCCGTCAGGTCGACGCCCCTGCGCCGCAAGGCCGCGTTGGCCGCACGCGCGCTTTCGTCCCCGCGCCTGAGCGCCTCCGCGAAACCCTCCATCGCACCGTCAGCCCGGAGACCCAGCCTGGACGGATCGGCGCCGCCGTCCGGACCGAACACACCCAGTTCGCAGCGCTGGCGCCCCTCCACGTCCACGACCGCCAGCCGGTCGCCCTGCAATACCGCCAGGGCGATCGCCCCACCGCCCGGCACCCGATAACGCTCCCTGCCTGGCGTCCACCTCAGCAGTCCCGTCCCGGTCATTTGGACGTTTGCCGGCATCAGCCCTCGTCGGTTTCAGCCAGAAGCTGGCGTGCGAGTTCCTTCTTGCTCCGTCCATCCATTTTCTTGAGTTCGTTCCTCAACAACCGCTCGTTTACAGACTGGTTCCAGTAGTCCAGCGAGTCGAACCCCAGCAGCACGCTCTTGCCCACAAACTGGCGCAGGACTTCGTTCGTTGGGCCCATCACCCATCCGGCCTTTCCGTCGCGCAGATACCGTTCGATCCCCAGGTCGGGTTTATACCCCGTCCCGCCGCAGGCATGAAGCATCTTGTCGGAGACGTTCGCCACGTTCTTCGCCGCCGTAAACTTCACCTGCCACATCCAGTGCAACACGTTTGCTCTTGGCATGCAGGCAAGATCCTCGTGGATCGACCAGTCGCACTGATTCGTGACGTCGTCCATCGCCCGTGCCATCAGACAGACAAAGGACCGCGAGGTGTTCGTGTCGATCACGGCCTCACCCACGTAATCCTGGATTGTCGGATAGTCCGCCACGCGCATGCCCACGTCCGCATGCCGCCTGGCAGTGGTGTGCCGCCTGGCGATATCGATCATCCCCAGTGAAATTCCGTTCCAGCAGGCCGATGAGCACAACAGGACGAACGGATCCACCGTTTCGTCGTTCGAATTCGCCCCGTCGCCCACGGGGCCCACCAGCCGGCTCTCCGGCATCGTGACGTTGTCGACCTCCAGCGTGCCGGACTGATTCCCGCGCAGACCCAGGCCGTCCCAAAGCGACGGCTCCGCTTTCACCTCCTCGGCCATGACGAGAAAACAGGAAAGATTCGAGTAGTCACCGCCGAAATCGGGACTTGTGGTCTGCACGATGTACCAGTCGGCAAAACCCGCCGACGTCGTCCACGACGCCTTTTTGCGCACCTTCCAGCCGCCCTCGACCCGTTCCGCTCCCGACGATACAGGATACCAGAAGTGAGAACCCGTCTCCGGGTCCGAATAGGACAACGTGCCCACCAGCACATCTTTGTCGAGGCGCTTCATGAGGTCCTGAAGCGTCGCATTGTCGTGCGCGCGGAACAAGGCGGCGGCCACGGCCCCGATGTGCATGGTATAACACATCGCCGTACTGGCGCAGCCGTAACGCGCGATCGTCTCCACCACCATCGCGGTACAGGTATGGTTTTCTCCCAGACCACCCCATTCCCGCGGTACGTTCAATCCCAGCAGGCCCATCGAAGCCAGCGCCTCGAAGTTCTTCCGCGGAAACACGAGGTCGCGATCGCTTTCTACCGCGTTATCCCGCAGCGTCGTCCGGCAGAGGTCGATCAGCTTCTCCTGGAGCGCCTCCTGCTCGTGCGTCAGTACCCACTGGGGGTCCCAGTCGTAGTCCAGACCCCAGAACGCATCCGGACCCCACATCTTGGATTTGTTCATAACGCCTCCCGGTTCTATTGAGGTGCCGAGATTCTGACTCGACCGCGCGCTACCCGCGTGCGCCACCGTCGCCTTCATGTTTTATTCCGTACGCGTCGCCAAGTTCCATAACGGGATGCTTATCGGACATCTGAAACTTAACAAGCAGTTCGCGCGCAATCATGTCACGCTCCTGCTGGTTGTCGGGCAGCGCCATATCTTCGGGAACAAGGACCCAGCCGTTGATATTCCGGTCGAATACCGCGGGCTTTCCGTCTTCGTATCCCATATGTACGTCCTCAAGCCAGTTCAGGTCCCGCCATCCCATCGCCTCGATGTACCGCTTGAGGAACGGCGTTAGAAGCGTATAGTCCGGCGGCAGGTTCACATCGTACCGATATCCGATGTGCTGTCCGATTTCCTTCTCGCGGTCCGAGTCAAGCCCCGTGGACTTCAGGTAGTAGTTCACGTCTTCGGCTTCGTCCATCGGATTCTCCTGTTGCCGTGTACCGTCCGGGGAAGAAGAATACCAGGCCGGTGGGGTAGGTTGAGGTCTTCTTCCTTCTTCCTTCTATTCGCGTCTTTCCACCGTTCAATACCTGTTCATATCCGGATGCCCCACCGTATGGCGGGTGCCCGCAAGCGGCACCTCCGCCATGGCGGATGCTTCCATCGTCAGCGCGGCAAGATCCTCCGGCTCCAGGGAATGGACGTCGGTCTTGCCGCAGGCCCTCGCGAACATCTGGCATTCGATGGCCAGGGTATGCAGGAAGTTATACACCCGTTCGGCCGCCTCATCCGGGTCCAGGCGGCTTCGAAGCACCGGGTCCTGGGTGGCCACGCCCACCGGACACAGCCCGGTATGACAATGGTAGCAGTAACCCGCCGGAACGCCGACCGTACCCTCGTAGTCTGCCTCCGGGATATCCTTGTTGCAATTCAGCGCCACCATCGCCGCGGTGCCGATCGCGACCGCATCGGCTCCGAGAGCAAGCGCCTTGGCAACGTCTGCTCCGTTACGTATCCCTCCCGCATAGACGAGTGTAATCTCCCCGGTCTTGCCGACGTCGTCCAGCGCCTTTCTGGCCTGCCTGATTGCCGCGATACCCGGCACGCCCGTCTCCTCGGTGGCCAGGTGGGGGCCCGCACCCGTCGAGCCCTCCATCCCGTCCATATAGATGCTGTCGGGCCCGGTCTTGGCCGCCATCCTCACATCGTCGTAGACCCGCGCCGCGCCGAGCTTCAGCTGGATGGGTATCTGCCAGTTGGTGGCCTCGCGAATCTCCTCGATCTTCAGGGCCAGATCGTCGGGGCCCAGCCAGTCCGGGTGCCTGGCCGGAGAACGCTGGTCGATCCCCGCGGGCAACGAACGCATCTCAGCCACCTGGTCGGTCACCTTCTGGCCCATCAGGTGCCCGCCCAGGCCCACCTTGCATCCCTGACCGATGAAAAACTCCACGCCATCGGCAAGACGCATGTGGTGCGGATTGAACCCGTATCGGGACTGGATGCACTGGTACAGCCATTTCTCCGAATACCGCCGTTCGTCGGGCAGCATTCCGCCTTCTCCCGAACAGGTGGCGGTGCCTGCCATCGTGGCCCCTCTGGCCAGCGCCACCTTCGCTTCGTACGACAGCGCGCCGAAACTCATCCCCGTGATATAAACGGGAATATCCAGAACCAGCGGCCGTTCGGCCATGGGCCCAAGCACCGTCCGTGTTTCGCATTTTTCACGGTACCCCTCGATGACGAACCGGGTGAGCGTGCCCGGCAGAAACGTCAGGTCGTCCCACGATGGAATCTTTTTGAAGAGCGCCATGCCGCGCATGCGATACCGGCCCAGATTCGCCTTGATGTGTATATCGTCGATCACCTGAGGCGGAAACATGAAATTCTTGCCCAGAACCTGCGGATTCCGGTCGGTCCCTGCATTGCCATTGTCCGAACGCGTTTCCATAGCGTATCACTCCTTGCTTCGCACACGGAACTGACGCCTTCACCCCGGGCGACCCACCGACTGACAGGCGTTCCTGCGATTCGTTTTCGTTATGGATGGGATTTCGTCAGATAATACGGAAAGGACGCGTAATCTCAAAGGGGGAAACGTTGCGGGGGAACACGCGGAGGTCACTGACGCAAGGGATTCTCGAGCGCCGTGATTTCGTCAATGGACAGCGGGCGGAAGGATGATTCCCGCACGTTCACAGACCCGGGCATGTCGCATCACGGTGTCGGGTTGTTTTCAAAAACCGCGACTTCATGCCCGCTGTTTCAACGCGAGATAGAGTCCACGATCCTGCATCAATCCATGGCTGTCGAATTCCGGCCTGAGTCCCTCATCCTCCAGAATATCCAGAAATCGCTCGCTGTCGAACAATGCCAATTCGTGGATGTCGCGGAAGTACCGCACGCCCAATTTGGTGGATAGCAGAAAATGGAAATCGAGAACGGCCAGGTTTCCGCGACGCCTGCTCACGCTGTGCCTGGAGATTCTGACGCCTTCTCGTTCCATGGTGCCACCGTTGATCGATCCCGGCCGAAACGTGCCGGTCGTGAAAAAGGGCTCTATGACAAGAATGCCACCCGGTTTCAAATGTCTGCCAAAACAAGCGACCGTCTGCCTCAACTTCCGGTAGGTCCTCACGTAAGCAATCGAACTGAAGAGGCAGACAATGGCGTCGAAGCGGCGTTTCAGGTCGAAAAAGGTCATATCGCGACGAAGGAATGAGACACCGGGAACTTTCCTGCGGGCGATTTTCAGCATTTCCGGATTGAGGTCGATTCCCGTCACACGATAGTGTTCGCGCAGATACCGGGTATGTTCGCCGGTTCCGCATGCGACATCCAGCAGGGCGTTGCCCGATGACAATCGATGCGACTGGATCAATTGATGAATCCGTGCGGCCTCGGACCGGTAGTCCTTCCACTGATAGAGAACATCGTAGTACGGGGCCAGTTCAGCCCACATCTTTTCGGCTTCTGTCGATGCCACTGCAGCCGCCTCTCTTTACCGAAACCACGCAATGCGGCGTTTTGTGGCCGCCTATCTGGCGAGAAAATGATATGTTGCACCCACGTGGAGCTGGTAGTCGGAGGTCAGCTGACTCTCGTTCACGTTCTGGTAAACCGGTAGAGGCAATCGGGCCTCAAGATTCAGATTCTCCATCGCCCTCACGCCCACCTTCGGCGCCATATATAGCCACGTTCCCCCGCGTTTCCGGGCGATCTTTCCATATTGGAAATAATCGCGAGCCGTGTGAACGTGGTTCAGGCTCAGACCCGCGAAAAACAAGTCCCCATGCATATAATCCATCGAGAAGATGCCCTGAAACTCGTTCCCGTATTTGTATCCGTATACGTTCTCACGGGAAATGATGCGTGTGAAGAGCATACCGGAGAAGAACAGGTTATCGAATGCCCGCGACAGACTGACGGAGAAGATGGGGTCCATGCTGCCGGAACCCACCTGCAGCAGGTCGGCGAACCGACTGCCGTACTCATCGACGGCGTGGGTCGACCCGTTTGCGAGCTTGACACCTGCAGAAAAAAGCAGTCCGGGCAGTGCATCCGGCAGAGGAGGCGCGAAATTCAACATCAGAACGACGTCGCTGAGACCGGCGGCGTGCCTGACATATTCGCCGCCCTGATACTGGTTGTCGTACTGACCCGGAAGAAGAATCTTGTCGTTGGTTATGGATCGAAACGGAAGCACCACGGCGGCTCCGAACCATTCCGTGACCCCGTAACTCGCGAATACCGAAACCGTTGAAATGTGGGTCACTTCCTGGTTGATGTTGGGGATCGGAGCGGTACCGAACATCGCATCGCCCAGATATTCGTACTCGTAGTTCAAGCTCAGAACGAAAAGGTCCTTCGTAATCAGACTTCCCTGCAGCATGCTCCCGCCCGGGAGTACGGGCCGGCGTCAGCTCACACCGGGTTGCGCCAGAACGAAGTTGTCCGCAAGAATCAGTTGGGCGAACATAAACAAAGGGAGAACCATGAAGACTCGTTTCATCGTACACACTCCTCATGCAATGTGGTTGGTGTTCAATCGACCACTACCCCTTCAGTGCCTTTTCCAGGATTTTTCTATATTTCCGAAAGGAGCCGTAACCCGAAAAAAGGACCTCCCCCCGGGCATTGACGATTACAACCGTGGGCGTCAACCGGGTTTCGAAGGCTTCGAACGCCCGGCCATCCGAATCGATGTAGCTGTGCAGCGTTTCCTTCCTGTCTGCGAAGAAGGTCTGAATTTCCGCGGCGCTGTTCTTCCACGCAATGCCGAAAACCTGGACCCTGTCGCCGAATTTATCCCTTAACTTGAAGACATTCTTCAAATCCTTCTTGCACGTCTTGCACCAGGTTGCCCACAAATAGACGAAGGATGTCCTGCCTTCACACACGTCGGCAAGATTCAGCGTATCTCCTTCGAGCGTGACAACCTGCACGCGGGGCACAGCCGGGGGTTTATCGCCCCCGGCAGCCGCGATATCGGGAAAACAACAGAACAGACTCGCACCCAGCACAATGCCGGCGAACCGGAATCGTTTCGTTCCGCCCATGAGCTCACTCCTGAAACAGCGGTATCGGATCCCGGTGGCCATACCTCCCGCTTACCTGCCGGGAGATCATCGTACGGCGATGTGCTTGTACACCACGCGGATCCGATGGTTGAAGGTATCGGCGATGTACAGATTTTCGTCCTGATCGAGCGCGACCCCATAGGGGCTCCTGAGTTTTCCCCATCTTGGGTGATCGCTGTCGCCCTTGAAACCAGGCTCCCCGCACCGGCCGGCAAGCGTGGTGATTGTCCCGTTCGTATCCACCTTCCGGATACAATGGTTGCCGGTATCGGCTATATACAGATTTCCCTCCGCGTCGACCGCCACGTCGCTGGGGCGTGAAAGGCTGGCCTGGGTCGCCGGCCCGCCGTCTCCGGAATACGTACCGGCGGTTGCGCCGATACTGCCGCCGCCGGCCACCGTGCTGATCCTGCCGGTGGTGTCCACCATGCGTATGCGGTTGTTGAACGTATCGGCGATAAACAGGTTGCCCCGGCGATCCATCGCAATCCGGCCGGCGGGCTGCGCGGCGTCTCCAGTGGGCGCGTAGAGGTCGGCCAGGATCGCGGGACCGCCGTCCCCGGCAAACCCCTCCCGTCCGGTGCCCGCAACGGTGGAGATCGTACCGTTCAGATCAACCATTCGAATACGGAGGTTGCCCTGGTCTGAGATATACATGCGGCCGGACGGATCGAAGGTCGTGGAACTCGGCAGATTCAACGAGGCCTCGAGTGCGGGGCCGCCATCGCCCCCAAACCCGCGATCGCCCCGGCCGGCGATCGGCTCGATGCGGCGCGTGGTGAATTCGTACCTCAGGATCCTTGAATTCTGCCAGGCCGACAGAACCAACCGTCCCTGCGGATCGAAGGAAATATGGGTCGGATGATCGACGCCCACCTCCAGCGCGGGGCCCGCAAGCGCCTCGCCCGGTTCGCCGCTGCCGATCAGGGGACGCACGATACCGTTGTCGATCACGACAACCCGATTGTTGTTCCAGTCCAGGATGTAGGTCCGACGGTCGGGGCCCACGGCTATATCCTGAGGAAAATACAGTTCCGTGTCCAGAGGACCGGATCCCGAGGCATTCCTGCCCGGATCTCCCGTGCCGGCGATGGTGATCATGATCCCATAGGGCAACCCGGGGTACTCTTCGTAAAGATCGTCATCCACCGTGGGCGGCGTTTTTCCGCAGGCAGCCAGAGCCAGGAACAGGCCGAACACCGGCAACTGGCGCAACCGCACGTGTCCGAGGATTTTCATCATCCGCAATCTAACCCTGATTCGCAATTCTTCGGGGAAGTAAAACCGAACATATGCAATTTGACGACCGTTACGCCCCGTTTCAGGGGTCTTCGTCGCGTCGCCGGTCAACCGGATGTGATCCGCGTGTCGCGGATCCACGGATCCCGCCGTCAGTCACCGGCAAACGCACGATATTGTGCCAGCGGCTGGGACATTTCCTCATCTAATTCGGTCAATACAAGCCGCATGCGTACCGTGCGCGTGCTGCCGGGCACCAGGTCGTCGCCGAAGAGAGAAAAATCGAACGCGCTGTAGTCCGTCATGCGATCGGCTTCGTTGTCCACGTGGTACCGTGTACTGATGGCATAACAGTCCGTTTCCGTCGACATCAACACAACGCCCAACCGATTCCCGGCGTCCGAGAGGAACGAGAACGGATAGCCATAGTAACGGACCGGGCACATCTGCACGGTGGGCGAGTTGCTCTCGCTGCGGTTCCATCGTCCGTCGACGCAACGCCTCGCGGCGTGCGGGTCTCGCGGAAACACGATGACGGTCCCGCGAAAGACGTCATTCACCATGGGTACAACCAGTTCGGGGGCCTCGCTTGCCCGGCCGTACCGGCTTCCGTGCAGATAGACGTGGGGCCGGAGCGTCCTGTCGAAATAATTGGACAGGAAGAGCTCATATCCCGCATAGGTCCCTTCGCAGGCGACCGTCACCGTCAGGTCGATACAGTTCGTCCCGACCACCTCGTATCGGGCGGTCAGCGCAGCCTGATGGGTTTCAGTAGCAGACCAATGCATTTCAACGGCGTTGTCCCGGGCGTTGATGGTCCGGTCCATCAATCGAGGTTGATCCAGTCCCTGGTGAACCGCAAACAACCGGAACAGGTTCAATGCCGAAAATTCAGGGTGGATCACCTGCCTGCCGGTAACCTTATCCGTAAGCGTCCACACCCCGTGATAGTCTCCCGACGCACGGATTTCGCCGGTCATCGCCTCCGTTTCGAAATGATAGGTATCGGCAACGGGACGATAAACGAGGTCGGCCATTTTCGCTCCTTTGTTCTGCACCGTTATTCAGCGGCGATCTTTCCAATTCGTTCCGCAATCGCACCGGTCAGGATCTCCAGGCAGCCGGGCGCCAGACTCGACGGCTCCTCCTGGTAGAGTCCCTTTCCGTACGCGTCTTTCCGCAACAGGTACGCGACCTGTACATTGCCCGCCAGAGGAGAAACCAGAATCGCGAACCGGGGAAATCGCCGGCGCAGTGCCACCTGAAGATCGCTGTAGGGTTCCCCGCCGCAGGTCACCCATATCGAGTCTCCCATACGGCATACGGAGAATCGATACGGGTACGTCTCGCCCGGCGGCAGGTTCGCGATCCGCGCGAGCCATCGCCGGGCACGCTCCGCCCTTGCGCCGCAGGATCGCGCCTCTTCCGCGGCTCCGGCCGCATCGGCAGCCCGTTCGGCTTCCGACCATCGCGCCACCTCATCCCTGAGCGATTCCGGGTCCTGCCGTTTTTTCATCGGCAGGTCTACGGAATACACGCCGCGGGCAAAAGCGGATACCTCCTGCAAACGCTCCCGGCCAAATGCCGCGTGCGCCCAGGCGCCGATTGTGGCGCCCGAAATTACGGGACCCCGGTATTCGAAATCCGTACCCGGCGGCCCCATCGACATCAGAACGGAAAGCGCCGCAAACCCGAGCTGGCGTCCGTTCTTTTCCGCGACGTCGAGATCCCCCACGAATCCGTCTTTCGGACCCAGGTCCCCGCAGGGCGCCAGTGCGAACATGCAGGGCGCGTCCGTCACCCGCTCGACTTCCGTCCGCATCGCACCCACGTAATCCGGGCTGATCAGGGTATTCTTCCATGCAAGCGTGGTCGGGTGGCACGCGTAATTCACCACCGTCGCCACGGTCCTGCCATTACTTTCACTCAGGCGTCCCACCAGAAGGGTATCGTCGCCGTTGCCTTCCGGATTGTACCCGCAGACGTAACCATCGAAAACCTCATCCCGGTAATCCCGGTCGGCCGCCATGCCGCAATGACCGGAGGCGTATGTAACCAGCACCTCCCGCAACCCTGATATCGCCTCCTCGCAGGCCGCCGCCAGCTTTTCTCCCACCTCCTTCAGAAACGGCTCGATCAGTTCGCCTCCGGGCATGCCGAAACGATCCGGTGCGTACCATCCGGAGGCATGGGTATGGGAGAACGTCACGTCCACCCGATCCGGGCCGACCCCCGCGGCATCGCCAAGCGCGTTGACGAGGGCCGCATATTGTTGCGCAACCAGACCGACCAGGTCCAGATGCGCCCGGACCAGCCGAACTTCCCCCGGTGCGTCCACCGACCCGAAAACCAGCACGTCGCCCAGAATCGGGCGATGAACGCCCGTGGCCCTGTCGTGCCTGGCCGCGCCCCACATACGGTGATAGATTCCCACCGGCGGCGTTATATCCACGCGCGCAAAGCCGAAGCGCACGCGGGAGGTCGGCGCACGCTCCCTTCTCCGATCCATACTGACCTTCTCCATAACAGCAATCCCGGATGTGAACCCATTTGCAACCTGTGCCAGGGTCCGCGTTCAAGCCGCCGCCGTTTTCGGCAGTTATCGCAGTTGATACGCGATCGCATATGCCATCTTGTGCTCGCCCGAACGGTTTACCTCGGAACGATGCCACGTGTAGTTCGAGAAGAAGGCGGCGTCGCCGGGCTGCATCGGCAACACCACCTCTCCGGATAGGTCCGCTCCCGCCGTGGGAATCCGCCACCGGGTAAACGCGTCGCCGGTCCGCGCGGCGTAATAGTTGGGCTCATCGAAGTATTTCTCATGCGGCACCAGTGTCCAATCCTTCTGGGTTCCCGGCAGAATACCCAGCGCGCTGGCGTCCATCCCCACCACATCCAGCGCGATCCAGGCATTGCAGCCTCGCCCCGGCTCGATCTTCCAGTAGTAGGAATCCTGGTGATAGAAGGACTGGCCGTCGATCGCCCGGTTCTTGATCAGGGCCTGATCGGTAAACCGCTTCACCGGTCCGCCCAGAAGCTGCGACATCGCTCCCCGCAGATTGGCGTGGTCCGCGATCTCACGGAAGACGGCCTCCTGTCTGGCCGGTCTCTGGACGCCGATCGGTACGAACCCACCCCTTTTATTGCGGTACGTCCCGGGGTCCAGAACCTGGAAATGCAGGTCCGGCCAGTCGTGTTCCCCCTCCATTATTTCCAGAAGCCGTTTTCGGGCGCGGGCCGCCTCAGCGGCCGAGATCAACCCTTCCACCGTTGTATATCCATCCTGCCGGTACTGCCGCAGCTTCGACTCATCCAGCTTCATGGGTCATTCTCCCGATGTTCCCGTTCTCAACACAGGTTCTGACGATGCCCACGTGTTCCGGGCCCGACCTCTCGAACCCGCATTGGAAGCACCCGGCTACGCCTCGCCCCCGATCCTTCCCGTCGCGTAGCCCATCCCGGTAGCGCCGAACCCGTTTCCCGTATACCAGCACCGGTATTCCTCGCCACATTTGACAACGCTCGCGTAACACCGCTGCCTGTCGTCGAATGCGCCGGGCCTGCCAACCCCGAATTCCCCGTCCGGCCCGCTGTCGCACCAGCGCCAGTCCATGCCGTCGGGGCCCACCAGACTCCTCATCCGATAGGCCGTGCCGAACGTGTTCACCCACATCCGGTAACCGCCGGGTTCTTTCAAGACAAATGGCTTCGAACAGATGTATTCGTAGGGTTCGGTGTTGAAACCCCTTGGGCTGACCATCAGGCCATTCACCGGCTTTCTCCACGCGATTCCGTCCGGAGATGCGGCATAGGCAATGCCGATGCGGGGTATTACGTCTCCGTGGCCCGTGACAGCGCCTTTGGGCCGGTCGAAATAGGCCCCGATAGAGGTATAATACATATGGTAACGGTCATTGACCCGCAAGACATATACGCTTCCGGTTCCCTCCCGGTCCCAGTCCCGGTCCAAAGGCAGGATCGGTACCCGTTTCGGATAGCGGAAACGGTATCCGCCGTCATCGCTGACTGCCACGCCCGTCGTATTGGGAAGCCTGCCGTCCTCCCTGGGTTTTCCCCATCCGCAGAAATACAGGAGCCAGGGTCCGTCTTCCATCGGAACCACATGCGGAAACCCCGGCCCTTCATCATTATAGTCCGTGCCCGGTTGCCGGTCCAGTACGGAGCCCAGCGGACGCCATTCGTTCGGCGTATCGATGCGGCTCTCGGCCAGCAGGATGTGATGATATCCATCCGTTCCGGTTCCCCAATAATACATCCGATAGAGATCGCCGACCTGCACAATATGCGCTGCGCCCGCACGCCGGGCGTCCAGGTCCCCGTGCAGTTGTCCTGGGGCAACCACCGGATGGGCGCCGCTGAATCTCCAGACGATACGCTCCGAAATCGGATTATGTGCCAAGTGTCGCCTCCACGGTTGGATAACGAGGGGTACCGCGAACGGTCCGATCAGGACGTCACCCGTGGCGAAGCACACGGCCGAACCGACGTCCCATGAGAACGCCGTCCTTAACCGCGAAGTCGCCGTTTACCAGCACGTGACGCATGCCCGCGGCCGTCCGGTTGGGCTCGAACGTGGTTCCCCGCTCGGCGAACACGTTCGGATCGAATACGGTCAGGTCCGCATGCGCCCCTTTGCGGATCACACCCCGGTCGGTCAACCCCAGCCGGGATGCCGGCAGCGCCGTCAGCCTGCGTACGGCTTCCTGCGGGCTGAACAACCTCCGCTCCCGGACGAAATGACGGAAGAACCAGGATGCCCACGTATAGGCCCCGTGGAACGTATCGTCCTTCAACGGCCCATCCGTTGCGAGCGCGGTCGCGTCGGAGCCAACCATACAGAACGGGTGTTCGAATGCCGGCCTGACGTCCTCCTCGCGATAGCTGAACGCGATCACCATAATCTCGTGCAGCCGGTCGGCTGCCGCACACAGGACGTCGCAGATGGCGTCAAAGGCATTGCCGTTTCCCGCGGCGGCAAGTTCGGCAATACGCTTTCCCGCAAGCTCCGGCTGCACTGGCGAGTGGAAGATGACGATCCGATCCCAGTCCCCCTGCGCCAGTGAGGTAACGATACTCTCGCAGTGTTCCATTTCGCGGCGAACGGATGGATTGCGCAGCCGCTCCGCGATCGTCTTCGTACTTCCCTCCAGCACCCAAAGCGGAAGCGCGGCGCTCAGGTTGGTTGTCCCGAAAAGCCGCGTGTGCATGTCGAACTGAACGTCCAGTCCACTGCTGCGCGCCCGGTCGACCTGTTCGAGCGCACGATCGACCGCGCGACGACCGTCGTCCGCCAGCCTGGCAACCGAAGAAATATGCGAGATCTGCAGGGGCGCATCGGCCGTTTCGGCGGTACGGATCGCCTCGGCGACGGCTTCCTCCGCTTCGCCCGTACGGTTGCGGGTATGGGTTGTGTAGATCCCGCCGTATTCCGCGGCGATCTCACAAAGTCCGGCAATCTCCGCTTCGGGACAATCCCGTTCCGGGCCGTATTCCAGGCCCGTGGAATACCCCACGGCCCCTTCCGCCATCCCCTGCGCCAGCAGGCGTTTCATCTTCTTCATTTCGTCCGGCGTGGACGGACGGTCCACCGCGTCGCAGGCTGCCAGTCTCAGGTTGCCGTTGGGCACCAGCGTCATGACGTTTACGGCAGGACGCCGGTTCTCCAGGCGATCCAGGTACTCGCCAACGGTGCGCCAGTCAATCTCATACCCGGTTCTGCACCCGTATATGTTCGCGCGGGTTCGCGCCGGATCGCCTATCGGCGCGCTTCCGTGCCCGCAGTTGCCCACCACCTCCAGCGTAACGCCCTGCGTGATCGAACTCACCGCCCGGGGATCCACCATCAGGGTAAAATCCGAATGACTGTGGATATCGATGAATCCCGGCGTCACGTAGCAACCGGCCGCATCCACGCACGGCACGCCCTCGGGCCGCGGAAGCCGGCCGACGCCGGCGATCCGCCCGTCCGCAACCGCCACGTCTCCGGGGACAGGAACGGCGCCGGTACCGTCAACCAGGGTTCCGCCGCAAATAACCAGGTCCATTTTCCGTTACCAGCAGTGCCGCGACGGGCAATCCGCACAATCATTACCGAAAACGGCCTCGCAAAGTTCACCTGTTACGAGACCGCATCTCATTTCGCTCACTCCACCCTGGCTTCGGTCGTCTTGTCCAGGCGTAGCGAGACTTCCTTCTCCACGTCCTCGAAATTGATCTTTCCCGTCCACTGAGCCACGATCTGATTGTCCCGATCAAGAAGAAACATGGCAGGAATCGCCTTCACCTTGAACCGGTACCAGGCGGGCATCGGTTTCGCGTCGACAAAAACGGGATAGGAAATGCCCAATTCATATACCACTTTCCTGATCCTGTCGAACCGATCTTTGTCTTCATCGATGGACACACCCCATACGTCGAATCCCTTGCCGGAATACGTGCTGTAGAGTCGCTGCAACCGGGGCATCGTTTCAAGGCAGGGATTGCACCACGTCGCCCAGAAATCCAGGAGTGCGACCTTGCCTTTCAGATCCGCCACCGTCCGGTCCGCGCCCTCGAACGTTTCGACGACGAAGGCCGGGGCGGGGCGCGGAAATACGGAGGGCAAAAAAGCAATCGGATCCGCGTCGAATTCCTTTTTGCAGTTCCTGGAACAAAAGAAGTACGCCTTGCCGTCATGTTCAGAGCGGGCTCTGACCTTTTCCAACTCTGTCTCGCCGCCCTTCAAGGCGCAGACACTGCAAAGCGCCTTATCGGGAATCCGGCCCTCGGCTGAAGGTGCAGCCGGAACGGCCATAGCGATCAGGAACAGCAGACCGCGAAAATGCATGGAACCTCCAGGTCAGAATCCGGCGGAAAACGAAATACCCATGGTTTCAAGCCATACGTACATCAGGCTCGCTCCGTATCGGGCGGCGTAATAATTCAGCATCAGGTGCCCCCTGTCGCCATCGTACATGGGTCGAAATGAAAATCCTCCGCCCAATTCCACTCCCACGCCGAAGGGAACGTTGAGCTTGTCATCCCATTCCGAATAATTCAAACTGGCGTACAGCGAAGTCCGCAGACGGGGGATATATTTGCTGATTGTCGCGAAGTAAGATTGCTCGCCCACCGGAGAACCGATTCGATCCGAACTCGTGCCCAGAAAAAGCGCAGGCCGTGTTTCGGTCTCGGTAAATAAGAAAAGCGTCGCAAGAGGTCCTGCCTCTTTTGCTTTCGGATTGAGCTCAACCCCGACCTGCAGGCGATGATGAAGCCTGTAATTGGCCGTGAACCGCCACTGAGGTCGATCCAGGCCTGTATCGACAAAACGTCCGGAGAACGTGAATTTCGTATGGATGCCACTCCCCCGGAGCGGTGCGCCTTCGCCGGGTCAGCCCGTTCACGTAGGCGTCATCGAAAATGTCGGTCGCTCACTCCGTGTGGAATCCACGTCCGAATCCTGCGCAAAAGCAGGTGATGCGCCCAGGAACAGGATTAAGAGTAAAAGGTTGAATTTCATAGACATACTGACCTGATCGCGCGTTTATTCATACAGATTCGCAACCATTTTCTCGTGGATTCACCCACGTCTCTGCGTTTGTTCCGGAGAACCGGTCGAAACCCCGAAATGGCCGTGTGACGAAGCGCCGGCTTACCCATATAAAACAAACCGGTCTCGTGAGTCCACCTCTCTACGAGACCGATTCTCCGGCGTAAAGATCCCTTAGCAGTCCGTTGGTAAAGTCGCTCTGCAGACGAGGCCGAAGACAGGGCGCCTGCCTGTGCGGTGCACGCAGACAGGCGCAACCGAGTCGAATCGAGCGATTCGGCGAGGGAGCGCAACGTAGTATTTCGACCGCAAGGGCCGGCCGCCTGTCTGCGTGCACCGCACAGGCAGGCAGCCCGGATGGACTCTATAAACGAGCTGTCAGGGTTGCTACCTCGAACTCACCTGAACACTGTCCGCTTCGGCTTCCAGCAGGAGATCCACGATTTCCGAGTGCCCGTTTGCGTACGCGAGATCCAGCGCGGTCTTTCTGTCGTGCGAACGGTAATGCCGACGGATAAACGCATGGTAACGATTGGGTATGGGCTTGTATACGTGCTCGCCGGACCGGCCGCTCTTCGCCCGTACGTCCGCACCGCTCTGGATGAGCGCTTCGACAACGTCCCTGTGACCCATCTCAGCCGCGAACATCAGCGCAGTCTTTCCGTCTGTCCGTATCCCCAATGATTCAATTCGGGTTGTTCGGTCCACCATGAACAGCGACTGAGGACCGGAACTGTCGGCATTGACGAAACGTTCCCGGGTGTACTCTGAATCGCGCGGATAACTCCCGGACTCTGCAACATAGATGGTCCTCCACGCCATGGCTTCGAGATCCGCGCCGGCGTGAATCAGGGCCTGAACCACCTCAAGGTGGCCCTGCCGGGCGGCCAGCGTCAATGCCGTATGCCCTTGACGCGCCGCGACGTTTACATCGCTTCCACGACGCAGGGCTTGCCGAACGCCGTCCAGGTCTCCCCGCTCCGAGAGTTCAAGCAACGAAGGGCCGCAGCCCGCTGCGGACGCAAGAAGGACCAGCGCCGCAAGACGGTTATTTATCCGAGACATCGGTCGTGTCCTCACGAGGCGACGGCAGTTCACGCTTCAGACTCGACGGCGTCATCCGCGCGCCCGATTCCAGGAGGAGGTCGATGATTTCCTTATGTCCGTTCCGGTACGCAAAATCCAGCGCCGTGCTGCCGCCGATCGACCAGGAAGGACCATCTGAATCGACGGTATCGTAATACAGAACGCGGCCGTGCTCCGGTCCGTAGTAACTGCCGCCATGTTTGTCCTCTTCTCGATTGATGTCTTCCGGCGGCACACCGGTGTATCCCGCGATCAATCCATCATAATCCTTATACGACGGCATTCCGGCGGTCACGATTTCACCTCCGCTCGTGGCGAACAGGTCGGAGCCGCCTTCGACAAGCGCTTCGACCACGTCCAGGTGACCGGCCTCGGCGGCAAGCATCAACGCCGTCTTTCCGTCTCTCAACACCCAGTACGCCGAACCGCGCGTACGCTGTGCCATAAACCTGGACTGGGGCCCTGAGCTGTCCGGGTTGACATACCGCTCCCTGATGAATGCGTATCCGCCATGTCGATCCTGGCTTTCGACGGTGTGGGCGCCCACGGTCCAGGCCACGGCGTCGACGTCCGCGCCGGCCCGGAGCAGGTCGAGGACGACCTCCAGATGACCCTCTCTGGATGCCAGCGTCAATGGGCTGTGGCCCTGCGGCGTCCTTGCGTTTACATCGCGTCCGCGATCAAGGGACCGTTGAACGCCCTCGACGTCTCCGCGACGTGACAATTCCGTAAGCGGGGCGCCGCAGCCCGCAAACCCCAACAATAGCAGAACCAGCACGAATTGCTTGATTTTGCCGGACATAGGCTGCCTCCAATATGTATCCTGTTGAACGACCTTCCATCCCGAATCAAATATATCACCATTCCACCTTCGAGTCAACCCGTGTTGCCGCTGCCCGGCACGAATCCGGGTCGGGCCATCCGAAGCCTCAGGTCCGAGGTTTCCGCATGGTCTACGACGAGGGTCCCGGGATCCATCACCACGCCGTACTGCTCCCGCGCCCGGTTCACCGAAACCCTTCCGTCCCTGACGTCCCGCGCGACAGCGGCGGGATCACGCTCCAGGGCATGGCCCCACCCGCCGCCGCCCGCCTGCCGGTGGTAGATCCGGTCGCCCGCCGACATGGACGTTGATATCATGGTCGGCAACTCCTCACGGCTGCCTCCGCTATAGAGTACATTGGTTGATCCCGTCGCCGGTTTTCCGCCGTAAAGGCCGTACGGCAGGTGGTCTCTTCGATCGGACCGGATCGCCAGATGCGCCTCGCCCGAGAGCAGGGTCCACTCCCGTTCGATCGCCATTCCGCCTCGAAACCGTCCGGGGCCGCCGCTGTCGCAAACCAGTCCGTACCGGTCGATTCTTACCGGATATTCACACTCCGCCTGTTCAACGGGAATATTGCTGGCCACGTTCGCCGGATTGCACAACCCGTCGTTTCCGTCCCGGTCCGGCCGCGCCCCCCAGGTCCCGGAAAGCAACTCATAGTAGACATAGTGCGACCGGTCCCGCCGCTGGCCGCCGATGATGACCAGGGAATTGCCCCCCTCGCCCGCCGCCAGCACGCGGTCGGGCAGCAGCCCGGACAGCGCACCGAACACCACGTCCGTCATCCGGAACCCCGTCACGCCCCGCATCGACGACGCGCCCGGCATCCGCACGTTTACGAGCGTGCCTTCCGGCGCGATGATCTCCAGCGGCCTGAACATCCCTTCCGTATTCGGAATGTCCTCCCGCATCACGGCGCGCACGCAAAGGGCAACCACCGCCGCCGTGAATGAGAGCGTACTGTTGACCGCCCCGCGCACCTGAGGGTCCGTCCCCGTGAAATCGGCCGTCAGCGAATCTCCCCGCACGGTTATCGTCACCCGGATTCGCACCCGTGGGCCGCCGACGCCGTCGCTGTCCAGATAATCCGTGAAGGAATGGGATCCGTCCGGCCAGGACGCGATCTCCGAACGTACCAGCCGCTCCGTGTAGTCGATCAGGTCCCGTGAGCCCGCATGGAACGTGTCGTACCCGTACCGTTCAATCAGCGAATGCACCGCCCGTTCGCCGATGTGACAGGCCGCCAGTTGCGCCCTGATATCTCCGATCGTCATCTGCGGCACCCGCACATTTGTCCGGATCAGGGAGAATATGGACTCGTCCGGCTCGCCCCGGCGGTAAAGCTTCAACCACGGAATCCGGATGCCTTCCTGAAAGATCTCCGTATTATCGCAGGCGGAACTCCCGGGCAGACGTCCGCCCAGGTCCAGGTGGTGCGCCGTACTCACCGCAAAGGCCACTCGCCGATCATGCCAGAAGATCGGCTGCACGATGAAAATGTCCGGAATGTGCATCCCGCCGTCGAAGGGATCGTTCAGAATAAACACGTCGCCGGGGTCGATCTCATCGCCGAAGCGCTCAAACAGCGCGGCCATTGCATACGGGACCGATCCCAGATGCAGCGGTATCGTCACGCCCTGCGCAATCATCCGACCCTCCGCGTTGCACAACGACGTGGAATAGTCCAGGCAGTCGCGTACGATGGTGGAATAGGCCGTGCGATACAACGCGGCGCTCATTTCATCCGCGGCGGCGGAAAGCGCATTCTGCATGATCTCGCGCGTTATGGGGTCAATCTGCGTCATCGTTCCCCGTATCTCCCCGGTCCTGCCGCAGGGCATTTCTACGCTTCTGTCGCTTCCAGAACCACAAAGTCCTGACGGTCCCGATACACGCGGGTCCCGGGCGGCACCACGGTCGTGGAATCGTATTCGTCGATCAGCAGGGGACCGTCCTGAGGCCCGGTCAGCTCCGTGCGGCCGACAACGGGCGTCTCCACGGTTCCCCACGCCTTTCCGAAATACGCCGAACGCGAAGGCATCTTTCTCACGTGCCGCCGCGAAGCGCGTGTTCGGCCCCCCGTTCCGCGGTGATCGGTTCGGCCGATGAGACGGACGGCGACCACCTCGACCGGGATATCGGGGTCCGACGAATGCCCGTACAGCTGCCTGTGTTCAAGTTCGAACCCACCGCACAACTCCCGAACCGTCGCATCGGTCGCCCGGGATTCCGGCAGCGGAATCCGGATCTCCGACGCCTGGCCCCTGAAGCGTACGTCGACACTGTGGTCAAGCGCCACCTGTTCAGCGGAATAACCCTCCGCCCGGAACCGGGCGAGCATCTTGCGTTTCAGGTCCGACTGGATGCGGCCCAGCGCCTCCGCGCTCAGTCCGTCGCCCGAAAGCAGACAACTGGACACTTCATGGTGTTCCACGCCGGAGAACAGAAGCCCCAGCGCGCTGAACAACCCGGGCAACGGAGGGACAATGACTTTGGGGCTTTGGAGTTCGCGGGCCAGCCCCGCGGCATGAACCGGGCCGGAACCACCGAAGGCGATCAGGGAGAACGACCTCGGATCCCGACCCCGCTCCGTGGACACGGACCGGAGCGCTCGCATACACCGGGCATTGGCAATCCTGTGTATGCCCTCGGCCGCCTCGAGCAGGTCCAGGCCCAGAGGAGCCGCGATCCGATCGTGGACGATCCTTCTTGCGGCCTCGGGGTCTATCGAGACCTCTCCGTCTGCCAGTTCTCCCGGCCGGATATACCCCAGCACGACATTGGCGTCGGTAACGGTGGGCTCGTTTCCTCCCCGGCCGTAACAGGCGGGGCCCGGTACGGCGCCCGCGCTGCCGGGTCCGACCCGCAATCCGCCCGCCCCATCCAGAAGGGCCACGCTGCCTCCCCCGGATCCGACCTCCGCGATATCGATGCTGGGCGCGCGAATCAACTCGCCGCCCCCGCCCACCAGCCTGTTTCCCGCCGACACGGATGCACCGACCTCGTATTCCGGGCTGTAGGAAATCTCGCCGTTTTCGACAATGGACGCCTTGGCCGTGGTGCCTCCCATATCGAACGTGATGAGATCGTGGATACCCAGTTGTTCTCCCGCGGAACGGGCCGCGAAAACGCCGGCCGCGGGTCCCGACTCCAGAACGTAGACAGGTCGCCGCGCCGCGTCGGCTTCCGGGGTCAGGCCCCCCGCGGACTGCATGATCAGTACGGGGGCCGGAATCCCCTGTTCCGTCAGGCCATCCCGCATCGCGTTGAGATAACGCTGCATAACGGGACGGACGTACGCATTCAGCACGGTCGTTGCCGTTCGCTCGTACTCCCGGCGTTCAGGCAGAATCTCCGTGGAAAGAGATACGGGCAAGTCGGGAAACGCGTCCTGGAGGAACTCGCCGATCGCGTGTTCGTGCCGTGGATACGCGTAGGAGTGAAGCGTGCACACCGCGATCGACTCCACCTTTTCCTGTTCCAATGCGGCCCTGACCGCCCTGAGGTCCGCCACGTCCAGAGGCGCCAGAACTTCACCGTCGGCGGCAATGCGCTCCGTCACCTCCAGCCTCAGAGACCGCTCCACGATGGGTTCGGGCTTGTCGAAGAAAAGATCGTACATCTGCGGCGCCCTGACGCGCCGCAATTCCAGCACGTCGCGAAATCCGCGCGTGGTAATCAGCGCGGTCCTGGCGCCCCGGCGTTCGAGGACGGCGTTGGTCGCCACGGTGGTCCCGTGAGAGACATCTCCTATCGATTCGCCCGGTGTGCCGGTCTCTTTCAGCAGACGCGCGATGGCTTCAAGAACCGCCCGCTCGAAATCCGGCGGGGTAGAGGGGATTTTGTGCGTCCATAAATTCCCCCCGGCGTCCATGAGAATCACATCCGTAAACGTCCCGCCGACGTCCGCGCCGATTCGATAGGCTGTCTCATTCATTCGGGAATCACCGGCAAGAGCAGGCACGACGCATATCGGCTGCTGTGATGGACCGTCTGACGTGCCACCTTCATCTCGTCGTCCAGACCCGGGGTATTGCCTGTATTCAGATTCCGGTCGAAACGCGGGAAATTGCTGCTGGAGACCTCCAGTCTGATCCGATGACCGGCTTTGAACACATTGCTGGTCTCCCAGAGTACGATCCGGTACGCCACCACCGAGCCCGGTTGAATCAGACCCGGTCTGCGAAAGGACTCCCGGAATCTCGCTCGCACGATGCCCTCCGTAATGTGGATCGCCCTGCCATCGGGATGTACGTCCACGAGGGTGGCCGTAAAGTCGGTATCCCGTGCGTCGGATGCTGCGAACAATGCAAGTTCCACCGGTCCGGTCGCCTCCACGTCCGACGCCAGTGTTTCCGTGGTATACACGAGCACGTCTTCCCGTCGTTCCACCGGTCGCCGGTCCCTCGGACCCGTGTTGTCGGGAAACATACTCTGTCCGCCCACCGTCGGCGCCGGATCATCCGGATCGTAGTCAAACCGGTCCGCGGGTTCGTCGCCCGGCGCCTCGAGGCTGAGTTTTCCGTCGCCGGACAGCGAATTGGCGCGGCCGCGGCTGTGGAGATAGTACGCCGTGTACTCCGTTCGGGCCAGCGGCCACTCGTTCTCCCAACGCCAGACGTCCTGTCCCATCACGAATATACGGACGGGCGGCTCCTCGTCGATTCCCGTATCGATCCCGCGCAGCCGCTGATCGTACCATCGCAGATGTTCGCCAGGAATATCCACCGCGGCGCCGGACCCGAAATCGACGTCGCCGAACACTTCGGCGCTCCCGATCCCCGAGTGCGTCCAGGGTCCGACCATCAGGCGGGTCAGTTGCCGGGTACGGGCGTCTCCCGCTTGCTTGCGCCAGCCTCGAAAGCACTTGAAGCCCTCATGGACGAGATTGTCGTACCAACCCGTTACGAAATAGGCCGGCGTATTTACTTCCCCGTACCGGCCTTTCATGCTGTATGACGACCAGAACGGGTCGAATTCGTTGTGCCGGACCACCTCCCTGAAAAACGGCCGGTCCGCGATGCCGTCCATCGCCGAGATCAGCGGCAGCCGGCGGTAGATCCGATCCCAGTCCAGCAGGTCCCGCGGGGCGTGCTGGTTGGTCCGCTCACCGAGCCAGATCCAGTTCATCGCGTTCTGCAGCTGGAGGACGCCGTTGTATCTCAGATGCCCGTAGTTGTCCTCCTGGTTCGCAATGGGCATCAACCCTTTCACGAAGGGACTCCGGAACGGGGCCGGCAGAATCTGCGTGAAACCCGGATAGGAAATCCCGAACATCCCGATGCCGCCGTCGCACCACGCCTGCGCTCCAATCCATTGCTGCGTTTCGTAGCCGTCGCGCGCCTCGTCCACGTACGCCCGCCACTGGCCCTCCGATTCGTAACGCCCGCGGCTGTCCACCATAACGACCGCGTATCCCGACGTCGCAAAGCGTACCGCCCAATCCACGTACCTGGGGTGCTGTGTGCTGTATGGCGACCGGATCAGCAAAACTGGAAACTGCTCTCCCCGCGGCGGGAGATATGCCGCGCCATAGAGGTTCACCCCGTCTCTCATGGGGATCCTCAGGTCCAGTTGAATTCGAATACCTGCATCCGGCATTGGAAGCGTCCGTGTTGAGAATTGCGGCAGCGATGCGTCGGGAATTCCTGTCGACCCGAGTTACGTCGCCAGTCTGTCCAGTACGTTGCGCGTGATCCTGGCCACCACGCTTTCATCGCGGTATAACCCATGGGACCATTCAATTGTGGCGGCGTTGAATACCGTACCCTCGAACTCCGTCTCGTTGATGGCCACGGTTCCGTAGCACCCGGCAATGCCCTCCGTCCCGCCTTCCTTGACCAGCCGGTGTCCGTCGGGCGTGATACAATCCGCGATGGCCACGATCTTATATTCCGGCGACACGCCGTCCGTGCCGGTGTACCGCGGCCGTCCGTTTTCAAATGTCAGGTCCGCCGCATCGGCCTCCACGCCGACAATGGAATCCTCACGACCGAATTCGTCCCCCTCGGCCAGTCCCGTGCCCTCAAATACCCAGTGGTCCGGATCGCACACGCGGTAGTACCCCCAGTCCTCTGTAGTGGGGGCGAGGAACACGTTCGGATCCGGTGTCTTGGTGTGGATAAACGAGGTATAGAACACGCCGATCGTACGCTGGCGCAAATCATCCAGAAAACACAGAAACGACGTGTCGGGCCGTTCCGGTGTGGGATGATCATGGTAGTAGGGTTTTGAACAATAGATCTGCCTTCCCTGATTTCTCAATTCGATTTCGTTGCAGAAACAATTCCCCCCGAACAGAATCAGATTGCCCCCATCCTGAACGAAACGCTGCGACTGTTCGCACTCGTTCCGGCTGTTGTATTCATCGTGACCAAAACGCACGTTCGCCCGGTAGTCTTTCAGGATGTCGGGTTCCGCGTCGTGGTCGCCGTTTACGCAATAATCGGCGCGGTACCCCTCCGCGTCCAGCCAGGACGTGAAGAACTGGTCCCAGATGTAGAAGTTGCCAAGGCATTCCATCTGAAGTGGGCGTTCGAAACTCAGCAGCTTGGCGTGCTGCCGATCGGTGGAGACGTAGTCGTAGAAGCACTTGCCGCCGACGTTGTTGTAGGCCTGGTAGGTATTCGTTGCAACTGTCAGCAGCATCGGCGCTTCCGGAGATCCGGGTCGCACCACGAAAAAAATCTCTCGCAGACCCTGTCCGGTGGGAAAGGTTGCAATATAGATTCCGCTCTTCCACGTATCCGGTACGACGAAGGACACCGCCGGCGCCCACCCGTACCCATCCTGATAGCCCAGTTCCGGGACCTCCTGAAGCGTACCGCGCAGGCCCTCGATTGTCTTTACCAGTTCCCTTCTGGCGCCTTCCCGGAAGATGAACAATTCGTAATAGGACCGGGAGTTTGAAATGTGAAACGTGATCTCCTCACCCGCCTTCTCGATTTGCAGATCGGCGTAGCCGCCCTCCATCAACATCCACTTGATGGTCGCGTCCCATTCGTGATGCGCCCAGATATGTTCTCTTTTCATTCTGCAGGCCGCCTTTCCATTCGTGGTTGAGGTACCGAAAACTCGCCGTGGCAGGACACGCCGAGACCGGCGCGGCAACGCGATTGTCGAAACGCCTCCGGCCGCGGGTTATCCTTGACACCGGTGTTCATTCCTTGCCATATTGCGTCCGGACAAGGGGTCAGAAACCAACGCAACGAAAGGTCAGGTATGAAAACCATCCACTTGCGGCCCCGTTACTATCAACTCACCCGGAAAGCGGGCGAAACTCAAGGTGAATTCCATCTCCGGTCCCTGCGGCGCGACTTTCCGACGGAACGGATCGCACTGGTGCTCGTGGACGTGTGGAGCGATCACTACGTCAGCACGCATCTGCAACGCGGGAGAGAGATCACCCTTGAACGCATCATCCCCGTTGCCGAGGCCTTCCGGTCGGTGGGCGCCGCCGTGATCCACGCGCCCAGCCCCGACTGCGCCAGACGTTATGAAGCGTGGACCCGTTTCGCGGGCGACGAGGAAGTCTTCGGACGTTCGGCACCGCCGCGCGACAACTGGCCGCCCGCGGAATTCCGGTCGAAAACGGGCGATTATGAAGCGTGGGCGCAACCGAAGGACCCTCACGATCAGGTCTTCGAGGACATCATCAGAAACCGCCGCATCATTCCCGAAGCCGAACCACGCGACGGCGACGACGTTGTCGTTACCGGCGCCCAGTTGCACCGCCTCCTGAAACACCGGGGCATCCTGCACCTGTTCTACGCCGGCTTCGCCGCCAATATGTGCGTACCCTTCAGAGACTACGGGATGAGGGCGATGAAGGACCGCGGCTACGACGTCATCCTCGTCAGGGACTGCACGACGGCCATTGAAATCGCGGACACGTCCGAGAACATGGACCTGTCCCGTGCGGCAGTCATCGACACGGAAGTCAATATCGGATACACCGCGTCACACGTCGACCTGATTGCCGCCTGCAGAGCGACTTGATCAACGGTCTGCTGGAACGAAGCTCGCGGCCTGTCGAATCACTTCCACCCCGGATCCGGGCCTGTGCGCGTTCTCGCTCAGATGCCGGCGCCAGGCGCGAGCCCCCGGCAACCCCTGGAATAGTCCCTGTATGTGCCGCGTCATGCCGACAAGCGGCATCCCCTGTTGCAGCTGATCCTCGACGTAATCGCAGAAACGGTCCAGAATCTCCCCCCGCCCGGCCACGGCGCGGGTATCGCCGTAGAACATCTGGTCCATCGACGCCAGGAAGTAGGGATTCTGATAGGCCTCGCGTCCGATCATGACCCCGTCCACGGCTTCCAGGTGCCGGCGCACCTGTTCGCGGGTTGTGATTCCTCCGTTGAGGATGACCGTCAGATCCGGGAAATCCTGTTTCAACCGGTATACCACGTTGTAACGCAGGGGCGGAATTTCCCGGTTCTGCTTCGGACTCAACCCCTGAAGCCAGGCCTTTCTTGCGTGAATGACGAACACCTGACATCCGCCGCCGGAAACGGTTTGTACAAAGTTGACCAGGTCCGCGTATGAATCCCGGCCATCAATTCCAATCCTCGTTTTCACGGTGACCGGTATTTCAACCGCCTCGCGCATCGCCTCCACGCAACGGCCGACCCGTTCCGGCTCCGCCATCAGGCACGCGCCGAACCGGCCGGCCCGCACCCGGTCGCTCGGGCACCCCACGTTCAGGTTGATTTCGTCGTACCCGTATTCCGCTCCAATTCGCGCACAGCGCGCCAGCGCTTCCGGATCGCTGCCACCCAGCTGAAGCGCCACCGGATGCTCCCGGCGATGGTATTTCAGAAGTTGCTCGCGCCGGCCACGAAGGACGGCGTCCGCGGTGATCATCTCGGTATATAGCAGGATATGCCGTGAGAACAACCTCAGGAAATACCGTTCGTGCCTGTCCGTCCAGTCCATCATCGGCGCAACAGACAGGCTTCTGTTGAGCGTCTTTTCCACCAGCATCCGACTCCGGAAAGACCGTGCGGCCCGGAACACCGCAGCCGACGTCGATTCGCCACCCGCTTAACGGAGACACAGACAATGCGCATTGAACGCCTTCCGAACAACCCCATTATCCGCCCGCACATGGACGCCAGGATGGGCGCCAACGTCAACGGACCCTCGCTCGTCCGGACGCCCGACTGGCTCCCCAAC
Source organism: Candidatus Latescibacterota bacterium (assembly GCA_021295655.1). Taxonomy (GTDB): domain Bacteria; phylum Latescibacterota; class UBA2968; order UBA2968; genus JAAXHE01. The sequence goes on from JAGWBX010000002.1 coordinate 86,600, forward strand.
CCCCTCGGAAAGTACTACCTTTACTTCGGTCACCATCAGGGCGATTACATTCGCCTTGCCTGGTCGGACCATCTCACCGGTCCCTGGACCACCTACGAACCCGGGGTGCTGCACCTGAACGACGCCTATACGACCGGCCATCTTGCGTCGCCGGACGTCCACGTGGACAACGGGAATCGTGAAATCAGAATGTATTACCACGGTCCTGTGCCCGGACGGGGTCAACAGTCAAAAGTCGCGCTGTCCGCAGACGGGATTCACTTTACGGCACGGCCCGAAAACCTCGGCAACTCCTACTTCAGGGTCTTCAAGTGGCAAGGCGCGACGTTCGCTCTGGGGATGCCCGGGATCTTCTATCGTTCGCAGGACGGCCTCACGGGTTTCCGGCAGGGGCCTGTGCTGTTCTCCGAAGACCAGCGCCATACGGCGCTGAAGCTGGACGGCAACACGCTCTCGGTCTTCTATTCCAACGCCCACGACTGCCCCGAACGCATTCTGCTGGCACGCGTCGAATTGACGCCGGACTGGATGAGCTGGCGGGCGTCGAAGGCCGTGGTTATACTCGAGCCTGAAACCGGCTACGAAGGCGCGGACCTTCCTCTGCAACCCTCCCGTCGCGGATGGTCACCGGAGCGGGCCCGGCAGCTTCGTGATCCGGGAATCTACCGGGAAGGCGCCGATACCTATCTACTCTATTCCGTCGCAGGTGAGTCCGGAATCGCCATTGCAAAGATAACGGACTGACCGGCGGCGTGCCACGATAAACTAAAGCGGCGGGATTTCACGCCTTGTTCGCGCGAAACCCCGCCGCGGTTGAATGGATATTCGGCATCAGAACCGGTTCGATTACCCGGCCACCGGCAATCCCAGTTCTTCTGCATTCACGATACTCGGACACGCGCTGGGGGCATCGTCGCCCAGGAACGGCAGGATGTCGTCCTGATCCGCCCAGGCGGGAAGTCCTCTCAGAACGCCTGCCACGTTGCCGGCGGCGAGCGTTGCCATACCTTCACGCGTCCAACTTGTAGCCGACGCAATGTGTGGAACAATAACCACGTTGTTCAGTTCACTCAATCCAGGCTTCATTTCGGGCTCGTCTTCGAAGACGTCGAGCCCGACGCGGAAGTCCGGATTCTTTCTGCAGTGCGCTACGAGCGCGTTTTCGTCGATAACCGGGCCGCGGCTGGCATTCACGAGAATCGCGTCAGGTTTCATCAGGTTCAGGCGTTCCTCGTTCATCAGGTGGTGGGTTGTCGGATCCAGCAGCGGATGCAGGCTGACCACGTCGGCCTCGCGCAAGACGGCTTCCACGGAGTCCGCTCTCGTAACGCTCACAGGCGCTTCGCCGTGTCCCTCCAGGAACGCGGCGTAATCCCGAATGTAATCCTCCAGCCTCTCGTTGGGGTAGGGATCGTAGTATACGAAGTTCATTTTGAACCCTTCGACCATCATCCGCGCGTACGTCGCGCCGATTCGCCCGGCGCCAACCACGCCGACGGTCTTCCGGTTCAGCAACTGCCCGAGGAACAGGGTAGGCAGCCATCCTTCGTACCTCCCGCCCCGCATGTATTCGTCGGCCTCCACCACGCGGCGCGCGGCGGAAAACGTCAGCGCAATCGCCATCTCCGAGGTGGTCTCCGTCAACACACCCGGCGTGTTTCCCACGGGGATACCATTCCGGGTGGCCGCATCCACGTCCACATTATTGAAACCGACCGCATAGTTGCTATACGCTTTACCGCCCGCGGCTTTCAGCGCCGAAAAGAGCGGTTGGCCCCAATCTTCCGTGAGCTGGCCGATCACGCCGTCGCACCGATCGCCGATCGCCGCCTTGATTTCATCCACCTGCAGGATCCGGGTGGTGGTGCTGTATTCAACGCGGCAGCCCGCCTGTTCCAGAATATTCAGCCAGCGGTCGCCAGGAAGCTCCTTCGTAACCACCACGCGCAGATTCCCCGAAGCATTGTACGTCGTCCACTCATTAGCAGCCAAAACACGCCCTCCTTGAAGGTTGAAGACGGGACCCGGTGTTGCGGGGCCGCAGGGTGCGGACCGAATCCGTCTCAGAAACCCCGCTTGATTGTCCGCTGAATATACACAATCGGCCCGACCGTTTCAAGAATCCGAAGGCAATGGGCGGCTTTTTCAACGGACTGCTAACGGACCCTGTAGTCAGGGACCTCAACCGGCACGCTGCCCTGTTGGGCAGACAGATGCGCGCACAGGCCGGGTACCGAGAAGTCCAGAGAACGGTATACGTCTATCGGTACGGGACCTCTGCCGGTCACTGCGCCCACAAAACGGTCCACCATATAGAATTCCGACGTGCCGTGTCCACCCGCCAACGCCTCGTCGGGCGCATCGGGATCCGAGTCTTCCGCCGGAAACGCCACCATGGTTCCTTCACCCGAACGGGAAATCTTGGCGTCTTCCCAGGGTGCCCGTCTGTTTTCCAGGGTACCTCCGGTACCGTAGAACACCTGCCAGTGCATTGCGGGTTCCCGGGTGACGGTAAACCCGCACAGGATCTTGATGACGCTTCCCTTCTCCGTCCCGAACAACCCCACCTGCATGTCAATCGAACCGATATCGGGTGCTGTATGCGTGCCGGTGGACATGCCCACCGCGGTAACGCAACGGTCGTCCAGGATATCCAGTACCGGTCCCAGACTGTGCGTGCAATAGTGGATCGGCGGCATGGATGCCCGCCACGTCAGCTCTCCGGCCGGACCCCGCATCAGTTTCCGGCAATCGTGTATGTACTCCGCTTCAGCGTAGAATACGCGGCCGATCTCGCCCGATTGTATTTTCGTCCTCCAGTCCTGCACATAATGGTAGAAGTTCATATTCTCTGCCATCATGTAGAACTGCCCGGTGCGGCGAACGGCCTCGGCCAGGGCCTCGCATTCCTCAAGCGTCCACGCAGCCGGCACCTCGCTCAGGACATGGGCGCCGGCTTCCATTGCCAGAATGGACTGCGCAGCATGCAGGGGCGCCGGCGTTGCCACGACAACCACGTCCAGGCCGGCCGTCAGAAACGCGTCATAATCCGCAAATGTCTGTTCGACGCCAAAGGCCTCGGCCGCAAGCGCCCGCCGGTGGGCTGCCGGATCGCAGATGGCCGCAAGACGCGTTTCCGGATGGTTCTGAAACGTATTTGCAAGGCCTCGTCCACGCCTCAATCCGGCGACTCCGACTTTTAACATATTTCAAATCCCGCACAGCGCAATACGCAATGGGAGACTGCCGCGCGTCCTGGTGTCTTTCGAATCAGACCCGTTCGGCAACGGGCTCGATTGAAAGATAGGCCGCGGCAGACCCGGGATGTCCGTTGCCGTCCATCATCGCCGCCGCCGCCTGATACGCGGCCTCGATCTTGGGACGGATCACCTCACGATAGCCGCGAACCTCGTCGGGCATCCGGAACACCCGCACGTAGTCCCCGTACCTTTCTTCGTGATCGAATTCGAACCGGTCGACAAACTCGATGTACCAATCGCGGTAAGCCTTCTCCTCCTTATGCCACGACGGCATCAGTTTGCGCAGAAATTTCATACGCTTCATCAGCTTCAGCATCCAGTCCCGGGTGGTCAGCTTGAGATACATATTGAACCCGAGGATATTGAAATTGCCGCGATTGAAGTGGCGATACGAAATCCGGTCTCCGCGCTCGGCAACCACGTTGTATCGCTCGCAATCGCGCCGGTACTTCTCTTCGCTTGTCAGCAGATGGGCCACGTACACTTCGTCCTTGTAGGCCATCACGCGTGGCAGGTAACGGATAACCGCGCGTGTGGCCTGGTACTCCTCCTCCAGCCGGTCCTTTTCGTAGACCTTGCGCACACGCTGCACATAAGTCCTGGCGTACTCCGCGCCGTCCCACTGCATCAGATCGTACACACCAAGGGCAAACTGCAGACGATCCTCTTCGGCAAGGTCCAACAGCGCCACGTCGGCCGTCAGTTCGAGGTACGCGGCCCTCGCTTTCCTGCCGCTTCCGCGTTCCAGAATGCCGGCTTTCTCTTCGATCAGTTCGCTGCAGGAAAGCGAGGGTTTCGCCTGCGCGACGACTTCCGGTTCGATGGCAATTTTGCGGCCAAGATCAAAGGCCTTCAAATTGGGATCGAGGTCGCTGCGTTTGATGTTGCGCCGCATCGACCACGCTATGTTTTCCAGATCCAGCGGCAGCACGCCCCGCTGATAGGCAACCCCGAGAAGGATGCTGTTCGCATAGATCTTGTTGCCCAGGAAACGCTCTGAAATCTCCCCCAGGTCCATCCCGAAATACCCCTCGGACTTCGTGTGCCGCTTGAGAACCTCCTCCAGTTCCGAGGTATCGAATTCGTCCTGCCCGGTAAGCGTAAGTACCGTATGCCGCTTTCCCGTCTCCACCACCGCGGTGGTATGTCGGGGGCTGGCGACGCGCCCGTTTCCCATCGACTCCAGACCGCGCACCGCCTCCAGGATATCCAGGCCGAGAAGCAGATCGGCATGGCCGTAGGGCGTGATCTGGGAAATCACGCGGTCACCCTTCGTAAAACTCACATGGGAATACACGGCCCCGTTTCGGATGGCCAGCCCCTTTTTGTTCGTAAATCGCACGGCATATCCCTGCCGTGCGCCGGCCACGGAGAGAATCGCGGCGATGGTGTTGATGCCCATGCCGCCCACGCCCGCGATGTACGCGTACCAGGTGGCGTCGAAGGGTTTGACTTCGGGCACCGGCAGATCCGACAGGTCGATGGCTTCCGTCTGTCTCTGCGCCGGCCGGGTGCGCCTGATGATAACCTCCTCGAACGACGGGCAGGTGCCATCACCATTTGAAACGGTCACCCGGGTACAGGCGCCGTCCGCCACACACAGGGAAAGATCGGTGGCTATTTTAGGACCGTGCAGGGTCTGTTCCACCGTCAATCCGCTGCAACCGGTTGCCCGCGTGCATTCCAGGCAGTATTCGCAGACCTCCGGCGTAATGTTGATGTGCGTTTCCTCCGGCAGGTATCCTCGATCCTGCACAATCTCGTTCTGCAAGACGCGCTGCCTGCGGTGAAACGTAATTCCGCATTCCTTGTCGGCGATAACGATCTTGACGCCGTCTTTCAACACCGCACGTTCCAGAGTCTGCCTGTAGGGTGCGCGTTCCGCGGGATTCATCCTTGAGATAAAGACGCTGTCGCCGTCGCCGGCCATGCCCCGCACAACCTGTTCGATATCCTGTGCAAACGTCGGCTTGCCCAGGATATCCACGTCAACGCCGGGGGTGGGCTGGTGGCCGGTCATTGCCGTAGTCTTGTTGTCAAGAATGACGTAGGTAATGTCCTGTCCGTGCTTTATCGAATCGGATATCGCCGCCATTCCGCTGTGAAAAAAGGTCGAGTCGCCCATGAAGACAAGCTGCTTGTTGTCAATATAGGGATCGACCCCGGCTCCCGTGCCGCCCCCCAGTCCCATCCCTGACAGATTGTGCATCAGCCGGTCGAAGGGCTTGTATTTCAGCAGGGAATAACACCCGATATCGCCATGAAACACAAGGTCGGCCGGACCTCTGTGGTGGTGTTTCTCCATATAATCCGTACTGCCGAAATCGTCGATGACCCGGTTCAGCACGCTCGCGGAATCCCGATGCGGACAACCGGGACAGAAGGAGGGGGTACGTACGGCCGCCTGCACCTGGTAGCCGGCCGTTTCGTCGACAAGGTCTACCTCCCGCACGATCCGCTCGCGGTCGATGGGTACCGCGGGATCGTCCAGGCCCAGCAAGACGGGCGCGAGCGCCTTGAGCAGAATGGACGGGTTCATTCCCTTGCTGTCCGGAAAGCCCGGCTGACCGTTCGGAAAACGCTTGCCCCAGATACGGAACGGCCCGATCTCTCCATCCTGATGCAATCCCTGCAGCGTGGCGGAAACCTGCCCCTCCAGAAACCCGCGCTTCTCTTCCACCACGTATATATCGTCGACAAATCCCACGAAGGTCTTCAGGATTTCCGGATCTACCGGATACGTCAGTCCGTATTTCAGTATGGGGATACTGCCCGCCAGCCCCAGCATATTCATCACGTGCTCCAGGTAGCAATAGGCGAGGCTGGAACTGATGAAACCGACGCGTCTCTTCCCTGAAGCAGGCGGATACAGAATGCGGTTCAGTTTGTATTCGCGGACGTACCCAAGCAATTCCGGCATCCTTCTGTGCAGTACGTCTTCCTCCTTGATGGCGGTGCTTGGAGGTATGATCACCCTGTCGTCGAGAGGGATCGACCCGCTGTCGATGGTTACGGGCGAGTGCGGCGTGAGGTCGGGAAAACGATTCGGCGCCACGGAAACGGTGCCCCCGCCGTCCGCCTGGTTGGAGGTAATGAGATAGGCCACATAGAGACGCGTCTTTTACGATAGATCGAACGCGACGCCGATCCAGTCCTTCACTTCCTGGAACGTACTTGGCTCCAGAATGGGCATATACAGATGTTTCGCGATAAACCGGGAATCGGCGGGAACCTGTGTGCCTTCCGACCAGGTATCGTCGCCGAACACGGCCACCGCCGCGCCACCCGGCGCCGTTCCCGCCATATTGCCCAGGGCAAGCCCGTCGGAAGCAACATGCGCACCCACGCTCTTCATCACGGCCATCGCGCGCACGGGCGTCATCTGGGAACCGTTCAGCCGCGCGGCGCTGAGCGCTTCGTTGTTGGCGATCTGCACCACCACGCCCTTTTCCAACAGCAGTTCCCGGATGCGCTCCGCGGCATCGAAGACCTCTGCGACCGGAGAACCGGGGTAACCCGTGAGCATACCCATGCGGTGCTCCAGACCGCCTTTGACAATGAGCTCATTGCCGGTAAAGATCCCAACGCCTTCTTCCTGGAGAAACCTTGGATCCACTGCGATTTCCTTGGATGGGTGCGTGCCCGGCGCCAACATGCGCCGCGAACCCGGAACCGCACCGGCCCCGAGGTTCCCGGCCCACGCCAGGACGCTACTCGATCAGCCGCCAATTCGGGTTGTAGGTTTCCGCCGGATGTGTGGAGTGTACGAGTTCGAAGACACCCGCGCCGCGCCGATCCATGAAAATGAACCTGACACCCCGCTGTTCTTCGTAAGTCCAGACTTCAAACGGCTTTTCGTTGGACGCCGCCAGGTTGTATTGAATATCGCTCGGTTCGCCAAACTTGATATAGATTCGCCCCTTGTCCGTATCCGATCCCCGCTTGCCCCGGCCCGCAGCGTAGTTGTTCTCCGCAAAGCGCATTCGATGGATATGCTGGATCAGGCGTTCGTTTTCGTCGGTTGCCGGCGTTGGATCCAGTTCCTTCCAGAACACCTTCAGGAACTCCATCTGGTCCATCCGGTTTTTCAGTTTCCTGTATTCCTTCCACCGCGAGCCCCTGGCGATATAACGAATATCTCTGTAATAGCGAATATTGTCCCGTTCCTCCTGTGTCAACTCTACAATTTCCCGCTTCCGGGCCAGGGAAACCATCCGCCTCGTCCGGTGGACGGCGCGGTTGCTGCGGTCCAGCGCCTCGACCTGAAAAAAGTACCGGCCGGGAGACAGGTCGCCGGCATTGAAGATCTCCGTCTTTACGGCGCTGGTGCCCGGCTTCATCAGCCGCTGATCGGCAAACTTCGCCACCACTGCACCGGCGGTATCCAGCAGGCTGTAACCCAGCAGAAACGTATTGTCCGCACCCTCGACAGGTGCTGAAAGGTGATAGATCTCAAAGTAGACTTCGACGTCCCCGCCGGCAGGATAAGTCCGGGTCACGTTGGGCGTCACCAACCAGCCGTATCTCGAAAACCTGCCCGCCGCGTCCGTTCTGGACAGTCCGGACGCGAACAGGAGATCACTGGATTTCAATGTTGGCTCCTCGAAATTCCGAACCCGGCGATCCCCTTCCGCCTCGGCCCTTTTTTTCTCTTTGAGGTCTCGAATGGAAAGCGTCATTCGATTCATATCGCGAAAGGGCAGTCCCGCACCCTCGACGTCTTCGGCATCTTCAACCCAGACCTTGCGCTTCCAGGTCTCTTCGTTGACGACCACACCTCCGGAATCGGTCAGCGAGACGGATAATTCCATTTCCGCTTCATAACGTTTCCGTTTTCGCCTGAATTTCAACTGACTCGCGTCCAGCAGGACGTAGATTTCCTGTCGGGTGAATCCGACGGACGCCTGGAATCCCGCGGTGTCGGTGAAGAACGCCAGATCTCCTTCTCCGATAAACGGCAGATCCAGGCGTTCCGGCTCGGCACAGTGCCCATTCCCGCCCGCGAACATAACGCCCGCAAACAGCAGGACGCCCATCCAAAGCCGATCCCTGTTTCTCATTTTCCATGTCTCCGAGATTATTTGGAGTTACTCGCCGCCCGGGGTCAACCTCGGGCGAAAGGCTGCCCGTCCGGGCCGAAACAGGCAATGTATCGAACTCCAATATTCAAGTCAACTCCAAAGCGCCCGGCAACCACTCAGACCCTCGAGCCGGGAGACACGTAGATCTCCTGCTTCCGGACACGCACGAGGTATTTTCTGATTTTGAAATGAGGCGCCTCGGTACAGATGCCGGATTCCAGCTCGAAAGTCAGGTTGTGCCAGAAACAGGTCACGGTGCTGCCCCTGATCCCGTCTGTCCCGATAGGTCGCTGGTTGTGTGGACAAGTATTGTCTATCGCCTCGATTCTGCCGCCCACGTTGAAGAGTCCGATATCGCGCCCCATCATCGTGACGAGCTTGCCGGTGCCGGGCTGGACTTCATGCATTGAGGCCACACGTATAAACCGGGGGTTTTCTCCCGCGCCCGCGGGGGCGGTCTGAACGGTCCGGCACTGCCGTTTCGAACGCCATCGATTCAACTTGAACACGGTCTCATCCCGCAACAGCGTGGTTGGCGGCGTGGTAGGAACTCCGTACAAGCGGACCCGATTCCACGTGCCGGAATCCTCGCATCTCGGCAAAGAGCCGGATCCTTTCGAATTCGTCAGGATGGTAGAACCTGTCAATGGAAACGTGCGCTGGCGAAGGCTGCAGATATTGACCCACCGTGAGTATATCCGTTCCCTGTTCGGCAATGTCGTCGATGGTCTGGTAAACCTCTTCCACGGTCTCTCCCGCACCGACCATGATGCCGGATTTTGTTGGGATGCCTGGATTGGCGATTCCGGCGCGACGCAGCAATTCGAGGGATTGGGCGTAATTCGCCTGCGGGCGCATCAGACGATAGAGCCTGGGCGGCGTCTCCACGTTGTGGTTCAGAATATCGGGGCCGGCCGACATCACTGAATCCAGCGCGGGCCAGTTGCCCTGAAAATCCGGAATCAGCACCTCCACCCGGGTCTCGGGCCGCAGCCGGCGAATTTCCCTGATGGTAGCCGCGAATAATGACGCGCCTCCGTCCGGCAGTTCGTCACGGTTTACCGATGTCACGACGGCGTGTCTCAGACCCAGCCGCACGACGGCCTCGGCGACCCGGCCGGGTTCATCCGCGTCGAGGCCCTGTGGCCGTCCGGTCTTTACCGCGCAAAACCCGCAACTGCGAGTACAGATGTCCCCCAGAATCATGAATGTGGCGGTACCGGCGCCCCAGCATTCCCCGATATTCGGACACTTCGCGCTCTCGCAAACGGTGTGCAGATCCAGTTCCCGCATGAGGCGCTTCAATTCCCGGTACCCTGCGTTGCCGGGCGCGGGCACCCGGAACCAGTCCGGCAAACGGCGGTTTCTTCTCGGGTTCTGATTTTCAATTTGCAGCATCATATAGCCATGCCGGCAGGATGCCCTTCGCCGGGTCGCCACGACTGCTCAGTTCTCAGTGTTCCTGGCGACCGATCAGCGTGTGAGAAGTCGCGCCGGTGATTCGGATATCCACAAATGTGTTGGTCCTGACGCCGTTTTTCGGAAATACAACCGTCTTGAATCCGTCCGATTTTCCTACTGCCTGCCCTTTGCCGCGCCGCGCGTCGCCCTCGACGAGCACCTCCTGCAGATGTCCAACGTAACCCCTGTTGATTTCGCCGGAGATTTTCGTCTGCTGGGCGATGACGGTCTGGAGTCGCCGCGTTTTTTCGGCCTCCGGGACCGTATCGGGAATTTCTCTGAAGGCCACCGTGCCCTTACGCGGCGAGTATTTGAACATAAAGGCCGAATCGTACCGAACGTGTCTCATCAGCGCCATGGTCGACTCGAAGTCCGAGTCCTCTTCGCCGGGGAATCCGACGATGACATCGGTGGACAGACAGAGCCCCGGCAGGGCTGAGCGGAGACGGTCGACCAGGTCGAGGTAACGGCCAGAGGAATAGATCCGCTCCATGGCCTTGAGGACCCTGTCGGAACCGGACTGAACCGGCAGATGGATGAATCGGCAGACCTTGCTTTCTTCCGCCATGGTATCAATCAGCTTATCCGAAAAATCGCTCGGATGCGGGGATGTAAAGCGAATCCTGCGTATCCCTTCCACATGGGCGACCATCTTCAGGAGATCGGCAAAATCGGTTTCGCCGTCATGGTAGGAATTCACCGTCTGACCGAGCAGGGTTACTTCACGGAATCCTTCCGCCGCAGCTATCCGCACCTGTCGCAACAGGTCGCCCGCGGGCACGCTCCGCTCCCGACCGCGCACGTAGGGTACGATGCAGAACGTGCAGAATTTGTCGCATCCCCGCATGATGGTGATCCAGGCATTGGTACCCTCCTGGCGAACGGGATCGAGGTCAAGATAGTCCTCGTGCCGGTCGAGCCGCACGTCCAGAGCGGGATTTCCGGCAGCTTCTCCGATCAACTCGGGCAGGCGGCGATAGGAATCGGGCCCGACCACGAGATCCACGTAAGGCAATTGATTCAGAAGTTTCTCGGCAAGGTGCTTGGCCATGCATCCACTCACGCCGAGCACGAGATCCGGACGCATCCGTTTCACGCTGCTTAGCTGGGAAAGACGGCCCACCACACGCTCCTCAGCGCGCTCCCGTATGGCGCAGGTATTCAACAGAACAACGTCCGCGTCTTCGACGCGAAGTGCGCGGCGGAAACCCGCCTCTTTCAGCACGCCCATCATCAGTTCCGTATCGGACACGTTCATCTGACAACCGTAGGTTTCGACAAAAACCCGGCGTGCCGCGCCGGAAACGGGCAGGCCCACACCATCCGCCGCAGTGACGTCCGGCTGGCGTTCAATGTCGAGAAGCTGCATGCGGCACCCTGGAATGTTTGTCTGGCTTTGAGGTTTCGGGACCTTCCCGCTTGCGGCCTCGGCGTCCCCCAGGCCCGTCCGCGACGTCGATTTCGTCCAATGCCATCCCGATTTCCTCGCGGACGGTCTCGTCCGTCTCGGAGCCGGCCGCCTCTGAAAGCGCGCGGCGTGCGTCGGGCCCGCCGATGCGGCCGAGCGCCCAGGCCGCATGGCTGCGGACGAGGGGTTCACCATCGGATAACGCCGCGGTCAATACGGGAATATCGACGGCCGTACCGCGATTGCCGAGAGCCACGGCGGCGTTGCGCAACAGCCCGCGCCGCCTGGCGCGTTTGATCGGGCTTCCGCGGAATCTGCGGCTGAATGCCGTCTGGTCCATGGAAAGCAATTCGTCAAGTTCGGGCGCGTCGAGACCCGCGCGGGCTTTCAGCGACGGCTCCGCGGTCGGCCTGGCCTGTTTCCGGTTCCACGGACAGACTTCCTGGCAGATGTCGCATCCGTAGATCCAGTCACCCATTTTTTCCCTGTAGGGTCGTGGAATCGCGCCCTTCAACTCGATCGTCAGGTAGGAGATGCACCGGTTGGAATCCAGCACGTAGGGCTGTGGAATCGCATCGGTCGGGCAGGCGTCCATACATAACGTGCAGGTCCCGCAATGGTCGGCAACGGGGCGGTCGTAAACCAGAGGCACGGTCAACAGAATCTCCCCCAGAAAAAACCACGAACCTTTGCGTTTATGGATGAGGTTGGTGTGCTTCCCGAACCACCCGAGGCCTGCACGGGCGGCGAAATCGCGCTCGAGTACGGGTCCCGTGTCAACGTATACCCGGCCCTTCACCCCCGGATCCAGGGTTTGAATCCATCCCAGCAGTCTTTTCAGACGGGCATTCATCAGGTCGTGGTAATCGTCGCCCCTGGCGTACCTGGAAATCCTGCCCCTTGGCCGCTCATCGGCAGGCTCTGCACCTCGTTCCTGATCGTAATTCATCCCCACGCAAAGGACCGTCCTTGCACCAGGCAGCACCTTCCCGGGGTGCGATCTCCGGTCGAGATTCCGGACAAGATATTCCATCTGGCCGGCATACCCCTTCGACAGCCAGTCCAGATAGAAGCCCCAGTGCTCAGGCGGCCCGGCAGGGGCGACGCCCACCGGGCTGAAACCCATCCCGCGGGCCTTGTGCTTGATCTGTGCGGTCAACTTCCGCTTGTCGTTTTCCGAATACGTCGCCATGGTCGCCAAACAAGCCCAAAAGGACAGGGAACGGACGTACCCTGTCCTTTTCTGTGTAATCGATCGAGACCGTCAGGCCCCCACCCGGGTCCTGAAATCCGCAATTGCCGCCGTGAGCGCGTCCCGTGCCAGCGCGGCCGCGTGTCTTCTTGTGGGCGGCAGTCCGCCCAGCCGGGCATCCACGTCCGCCCGTGTGACAGCCCCCGCAGCCGCAACCGGAAGGCCCGACACCATTTCCGTTAATGCCGAAGCGGCGGCGATGGTGGCCGTGCAGCCCTGAGCCTGAAACTTTGCGCACACGACCCGTTCGTCGACAATCCTCAACTGGAACGAGACGACCGCGCCTGACGCCGGATTCTCGACGGACGCGGCGCCGTCCGCATTCTGCATGGTACCCGCGTTGCGCGGATTCCTGAAATGATCGAGCGCAATCTCGCTGTAGGTCTCGGCCATGGTCGTCCAACCACCCGTTGGCTCAGCGGGTATTTTCGAGCGGCCTTCGAGGCGGCGTAAGCGTTACCCGGTCTTCCACGGCCAGCAGTTTCTCTTTCGTGTAAATCAACTCGGCGCGGCTTTCCGCCACCAGTTCGGTGCGCTCGGTCATGACGATCGCGTCTTCAGGACAGGCCTCGACACACATACCGCAAAAGATGCACCGCAGCATATCGATGTCAAATCGCTTCGGATGTTTCTCGCGATCCTCCCAGGGCGCTTCCTCGGCCTCGATGGCAATGCATTCCGCCGGACAGGCCGTGGCGCACATGTAGCACGCGACGCACTTCGGACGACCCTTATCGTCCTTCGTTAGCTTGTGCAGCCCTCGGTATCCGCTGGGTTTTGTCCAGGTTTCCTCCGGATACTGCATTGTGATCTTCTTGCCGAGCAGATGACGGAAGGTCAGTGACAGACCCTTTGTGATTGCCGGAAGATACATTCTTTCGGTCAGCGTCATTTCGTGACCGACCTTTTTCATATCGGCGCTCTCCTCTCCTGTTTCGGGACCTGCTTTTGCGTCGCTTATTGGTACGTCCTGCCCACTGGGTGGCGACGGTTTGCCGGATTATCGTAACCTGAATCTCGCCGGGATAGGTCATGCCCTCGCGGATGCGCTGTGCAATTTCAAAAGACAGGGCTTTGGCGTGTTCGTCGTCCACCCGTCCGGCATTCACCATCACCCGGATCTCGCGTCCGGCGTTGATGGCGTATGTATCTCGAACGCCTTGAAAACCGCGTGCAATATCCTCAAGATCCCGCACCCTCCGGATATACCCTTCCGCGTCGTCGCGGCGGGCGCCCGGCAGCCTTTACGAGGAAGGATATGGGAGAACTGGCTTCGGCATCACCGTGATGGTAAAGTATGGCATTTCCGACCTCGTTCCCTTCGCCGTACTTTCGAACCAGCGCCACGCCGATGTCAGTATGCGTTCCCTCCTGTTCCTGATCGACCGCTTTGCCGATGTCGTGCAACAGACCGGCACGACGCGCCAGCATCTCGTCCATACGCAGTTCGGCAGCCATCGCGCCCGCCAGAAACGCAACTTCCTTGGAATGCCCCAACACGCTCTGTCCGTAACTGGTTCGATACTTCAGACGTCCTAACATCCTTACCAGTTCGGGGTGCATGTTATCGATGCTCACTTCTTTGACCGCGCGGCGTCCCTCATCTTCGACAAGGGTCTCGATACGGTCCTCGCATTCGGCCACAACCTCTTCCACGCGGCTGGGATTGATTCGCCCCTCCGTTACCAACTGCTCCATTGCCAGCCTCGCCACATCCCGCTTTACCGGATCGAAGCTGGATAGCACAACAGCTTCCGGCGTATCGTTCACAATGACCTTCACGCCGGTAGCAGCCTCGAAGGAGATGATATTGCGCCCTTCTTTCCCTACGATCCTCCCCTTGATATCGTCATCCGGCAGCGCCACGACCGAGATGGACGATTGCACGGTCTGGTCCGTGGAACATCTTTCAATCGCCTGAGCGATAATCTTCTTCGACTCACGTTCTGACCGCTCCCGGGCCTGATCCATGATTTCCATGCCCATCGCGGTTGCCGTGTGGCGGAGATCGGTCTCGATGGTCTCCAGAAGCATTTCCCGGGCGCGGTCCACATTCATGCCGGAAATGCGTTCCAGCGTGGCGCGCTGGTCGCCCAGTACCTGGTCGAGTTCCTGCTGATTCTGATCCAACCGTACCGCCCGCTGCCGTACGTCGCGCTCCCTGCGATTCAGTTCCTTGTTTCGCTGTTTGAGGTTTTCGTACTGCTCAAGTATGCCATTCTCTTTTTCGTTGAGGTCCTCATCCCGCCGCTCCAGTTCACGCCTCTTGCTGTCCAGTTCGCGCTCGAACGTCGTTTTGGCGTCGTACCATCTGTTTTTCTCTTCGAGAAATGTGGCTCTGCGCTCCCGACCCGCCTTCTCGACCATCTTTGAAATCCGACGCTCGGTGTGGTGTTCAATTTCCTGGATTCTGCGGGCCTTGAGCCTCGCGCACAGAAACCACCCGACAGCGAAGAGGAGAGTCGCGGAAGCAATGGCAAGACCGATTGAGTATGCATCCAGTGCCATTGAAGCCTCCCGTTTTCGGTATAATTGAGATCCAGGTCAATCGATTGACGCACGTTTGGCTCCACGGTGAATTGTCGCTCTCGCTCCTTGCGGCACTGCGACGCCGGTTCTCCGGAATTCTCCAATAGAGCCAATTGCTGCCTGCCCCCGTTCAGGATCAGGCCTGCAGTGTGCAACAAAAACTACATAACACTCCGGTTCAACTGATCGATCGGACAACAAAGGGAGGCATCCCGCCCGGAACCCTCCCTCTCCTAATCCGGAAACAAACCGGCGATTGCAGCGGAACGAACCGGCTTATTTCATCATACACCAAACGACTCCCCGCAGCCGCACTGATTCGTGGCATTGGGATTCAATACCCTGAAACCCGCTCCCATCAGCCCGTCGTCGTAATCCAGTTCGGACCCCGCGAGATAGAGTGCGCTCTTCAGGTCCACAAACACCCTGACGCCGTTGCACTCGATTGTGTCGTCATCTTCGCCGGGGCCACTTTCGAAGCCCAACTGGTACTGCAGACCGGAACACCCGCCGCCGACCACCTTCATCCGGAGGCCCGCATCGGGAACGCCTTCGCGCTCAAGCAGGTCCCTGATCTTTACCGCAGCAGCTTCGGTGACTGTAACCATTTTGCCCTCGTTCCTCTCGGGAATCCTGAAACACTGCCGATCAGCCGATTGCGGAAAGACAGCGCTTTACAGCGTCGAAATCGGGCAGTACTGTAGCGTCTTCAGACACTTCCGCGTATCGGACGATCCCTTCCCGGTCTACAACGAACGCCGCGCGTTTCGCGACACCCCTGAAACCCAGAAGATCCTGATACTGGGCTCCGTACGCGGCGCTCACCTCCTTATTGAAATCGCTCAGCAGCGGGAAGGAAATATCGTTCTCGTCCGCCCAGGCCTCCTGGGCGAAGGGGCTGTCCACGCTGATTCCCAGCACCTGCGCATTCAGACCGTTATATTCGGAAAGGCCTCCACTGACCGAACACATTTCGTCGGTACACACCGAAGTATACGCGAGCGGAAAAAACAGCAGCACGACGTTCTTTTTCTCTCTGAGACCGCTCAAACTCACATCCTCAAGGTCACCTCGTTTGCTCTTCAGCGTAAAGTCGGGTGCCTGATCGCCTACATTGATCCCCATGGGATGATCCTTTCGTGTAATTCCAGAATGCCGGCCGGAAATCCAAACCGGTAAAACAACGGCAGGCGCTGCTCCGGCGCACGGCAGGGGCGAACTGCTAGGAAGTCGCGTCGGCGAATCGGGCCGCCACCGCGTCCCAGTCGATCACGTTGCCCCAGGCCTCGATGTAATCGGGGCGCCGGTTTTGATAATTCAGGTAATACGCGTGCTCCCAGACATCCAGTCCGAGTATGGGCGTACCGTCGCCGGACATCAGCGGGCTATCCTGATTCGGGGTACTGAGAATCGCCAGCCCGCCGTCTTTCACCACAACCCACGCCCAGCCGCTGCCGAAACGGGTCGTTGCCGCCTGGGCGAACTCGTCGCGTGCCGCGTCAAGGCTGCCGAATGCATCGTTGATGGCGTCGGCCAGGTCTCCGGACGGTTCGCCACCCCCGTTCGGTGACATTACCGTCCAGAACAGACTGTGATTGGCGTGGCCGCCGCCATTGTTACGGACCGCCGTACGAATGGCCTCCGGAACGCCATCGAGATTACTGATAAGATCCTCGACACTCTGGCCGGCCAGGTCGGCATGGCCGTCGAGTGCGTTGTTGAGGTTCGTTATATACGTGTTGTGGTGCCTGCTATGGTGAATTTCCATAGTGCGGGCGTCTATATGCGGCTCCAGAGCATCGTAACCGTACGGCAGATCGGGAAGTGAATAAGCCATTGAGTACACTCCTTACAGGTTAATTAGAGGATGGACGACAGAAACAGACACTTCAGTGAAACATCCATAAAAAAATATAACGAAGTACAGATACATCGTCAAGCGATTTCAATCCCCCCTTACTTATAACAAAAACTTACACTTATCGTAGTTCCCGGACCGCCCGTGGCTCGGTTTCCACGACAATATTGTCGATGAGCCGGAATTTGCCGAACCGGACGGCCGCCGCAAGCAGCACCCGGTCTCCAAGCGCTTCAACGGGCCGGAAATCCTCCGCATCGACCGCAGAGATGTAATCGACCGCCACCCCCGTGCTCCGGCTGACGCGGCGATTCATCGCGTCGATGACCGCCGACGCGCGTTTTTCGCCCTTCAGTACCCGATCTCGACCTTCCTGCAGGACCCCGTAAAGCAACGTGGCACGACGGCGATGGCCGGGCGTCAGGTACCGGTTGCGGGAACTCTTGGCCAACCCGTCCACTTCTCTCACCGTCGGCGCGATCATGATTTCAACGTCCAGATTCAGGTCTGTAGCCACCCTGCGGACAACACCCGCCTGCTGGGCGTCTTTCCGGCCGAAAATGGCAACGTGCGGCTTGACGGCTGCGAAGAGTTTGGCGACCACCGTGGCCACGCCCCGGAAATGACCGGGACGGGACGCGCCGCACAGATGGTCAGGCAGCCGCTCCACCTCGAGGTACGTCGCATAGCCGTCAGGGTACATCTCTGCTTTCGAAGGCGCATAGACCAGGGAACCGCCCTCGGCGTGGACCATTGCCAGGTCCCGCTCGAAGTCCCGCGGATACGTCTCGAAATCCTCATCGGGTCCGAACTGGGCGGGGTTGACGAAGACACTCACGACCGTCCGGTCGGTCACCCGCCCGATCTGGCGTATCAGGCTGGCATGGCCCCCGTGGAGATACCCCATGGTCGGCACGAGTCCGATACGGAATCCGTCCCTTCGCATCCGATCCGCAACCCGATGCATATCCTGCACGGTCCGTATGACCCTGACGGACTCCATCGTTCAGCGGCCGCCTTTCTCCACACAAGAACGAGGGCGGGAGATCCCCGCTCGGCTGCATTTTCACGTACGGGTGGACGGTGAGCTCACTCCTCTGCGAGGGCCTTGAACTTTCGCAACTCTTCGTTCCGGATTCGATAACGATGCTCCTCGGCCGGATACCGCTTTCCCTTCACATCGTTGACGTACCTCGCAAAGGCCTTGCCGGCGGTGCGTCCCAGTTCCGCGTACCGTTTGGAATACCTGAATGAAAAGTCATTGAGGCCCAGCAGATCCGGCGCCACCAGCACCTGCCCGTCGCACCGTCGACCCGATCCGATGCCGATTGTGGGGATGCTCAGCGCGCGCGAAACAACGCCGGCGACCTGTTCGGGAACGCATTCGAGCACTACGGCTGCCGCCCCCGCGGCCTCCAGCGCGACCGCCCCGGTGAGGACCCGCGCTGCCTCGTCGGCGCGGTCGCCGTAGACATGCCGGTTCCCCTTCCAGGTTTGCGGCAGATGGCCCACGTGGCCGACCACCGGCATGCCATCCGCCGTGATTGCCTCGATCCTTCCCGCCACTTCCTCGGCGCCTTCGAGTTTGACCATATCGGCCCCCGCGTCCGCCAGCAGCCGGGCGTTGTCGACCGCCTGGGAGTCTGTCTCGTAGGACCGGTAAGGCAGATCCGCCAACAGGATTGCATTCCGGACGCCCCGTCTGACGGCGCGGGTGTGGTGAAGCATATCCGCCATGGTTACCTGCTGGGGACTCTCGTATCCCAGTACGTTGATCCCCACCGAATCGCCAACCAGGATGACATCCACGTTCGAAGCGTCCTGCAGGATGGCGGTGGGAAAATCGTAACACGTCAGCATGGCGACGGGTTCGCCCCGCCGCTTCATCTCCGACAGAATACCGGGGGTGGTACGCAATTCCTCGTCGGACACTTCTTGAACTCCCTTACCTGAGTATCCGTACTCCATCAAGTGTGATCCGTGATCAGGCCTCAATTTGAGACGGTCGGTAGTAGCGGGTGCCCGCAGGTGGCGCCTTCACCTGCTGCAGCAGTTCCTCCAGGCCCTCCGGATTCCGTTCGAAGTCGACCTGCGATACGTTAATGATTAGCAAAGGCGACGCGGTATAGTGGAAGAAGAAATGAGTGTACGCCTCGACCAGCCTGGCCATGTACGATTCAGTCATCAGCCGTTCGTACGACGGTGTCTGTTTTCGAACGCGCTGGAGGAGACTTTCGGTTGAATTGTGGAGGTAGATTACCAGATCCGGACTCGGCACCTTTTCGTTCAGCGTCTCGGCCATACGCTCGTACAGGGAAAGTTCGGCGTCGTTAAGGCAGACATGGGCGTATATGCCGCTTCTGGCGAACAGATAGTTGCTGACCACCGTGGATTCGAACAGGTCCATTTGATGAAGGTCCTGTTGCTGACGGTACCGGTGCAACATGAAGAAAACCTGCGTCTGGAATCCGTAATGCTCCGGATTTTCGTAAAACAGGGGCAGAAAGGGGTTTTCCTCCGCCTTCTCGAGGACCAGGCGCGCCTTCATCGACCTGCCGAGGAGGCGTGCAAGCTCGGTCTTGCCCACGCAAGGGGGGCCTTCGATCGCGAGGTATCGTACGGCCACGGAATACGCCCTTATCAGTCCGTTGAAAAAGTCGCTCTGCAGGCGAGGCATTGTGGCCGAAGACAAGGCGCGAGACCGCGTCGAATCGGGGATTCGGCGAGGGAGCGCAACGCGGTATTTCGGCCACAAGGGCCGGACGCGGACCGGATGGACTTTTTCTACGGGCTGTTACGTGCAAACCGACAGCAGCGAAACGCCGTGCAGCTTTCGCACTTCCTGAGTCGGAACGATCGATTCGGCCAATTCCGAAAAGGTCTTTTTGAACACCGGATGGCGACCCCGGGGCGTCAAATCGCACAGAGGAACCAGTACAAAAGCCCGCTCGTGTAACCTCGGATGTGGAATCTCCAGCCCTCGACCTCGAATAATCTCATTCTCGTAAAGGAGGATATCCAGATCCAGCAACCGGGGCCCCCACCTCTGTCTGCGGACCCTCCCGAATCTTCTTTCGACCGCGAGCAGGCGTTCCAGCAGCGCATGCGGTTCGAGGTCTGTTTCCGCTGCAAGCACCGCATTCAGGAACATCGGCTGCGCCGTTACCCCGACCGGCGCCGTTTCGTAGACCGGGGAGGCCGCCTTTACTTCGAGGCTATCGTACCCGTCGAGCGCGGCGGCGGCCCGGCGCAATACAGCAGCGCGGTCGTCCAGGTTCGCCCCCACACCGATGTAGGAGATCGCCATCTGTCATCCCCGCTCCACTTCGACTTCCACGCCATCGAAAATTGCCTGCATAGGCGGATTGGGCTTGCGCACCCTGACCCGCACACGCTCCAGATTGAAGTGCGACTGCAGGACCTCCGCGATCCGGTCGGCAAGCGACTCCACGAGTCCGAAACGCTCTTCCGTAACAACCGTCTTCGTCGCTTCGTAGACACGCGCATAGTCGAAGGCGCCGGCGTCGTCTTTTCGGGCATAACCCCGGAAATCCGAAAAAACCTCGACGTCCACTTCAAACCACTGCCCAAGCTTCGCCTCTTCGGGAAACAGCCCATGGTAGGCAAAAAACCTCATATTTCTAAGGCGCAATACATCGTTTCCCATTGCCTGTTTTTGACGCATCCCTGGCAGCCCGTTGGATAAGCCCATCCGCCTCTTCGGCCGTAAATCGCCCCGCTCAACCCTGCCGTCGTCGCTGTGGACGCACGACTCCCGATCCTTCGTGGATATCAATATAAATGAACAAATGTGCAGAGTCAACAACGCTATGGATTCCGGCAGGTGAAGACCGCCCGCGCCAGTACGGTTTCTTGTGGCAGAAACCCCTTGACATCGCCAATTCGCGCCTGTATTGTAAGAAGTTGTCATAAAATTCCCGGTGCGTTCCCGAGCGCGAGCGAAAGGGCGTCGGTCAAGGCGGGCGAATTCGCCCCTATCTCAAGGATAAGGGTGGAATTGACCAACGCAGACCGACGCGCTTGCAGCCGCGCGAAGACCGCTGGGAATTTTATGACAGCTTCCAAGAAGATGGGCCAGCATCGGAACGGGCTGACTACTGCCTGTAAAAAGGCAGTTCAACGACCTCCGCGCGGCCTCCGCCGTCTACGGACAGAGACAGGCCGGGCTGTTCATATCCCCTGCGGACGGACGCCAGCGATACCACCCGCCCCAGGCCAGGCGAACGGACACTGCTTGTAATCCACCCGATTTGCCTTTCGCCGTCTCGAAGCGGTGTTTCCGCGGGTGGAACCGTATCCGCCTCCACGCGTAGGCCGACCAGATACCGTCTGGGTTTGCCCAGATTCTGCATCTTGGCGATCGTTTCCTGGCCAATAAAACATCCCTTTGTGAAATCGACCGCATGATGGAGGCCTGCTTCCAGCGGTACAACCCGCTCGTCCACGTCCGCTCCGTAACGTGGAATTCCGGACTCTATTCGCAACGCTTCCATTGCCTGAAACCCAATGGGGCGTGCGCCCGCAGCCATCAGGGCATTCCACAGCCGCGGGGCCTTGTCAGCCGTTACCCGGAGATCGTAGCCGGGCTCTCCCGTATAGGAGCGCGCGGTCACGGACACATCCACGCCATCCATCATGTGGACGACCGTATGGCAATCCGCAAGTCCGGTGGGCACATCACCCACCAAAGGCACAATGAGCGCGCGGGCGCCGGGGCCGTGTACGCCCAATATCGCCAGTTCCCCTGTAACGTCCTTTATATCGACGTCATCCGCAATAAGGTATTTATCCAGGGACGCCATCAGCTTCACCTGCAGACCGGGCTCCGTCTCCAGCAGGAACCCTTCCGCGTTCCGATAGACCCATACGTCGGTCAATGTCTGGCCCCGAGGTGTCGTCATCGTCGCATAGTTTCCCTCTCCCGCTGCCAGCCCTTCGACCGTATTGCTCAACATCCCATGCAAAAAACGCGCACGGTCCGTGCCGGTAACGAACAGATGGCCCCTGTCGCACCGATCGACCAGACCCGCGGCCTCTCGAACAGAAGCGTACTCGGATGCGGCATCGCCGTAGTGAGCTGTCGTCTCCGTGCCGTCAATCCGTTCGAATACCGCGCCCGCCGCCAGTTTGGCTGCCCGAAGCGCTGAAATTGTCATTGAGCGACCTCCCGATTGAACGCCGAACAGACACGTTGACATCCTGATGAAACTTATTTTGAACCCCGGGCCATGTCAAGGAAAACCAGCGTGGCGGCAACCATTCCGCACGAATTCTGAAACGCCGCCAGCCGGCCGCGTATCCGACATGAAACGCTTCATTCCAATGGTCCTTCTCGTGCTGACCGCCTGTGGCGGCGGCCTGGGTCCGGGGCCTCCCGACGGTACGGGCATCAAGGGAACCCTGATTTTTCATGGCGAATGGCCGCCGGAGACCGATGACGTCGCTGTGGCTGTCTACAGGCGGCGCCCGCAGACCCTTGCCGATTTTTTCAATATTGCCGGCTGGGACACGACCGTGACCATCGGGGCGGTCCGTTTCGAGTATTTCGTGCCGCTGGAAGAGCCGGGCGTCTATGAGTGGATTGTGGTGGCGTGGCGGCCCCGCGGCGGTTTCTGGAACTTTGACTCTCTGCTCGGATGTTATCACGTTGGCAACGATACCCTGCCCACACCGGTGCAGGTTCACCTGGGCGAAACCACGAAAAATGTCGATATCCAGACCTACTTCGACCTTGTGCAGGGCGCCGATCGGCCGGATCGGGACATTTGCACGGGTTTTCTGCCTCCTCTGCCTTCTCCTTCCGGGCTCGGCGGTGCAGGCGGAAACCTCCGGCACGATCATCGGACGAACAACCGACGAATCAACCGGTGAATCGTTGCCGGGCGCAAGCGCGGTTTTGCTTGGCACAGGTATCGGAACCGAGACCGACGTCGAAGGAGAGTTCCGTCTGACGGGTCTGCCGCCAGGCCCGTATACCCTGTCCGTTTCCATGCTGGGCTTCAAACCTCAGGTAATGAAGGACATTCCGGTTACCGCGAACGATACCCTGCGGCTTTCCGTCCGACTCGCGACCTCGCCGATCCGGATGCCCGCCATCGTGGTTTCAGCAAGCAAACGCGCGCGAAACGTCGTGGACGCGCCGACAAGCGTGTCGCTCATCGGCTCGGAGGAAATCCAGTCCGACAATTCCGCCACGCTGAACGAATCTCTTGAGTACGTTCCCGGCGTCAATATGGTGGGAGGCCAGGTCAACATAAGGGGGTCAAGCGGCTATTCCCGCGGTACGGGAAGCCGCGTACTTATGCTGATCGACGGCTTCCCTGCGCTGTCCGCCGATAACGGCGAAGTCAAGTGGGACGCCATTCCGATCGACCAGATCGCGCGCGTGGAAATCATCAAGGGCGCCGGGTCCGCACTTTACGGCACGGGCGCGCTCGGGGGCATCATCAACGTTATTACCCGGAATCCGTCGCCCGAACCCGAGACGCACTTTCGGTTCCTGGGCGGCCGATACAGCGAACCCGGCCATCAGGAGTGGCGCTGGTCGTCGAGCGGTAGATACTACGAAGGCACGGACGTCAGCCAT
The DNA here is from genome assembly GCA_021295655.1 of Candidatus Latescibacterota bacterium. GTDB lineage: Bacteria > Latescibacterota > UBA2968 > UBA2968 > JAAXHE01. Next base: position 110,056 of record JAGWBX010000002.1, read on the forward strand.
TCCCGGCAGTCCGGGAACACCGGATTCATTCTGGGCGCCGGGCAGAAATGGACCAACGGTTTCCGGGAAAACGCGTGGCACAGGAGATACAAACTCTTCGGCAAACTCAGACACCGATTCAAGGCCGCGGCAACGGTTACCGCAACCTGCAACTGGGCGCTGGACGATCACGGCACCTTCGTGCTGTGGAAAGACAGAAACGAGCCGCTGGAGGTGCCCGAGAGCGCCAAAGGAGACAAAACCGTATCCCAGAAACTGAATCTGCACGTCGATTTATATCACCTGCTCAATCCGCAAACGGGCTATCGACTCAAATCGTTCGTGTATCGCACGGAATTTGACAACGAAGTCAGCGGGAGAACGTCGTCGGAAGCATACAAGCTGGGGCAGGAGTTCCAGCTGGATCTCCAGCCGGCCGGGAGGGTGGCGCTGACGGTCGGCACACAGTGGATTCACGACATCGTTCATTCTTCAGATCATCTCTTCGGCAACCACACCGGGCTCATCCTCGCGGCATATGCCCAGACCGAGATCGAACCGACGGACCGGATTACATTGTCGGTGGGCAGTCGCTATGACCGATATCGCACCGACGACCGCGACTCGGAGAACCGTCTGAGCCCGAAGCTGGGTTTCTCGTATCGCACATCCGGAAGCACCACGTTGCGAGGGACGCTGGGATGGGGCTTCAGAGGACCTTCAATCGCCGAAATCTACACGGACGCCACCTTCTCCGCGATTCCCATCATTCCCAATACCGCCCTTGTGGCCGAAAGGAGCATATCCGCCGAGGTCGCGCTGGATCACCGTCCGGCGCCGTGGTCCGTCATCAACGTCGCGGCATTCTGGAGTCGCTATCAGGATCTCGTGGAAGCCCGGCCGGACGCCGCCGGCGTCGTACAGTTCAGGAATGTCGCGAGAGGCCGTACTGCCGGCGTCGAGGCGAGCATGGCCGCGGCGATCGATCCTGTCCGTCTCGAAGGGAACTATACCTTCATCAGCGCGATTGAGAATCTGCCGGAGGGAGATCTTCCGCTGCCCTATCGACCCCGGCACATTGCCGCCGCAGGCTTGCAGACCACGTTCGGCCGGCTCAAACTGGAAGGCCGATTCAGGTTCAGAAGCCGAATCCTGCGCGCTTCGGGCCTGTTGCCGGAAGGGAACCGCGATCTCATACCGGTCTATCTGCTCGACGTCTCGGCCTCGTACGCGTTCGGAGAGGTCCAGGTGGTGCTGAAAGCACATAACGCCCTGGCGTACAATTACGCCGTTGTAGAACGCAATCTGGGCTCGCCCAGACGAATTTCGCTCGGAATTACGGCAAGGCACTGAAATCCCGAAGGAGACTTTCATGAAAGCGATTCAAGTTGACCGCGCCGGCGGACCCGAGGTCCTCCTCTATAAAGATGTACCGAATCCCGAACCCGCCCCTGGCGAGGTACTCGTCAGAATCAACGCTATCGGATTGAATTATATAGACACATACCACCGCACGGGCCTCTATCCGCTGGACCTGCCCTTCATTCCCGGTCTCGAGGCCGCGGGGACGGTGGCGGCCCTGGGGACTGACGCCACGGATTTCAGGTTGGGGGATCTCGTCGCCTACGCGGGAGTACCCGGATCCTACGCCGAATTTGTCGCAGCGCCGCAGGAGAGACTCGTCAGACTCCCGGATGGCGTGGACGCCGCCGCCGGCGCGGCCGCCATGCTCCAGGGAATGACGTCCCATTATCTCGTTCACAGTACGTGCAACGTTCTGGAAGGCGACACCGTTCTCATCCACGCAGCCGCGGGGGGCGTGGGACTCATTCTGGTTCAGATGGCGAAAATGCGAGGCGCGCAAGTCATCGGGACGGTGTCAACGGAAGAGAAGGCGCAACTGGCGCGGGGTGCCGGAGCGGATGAAATCATAAGATATACCGAACAGGATTTCGAAGCCGAAGTCAATCGCCTCACAGACGGCCAGGGCGTTCACGTCGCGTACGACTCGGTGGGGAAAACCACGTGGGAAAAGAGCTTGAATTGCCTGCGTCCCAGGGGCTACCTCGTGCTGTTCGGCAATGCCAGCGGCCCGGTTCCGCCCGTCGACCCGCTGCTGCTCAGCCGCCATGGCTCGATATTCATGACGCGCCCCACTCTCGTCGACTACACCGCAACCCGCGAGGAATTGCAAGGTCGCGCCGGAGAGTTGCTTGGCTGGATTCAAACCGGGAAGCTCAGCCTGCGGATCGACCGTACGCTGCCTCTGTCGGATGCCCGCGAAGCCCACCGGCTGCTCGAAGGCAGACGGACGAAGGGCAAGGTGCTCCTGATTCCGTAGAAAACCTGAAAGAGACGGGCTGAACGCAACGTTCGATCCGTCTTGACAATTCCGGCGAATGGCACCCTCGCGAGGGCCCGGCGCATTGGCTGGCAGGCGACGTCAAATGCGAATTTCTCTCCTGACGCCCCGGACGTCCATTTCGAATTCGATCCCTATAACGGGCGGTCGCGCCAGGTACAACCTGAGGCCGTGACGCTGCGCCGCCCCGACGCCGGGCAACACGACTTCGTCCAGCAGACGGTCCAAACGGTGCGCCGTGTAGACGTCCACGGCTGTCACCTGATCCCATGTTCCTCCCAGGCCCGCCAGCCGATCTGCCATGACCTGCACCACGTATGCCGCCTTCTCCAACATCGCGTCCGGGCCTGTCTCGCCCCGCCTGACGATGCCGTCGCGGACCAGTTCGCCTTCAAGCAGTTCACCCGCGCCCGCGATGACAAACGTACGGCCGGTTTCTTCGCGGCAGGGCATGGTGTATGAAAATCCGTGCATCGTGGTATCTTCCGGCGGATTGTGCAACGGCGCGACATTGGTTCGTGCGACCGGGTTCATTCCGTTCACGTGCAGGCCCCAGGACGCCAGAAGTCCGCAATAATCCTCGTTGAATCTGATGAATCCGTCCATCGGGTGCGGTTTCGGGCATCGGAGTTCCACACCGCAAAGCGCGTGCCGTTCCCGACCCGACCCGTGAAGATGCACTTCCACCTTCCCGAACCCCTCACGCCACGGAAGCGGTTCCGCCAACGTCGCGTGCACGATCTCGTATCCTGTCGCGGCAACGACCCCGCACGAATAGGGTTCGATTCCTTTAAGGAATTGATATTGTCCTTTTACATTCTCAAAAAGCATAAATAAAAGCCGTGGCTTTCCGTCTTGCCCGAAGCGTCCGCGTGCGGTGCCCAACCTCAATTCAAAGAGAGATAACCGATATCCCCAAAACGAAAAAAACAGGAACTCGGAGACGCGACGAAAGCCCCTGAAACGGGGCGTCACGGTCGTCAAAAAGGACGGTTTTTCAGCTCACGTCCAGTGACCCGACGTATCCTGGAAATCCGACGTCAAATCGCTGAAATTTTCCTGTGAATATTCGATTTACGATCCCCGAAAATGATGAATCAAGAGCAAACCTCAGATGATTGGGTCAACTCATGCCCGCGTGCCGAAGCTCAATCCGGAGGATTCCTGAGGTACGCCATCAGCAGCCGGGCCGAATTGATGATCCCTTCCATCGAACAGATCTCGTACCCGTGGGTGTTCTCCCCCGGATATGCGATGCAGGCCGACCGGCCTGCCGATCCGATACGTTTGGCAATACTGGCGTCGCTTCCGTAGGAGGTTACCACAGCCGGCTGCGTTTCAAATCCCATACGTGCAGCCAGCGCCCCCAGATGGCGCAACGTCCGTTCGTGATAAACACCGGTCGCGTCGGCCCAGAGCAGAACGGGTTTTTCGCAATTCTCGATCTGGTACTCCTCGGCCACAGGTGCGATATCCAGCGCAATCGCCGTCTGCGCGGGCAGTTGTCCAATTGAAAACGCGGCGCCCTGCGCGCCGATTTCCTCCTCTGAACTCGCGATGAGATACACGTCATTCGGCGGCGGCGCCTCCGCCAGATGCCTGGCCGCCTCGATCAATATAGCCAATCCGGCCCTGCAGTCCAGGTTGTAACCGCAGATGAAGTTATCCAGAAACACGGGCGTTTTCCGGGAACGCGCCAGCACGGCCTTGCTGCCGCGATGTACGCCGAGGTCCCGCAGTTCCGCGGCAGTGCGCTTGGTTTCGATCCAGAACGACTCCCATTCGACCGCCTTGCCCGTCTTGAGCCGACCCGCCGGACTTTCGTTGGAAACATGCTTGGAGCCCACGGACAGAATGCCGGTTACCGGCTCATTTTCGGTCAGCACGTCAACCGGCCCCTCGCCTACCGCCCACGCGTGGAGCCCACCCAGCGGCCGGACCCGCAGGCGTCCATCGTCCTGAACACGCCTGACCATTAACGAGATCTCGTCCTTGTGCGCCGTAACGGCAACGGGAGCGCCGTCACCCCGGCCCCTGAAATGAATCACGATGCTCTCGGCCGCATCCTGCCGGACCGAAGCCGCGAGGGGACGCACCTCGTCCATCACGATGGCGTCCACTTCGCCTTCGGCCCCCGGCGGAGCATGTGCCGTCAGAAGTCTTTCCAGCAACTTCAACAGACGCGATCGATCAATTGACACATCCATCGGAATGCCTCCAAACGTCGCATGGGAGCCAGAACGCGGGGCCCTTACATCACAGGTTTCACTGCAGTCCGCGCAGGAGATTTCGCTTGACATCGCACTGGGAACACGAAATATTCAGTTTGATTACATAACATACTTTCTCCCGCCGGTTGCAGAATCCCATCCACGAATCGCACATCCGTCAGAGGTGATCTTCGTGGCCAGAAAGAGCGGAATCTACCGCGATGAGGTGAAAGATTCATTGCACCGCTATCTGGAAGACGTCGCCACGTCTGAGCCATTGACGTCCCAGGAGGAAGTCTTTCTTGCCCGTCGCATCAAGAAGGGTGATCTCGAGGCCCGCAGGAAGCTCGTCGAGGCCAACCTGCGATTCGTCATCACCGTAGCCCGGGAATACCAGAACCAGGGCGTGCCGCTGGCGGATCTGATCAGCGCGGGCAACCTCGGGCTTATTACGGCGGCCGAGAGATTCGACGAAACCAGGGGATTCAAGTTCATCTCCTACGCGGTCTGGTGGATTCGCCAGTCCATCCTGCAAACACTGGCCGAACATTCCAGGGTCGTGCGTCTGCCGCTTAACCGGGTGGACCTTCTTCGGCGTATTTGACGCTACGTCAACAACCGGCAGCAGGAGACGTCCGGGAGACCTCCGGAAGAAGAAATCGCGGAGGAGTTGGGAATCACGGTCGAGCAGGTGGTCGATACCATTGCCAGTGGACAGCGCATCCTCTCGCTTGACATGACCTTCGGCGAGGACGAAGAAAACAGCCTGCTGGAAGTCATGACAGACGAAAACCAGGAACCGCCCGACCATCTACTCCTGCAGAATTCACTGGAACACGAGATCTTCGCGGCGCTGGATACACTGGAAGAAAGGGAGCGGGAGGTCATTCGCCTCTATTTCGGCCTGGGCGGCGACGCCGAAATGACCCTTGAGGAAATCGGCATCCGGTTCAGACTCACCCGCGAACGCGTGAGGCAGATCAAGGAAAAAGCGCTCAGAAAGCTCCGCCACCCCACACGGGGCCGCAAACTCATGCCCTATTCGGACGGTGCCTGAACAGAGCGTGTGCATCGAAATCGAGGCCGGACGACAGAAACGTCCGGCCTCGTTTTCGTACTATCTTCCTTGCGTGATTTTACGAAGTTCTTCCGGCGTCGCCCACAGCAGGGGAACAACCAGATCCTCCTGAACCGAGCCATCGTGGGTGCCCCGATTCCCGCCTTCGTCCGCAGCGCGCCCCGGAGACTCATGCATGCCATGGTCCGCTACCAGTATTACCGCGTAACCGGAAGTCGCAAGGCAGGCCAGCAGCCCTTCAAGATTCCGGTCCATCTCGGAGGCGGTCTGCTGAACCTCCGGCGCGTAGGGACCGTACCTGTGACCCGCTTCATCCACGTCGAGCAGATGAACAAATGCAAACGCCGGGGAATGTTCGAGGATTAAACCGGGTACTCGGGCGTAGATCTCCAGATCGTTTCGTTCCTCAGCCAGTACCGTTCTGTCGGCGAATCGCTCGATGTCCAATCCCGCCACGTCCCTCTTGTGGACGGCCATCAACGTCTGCCCCCCCGTGTCCCTCACCCTGTTGAAAACGGAATCCATATGGGGTGACCGGACCGCCCGGATCATCGTCTGCAAATCCGTGACGCCGTGCGAGGACGGCGACACGCCGGTCAACAACGATCAAAAGCATATGTAGGTCATCGAGGGAAGCACGGACTGAAACTCACGATGCCGAAGCGCCGCCCCCCCGAATAAAACCCGCGCCCACAACGACGAGCCGAAACCGTCAACCACCACCAGCGCAAGACGGTCGGCGGCCTGCAGGGTGTCGAAGACTTCATCGATCGGCGCCGCCTCGGAGCCGTTGGGCGCGGGTACGTCGAGTACACGGGATATTGTTGGCGCGATTGCCCGCAAGTCGACAGGTTCAGCCATCACAGCTCCTTTTATTCAGAACCAGTTGCCTGAACCGCTCACCGCGCTCGGTGAAATTGCGAAAGCAATCGTAGCTGGCCGAGGCCGGAGAAAACAACACCGTACCGCCCGGCGCCGCACGTCTCGCCGCCTCGGACACCGCATCGTCCAGTGAACCCGCCCTCAGGACGCGCGTCGGGGACCCGGCCGGTACCGATTCCGCGATCGCGTCCGCCGTCTGACCCGTGAGGACCAGATGCGACACCCTTCGCCCGATCTGTCGGCCCAGTGCGCCGTACGCCAGACCCTTGTCGTATCCTCCCGCGATCAACACCACGCCCGGCGGAAGGGCCGAAAGCGCCACCTGCGTCCGGTCCGGGCTTGTCGCAATGGAATCGTTAAAGTACGTGACGCCCCGGATTTCGGCAACCCGTTCCAATCGATGGGGCACGCCCTTGAACGAAGCCAAGACGGCCGCAATATCCGCTTCGTTCACGCCGCAGGTAAGCGCCGCTGCGCAGGCAGCCAGCGCGTTTGACAGGTTATGCCTTCCCGGAAGCGCCAAAGCGTTGGCCTGACAGATGGTTTTTTCGGATTCGCCGATCCGGTGTCGGATGTGGCAACCGTCGAGGTACACGTCGCAGCCCGGCGCGGGTTGCATGCCGAAAACAACACGGCGCCCGTTTCCGGACCATTGCCTGACTTCAGGATCGTCTCCGTTCAATACCTCGACGTCGCCATCGCCCTGATGGGCGATGATCTGGCGTTTCGCCCTCTTGTAGGCCTCCAGCGATCCGTGTATATCCAGGTGATTGGGGGCAAAATTCGTAATCGCGGCAGTCTGCGGGCTCCATTTCTGATCGCCCAGCCGATCCAGTTGAAAGCTGGACAGTTCGAGGACGACGTGAGTGTCCGCCGTTGTTTCCTCCAGCCGATCCAGCAAAGACCCACCGATATTTCCGCCCACCATCGTCCGTGGCGCCTTACGCCGCATCATCTCCCCGACCAGAGCCGTGGTGGTCGTCTTTCCACTGCTGCCCGTAATCCCCACAACCGGCGCTTTACAACGTTCCGCAAACAGGCAAATCTCCGTGGTCACGGGGATTCCCCGTTTCCCGGCAACCTTGAGGAACGGGGAAGACCGGGGCACCCCGGGATTCGCCACGACAAGATCCGCCGCCCGGAAATCCGCCGCCTCGTGTCCGCCCAGCCTGTAAACGACCGGCAAAGTCTCCAGTGCACGCAACGACTCCCGAAGCGCCTCCGCCGGCCTGAGATCGGTAACGGTCACCCGCGCGCCCTCCCTGCACAGAAACCGCACCGCACCCACGCCCCCGCCAAACAGGCCCAGGCCCATTACGAGCACCCGCCGCCCGTCCAGCGGCATCACGGTTCACGTCCTTCCAGCATAGCTGCCGACAGTTCGGCAAGCAAGATCAAGTCCGGCAGGCTCCCAGAATTGCCCGCTATCGCGCGGCCATTTTCAGAATCTTTCCCTGCGACTCCAGCATATCGAGGATCCGTTGCGCCGCGTCCCCGGGTGAACATTCGGCTGCCTTGATGACCAGTTCCGGATTCTCCGGCGGCTCGTAAGGATCCGATATACCCGTAAAATCCGGTATTTCTCCCGCACGCGCCTTCCTGTAGAGTCCCTTTGGGTCCCTTTCCTCACAGACCTCAAGTGGTGTGTCGACGAAAACCTCCAGAAAATCTCCTCGATCCAGCATCCCGCGGACCCCGTCCCTGTCAAGCCTGTACGGACTCACAAAGCTGCTTATGGCAAGGATTCCCGCATCCACAAACAGTTTTCCCACCTCACCGATACGACGAATATTCTCAGCCCTGTCCTCGGCCGAAAAACCCAAATTTTTGTTCAATCCGTGCCGGACATTGTCTCCATCCAGGACGTAGGCCACGCGTCCCCGCGCAACCAGCGCGTGTTCCACGGTAAACGCAATGGTGCTTTTTCCGGAGGAGGGCAGACCGGTAAGCCACACCAGGCAACCCGCCTGCGTCAACAGCTTCTCCCGTTTCGCACGACTCACGTGGCCTTCGTGCCATACGATATTTGTTGCTTTCGCCGCGGCCAAGAACAACCTCCCTGTTTCGGAAACGTCATCTTCTGCGTTTAAGCCCTGCCGGAATTCGATCCTTTCAACCGTGGCGCACAGCCGAAGGGACATGCCGGAAAGCGAGTTGTTCGTCAATCCGAAAACGACGCGCTGTAGACCGGAATCAGCTCGACAGGACGGAATTTTCGCTTATGCTGTCGCAATCCCCGCAGCCCCAGGTCACCAGCGTCGTTGACGAGATCGAAATCCGTCAGCACCCGGTAAACCTCCATTCGCAGATATTCCGACAGTCCCCGTACGTCGGGGTCCGTTTTCGCGATAAAGAAGTTGGCCAGCCGGGCGTGCATTCTGCCGGCTATCGCGAAGGCCGCGATCCGGCCCTCGAGCTCCACGCACCAACCCTGGAGTTCCTCGGACGTCCATTGTCCGAACATCGACAACGCCGACCGGGTATATCCCCAGTCGAGCAGGAAATCCCGCTTGCGCCCCTGCCGCTTCCGCCAGTGCCGCAACAGCGCCTGGCAGGGCGTGATATCTGCGGGCGTCATTACACGGAAAATCGGATCCGCCCCTCTACGGAAGCGTCTCAGTTTCTTTCGCAGATCCCGGTACGGCCGCCCGGCTGCCGCCGCGACCCTCGACGGATCGTAAAGGTACTCCCGCGACTTGAACCGAACTTCCAGCCGGTCCGGCGGCAGATGCCGTCTGTCGGCCTCGTCCACCCACAAAATGCGCGGGTAACGGCCTTCGTTGATTGAACGCATCCGGTTCAGGACCGCGACGAGCGGTTCAGTCGACAGTGGAATCGGCGGTACGACCAGATCGAACCGGACGCGGCCGCTTCTGTCAACGCGACGCACGGGAAGCCACAGTGCGCCATCGTGTTCGGCAACGAACACTTCCCTCGCCGGAGCCAGGCTGAAACAACAGAGAAAAGGCGCGTAATAACACCACGCGTTCTTCCCGGCGGACGCAAAAATTCCCTGCAGACGGCGCGTATGACGGGGGTGAATGGGTTCCGCTTCAAACGGCAGATTCATCCCTTCTTCCGTGACCTGTCGGCCGTGTAGAGCGAACCCCCATAGAAGCCATTGACACGGGGTGTCAACCGGGCTGTCGCAACCGTTCGAATGAGATGACTGACACCGGCCAGCATCTGGGCGCCGACGTACCGATTGAAATCCGGTATGATCTCAACCGGCGCCAGTCCGGTTTCGGTGATCGTTCCCACTGCGGTTGCCGTCTCGTCGGGTCTGCGGCTTCCGAAACAGATAATGCCCTGCTTGCCCACCTCCGGCCGAAGCCCCGCGGCGCCGCGGGAAACGAACAACGACAGGCCGGAAAGCGTGTATGGCGGATCGGTGAAGAACAGGTCGAAACCGGCGAGGAGGTCGCCCGGCAGATCCGCCCTCAAGTCGTGTTCGACGGCCTCGATCGCCTGTCGTGTTTCACGTGACGCGGCGTTCAGAAAGGCCACAAGTCGCGGGTCGCACTCCAGCACCACCACCCTGCGCACCGAAATCCCGAGAAAGTCAGCCAGAAGGCCGATGGCCAGAGAGGTGAGGTCGTCGTCTCCCAGTATCAGGACATCACGCCCTTCCAGCCCGTCGTATTCGTACAGAAGGACGGCGCGCCGCAACGCGGTCTCCGCCGTTGCATGAGACTGATCCAGCCGCACGTCGACAGGCGGCCTTCGCTCCCCGAGTGCCTCCATCCGTGCGCGCAACGAACGCATCTCGTCGTCCAGCACGGGAAAGACCGGCCTTTGAAACCGGCGGCGGCAACTCAGACCCAGCTGTTTTTCGAGCGCATTCCGGCCGGCCGACGACAGGTTTACGCCGCCTCGCCGCTCCAGCCAACCCCTTGTTTCCAACTCGCCCCGGACCGCAGCCACAACCGGCACCGGCAGACCCGTCTCCCGCGACAGGTCCCGTAACGTCAGCGTGCCCGCGCGATAAATGGCCCTCAAGACACGACGGACGCCTTCGGGACCCTCGGCGAGCCGCGCATCGGCCGCCACATCCGCCAGTACGTCTCCCGAATGCCTGATGTCACTTCTCTTCGGTTTCCGTGTCCGGCGCCTCACCGTCTCCGTTCTCCGATTCCGCGGAGGTGTCGCTACCCGCCTCCTCGACTCCGTCGTCCCCGGTTTCCGCTTCCTCAGGTGGTTCCTCGTCTTCCTCCGCCTCGTCGTCCTCCCATTCGAGCAGATTCTCATCATCCTTGCGCTTCCGAAGAATCACGTAAATCAGACTGAGGCCGGAAGCATAGGCGGACAGCACGTATGAACTGTAGATAACCGTGAGCAGAATCAACATAACGGCGAGAATTCCCCCAGCCAGCAATTCGGAACCGGAAGGGGTGCCGGCGGGCGGCAGAAACGCCGTAATGTCCAGAGACAGCCATTCGGAACGCGTGAAGTCAAACGGGACATACTGCCCCGCCACATAGACCATGTTGGCCAGCTTTTCTTTCATGAACAGGCCGCAGGCCCAGCTCACCAGACCGAGCGAGGCGGCCATGAAGATTCCCAGCAGGACGGAACCGACAGACACCGAGATCTTCATCCAGATCATATACAACACGAGCCGCCAGGGTTGGCTCCAGGCCAATGAAAAGGACTGGATGGCCACCTCGAGCGCGTCTTCGCCGACCGTCCCCACGACCGCAGGCGACATCGTCAGGGACACGACAAACGCGATCGATATAAAAACGGCAACCAGCGCGGCAAAAAAGATCGGAATGAACAATACCCCGAACGCCAATTCGCCCGCCCAGGGAATCAAACCCGCAAGCCATCCGATCACGATGCCCGCGACGACAAAAAAGACCAGCAGTGCCAGCGTGGCCACCGGTCCCCATACAACGCCGCCCCAGTTCTGTCTGATGAATCCCCAGGCATCGCCCGAGGAATAAAAGTCGTCTCCTTTCAATTGCTGGTATGTAATCTTGCAGATCATGCAAATCGTCAATAGAACCACAAACCAGACATAGAGCATTGCAAGCACGTCCATTGCGGCGCCCGCCAGCGTGACCGGAAACGGCGCCAGCCCTGGGAAGAGCCCGTACCGGTGCCAGATCTCTCCCATCGTGGCCCCGGCCAGAAGGTGGTCGGCGATGGCCAGGATGGAATATCCGGCATAGGCGATCAGCGTGCCGGACAACCCCACCCAGATCTTCTTGCCGGACCATCCGAGCCGAACCACCCGAAAGATGTCCCGGATATCAAAATGCAACTTGAACATTACACACCCTCCTTAGTGTTCTGTCCCAGAAATAAGTTGCCTGAATTCGGCCGTCGAGCCGCCCCTCGGCGCTGTGCGCCCTTCGTGACTCATAACAGCTACATTTTCGCTCCGCCGGGAACCTCACTGCGAATTCTAAAACAGCTTCCTGCGGTTCGAAGCCAACAAAAAAAGGGCACAACGCCGCCCCCGAAGTATGCCGAAAATGCCAAAGTCACTTAAATACATAACCTTACACGCGTAAAAGCGGGCACATAAACCGCGCCGCTATGATGCAACAATGCCGGACCAAAGTCAAGAGAAATAAAAAAGGATTTAGTGGTCTGTCCCGGAAACAGGTTGCCTGAATTCGGCCGTCGAGTCGTGTAAGCGGCTTCCTGATTATCCGGTTTTCGGTCTCCTGAACGGGGCTGTTGTGCCGTCCACGTACCCACTGTGGCCGGCAGGCGGGTTTTACCGTTCGTCGGATGGTTCGGGAATCGTCAGGCGGATCTGATGGATAAAAAGCTGGAGCGGCACGTTGAAGGGCCGGGAGGGTCGGTTCAGCGCCGGCTTGAAAAGCGCACCGGCAGGCAGGGGCGTGGCGCCCTGCTGCAACCTGACCTGGGCGTGGCCATCCTGCGCTTCGATTACGCGGTAACAACCCTGTCCGAGCCCCATCGGCCACGGCGATCCGTGCTTGTCCGGTGCTGTAAGAAACAGCACGACCTCTTCATCGACGCCGAACTCGGGAATGCCGGGGATATACAGCCGCCGGCCGTCGGCGGTTCCTCCGGGCAACGTGAGGACGATCTCGTCGCCCGGATTGCCCTTGACCGGTACGATTACCCTGAACCGGTGCCGCGTTACGATTTCCCCGCGCCCGTCATCCTTAAAGCTGGTGCGGGACACACACTGGACGTGGGCGATCGTCTCCGCCCTGTCGCAAAGCGAATCGAACCCGAATCGTTCGACCGTTGTCGCCTCGGTCTTCGGCACACAGATGGCCAGAACGGCAATCGCAAAAGCGGATCGAATCAAATCTGACATCGGACACCCGTGGGGAAACATGGATGGACTGGATAGGGTGAGCGGTCGTCTCTACCTGAAAACGTCCCTGCCCGGTCAAGGTTCCAAAGTCGTGCGCCGACGCCGGGGTCGGGCAATCATGAGTGTCCGCCGCCATGCTGACGGTTTCGGTGTTCCGCCGCCGAACGCAGGTTGACGGGGGGCTAAGTGGACCCGTTTTCGGCCAGCACGTTACACCCGGACTCCGCGCCCCTTTCAAACACGCCTCGAGCGACGAGCAGCGCACTCTCCCGATCCCTGACGCGGCCGTCGAGCTGCCCGTCTTCCACTGCCCTCAAGACGGCCTTGAACGACGGCCCCGGCGTATACCCGAGCTTGATCAGATCCCGGCCGGTAATCAACGGTTCCGGACGTATCTCTTCGGGTTCCAGTGTTTCCAGAGCCTGTCGACAGAAATGGTAATTCTCGAGATTCCGGTGGCTGGACATACAGTCCACCCTGTGCAGTTCCAGGTGTTCGTCGAATCGCTCCAGGCGCAGGAACCGCTTCAACCTGCTCGCGCGCATCTGGCGAACGTGCATGAACCGGTGATGGTCCGCCACCAACCGAACGATGTGACGGGTCGCCTCGCCGGAGAACCGCAGCCTGCGGCAAATCTCATCCGTCATCTGCGCACCCACGGCGGCGTGATTGTCAAACCGGATACGGTCGGCCCGTCTGAACGTGCGGGGCTTCCCCACGTCATGCAACAGCACCGCCATGGCCAGTCCGGGCGACGGGTTGCGCATCAGCCCCAGCATGATCAACGTGTGGGTCAGCACGTCGCCTTCGGGATGATACTCAGGCGGCTGCGGGACACCATCCAGTTCGAGTACCTCTGGCGCCACCCCGTTCATCAGCCCGGAATCGATAAGCCATCGTACCCCGAGCGGCGCGCCCCCTTCAGTCAGGATTCTGACGAATTCGTCCCGGACACGCTCTACGCTGACCTCCGCGAGGTCAGCGCTCGAACGCCGTATCGCCCCGAACGTGGCCGCATCGATCCGCCAGTGCAATCGGCATCCGAGCCGAACCGCTCTCATCATTCGCAGACGATCTTCCGTAAACCGGTCCTCGGCGGTTCCAATGGTCCGGATTGTCTTCCGCTCAATGTCCGCCAGGCCGCCCACGTAGTCCAGTACCCGATCCGTCAGGGGGTCCCAGAACATCCCGTTCACCGTGAAATCACGACGCCGGGCATCCTCGGCTTCGCCGGCAAATTCGACCGCATCCGGATGCCGCCCGTCGCTGTAACCCAGGTCGCGCCGAAAACGGGCGACCTCGAAGCTATGCCCCGCCAGGCGCACCTCGACCACCCCGAAATGCGCACCGACGGGCCGGGTGTTTTGGAATATGTCGATCACCTGCTGAGGATCGGCGTCGGTGGCGACGTCGTAGTCCCGCGGCGCCAGCCCGAGTTGCAGGTCCCTCACGCAGCCGCCGGCCAGCAACGCCCGGAATCCGCGTGCGTTGAGGCGTCGAACCACCTCAACGGCCGTATCGAGTGCAGAAACCATCGGGTTCAATCCGGAGGAACGGGAACCCGCTCGATCCGGGCGCCCAGCGTGCGAAGCCGTTCGTCGATGCGGTCATACCCGCGATCGATCTGTTCGATGTTCCGGATCACACTCCGGCCCTCGGCGCACAGGCCGGCGATCAACAATGCCATCCCGGCCCGGATGTCGGGGCTTGTGATCCGCTCCCCGTACAGCTTCGACGGGCCCACGACAACGGCCCGGTGCGGGTCGCAGATGATGATCTCGGCCCCCATTTCGATCAGCCGGTCCAGCCAGAACAGCCGGCTCTCGTACATTTTTTCGAAAAACAGGACGGTTCCCCGGGCCTGTGTGGCGACAACAATCGCAATGCTCATCAGATCCGCGGGAAACCCCGGCCACGGGTCGTCGAAGATCTTCGGAATCGCGTCTCCGACGTCCCGGACGATCTGCAGCCTCTGATCGTCGGGAACCAGAATGTCATCTCCGTCGACCATCACCTCCACCCCGAGCCGTTCAAAGACCATCAGACTCCGTCGCATATGATGCGGCGCCGCGTCTGTGATCCGTATCTCACCGTGGGTTACCGCGGCGAGACCGATGAAGCTCCCCACCTCCATATAATCAGGTCCGATGGTATGTTCGCCGCCGCATAGCGCGTTTACGCCTTCGACGGTCAGTTCATTCGTGCCGACGCCCGAAATCCGGGCGCCCATGGCGTTGAGCAGATGGCACAACTCCTGCACGTGCGGCTCAGAGGCCGCGTTGCGAATGACGGTTGTACCTTCGGCAAGGGTGGACGCCATGATGACGTTTTCCGTTCCGGTCACGCTCCGCTCATCCAGAAAAATATCCGCGCCGGTCAATCCGTCCGGCGCCCACATTTCATAGACGTGGCTGGTTTCTATGCGTGCGCCCAGCGCTTCCAGCGCACGAAGGTGGGTATCGAGGCGCCGGCGTCCTATTCTGTCACCGCCCGGCCGGGGCATCGTGGCGCGGCCATGGCGCGCGAGAAGCGGTCCCGCGAGAAGGATGCTGCCGCGGACCCTTTTGCAGAAATCGGGATTCAGGGCGGTCTTGCTGAGGGAAGCCGCGCATGCCGTCAGTTCGGCCCCGCCGGAATGCTGAACCGAGACGCCCAGATCGCGCAGGATCGCGATCTGGGTGAGTACGTCTCCTATTGGCGGCGCATTCTTCAACGCCACCGTATCGTCTGTCAGCAACGTCGCGGCGAGGAGCGTAAGCGCGGCATTCTTATTGCCGAGCGGCCTGATGGTCCCGGAAAGCTGAAATCCGCCTTCGATCACGAACTGTTCCATAACGACCCACGTTCCGATGCGCCCCGGTCTGGTAAAATCAGGTCCTGCGTCTTTCGCGGTAAGTTACAATATAACACATCCTTATACAACAATCAAGAGATTTGTACGCGGTGGCGCCCCGGATCCCGTGCGGCCGGACGTGCGGGCCCGGGCCGCGGCGTGCATTCAGACAACCGAAGCGGTCGCGGCCGCATCGGGACGGATATACAACTGTCCGCACCCCGCCGCGATATCCACGCCTCGGCTGTACCGCACGGTCGTTGTCAAATGCGCGTTCCTGAGGACGTCCACAAACCGGTCGACAGCTTCCCGGGGCGGCCGTACAAAAGCCACGTCCTCGACGGGATTCCAGGGAATGACGTTGACCTTGCACGGGATGCCCCGCACCAGCGCGGCCAGGCGCCGGGCGTCCTCCATCGAATCGTTCAACCCGTGCAGCAGCACGTATTCGAACGTCACCCGCCTGTCGATACGCTGCCGATAGGCCCTGACGGCCTCGAGAAGCTCGTGAATCGGCCAACGCCGGTTGATTGACATTATTCGCGACCGCAGTGCATCGTCAGCCGCATTGAGCGACACTGCCAGGCCAACCTTCAGCCCCTCTCGCGCCAATCTCAGTATTCCGGGCACATAGCCGACCGTGGACAGGGTAATCCTGCGAATTCCTATTGCCAGCCCGTAATCCAGGTTCATCAGCCGGATCGCGCGAACAACGTTCCCGTAATTCAACAGTGGCTCTCCCATACCCATCATGACCACATTGGTCAGATCGTCTCCCCGTGCCCTCAATTCCCGCCGGACATAAATCAGCTGATCCAGGATTTCACCGGCGGACAAGTTGCGGAGCAGCCCCATCCTTCCGGTTGCACAGAACGTACAATCCAGCGGACATCCCACCTGCGACGATACGCACAGCGTCCGCCGCCTGCCGTCGCGCATCAGGACGCTTTCGACGCGCCGGCCGTCCGGAAGTTCGAACAGATACTTCACGGTTTCGCCGTCATCTGCGCCGGATCGCGCCGCCACCTTCAGACTCAATATCGACGCTCGCCGCGCGAGCTTCGTGCGGACTCCCTTCGCAAGGTCGGTCATCTCGGCGAAGTCGATTGAACCACGATTGTAGATCCACGCCGCGATCTGCCTGGCCCGATAGGGCTCCAACCCGAGGGAAGTCACGAATCCCTCAAGTTCTCCGGGGAAGAACCCCTTCAGTTCCACACGGTTGCCAGACTGCGAGACGTCCGCCATTTGCGCATCTCCCGGATTTGCCGTTGGCATGAGATTGACAGTCCGTTGATAAAGTCGCTCTGCAGGCGAGGCCGAGCCATTGTGGCCGAAGACGAGGCGCGCAACCGAGTCGAATCGTATTTCGGTCGAAAGGGCCGGCCGCCTGTCTGCGTGCACCGCACAGGCAGGCAGCCCGGATGGGCTTTTTCAACGGGCTGTTAACCCCGATCCGAAAAAAACAGCAACTCGGCGACGCGACGAATACCTCTGAAACGGGGCGCAACGGTCGTCAAAAAGGACATTTTTTCAGTTCACGTCCAGTGGACCTGGTCATCCGAAGTCTAATCGCCTTTATCTGCTTGCATATATTCGGTTTTACTTCCCCGAAGAAGTACCAATCAAGGTTAAGGGCGCCGCGTTCCGGATGCAAGAGAAAATACGGGTTGACAGAATTGTCGACCTGGCCTATCTTAAAAGGCCGTTCTTCCCTAAGAACAGTAATTTATCCCACTTGTTGTCCGGGGGTCATGTCAACGCCCCGTACCCCTCACGGCATTCCAGATCAGGATCCATATGCTTGATTTCAAACGTGATCGGTCGGACCGGCCTGCGCGATCCGGTCGCCGGTTCAGGCTGCCGGCGTTTGCAATTGTCATCTTTCCGGCAGCTGTACTGGCCTGGTTCGTCGCCGCTCGGTCGCCCGAGCGCCAGACCGCGCAGCGTCCCGAGGTCGTCCAGGAAGTCCCGCCGGTTCCGACCGCGCCCGAACCGCGGTACCTGGAAATCGACGGTCGGATCCGACATAAAGAGACGTTCTGGGACGCATTGAATCGGGAAGACGTCGCAAGGTCACAGATCCATGAATTGGTGAATGCGTTCAAGAAAGGGATCCGTCGGGCGGAATTCAATCCCGGAATCGTCCAGCGCGGCGACCGTTACACATTGAGCATAGACAGCCTCGGAACCGTTCAGTCCTTTGAGTTTATCAAGAGAGGCGCTTTCGAGTCCCGGTTTGTGGCAACCCGGGCGAACGGCAGGCTCACCGCGCGAAAAGAGCAGATTCCGCTGGAGCGCCGGATTCACGTCGTAACGGGCGATATCCACAGTTCCCTCTGGAACGCCCTGTCCGAATCCGGCGAAGACGCCCGCGTCCTTACCGGCAAACTGACCCGGATTTTCGAATACGACATCGACTTCATGGTGGATTGCCGCGCCGGCGACCGGTTTGCACTGGCACTGGAGAAATTGCACAAAGACGGCCGGTTCCTTCGATACGGAGATATCCTCTCCGCCGAATATCAGTCGGCCCGGGAGAACCATCAGGCCTTTTTGTTCGAAACCGGGGACGGCCATCGCGCCTATTACGATTCGAACGGAAAGTCACTGCGCGGCCTGTTTCTCAAATCTCCCCTCAATTACCGGCGAATCAGTTCCGGTTATTCCAACCGTCGGTTCCATCCCATCCTGAAGAAGTACCTCCCTCACCACGGCATCGACTATGCCGCGGCGTACGGCACGCGCGTCTGGGCGACCGCCCCGGGAGTCGTCGTTTTCAGGGGCTGGAAGGGCGCTCTCGGCAACTACGTCGAAATCCGGCATCCGAACGGCTATAAGACCGGCTACGGCCACCTGAGCAAGTTCTCGCGCGGATTGAAGAAGGGTACGCGCGTCAAACAGAAGCAGACCATCGGGTTTGTCGGATCGACGGGCCGCTCCACCGGACCGCACCTTCATTACAACTTCTTTGTCAGAAACGGCAAGCGATATCGCCTCGTAAACCCGGCCCGAATTGCCAATCGTTCCGGGGCCAGACAGCTGTCTCCGGATCAGCTGGTCGGCTTCAGACAACAGCGCGACCGCCTGCTGGCGCTGTTCGACGACCCGGCGACGACGCTGGCGACCAACCTGCAGGCCCCACCCTAGCTTTCCTCTCCTCCAGCCGCGACAACAACAAGACCCCGTCTGCTTTCGATCGACGTTTCCCGGTTTGAATACAGGAATAACCGTCTGGAGCCACTGTCGGATTTCGCCCGCGCCCGGCCGCTTGCAGACGAGGATCGAGGTGATAACTTGAGACTGGCGTACTTCGACTGCCATGCCGGCATTAGCGGCGACATGATCCTGGGCGCGCTGGTGGATGCGGGTTTACGGATCGAGGCGTTGCAGAGGGAACTCGACAAACTCGGCCTTGAGCGAATCCGCCTTCGGGCCGGAAAGGTTCAAAGGCACGGCATTGCCGCGACGAAGGTGGACGTCGCCGCCGGAGAAGGGCAACACCACCGTCGCCTGAACGACGTGCTGAACATCATCGACGCCGCGGACATCCCGAGCAGAGCCAGGCGGCGGGCCGGCGCCATCTTCCGGCGACTCGCCGAAGCGGAAGCGGAAGTACACGGCATTTCAGTTGAACGCGTGCATTTTCACGAAGTCGGCGCGGCAGACGCCATCGCGGATATCGTCGGCGCCGTCATCGGACTGGAACAGCTCGGCGTGGAACGCATCTACGCCTCACCGATTCGATTTGGCAGGGGTACGACGCGAAGCGCCCACGGCGTCCTCCCGGTTCCGGTTCCCGCGGTGGTCGCGCTGTGCAGGGAGGTCCCGACCGAACGCACCGACATACCTTTTGAACTGGTCACCCCGACCGGCGCCGCGGTGCTGACCACGCTGGCACAGCAGATCGGCGCCGGCACTCCTCCGTTTCTCACGCGCCAGATCGGCTACGGTGCGGGCAGCCGGGATCTGGATGAGGTGCCGAACCTGCTCCGCGTGGAAATCGGTGATTCCGATGCCCTTCTTCAGAAAGACGCGCTCAACCTCATAGAAACCAATATCGACGATATGACGCCTGAAATCTACGGGTACCTGATCGAACGCCTGCTTGCCGGGGGCGCCAGAGACGCGTATCTCACGCCGGTCATTATGAAGAAGGGACGACCCGGGGTGGTCCTCAGCGTGCTTGCCGATCCGGAGCGTACTCAGTCCGCCACGGACCTGATTTTCCGTGAAACCACGACGCTTGGCGTACGGATCCGCCGCGTTGAGCGCCAGACCGTCTCCCGGCGAACGGAAGTCGTTGAAACCGCTTTCGGACCGGTGACCGTAAAGGTCGCCGATTACGGCGGAAGGACGCGTTTTGCGCCCGAATTCGAAGACTGCGCCCGAATCGCAAACGAGCAGGGGGTCCCCATTCTCGACGTGTACCGCGCCGCCTCGAGCGCGGACGTTGGCTGATCCTCCGGTACGACACCTATAAAGACAGGAACGCCGAACCGCGGATGCGGCATCTTACCGGTCCCGAAATCGAACGCAGCGGAAAGTAGTGGTGGCGCATACCTCCATTCTCAATTGAGAATCCCGGGTCCTGCGCCGTAGCCAGCGTGAGCCCGCGTGCCTCACGGACAATCCGTTCGACGACACATCCCGTCGTCGAACCGTCCCCAAACGTTACCATTGCCGTTGTCCCCTCAACGCCGGTGCCGTCGGCAATGTCACCGGCTACCTCAAGGCCGTCATGCGGGTCGCCGTCGACCTTTCTGAGTACACCGACCACCTCCAGGTCGTAAATACCCCCGCCTGCAACCATCGCGTCTTTCCATCTCAACTCGTCTCCGCCCCAGAGCCCCAATAACACGGGGTCGCCGTCCCGCTCCCTCACGAACCCGAACTCGCCTTTCAGGCTGAGATTCCCCGCCACCAGCGGTTCCACGCGCCCCGCCGAACAATGTACGATATGGTCCACGTTTCCGCCATGTCTGACCTCAATTGCGATCGCCCGATCGTCAGCGAACACCTGGCGGACCGACTCGATGAACGGAGATCCGTCGAAGGGCTCGTAAACCGCGGCAAACACACTTGACAGCGGCGCCGGTCCCTGACGTCGAGCCAGAAAAACGGGCATTCTGTACCGGTCCAGTTCGTCTTCGTTCTCGTGTGTTCGCCGCACCGAAGGCGCGTCGCCCACGAACACGTCGGCCTCAGACAATCCCGGCAGATGGCACCGCAACCCGATTCGCGCGTCCGCCAGGCCGAGTTTCAGCATCAGACCGTTTTCAACACGACCGCGGGATACGTTCCGTACGAATCCGTAAGCTATGTTGCGTTCTCCGGCGTCCCCCCGGTCGCCTTCATATTCCGGCAGCCGTACCGGGACGCCCTCCAGCAAATGTCGTCCGGCGGGCTCCAAAGACACGTCAGGGCTCATCCATCCGTCGCGGTCCGCGCTCCCGTGCAGCGTCCAGTCGTGCCGCGCCCCGCCCCGCACACGGAAAACATCCAGAGAATACGCATTCCCTTCGCCGGCATCGGCCAGCATGACCATTCTCCGGTATTCCCGCGCCAGCCCCGGGTACGCGCGCTCGCCGCCCGCTTCCATCCACTGTACCTTATCGTGCGCGGTCTCGAACGCCAGGAGCCTGCCGCGAGACGGACCGCTGTTTCCTCCCGTGTATTGTTCCCGCTCGTCGACGACCACCGTGTTGTGCGCCAGCGTACTCACGGTCCACGTCCTGTACCGCGTATGGGTATATCCCAGGTCGGAGAGTAATTCTTCTCCAAACGCGTACAGCATCACGTTCAGCATGTCCGCGTGGTCGTGTCCGTGGCCGCCTTCCGAAAAGTGAAGGTGTACCTGCGCCTGGCGGCCTTTCTCGCCCAGCCCGAGCCACGCATGCCCCATACCGGTGAACAGGGCCGAGCGCGACCGGTCCGTGGGCTTGAGATCCTCGAACCTCGCCCAGGAATCATGGACAGGTACCAACCTCCCGTCGGGGTACCTGAAGCGATCCAGAACCCGCGTGCATCGTTCCACGTCGGCGAATTCGCGAACCGGATCCAGATTGTCGAAGCGCCTGCCGTCTTCCGGATCCAGATAACCCGGAGGATCGGAATATCCAGCCAGGGCTTCCAGTACGCGCAGCAGGCCCGTCAATGTATAGCGATGGTACGCCGGGCTGCCCTGACACCAGAATCCGTCCGCCGAGAAACGCCGGAACAGGCCGTGCGCGCACCGCACCGAGCGGTGAACCAGGGCGGGATCATTCATAACGCGGCCTGCCACCGCGTATCCTTCGTAAGTCTCAGGGCTGGCATTGGTGTATAGAAGCCCATGGAAAGCGTCCTGCCGGATTCCTCCCCGGAAGAATCCGTCCTCGATGCGGCGGCAGGCATCCCCGCCCCGTTCTTCCGGGAGTCGCTCCAGTTCGCCGCTGTCCCGAATTGAATCGTACGCGTAGATCAGTTCGGTCGGGATTTCGGCGTAGCGCCAGTCTCCCCACTTACCCCCCCGGCGCGGAAAGGGCGGGTTCATACACACCCGCTTTGCTGAATTCGCCACGTCGGTCCAAACGAGAAACCCCGGATAGTACCGTGCAAACGCATCCAGAATCAACGCCGACCGCCGGGCATATTCCCGCCGGCCGGTGGACTGGTACAGTCGCCCGAGATCCCGTGCACGGCCCGCAAGATAGAACCTCGCGCACCACCATGCCCTGGCACGGAAGAAGTATTTTCTGCCGGACCCGTCCTCGTAAAACGGGTATGCGACTTCGTTGCCCAGCGGATTCAACAGACGAAGGGTCCTGTTCTCGGCAAACCCGGGTCCGGGAAAAACCGTTGCACAATGGCGGCACCGCACTCGAAATGGGTCCTCGATCGACCAGTCGAGTTGCCGTTCCCTGACGCCCTTTCTGCAACCCGCGCAGGCCACGTACCTGAATCCTGTACGATCCGGCACCAGGGCAACCAGTTCGTCCTCCGATCTTGCCATCAGCGGCGCGACGGACCGTTGCATTTTCTCCAGCGACTCGGCCGACAAAGACCCGTGGTAGCCCGGGAGCTGCGGTGCGGCCGCCGCCCACCCGCGGGGCCGGAGCCAGCAGAGGAAAAGAGTACCGACAAACACACCCAATCCATCCATTGCCCAATCCGGTGGCTATGGTTATCTTTGAATGACGAACGCGGAAAGAGACCTTTCGCGTGGATCCGGGTCGCTTCTCCCGGTCATCGGACGAACCTGATAAGGATCCTGATCCTGAAAGGCGGACGTCCCGAACGGGGTTTCCGCGTCCACGGCGGCGGAAAAAAGGAGAACCACCATGCAAGCCGACGTACGAATCGACCCGAACGAAGAGATCGGTTTCATGAACCTGGACGAAACCGACTACAGCAGCCTTTCAACGGGAGAACAGATCCGTCGCCTGGAGGTGGAGGGTTACGTCGTTCTTCCGGACATCCTGGACGCGGAACACATGGACCGAATCAAACGCGAAATGGCGGATGCACCGATGCAGACCAAGGATTACAGCGACGCGCAGACCTTTTGTCTGGAGCCGCAATGGCGCAGCCGGGCCCTGGGCGAACTGATCGCGCATCCACCAATGATCGCGTTCCTGGAAACGCTGCTCGGTGACGACATCGTGTTTACCAGGGGACTCTTCACAAGGACGCTCTCGGGTTCGCCGCCCATTTCGCTGCACACCGACGGCCAGCCGTTCGGTTCGTCCATCTTCGGCTATGAGGGGAGTTGTCCGCGCCTGCTTCGCGTACTGTACTACCTTGACGATCTGACGCCGGAGCGGGCACCATTCCGCCTTGTTCCGAGATCCCACCTGTCGTTTCACGCAGAAGCGAACCCCTACGTGCGTTACAAACACCACCCGGGCGAGATCACACTCTGCGTCAGAGCGGGTACGGCGCTGATTATCCCCATCAATCTGTTCCACGGCACCCATCCGAACAGGTCGCGTACCCCGCGGACGCTGGTTCAACTGGGATACCGACCGGCGTGGGCGGGCCCCATTCAACCGATGCCGGAATGGGACCCGGAACTCGTGGCGGAGGCGCCGGCGGCAACCCGGCGTTTTCTGCAAAGCCCCAACACAAGCGGCCTGGACTGGAACCAGCCCCACAAACCCAAGGGCATGAAGACCGACGCAACCGCTATCGATCCGGGGCGATGGGTGCGCTGACCCGGGCCGAAATCCGATTTGAAACCCGGAAACCGAAAAAAGCCCGAAGCCATTGGTTTGGCCGGGCTTTTTTAATTTCGAGCCATGGATGATCTGCCGGCTATCTCCTGTTGGGCAGGATCCAGACGTCCCTGAAAAACCTCTGACGCGGTTCGGCCATACCACCGATAACCACGGGATTCATACAGGGTTTGGGTTCGTGGAACCGGACCGTGACGTGGTTGTAAGCGATCAGAATGGCACGGCGGGGATTGTCCGGGTTCGTCCAGGCTGATCCGGTATGCCGCACCCCCTCGGAGAATACGACAAGACTCCCCGGCGGACACCCGTAGGTCTCCCAGAGTCCCGATTCGGGGTCGTCTGCCTGTTCCGGCCAGGTCCCGTCCTGAGCCGAAACCAGATTGGCCTTGTGAGACCCGGGCACCAGGCAGGTGCCGCCCTGCCCCTTTCTGACTTCGTTCAGTTCCCATACGATGCGTGTCATCCCGCTGTAGATTCGCCCGTTGTGAAAGCGATAGGAAAGGGACGGATCGAGATTCGTACCGCCCACGTGGGGCCGCCACTGATTCTGGGTTGTCGCGGCCGATCGGCCCGAAACGAAGACGCTCTCCAGACGGATGCGGTCGCGTTCCGGATGAATCACTTCCTGCAGGATACCCATGACTCTGGGGTGGTCGACCAGGAATTCCGCGGGGCCGGCAATCGGCGCCCGGAGGTGCTCCGGCAGGCTTTCCGGATCCTTCATATAGGTGTCGACGTGCTCACGAACACTTTGTACTTCATCTTCCGGGAGCACCCCGGGTATGACGAAAAAACCCTTGAGGTCGAAGAGGAATTTTTCGTATTCCGTCATGGGATGAACCGGAGGGGATTCAACGGGCCCCTCTGCATCCGTGTGTCCGTTCGCGGCTTTCATTGCAGACGCTCCTCACGGGGATGGGCGGGTTGCAGCCCGGAATGCTTACGCCAGAGCCTTCACGGGCAGAGGCCGGTCATTCGATGACGATATTCTCTCTCGCATGGACGAACAGGACGTCATTCGCGCCGGCATAGCGCTTAAGCGCACCTTCCAACTCGTCAGTCTGGATTTCGCTTTCGTTCAGGCCGGCGACCACGAGGTCGGCCTCGGAAGACCGGCGGGAGACCTCCTCCTCCACGGATTCACCGGTCGCGCATTCAACGGAGGTCACATTCTGCATCGATATCGGCAACCGCCCGTCCGACATCAGGCTGGCGAGCCTTCGCGTCTCGTGTTCCGGGTCTCCGGATGAATGGCAGGCGAAGAGCCGGATCTCGGCCCGCCGCCAATCGCGATGGCCCACGACGATGTAAGCCAGCAGGAGCATCAGCGGCGCATTCGAGAGATTGTCCTCCGTCACCCACAGATGAATGGAAGATCTGTAACCGAACCGGTAGTTTGTGGAACGCAGGACCAGGACATTGAACATCGCCTGGGCCGCGAGTCGCGCGCCCTCGGCCGTTTCGTCGATTTCCTCCGGATGGTCCTTGTCGAACTCAAGCAGGATGCAGTTGTTGGGCAGGCCCGAGATGCCGGGCATCTGAAGCGTCTGTGCCAGCGCCTGCTGGAACGACGGACAGATCAGAGAATCGACGAAAATGCCGGCCCCGCTGACATCCACCCGTTCGATGAGTTTATCAACCTGGGAACGGGCCTGCTCCTCGTCGTCGTACGAGTATTCGCCTTGAAAGTACTGGACAAAATGCCCGAATCCGTGCCTGTGGCTGATCCACCGCAACACGTCGAAGTGCCCCAGACGCCGGACGCCGAATCGGGTCACCGCGACAATCGAGGGCCGCCACCCGCCGTCGTACTTCTCCACGTGGTTCTTCTGCAGCGTGATCTGAAGGCGGCGGGTCAACTGAAACATCGTCCCCTGAAAGATCGCCGTGAGGTCGCGTTCTCCTTTTCGCGTGCGCCGCAGCCCAAAGTATATCGCGGCCATGAGAGCGATGGAGATAAGGGAGTACTGCAAACTCATCTGGATCATCATCAGTGCGCACATGAACGCACCGATCAGCGACACGTACCAGCGCGAATGAAACGTGGGCCGGTAGGACGGATTCCCCGCGAAGTATTCGAGAAACGAGACCGAACAAAGGGCGCCGTAGGTTACCATGAAGAACATGCTGAGAATCTGCGCAATGAAGTCGATGTCCCCCAGAAAGACGAACACCACCGCAATCGCGCTTGAAACGCAGGTCGCGTATACAGGCTCCTGCGCCCTGCCCATGCCCTTCGCAAGCAGGCCGTTCAATTTTGGTATGGGGAACACTTTGTCCCTGGCAAGCGCCTGCAGCGTTCTTGGAGCGACGAGGATTGAACCAAGGGCCGATGAGATGGCCGCCGCGCCCAGTCCAAGATAAATCGCCGGACCCCAGATCGCGATCTGCGCCATGATGAACTGATCGCCGTTCAGGGCCTCGGGTGTCGCACTCTGGGCGAGCTTGATCGCGACCAGCGAGTAAACGACCATCCCCACCAGTGTCGCCGTGATGATGCCGAGAGGGATGCTGCGTTGCGGGTTCTTCAGGTCCCCGGAGAGTCCCAGGCCGGCGATCATGCCGGTGAAGGCCGGAAAGCACGTGGCGAATATGATTCCAAACGAGTCCGCATCTTCGATACTGTCTGTCAGGTGCAGCGCGTCGGGGCGGATGGATTCGGGGCCCTGTCCGAAAAGGAATGAGAGAATGGACACCCCCAGTATCGCGCTGACGACCCACAGCGCGCCGACACCGACGCCGGCGCCCTTTACGAGCATCAGCAAGATCAGCACGACCGTGGCGGACAGGCTTACCCAACGGGGGTCGGCGTCCACCTGGTGTGTCGCGGAAGCCCATTCATAGACCGGCTGGAACGCCTCGGCGAACGCGACCAGGTAGAACGCCACGGATATTGCCTGAGAAAGGTAGAGCGCGATGCCGATGGAGCCGCCGATGCTCGTTCCGAACGAGCGGCTGATGATGAAATAGGCGCCCCCGCCGGCCACGCGACGGTTTGTTGCGATCTCGGAGACCGCCAGGACCGTGGGAATGGTCACCAGATGACCCAGAACGATGATCATGAGACTGCCCCAGAGTCCGGCATGCGCAACGGCGTAACCGAATCGAAGGAACAGGATGGCGCCGAGGATCGTGCTTACCGACGCGAGAAAGACGGGGGCCGTGCCGAATCCATGCCCCCCGTGAGAAGATGCGGTCCTGCCGCCGGCGGCGGCGGCCGTCGGGTTCGGTATCACTGTCTTTCCTTTCGAAAATGCCGGCCGCTGACGGCATCCGGGGCCGTCTTCGAGATTCCGCCAGAACCGCGTTCAGACGATTCGACTACCGTCCGGACGCGCGGTTATGGTGCGGTTATGGTAATGAAATGCGGCGGATGATGCAAGAACAACAATGAAAACACCCGGTGAGGGAGTCATCGGCGCCGGGCGCCGCACGACGGACGTTACCCGGCGGAGTCTCCTGCGCGATTCGGCTCTCCTGCTTTGCCGGGCGTATGCCGGACTGTCTGCTCGCTGCATCAACCCGCCCTGGCAATCCCATCCTCACCCACGAACACAAAAGGCCTGCGACGTAATTATCGCAGGCCAGTTAATTTCAGAAACTTAAAATGGTGGGCGATACTGGACTCGAACCAGTGACCTCTTGCATGTCAAGCAAGCACTCTAACCACCTGAGCTAATCGCCCATCCGTTTTCAACCCTCAAGACCGGGCGGAAAATTTATACGAAACAACGGGCGAAGTCAAGCGGAAACAGGGATCCATTCGTTTAAGTCTTGCGACGTCCCCCGAATGAGCGGTCTGCCTTCGTAAGCAACCTCGTCACCGTGGACAACCGCGGCCTGAACGGCCCTTCCGCCTTCATAATGAAACAAGGCAAAGGCGTCCTCTACGGCAAATGCCGCCGCACACGACCGGACCTCCCCTCCGCGGTCCCGCAGGCGGTCATGTCCGTGCGGCGGTTCCTTTTTTGACGTTTGCCCTTGACATCCGGATTCGATGGGCGAATATTAACCTTGAATTCGTAATTCTTCGGAGAAGTAAAACCGAATATATGTAAGTAGATAAAGGCGAATTAACTTCTGATTAACAGGATACGCCAGGTCACGGGACGTGAACTGAAAGCATGTCCTTTTTGACGACCATTACGCACCGTTCCATGGGTTTTCGTCGTTTTGCCGGGTTGCTGTTTTTTCGAATTGGGGTAGACGTTTCCACGCCCGAAGAGGAATCGTCGAGTTTCCGCTGCTTCCGGCGCTGTACAGCCCTGAACCGTGCGCGCGCGGAATCGTCGCTCAGAACTCAGGAAGGCCGTTTGTGGAAGGATTGAGAATTCAATGAAAATCTATAGGGCCGCGCTGGTCGGATGCAGCAGAATGGGCGCCTTTATCGACAACGAAGTGCCGGCTTCATTCGGCGCGTATTCGCACGCCGCGGGATACGAGGCGTGTGAACGAACGGAGTTGATCGCCTGCTCGGATTTACGCCGGGAATCGATGAGACAGGTCGGCATCCGGTACGATGTGCCCGAAGACAGGCAGTACGTCGACTACAGAAAGATGATCGAACGCGAACAACCGGATATCGTCAGCGTGGCCACCCAGCCCGAACAGCGCGCGGAAATCGTCGTCTTTGCCGCCGAACGGGGTGTCGGCGCGATCTATGGAGAAAAAGCCCTGGCCGCGGCGCTGTCCGAAGCCGATGCAATCGTGGAGGCGGTCGAGCGCCATGGCGCGGTTTTCAATATGGGCACCAACCGCCGCTGGGATCCCGGCTACGACACAATGAAGGATCTGATCGACAGCGGAAGGATCGGCCGGCTGCGGTCGCTGATCGTGCACCAGACCGGCCCGCTCTTCAACGGCGCCAGCCACAGCTTCGACCTGCTGATGAGACTCAACGGCGACAATCCCGTGGCGTGGGTTCAGGCCCATCTGCCGAACGGGGATCGGGTAATCGACGGCGAACGTCTGACCGAGGATCCGGTGGGCCACGGCATCCTGCAGTTTGAAAACGGCGTGACCGCATACGCACTGAATTCGGGACGGGGTATGGAAGTGGAGGCGATTGGCGACCGGGGCGTGGTTACGGGGATGCGCAACGGAAACGAATGGCACGTACGCGAACACGGCGGCGAGGACCACCGGGGCCGGCCCCGGTTGGTACCACGGAAATTTCCGAACTTCGAGCCCGCCAGTTCAACCGTTCGGCTGATCGAAGACCTCGTCCATTCGCTGGACACAGGCGAACCCCCGCGCGGCGGCGTCAGGACGGCGCGCGCCAATACCGAACTCATCTTTGCGTTTGTCGAATCGCACGTCAGGGGAGGGGCGAGGGTGGAATTGCCGCTGACCGGGAGCAGGTTCCGTCTGCAAAGAGAAAGGCCGCCGCTTGAGCCGAAATACCAGCGTCAGGAATGAGTCGGCCGGGGAACGGAACGGGCGTGCGCGTTGATTCGGCCGATACCGTCGTTACAAAGGCTCGGGCCGGAACACAATCTGCAACAGATTGCCTTCCGGATCCGCCAGAAAGTTGAATCGGGTCCCGGCAGGTGTTTCACGGTACGGCCCCACAAATGCGGCGCCGCGGTTCTCCAGCAACCTGCACGCCGAATCGAAGTCATCCACTTTCAGCGCAATGTGCCGGATGCCCGCGTCGTCGGCGGCGCAGACCGCTGGCGCCCGTCCGTTTGACGGCAGGAACTCCAGAATACCTCCGCCCGGCAGGCGCAGGAAAAAGGTCTCGCTCTCTTCGTTCTCAAGAATCATCTCAAAGCCGAGAACGTCGCAGTACCACCGTGCCAGCGTTTTGGAATCGGCCGCAACAATCGCGATATGCTCGATTGATCGGATCATACGTCCCTCACCGGTGACATGGTTATTTCGCGTCCTTCTCTGAGCGACGCATCGATCGCGGATGCAATCCGGACCACCGCCAGTCCGTCCCGGGACGTGATCAGCGGTTTCCACAACTTCCGTATCACCCCCGCGAAGTGACGGATCAATGAACGCGACATGCCCTCCGTCTGGCCGTGAACGTCGGGTGCGGCGGACGTATCGGGATATTCGGCGGTGGCGCCGTATATTGCCAGTCCGTTTTCGAAAGGAAGGACCTCCACGGCTCCGGCCGTTCCGCGTATGGTGAACAACTGGTTCTGCGGCCGTCCCGCCCGCGTCGGCGAACCCCATACGTTTTCCAGGACGGCAAGCGCGCCGCACTCGAAGGTCAGCACGACGACGATGAGATCCTGCCGGTGGCTTGCGCCCCACCGGGCGTAGGCCCTGACCCTGTCGACCGCGCTTCCGGTCGTCCAGAGCGCCAGATCGACGTCGTGGGGCAGCAGCCAGTATGCAAGAGGAAAACGGCCGAGCACCCGATCCACGGCTTCAGGTTGCGAGGACCTGCGGCTGTAGATATGGAGAACCTCGCCGACGTCACCGCGGGCGACCGCCTGCCGCATGGCGGCGAAACGTGGGTCGAAACGCAGGCTGTGGCAAACCATGAGATCCACGCCGTTGCGGTCCGCTTCGTGCACCATCCGGGCGGCGTCTGAAGGAGACGTCGCCATCGGCTTTTCCACCAGGACATGCTTTCCGGACGCCAGGCAGGCGCCAACCGGCCCGGCGTGCGCCCATTCGGACGTGGCAACCACGACGGCCTCAATCTGCGGATGGTTGGCGAGCATGTCGTGGTAACGGGCGCCCGAATAGAACGGTACGCCCAATTCCAACGCCACGTTTCGGGCGGTGACCTCGCCATGCCCGCATACGGCGACCAGCCTCGTCGATGCCGACTGATCGAGGAGCCGGGCATAAAGCCCGCCCATTCTGCCGGGGCCGATAACGGCCGTGCCTACGGGTTTTACCGGTGCTTCCGCCATTGGATTTATCGGAGTATTGTCCAGTCGTTGCGCGTTGTCGGCAAAACCCGCGCATTCCCGCGAGCTTGCTTCGAAACGAAATCAGGAGGGATTATGGCACGATTGCCGGCCTGCTTCCTGTTGTACGCCGTGTACGCCATTTGCAGCCCGCAGACCGCTACCGGAGAACCATCGACCGACGGCCGGGCACTCTACGGCCAGTATTGTGCGACCTGTCACGGGCAGAATCTGGAGGGCGTCACTGCGCCGAGCCTGATCGACGGTGTCTGGATCTACGGCGGACGCGGCAACGTCGCCCGCAACATCATGTTCGGCATCGTCCAGCAGGGGATGCCGGCGTTCGGTGAAGCGCTCACGCGAAACGAGATCAACGCCATCTCCGCATATATCCGGGAGGCCGAAAAATCGGCGGGCGCCACAAAACCGCCCATTCCCGACAGCCTCGACACCTACGACTACCGCATCCGGGTCGAACGCTGGATTGAGGGCCTTCGGCTCCCCTGGTCGATCGCATTCCCGGACGCCGCCACCGCACTCATCACCGAGCGCCCCGGAAGGCTTCGCGTGGTGAAGAACGGCGTACTGCGACCCGATCCCGTCTCGAATACGCCACCTGTTCTGCACGAGGGTCAGGGCGGCCTCATGGATGCGGCCGTCGATCCCGCCTACCTGGAAAACGGCTGGATCTATCTCGCGTACAGCCATGCGCTCAGAGACACCGCCGGCAGCGACCGCCCGCCCGCGATGACCCGCCTCGTACGGGGGCGAGTGAAGAACAACGCCTGGACCGATCAGCAGGTCATCTACGAAGCGCCGCACGAGACCTACGGAAGAACCCGCCACCATTACGGCTGCCGCATCGTTTTCGATCCTGCGGGGTATCTCTATTTCCCCGTCGGAGACCGGGGAATTCCCCGGTACGCCCAGGACCTGACACACCCCGGCGGCAAAATCCACCGCATCCACCGGGACGGCCGGATACCCGATGACAACCCGTTTCTGAAACGGGAAGGCGCCCTTCCCACCATCTTCAGCTTCGGTCAGCGAAACCCGCAGGGGCTGGCCGTGCATCCGGTTACGGGCGCTCTATGGGAGAGCGAGCACGGGCCGATGGGCGGCGATGAGATCAACCTGATCCGGGCCGGGATCAACTACGGCTGGCCGGCGATCACCTATGGCCTGAACTACAACGGGACCCTCGTATCGGAGTTCGAACGCAAACCCGGTCTGGAACAGCCCGTCCTGTTCTGGCGGCCGTCGATCGCCGTTTGCGGCATCGACTTCTATCGCGGCGACCTTTTCCCCCGGTGGAAGAACCGGCTGCTCGTTGGCGCCCTGGCGTTTGAAGAGGTCCGTCTCCTCACAATCGAGAACGACCGCGTGATCCATCAGGAAACCATTCTCAAGAATGCCGGCCGCGTGCGCGACGTGGCGAGCGGACCCGACGGCGCCATCTACGTGGTTTTGAACAATCCGGGAACCGTGCTCCGCCTGACACCGTTCCCGCCTGATGACCCGGGCGGATTCTAATCCCCGCGGGCATAACCGGAACCGATCGCTGTTTCCGCGGGACCCTTGCGTATCAACCCGCGGCAAGGCCCTCGAGAATGCCCTTCAGATAGCCGATGCTGCGTGCGGCAATCGTCTCCGGGTCCGGTTCGAAATCGAACACCTCGACCGATACGTATCCGCTGTAGCGCAATTCCTGGAGCGTCTTCAGAATGGGGGTAAATTGAAGCTCGCCAAATCCGGGTCCGCGCAGATTGGGGTCGTTTACGTGCACGTGCCGCATCGCGTTGCCCGCCTGGGCGATGACCTCGGAGTGGGACCCTTCCTCCGTGGACGCGGCGCGACAGTCCACCATGGTCTGAAAATTCGGATGCCCAACGGCCTCAACCAGCTTCAGCGCTTCGGCCACACAGGTCACGAAATTGGTCTCCTGATCCGTTAGCGGCTCTATGCAATAGGTAACCCCCCTGTTGGCCATCAGGTCCGCGCACCCCGCAAACAGTTCCACGGCGCGGGAAAAACAGTCCCCGGCGTTCCAGCCCTCCTCAATATTCCGCTGTTGCGGAGAGCCGTGAATCATCACGGTTCCCCCGAGGTCGCCGCAGAAATCGATCAGCGCCTTCACGTAATCCTGTGTGCGTTGCCACACCTGGCGGTCCGGATGGTTGATGTACAGTCCGGCGGGTTTTACCAGCAGCCAGTGCAGCCCCACGATCTCCACTCCCGCCGCCTCCGCCGCACGTCTGATGTCCCGTCGATTGCCTGATGAAACGTCGTGTACAGACTCCGCGAGGGTGAATGGCGCGATCTCCACCCCGTCGCATCCGATCCGCGCGGCATAGTCGAACACCCGCTCGATCTCCCAGCCTTCGAAAAACTCGTTGCAGACCGCAAGTTTCATAACCGATTCCTCCTGGCATTCGGGAACGCAGACGGGCGCCACGGCCGGGCTGGATTCCGCAACAGTCCGGTGCTGACAAAATCCTTGACAGAAGACCCGATTTTCTCTAACATAATCGGGCTATCTTCAAATTACAAGAAAAACGTTCAGGAGAAGCCGTTATGGCGTCGGCGCCCAATGCCCGATCCGCAGATCCGGAAAATGAAGATCACATCATCGAGGTGCATGACGTCTGGAAAACCTATTCAATGGGTGACCAGGAAGTCCACGCGCTTCGCGGCGTCTCCTTGAACGTTATCCGGGGCGAATACCTCTCTATTATGGGTCCCTCCGGCTCCGGCAAAACGACGCTATTTAACATGGTTGGCGCCCTGGACCGCCCCTCCAGGGGTACGGTCGTCGTCAATGCGATCGAAATGGGCTCGCTGAGCCAGGCGCAAATCGCCTATCTGCGCTGTCACAATATCGGTTACATTTTCCAGAGCTTCAACCTGATCCCCGTGATGACCGCTCTGGAAAACGTCGCGCTGCCCATGGTTTTTTCAGGTATGAAAAAGTCGGAATACGAAGACAAGGCCGCTCACAAACTCACCCAGGTGGGCCTGGGTGAACGCCTGAAACACAACCCTTACGAACTCTCGGGAGGCCAACAGCAGCGCGTGGCCATCGCGCGCGCCATCGCCAACGACCCGGACCTCGTCCTGGCGGACGAACCCACTGGCAACCTGGATCTCAAGACCGGCCAGGAAATCATCGAGTTGCTGCAGAGACTCCAGTCCGAAAGCGGCGTGACCATCGTCACGAACACGCACGACCACAAGATGCTGGTGGCATCCGACCGGGTTGTGGACCTGCGCGACGGTCAGGTGGAACTGGTGCGCAGGCGGGATGAAATCGACATTCAGGAGGGCCGGATCGAAGGGCTGGACATCGAAGAATTGAGCAATTGATCCACATCAGCGTACAGATAAATACAGGGCGTCCGTCGGAACGACGAACGCCTTTTCATGTATTCCGGGTTCTGCAAGCAGATCGCACGCGGATTCGGGAGTTATTCCGCGGTCCGATCGGCGGCCGGCCTCTCAGGGTAAAGCAAATCATAATAACCGTTCTGCTCGAGTCGACGGATCATATCACGAATAATGGCGTCGTCGACGCAGAACATTTCGGCAATCTCAAGCGGCGTGCGGCCTTCTCCAACCAATTCGATCAGTCGGTCGCGGCTGACAATGAGTTCGGGAACGGCCATCGACGTATTCCGCCTCCGGGGAGGTTTTCGGTTCCCATGCCGAACCGGCGACCCACCACCTTACTGATGAATCCCGCGACCCGCGGTGCAAAGGCGGATGTAAATCCGGCAGGGGGGTTTTGCGGAGACAAATGGTGGCGCCCGCCGGAATCGAACCAGCGACACAAGGATTTTCAGTCCTCTGCTCTACCAACTGAGCTAGGGCGCCTCCATTCCACGGAAGAACGCATCCATCCCGTGGTGTGACAAAGGCGAAAATCTAACAAAACACGCGGTGGATGTCAAGACAGTTGCGATTGATTGAGAGGGCGGGACGGGATCGCAGAATCCGCGAATACAGACCTCGTTCAACCAGGGCGCGCGTCATCCTGACGCGCATATCCGTTCGCAACCTCGGGCTGGAACGCCGCCTGCCCGCGAAAATGCCAATCGCCTGCTTCCCGGTGCCGAGCCATGGCCAGCCCTGAACGAACGGCCGACCCCTTCGAACAGGATTCAACCCTCGCGGAATCGACCGGCGGCGTCACGGTCCGAGCCGTGGTCTCCGGCCTGGTGCTTGTCCTGGGCCTGGACGCACTGGCGATCCACCTCCGGTACGTCGTGCACGGTTCGCTGATGACGTACAGCCATGTACCGATGGCCATGCTCATCGTGTTTACGCTGATGATCACGGCCGGCGCGGTCCTGGCGCGGTTTTCCCGGTGGAAGCTTATACCGGCGGAATGGCACACCATTCTGGCCATGGGCGTTGTCGGCGCGGCCGTTCCCGGATTCGGTCTGAGCGGATATCTGCTCGGCTACATTGCCACCCCCTACTATTTCGCAACCGAGGTCAACGAGTGGAACACCTACCTGCATCCGTACATCAGTCCGTGGCTTGTCCCGTCAGACGAAAACAAGGCAGTCACCTGGTTTTTCGAGGGCGCGCCCAAAGGAGCGCAGATCCCCTGGGACGCGTGGCTGCTTCCCCTGCTCTGGTGGACGACGTTTATCGTGGCGGCATTTGTGGTCCTGGCCTGTGTCGCCGTCGTTTTTCGCAGGCAATGGGTACAGAATGAACGACTGGCCTTCCCGGCCATGGCGCCCCTGATTCACATGGCGGAAGAACCCGGCAGCGGCAGATTCGTACTGCCGGATTTCACGAAGAACTACCTGTTCTGGATTGGCTTCGGACTGGCCTTCGGCATGATCGCCTGGAACTGCATCAACTACTTCCTTCCGGGCTTTCCGCGTTTTCCGGTCTATCGCGGCAGGTGGTACTGGATCGACCGACAGCATCCGCCCGCCTATGGTTTCCTCGGTCTGTTTACCATCTTTTTTTCCTATTTCGCCAGTCTGGACGTTCTGTTCAGCATCTGGTTCTTCGACCTGTTATTCATCTTCGAAGGCGGCTGGCTGCACCGCCGCGGGTTTACCGCCATCTCGCCGTACTATTACCGGGGCGTTTATTACTGGCAGACCAAGGGGGCCTTTGCCATGCTGGCGGCCTCTGTTTTCTGGGTGGCCAGACGACACCTCAGGGACGTACTCCGTAGCACCTGGCACAGGAACGAACACCCGGACGACAAGGACGAACCGCTCTCCTATCGGGCGGCGGTTCTTGCCGCGTTCGTGGGCCTGGGTTTCATGTGGCTCTGGCTCTGGCGCATCGGCTTTGATCCGCTGCTCGCGGCTCTCCTGCTGCCGGCGGTCGTCTTCACGTACGTCGGCCTGGCCAAGATTCTGGCCGAAACGGGTATGCCGTACACCAACGTACCCGCCGGTCCCTGGGGTCTGGTGTCGCCATTCATTTCGGGATCGGCCGTCAACGAAAGCACGCGGGTCGCCCTCCGGTTCGCGTCCAGGATCACCTCCCACTTCAAAGGGCTCTTCCTGCCCGCCCTTGTACACGCCGGGCGCGTTGCGGAAGGCGTACGGGGCGGCCGACGGCGCCTCATGTATGCCGTTGTACTGGCCTTTCTGGTCAGTTTTGTCGCCAGCGTGCTGTTCACGATCCAACTGGGATACCGGGACGGCGCGTACAACTTCAATTCCTGGGAAATCGTGCGCGCGGGGCCGAAACATTTCGATGGCACCGCGACGTCGGTCAAGAACTTCCTTACGAAAGAGCCCGATCCGCCCGTTTACCGGGAACATCCGGACTACGTGGCGTTTTTCGGCCTGGGCGGCCTGGCCACACTTCTGCTCATTTTCCTGCGGCATCGCTTCGTCTGGTGGCCGTTGCATCCGGTCGGACTGGCCATATCGGGATCGTACCTTGCCCGGCGGACCAGCCTGACGATCCTGTTGGCGTGGCTGGTCAAATTGGTTATGCTGAAGATGGGCGGACCCGCCGTTTACAGGAAATCCCGCCCCCTGTTCATCGGGCTGCTCGTTGGCTACGTGCTCGGCGTCGCGCTATCCGCCTTCATCGACGTCCTCTGGTTCCCGGAGCGCGGCCACAGCGTACATCGCTTCTGATCGGCATGCCGCCGGCGTCAGACCCCGCGGCCGCGCAAGAAACCGATTGGAGACCACGGACCCTGAACGGAACGCGTTAACGCGAAAGCCTTAACTGAATACCTCGATGAAAACCCGTCCACGCATCGGTCTTGCAGTGACGCTCCTCATCGCCGCCACGGCCTTCACCGGCCTGGCGGTGGGACCGGAACGCGTCAATCCCTACCTTTCCGCCATTCTGGGCCTGCGGGCGCCCGAATCCCCGCCTCCCGCGTCCGTTCCGGAAGCGAACGCCACTTCGGTTCGTGTACTCGATACCGTATCCGACGCCAGCGTGAGGGCGCACGTTACCCGATTGACGGAATACCGGTCGCGAGTTCCCGGATACCCGGGACACGCCGCTGCCGCCGAGTACATCCGGCGCAATTTCGAAAGCGCCGGTCTCCAGGACGTCCGGGCCGAGCCGTTCGAGGTCACGTCGCCGGTTGACAAAGGCGGCAGCCTGACGCTTTTGCGGGACAATGTCACGTTTCCCATCCACGCGGTCTGGCCGAACCTCGTCAAAACCTCCACCCTGCCGCGAGAAGGGGTCCGCACGCGATTGATTTACGGCGGGACCGGGGAATTCGCCGACTTCAACGGTTATGCGCTCGAGCGTACGGCCGTTCTCATGGAATTCAACACCCGGAACAACTGGCTGAACGCGGCCACCCTGGGCGCGGGTCAGATCATCTTCATCGAACCCGATTCAACCTTCTACACCGAAGCCGAGCAGAAATTCCTGCAGGTGCCCAACAGTGTTGAACGATTCTGGATCGACAAAAGGTCGGGGCAGGCTCTGAAGACGCTTCTTGAACAACGCGGTGAACTGGAAGTCGAACTGAAGGCGAGAATGGAATGGGAGAAACACACAGCGCACAATATCCTGGGATTCCTTCCGGGCGCGGATCCGGAACTGAAGGAACAGATTGTCGTGATCAATGCCTACTACGACGCCATGTCCGTCGTCCCGGCGCTGGCTCCCGGCGCCGAGATGGCCAGCGGCGCCGTCGCCCTGCTGGAACTGGTCGATTACTTCAAGCGATATCCCCCGGGGCGCACGGTACTCTTTCTTGCCACTTCGGCCCACCACCTGGGCTTTCGCGGCATCTGCGATTTTCTGGGCCGCCACGCCAGAAAGGAAAGGCACTTCGCGGCCCTGATGACCGACCCCATAGACATTCGGCTCTTCATCGGACTGGACCTGTCGAGCCAGACCGCACAAATAGGCGTCTGGAACAGCACCCGAAACTTCTACTACAACCGGTTCTTCACACCCTTCGGCAAGGCATTCGTCCGCGTCTCGCAGGCGATCGCACCGGCTTTCGGCCTTGACCCCGATCAGGCGCTGCTGGACGGCATCAATCCCACCGGCGGAATGACCTGGGATATGTTCATCCCCGGCGCAAACCTGAAGACAGACGGCGAAGTCGTCCTCGAAGCCGGCACGCTCGCCCTTTCCCTGGTCACGTTGAACGATGCCCGCTTCCGGGTCGATACGCCCCTGGACACGCCGGAAGGGGTAAACTTCGAAAACCTGGCGAAACAGGTCCGCCTGATTACGGGTGTGCTCGACATTGCCCTTAACGACCCAACGCTCATTCCTGATTATCGACTCAATCCCGACGACCGGATGCGCGGCCTGAAGGGGTTCGTACGTACCTTTCCCAGGCGCAGCATCGTCCCCGACCGGCCCAAGGCGGGCGCCATCGCCGCGCTCCGGATGGGCATCGACAAGTCGGTCAAGGGCGTCCGTCGGATCTATTATGACCTGGCCGACGAAAACGGCGAATTCTACATGCCAGGAATTGCCGAACGCCGCGTCTCCGTCAGCGCCTACTTTCAGGATCCGGAGACCGGTGAGATTACGTACGCGCCGAACTACGGGCAACAGGCGCGAATATACCGCGGCGACTTCGACATGGACTGGTGGATCTCCAAGAGAAATATCATTCTCTTTCCCTGCATCGCCACCGACTTTTACGATACCGTCGATCCGCGTTTCCTCACCAAGCTCTCCCAGATCAGTGTCTACGGGAGCGGCAATGTCACGCCGCAGGAATACGGGTATGCGATCGGCTTCGGACCGACGGAACCCGTGGGCGCCCTTTTCACGCGTCCGGGAGAGAGGGTCAAAGTCGCCATGCGAGCCGGCGGCGTCGCCGCGGGCTCCGGCGACGTCGGCATCCGGTTCCTGCTGCTGAATGCGACGAGCGCCGAGAACGAGGAAATCGCCCGGGGCACGGGTTACCCCACGCTCACACACGGGTCGTTTGCGGGCACCTCGTTCCTGGCCGCGCGGGATATGTGGATCCTGAACGAAGCCCGAAAACGGGAGATGCAGAAATACGCCATTGAGAACCAGCGTCTGAACCAACTGCACAGCCAGGCCCGCCTCCACCTGGACATGGCCGAGGGCGCGATGTCCGAAAAACGCTGGGACGCCTTCATGAAGCATACCCGCGCGGCGCTCGGCATCGAATCGCGGGCCTATCCCGACGTCAAAGACACGCAGAACGACGTGGTGCGCGGCGTCGTCTTCTTCATGGCCCTGGTCATCCCCTGCGCATTTTTCGCAGAACGCCTCATCTTTACCGCCGTGGATATCCGGAGGCAGATCGCGGGATTTATCGGTATTTTCGTGCTCATCTGGCTCTTTCTGTCTAACGTACATCCGGCGTTCGAGATCTCCAACCCTCTGGTGGTGCTGCTGGCTTTCATCATTCTGGCGCTGGCGGTGTTCGTGATATCTCTGGTGTTCACCCGCTTCAATGAAACCATGCGCCGGTTACGGGTCCCGGAAGTGCGTCTGCATGAGACCGACGTGGGGCGGGTCTCCGCCTCCCTGGCCGCCTTCCAGCTCGGCATCGCAAACATGAAACGCCGCAAACTGCGCACGGTGCTTACGTTCACCACGCTCCTGCTCCTCACGTTTACGGTTCTCTCGTTCACGTCCATTAAATCGGCTCTCGAATTCCGCCGGATTCCCATAGGCACGGAGGGTCCGTACCCCGGAATGCTCATCCGCAGCAAGTTCTGGGGCCCGCTGGAAGACGTCGTCTACGATTACGCCGTCACCCACTTCGGGGAATCCGCAATAACGGCCCCAAGAAGCTGGTACTATACGCGGGAGAAGAAGATTATCCCGGTCGAGTCCGAAAACGGCTCAGCACATGTACTCGGCGTTCTGGGAATGACGCCGGAGGAGGTGGACGTGACCGGCGTCCACAAAACCCTCAAGGCCGGCCGGTGGTTCCGCCCTGGCGAATCCGCGTGCATCCTGCCCGAGAAGATAGCGGCAATTCTCGGCGTTGACCCCGGCCGTCCGGAGGCATCCCGTGTCCGGGTATTCGGGGAATCCCTGCAGGTGATCGGCCTGATCGACGCCGGGGCATTCGGCGAGCTCAAGGACCTTGACGGGGAGCCCCTCAGTCCGGCTGACTTCAAGCTTACCGACGAGGAAGCCGTCGAACAGATGACCACCCAGGAAACGCGGGAAAAACAGGGCCTGGAACAACCTGAAGTCGAAATCATGCCCTTCGAACACATCAGCCCCGACGACATCCTGATCGTACCCTACGCGTTCCTGCGCCAGGTGGGCAGCCCGCTACAGTCGGTCGCCCTCCGCTTCGACGCCGGATCGGACGTGGAGAGTAACGTCAAGGAGCTTCTTTCCAGGCTCTCCGTTGTGCTGTTTGCGGGGCTTCCGGATGCAAAAGGGCGTATCAACGTCTCCGTTTTCAGTTCGCTCGGCGACACGTCGGTTCGCGGGTTGAGCAACCTCTTTATCCCCATCCTCATCGCTTCGCTCATCGTACTGAATACCATGATGGGATCCGTGTACGAGCGGTTTCGGGAAATCGGCGTCTATTCCGCGGTGGGGCTGGCACCGGTCCACGTCGCCTTTCTCTTCATTGCCGAAGCCTGCGTCTACGCCGTCCTCGGCACGGTAAGCGGCTACATGCTGGGCCAGGCCGTTGCCAAGCTGCTGCTCTGGCAAAACTGGCTCTCCGGCGTTACCCTCAACTACTCCGCCTGGTCCGCCGTTGCCTCGTCCGCTCTGGTCATGGCCGTGGTCATCCTTTCCACCCTCTATCCTGCCAGGCAGGCATCCCTGATGGCCGTGCCGGACGTGTCCCGCCGCTGGAAAATACCCGATCCGGATGGCGACGTCTGGCGTTTCGATTTTCCCTTCACGGTTGGCGGAGACGACGTATTCGGGCTCTGCGTGTTCCTTACGGACTATTTCGACTCCCACAGCGGGGAAGCGATGGGCGCGTTCTATACGGACGGCGCCCATCTGTACACGAAGGGCAGTGACGGCGTGAGGGGATACGCGATCCGCACGACCCTGTGGCTGGCGCCCTTCGATCTGGGCGTGAGCGAGGAGCTTCGCTTCGAGGCAGCGCCCACAGGCCAATTCGATATCTATACCCTGACGCTGACCCTCAGACGACGCTCCGGCGAAGTCGCCTCGTGGCGACGGGTCAACCAGGGTTTCATGAATACCCTGCGCAAACAATTCCTCATCTGGCGAACCGTCGACCCTGCCGAAAAAGCGGCGTACAGGGAAAAGGGCACGCGTATACTCGTCTCGGACGAACCTCACGCGAAACCGGTCTGAGAGACGGCGCGGCAAAGGTGCGCCGGATCGATTTTCCGGTATTACAATACGGAATTTGGCTTTGCAATGTTCCGCTTTGTTTGTATTTTTCAGGCCCTTATCCTTGATTCGTCATTCTTAGGGGAAGTAAAACCGAATATATGCAAGTAGATAAAGGCGATATGACTTCGGATTAACAGGATACACCAGGTCACTGGACGTGAACTGAAAAAACGTCCTTCCGGACGACCGTTGCGCCCCTTTTCAGGGGTTTTCGCCGCGTCGCTGAGTTGCTGTTCTTTCAAAATGGGGTTAAACCCTTACATCACATTGACTCTTTATGGCATTTCTGGATCGCATTCGCAGGCGAAAGAGCAATCCGTTTCAGGAAATCGAAGAATACCGGGATCTGCTTGAAGTCCCCAAGGAATTCGAAGAGGGATTCAACTCCAAGACCATTCTCGGCGCGCTCTTCGTTTCCGTCATCATGGTACCAGGTAATATCTACCTGGAACTCATGGTGGGTCATTCCGTGGGCGCCGCTGCCCAGTGGGTGACCATCATCCTGTTCCTGGAACTGGCGAAGCGCTCGTTCACCGTGTTGAAGAAGCAGGAACTCTACCTGCTTTACTATGTCACCAGCGCCCTTGTCGCCCGCGAAACCGGCATGTTCGAAGGCCTGCTCTGGCAGCAATACTACGTCCAGTCCCCCGCCGCCAAGCAGTTCGGCATCTCCCACCTCATTCCCCGCTGGTGGGCGCCCCCGCCCGATTCTCCGGCCCTGATCGACCGTACGTTCCTGCATAAAGATTGGCTATGGCCCATCTCCCTGCTCGTTCTGGGAATGATCATGGGGCGCATCCAGTGGTTCACCGCGAGTTACGTACTCTTCCGCATCACGTCCGACTACGAACGCCTGCCCTTTCCGTTTGCGCCCATCAACGCCCAGGGCGCCATGGCGCTTGCGGAAGAAAGCAGCGGTCAGTACGGCTGGCGATGGCGGGTTTTCAGCATCGGCGCCGTCATCGGCGTGGTATTCGGCTCCGTCTACGTGGCCGTGCCGGCCATAACCGGCGCGTTCATGGAACAACCGCTTCAGCTCATCCCCATCCCCTGGGTGGATTTCACCCAGTACACGGGTTATTTCCTGCCTGCCACGCCCCTGGGCTTCA
This sequence comes from Candidatus Latescibacterota bacterium, assembly GCA_021295655.1. Classification (GTDB taxonomy): domain Bacteria; phylum Latescibacterota; class UBA2968; order UBA2968; genus JAAXHE01. The sequence goes on from JAGWBX010000002.1 coordinate 152,710, forward strand.
CGCTGCATCTGTCGCCCATCTTCGCCGGGCTTCTTGCCCCCTTCTGGGCCGTCGTGGGCGCGTTTATCGGCGTCGCCATCCACACCGCGGCGGGCCCGATCCTGTATCACTCCGGGTACATGCCCAACTGGTACATGGGCATGGATACCATCATGACCCACTTCGTCACGGGCATCGATTTCTGGATGAGCTTCGGGATCGGCATCACCTTCGCCATCGCGATGATCGGATTCTACCAGGTCTGGACCGGCGTCCGCACCGCACGTGTAGAGCAAAAGGAAAAGGGAAGCTGGACGCCCCCGCCCGGCCGGGGAGACTTCAGGATCTGGATCTGCATCGTGCTGTTCTGTCTTGCGAGCCTTTATACGATAGTCCTTGCAAAGATTCTCTTCCCCGACCTCGTGAGCACCGTGCTTCTCGGCTTCTTTTTCATCTTCGCGTTTGTCTATACGCCGTTGATCTCTTTCGTCAACGCCCGGCTGGACGGACTGGTGGGACAGAACGTCAACATCCCCTATATCAGGCAAGCCACGATCTTTTTGAGCGGGTTCAGGGGCATCGAAATCTGGTTTGTGCCCTTTCCGCTGGACAATTGGGGCTCCGAGGCCGAGAGATTCCGTCAGATCGAACTCACGGGCACCCGATTTACGGGGATCCTGAAGGCGGAACTTTTCATGGTTCCCCTTATCCTCGTGACCAGTTTCATGTACTGGTCCTATATCTGGAAACTGGCGCCCATTCCCTCTTCCTCATACCCCTACGTGCAGATGATGTGGCCGCTGCGGGCGCTCCAGAACAGCGTCTGGTACACGGCAACGATGCAGGGCGAGGTGGAGTCCGACCCTTCGTCCGGAACGGTGTCCTTCCAGCCGAGCAATCTGCCCGACGGCAACTGGTGGTACTGGCGGGCCCGCGCCTCGGCCGACGTGCACATTGATGACCACGAACAGCGCACCTACGGGCCGTGGTCCCGCATCGGGTATCTTTATACGAACTTCAAGAGTCCTGATAGGCCGCTTGTGCCGCCGCTCCCGGTGGACCGGTCGGAGCCGGACATTTCCGAAGCCCTGCGGCTGGGTCTGCCTTCGGCGCCGGTATTGCGGAGTCCCGACAACGAAAGCCACGCGGACAACCCCAATCCCATCCTCGTCGCATTCGCCGCCAGGGACCCCGATGGGCGGGAACTCGTGTACCAGTTCGAAGTGGACCAGGTACCCTCCTTCGACGGTTCCTTTCTGCAGAGTTCGGACGACGAGCCGATCCTGTTCGAAGCCATCAAGCCGGTGGTGATCGCCATCGGACTTGTCGTCGGCCTGGTCTCGTTCGTGGTTCTGTCCGTCTTCGGCCTGCCCGTGCTGCTGATCTTCGGTTACATACGGAGTCTGACCAACATCCCCCACATCATGATCACCGAGATCATCGGCGCGCTCCTGGCGCGGTATTATTTCTGGAAGCGCTTCGGCAGACAGCAGTGGCGCCTCTATGCCGCCGTGCTGTACGTCGGTTTTTCGGTGGGCATGTCCCTGGTGGGCATGGCCTCCGTCTCCATTGCCATGATCCAGAAGGCGGTATCGGTACTGTTGTTCTGAGTTCCGGTTTCTCCACCGCAAACAACGGTTTTTTTGAGCGAGCAGGGGCAGGGTTGAAACCTGTCCCTGTCGTTTTGATATCAAGCCGGATTGCGGTTTCTTGCGGAAACAGGGGGACGTGGACAGTCGGGAACGTCGACTCCACCCTCCGTGCCCCGTTCGGTTGATAGACCTTGACTTTGGTTCAGCCCGTTTCTATAATGTTGGATTGAATTATCGCGCCCGTACCGTTCGATCCAACCCCACCTGGACGGCAGCATGTCAGCCACGATCGGCATGATCGAAGTCGAAGGCGTCGCCGGGATCATTCTCGCGTCGGACGCCGCCTGTAAAGCCGCCGGCGTGGACCTCCTGGGCTGGGAGTCCATCGGCGGATTCACCACCGTTTTTCTCGGCGGGTCCATCAGCAGGGTTGCAACGGCGCTCAAGAGCGGCGAAGAGGCAGCCAGAGAGGTGGCGGGCAACGTTGTGGCGGCGCCGATGACACACCCCGAACCCGCCTGCCGGGAATACGTTTCGAATGAAATCGCCACAAAGCGGCGCCCACCGTCCGGCGCACTGGGTCTGATCGAGACAAGAGGATATGGGGCGCACGTCACTGCCAACGACAACATGGTGAAGGCCGCCGACGTCCGGGTCTTCAACGTACTCACGGTACACAACCGGGTGGTCTGCTCCCTGATTCTTGGGGACGTGGCTTCCGTGACCGAGGCCCTGCCCATGGGCCGCGCCAGCGTCGAGACCGGAGGAAATTTCCTCGGCGCCGCCCTCATCCCTAAACCCTTGCCCGACGTCCTGCGGGCATTCGGCCCCTGAGCGCCGTCGTGTCCGCCAAACATCATGCCCTGGGGATTCTCGAGACCCGCGGCATGACCGCGCTTGTCGCGGCCCTGGACGCGATGCTGAAAACCGTGGACGTCCGGGTTCTCGGACGTCACGGCGTGGGATCCGGCTGGCTCACCGTTGTGATCGAAGGCGTCGTTTCGGACGTAGAGGCCGCCGTTCGGGTCGGGCGGTCCGAAGCCGAAAACCACGGCGACCTGATTACCGCCGACGTGATCGCCGGCCCTGTCCCGGGCGCCCTCGAATCCATGCCGCACCGGACGGGTGCGGGCGCCGAAAAACCGGTTGGCGCACAGGCGATGGGCATCCTTGAAACGCGCGGCCTGGTTCCCCTCATCCGCGGCGCGGACGCAATGATTAAAAGCGCGCCCGTACAGATCGCCGGCTGGACGTCCGTCGGCGGCGCGCTGGTTCATCTTGTGGTTCGGGGCGATATTTCCTCGGTCCAGACCGCCCTTCAGGCCGGAAAAGCGTGTGCGGATGAAGTCGGGGAAGTCTACGCGACTCTGGCAATTCCAAGCCCTGAAGCGGGTATCGCGCCGCTGCTTCCCGATGCGCCGGTTTCCGCCGGGTCCGAGGAAGTCGTCGGCGCGCTCGGTATTCTCGAAACAACGGGCTATGCGTCGTCGGTCGGCGGATCCGACGCGATGGTCAAAGCGGCTGACGTTGAACTTGTGCGCCTCGTTATCGCCAGCGGAGGGCGCGTGGATGCGCTCGTAAAGGGCGCCCTTGACGCCGTCCAGGCGGCCGTGGAAGCCGGCGTCGAAGGCGCGCGGGAAGCCGGAGAACTGAATGCATCTTGTGTGGTTTCCCGTCCATCTTCCGAAGTCATGGCCTGTTTTGGCGGGAGCGACGTCAGGCATGCCGTGGGCCTGAATCAGGCGATGGGACTGATCGAAACGCGCAGTACCGTGGCCCTGGTCAAAGCGGTGGATCAGATGTTGAAGTCCGCAGACGTGGAACACGAGGGTCGGTATAAAGTGGGGTATTTTCTCACGGCGAGCGTTGTCCGCGGAGACGTCGGCGCGGTGCGTGCGGCCCTGAACGTCGGCGCCCGGGAAGCGGAGAGGTACGGCGAACTGGTATCCGCTCACCTGATTCCCCATCCCTTTCTCGCACTGGAAGAGCGGCTGATCCACTGAATGACCTCTGGAGGCCGTGTCCCTCTCATGGGAAAGATCGATGATCCGTATTGACGATCCGGTGGTTACCGAACAGTTGCTCAAGGACAAACTGGGCTCGGAACGGGAAGTCGAAATCTGCCCGCGGGCAAAGCTGACGCCGCTGGCGCTGGACTACCTTGCGGCGAACCGGGTCCAGGTATCGAGAAAAGAGGCGGCGGCCGCCGGACCGCAAACCGCAGCGCCGGCAGGCCGACGGAAGTCCGGCGAAAGGAAGGAATTCAAGGGCATCTTCTGCCCCAATATCGTCATTTTCGACAGCAACGACCGCATCAACTACGGGGAAATGGAGCGCTATATAAACTGGCTCATCGAAGCCGGCATCCATGGTCTGTATCCCAATGGCAGCACCGGCGAATTCGTGCGACTTTCCAGCGAAGAGCGTAAAGAGGTTGTGCGCCTTGTCACGAACGTCAACCGGGGACGGGTACCCGTTCTGGCCGGCGCGAGCGAGGCGAACCTCCGTGACGTGCTCAGAATGAGCGAATACTACGCGGGCATCGACGTCGACGCCATCTCTCTGGTTCCCCCCTACTATTACGAAATTTCGGAAACCAGCCTCTTCGAGTACCTCGCCGAAATCGCCAGGCAGACGCCTCTCGACGTGCTGTTGTACAATATCCCCCAGTTCACGCAGGAACTCACGCTGGAGATTATGGAACAGTTGCTGCCCTACGAACGAATTATGGGCACCAAAGATTCCAGCAGGGACATGCCGCGACTGATCAACACCATGCATCGGCTGCGCGAACAGCGCCCCGGGTACGTGGTCCTGGTCGGCTGCGAAGAAATCCTGTGTCCTTCCATAATGATGGGCGCCAGCGGCGGAACGATCGCCACGTCCGGCATCATTCCCGAAGTCATTGTGGATATCTACGAAAAAACCCTCGCCGGCGAAATCGAGAATGCACGCAACATGCAATACCGCATCCTGGACCTCATCAACCTCATGCTGCTGGGTGTGAACTTTCCGGAGGGATTCAAGACCGGTGTGGCCGTGCGCGGATTCGACGTCGGTCCGCCGCGGCAGACCATGAGCGAGGAGGAGAGGGCATACCTCCTCAAGCTTGAATCTCAGATCAGCTGCATCCTCAAAGACATGGGCTACGACGTCAAGGGGGCGCGGGCATGTCCCGTGACCGAACTGGCGCCGATTGTCAACCGGACCTGACGCGACAGGCGGTTCCGCAGGGACAACAGCCGGACCCCGCACCGATTGCGCCATTCAATCCTTACGGAGATCGCACATGACTGACAACGCGCCGCTGCACAACCTCGTGGACCCGTTCGGCCTGGATGCCGGCGACGGTTACGTCTGGCTGAAGGGCAACCTCCACTCCCACACCACGAACTCCGACGGCAAAGCGTCGCCTCAGGAACGCCTGGACGGTTACGTCGGCCAGGGGTACGACTTTCTCTGTCTGTCGGACCACTACAGGATCACCCGGATCGACTCCGTGGCATATCCGGACGACTTTGTGCTTATTCAGGGCGCCGAACTGCATCCGGACAATCCGTTTGGCGGACAGAAACACCATTTTCTCTGCCTGGACATACACGAAAATCTCGACTCGGAGAACATGCCGCCTCAGCACGTGATCGACGCTGTCCGGGACCAGGGGGGCAGCACGTGGCTGGCCCACCCGTACTGGAGTTCGGTCAATATCCTGAGGGACACCGCGCCGCTCACGGGACTTGCCGGCGTGGAGGTATTCAATACAACGTGCCGATGTGCGGGACGGGGGGAATCCGGCGTTCACTGGGACGACTGGATGGACATGGAGAACAGGCTCTATCCCGCCCTGGCAAATGACGATTCTCACGCCCGCGAATCGGACAATCGCGATACCTACGGGGGCTGGACGATGGTACGTGTGAAGGACCGGTCTCCGGGGGCCATTCTCGACGCGCTGGAACGGGGCGCCAGCTATTCGAGTACCGGCGTCGAGATTCGGAACATCACGCTGCACAGAAGCGACGAGGGGAAACGGCCGGTCCAGGCCACCGTCGAATGCTCCGAATCCCGCCGTATTCTGGCCATTTGCGATACGTTCGGAACCGAATACAGAAATTCCGGAAAACCCTTTACAAGCGCCACGTTCGCCCTGCGGCCGGGCGCGCGCTGGGTACGTTTCGAAGTTGTCGGAACGGACGGCGCGAAAGCCTGGTCCAACCCATTCGACCTCACCTGAGGCAGGCGCCGGGATGGGATTCGCACTGACACCCGAGCAGGTGGCGGCGTACCGCAAGGACGGTTTCGTACTGGTACCGGATCTGCTGACGCCGACTGAAATCGACACCTTCCTGGAAGCGCAGGCGGAAACGAATGCGCCGGAAATCCTGGAACTCGGCCTGCGCAGGCACACCGCGGATCCGCAGTGGCGTTACCTGGCGTCGCATCCACGAGTCTCCGGCATCGCGTCTCAATTGCTGGAAGGGCCGCCGATGATCGTCCAGACCATGTTCCTGGCAAAGGCGCCGGGGGGCGGCACGGGCATCGCGCTTCACCAGGACGCGCATTATATCCGGAACGAACCCGGAACCCTCATGGCGTGCTGGCTCGCGCTTGGCGATACGGACAGGAACAACGGCGGTCTGTGCGTGGCCGGCGGCAGCCACCTGGCCCCCCTCCGGGATACCCGACCCCCGCAAGACGGCAGCGAACACGCCTCCTGGGTGAAGGAATACGCCATGCGCGCACCGGACGGCAGGGAGTGGACGGAAACCATGCACTCGCACGAGGTCGTCGGCGTTAGCCGCGATGAGCTCACCTTCCTTTCGGTACCGCGAGGCTGGGGCGTCTTCTTTAACGGCAGGACCATCCACGGCTCCTATGCGAACCGGTCCAGCGGCAGGCCCCGACTGGCGTTCGCGATCCACTACGTGAGAGAGGGCACCTGGGTGTTTCGCCGGGACATCCAGGACGTCGCGCCGGTCAACTGAGCGGTGATTCCGTTGTTTCCGGCGCGAGAGGACGGATTGAGCGGTTCGCATCCCTGTTATTCGAGCGGCCCTGCGCAGCTCCGGATTTCAATTCTACAAGGAAGGGAACCCCATCATGAAACGTGTAGCGAAGCCGGAAGGCGAATACAATATCGTCATTGAAGACGTTCCCATTCCTGAAGTCGCGCCCACGCAGGTGCTGATCCGGGCGGAATGCAGTCTGATCAGCCGCGGTTCCGAGATCTGGCGGCGTTACATCCGTCCCGAAGCCATCGACCACCAGAGCATGGGGTACTCGTTCGTGGGCGACATTGTCGAGGTGGGCGCCCGCGTGGACGGTTTCTCCATCGGAGACCGTGTGGCGGCTATTGCGCCGCACGCGGAATACGTGGCCGTTGAAATCGTGGCGTCACGCCACCTGGACCCCGTTGTGCACCTTCCGGACGCGGTCTCCTCGGAAGCCGCGACGTTCTGGCCGCTGAGCACCAGTTCCGTGCTCTGGATGCGGGAAATCGAGGCCCGCGAGGAAGACACGGTGGCCATTCTGGGTCAGGGTCTGGTAGGCTCCATCTGCATGCAGACGCTGAACGCGGAAGTGAACCCAAGGGTAATCGCCGTCGACGCGCTGCCGCTCCGGTGCGAACTGGCCGGACGTCTGGGGGCAGACCACGTCGTGGACGCATCGCGTGAAGATCCCGTCAGGGCGGTCAAAGGCCTGACGGGCGGCGCAGGCGTGGAAATCGCGGTGGAGGCCGTGGGCGGCCGCGCGGGGGCGGCCGCGTTCGCGCAGGCGCAGGACATGGTGAAACGAAAAGGCCTGATTCAGGTTATCGGCCTGTATGAGGACGAGCCCCTGCCGCTCGACTCCGGAAAGATCCAGGGACGACGGATTGTTGGCGGGTACTCCGACGGCGGCAAACGTTCTTCGGGCTCCGACCGCGCCATCCAGCTTCTTGCTGAAAAAAAGATCCGGGCCGAAGAGATGATTTCCCACCGATTCCCCTTCCAGGAAGCCGCAGAGGCTTTCGACCTGTTGTACACGCGTCTGGGCGAGACGATGGGGGTCGTGCTTGTCTGGAAGTGAATATAACCGGCGGGGGTTCCAGGTAATTCCGGCTTGCCGTCTGCACCGGCCAACCCGCGTACGTCGTTATCCGGAGGATTTGTGAAAAACGGTTTCTACAAGGGCCACGGTCTCGGCAACGACTACATCGTCATGGATCCGGCCGAACTGGAATTCGAACTCACACCGGACAATATCCGCTGCATCTGCGATCGCAACCGGGGCGTCGGCGGCGATGGCATCCTCACCCTGGAACCCGGAAATGGCGCCGACTACGGCCTGCGCATCCTGAACCCCGACGGCAGCGAAGCCGAAAAGTCGGGCAACGGCCTGCGTATTTTCGCCCGCTTCCTCCACGCCACCCGTCGGACGCGAAAGCGCAACTTTACGGTGGACACGATCGGCGGCCGCGTGGAAATCCACGTACACCTGGACCGCCACGGCGATGCCAGTCTCGCGACCGTTGAGATGGGGCAGGCCGACTTCAATCCAGGTGCGCTGCCCTGCACGTTGCCGGGAGGCGAGTTAATCGATCGGCCGATAGCCGCCGGCGGACGGAAACTGAAATTCACGGGCGTCAGCGTGGGCAATCCCCACTGCGTCATCTTCAAACCCGAACACGAGGCGTGGACCCGCGACGACCTGCTCGAACTCGGTCCCACCCTGGAGAATCACGAGCTCTTTCCCAATCGCATCAACGTACAGCTGGCGGTACCCACGGGTCCGAAGGAAATCTTCATCCTCATCTGGGAACGCGGCGCCGGCGAGACGCAGGCATCCGGCTCCTCGTCATGCGCGGCGGCGAGCGCTGCCGTTCGTCTCGGGCTGGCGACGTCACCGGTAACCGTGAACGCGCCGGGCGGCGCTCTCCACGTCGCCGTCGATCCCCGGTTCCGCCTGACCATGAAGGGACCCGTCGCGGAGGTCGCACAAGGGGCCCTGAGTCCGGCCTTCGTCAGGGAACTTCAGGACGGCAACCGGGTTGCTGCCGGCGGGTAACGGGAAACTTCCTATGCCACCCGATACAGCTCCAGCGTCTCTTCGTTGATCGTCACGCCAAGGCCGGGGCCTTCAGGCACCGTCACGTATCCGTCGACGACTTCGAAGCTTTCGTGCGTCAGTTCGTGGCGCAGCGGGGATTCCGTCATGCAATACTCGAATAGCTCCCCGCCGGGCACCGCGGCGAGCGCGTGAAGCGACGCGGCGACCGTTATCCCGCTCTTGAAACTGTGGTTCACAACGCTTGTGTGGTACCGGTGCGCCATCCTTCCCACCGCCACCATGGTCGAAATGCCGCACCGTCCCGGGTCGGGCTGCACCCAGTCCAGCCCGCCATCCGCCACAAGACGCTCGAATGCGTCGAGCCGCGCTTCCGCTTCACCCGCCGCGATGGGCAGGGGGCTTTCCGCCGACAGCCTCGCGTAACCGCGCACATCTGACGGATGGAGTGGTTCCTCGAGCCAGTACGGGCGGAACTCCGCGAACCGGCGCGCCCGCTCCAGGGCCGTCTTCCAGTCCCAGACCTGCCCCGCGTCGATCAGCACGTCCACCCCGTCTCCGACGCCCCGGCGGGCCTCCCTTACCAGGGCGATATCGGTCTCCTCGTCCTGTCCCATCGGCCCCCAGCCGAATTTGACTGCCGAAAAGCCCTCATCCGCAAACCTCCGCCCGAGTTCTCCGGTCTGCGCGGGCGAATCCCCGAACAGAATTGAACAGTACGCCCGGAATCGCTTTCTGAAGGGCCCGCCCAGAAGCCGGTAGACCGGCACGTCACGGGCTTTGCCGGCAATATCCCAGAGCGCCAGATTGACGCCAGCCATGGCGTGCAGCCCCACGCCATCGCCGCCGTAGTAGTTGGCCGCTTCCGACATTCGCTGCATGCACGCTTCCACCGCCAGCGGATCCTCAAGGTAGAGCGCGTTTGCCAGACCGTTGCAGATCTGATGCGACAGCGGCGCATCCACAACGGCCTTCACCGCGGTTGGACAGGAGTCCACTTCACCCCAGCCCGTGAGTCCGGCGTCGGTTTCGACCTTGATCAGACAGGTATCCTGAGTACCGTCGCAGGTGTCTGTGACGCGGGGCAGCCTCAATACCATTGCGTTTACGCGGGTGATCTTCATTTCAAGCCTCCGAATAGCGAAATCGGTCTGCGCCACGGCAGCAAAGCCGTGCGCAGTCGCGGGCGGACAGATGGTTCCGGCTGCGTATGATACCTTCCCTGGTTCGGCCTGTCAATCCCCATGCTAACGAACGCCCCCCGACACCAGTCGGCCGCTTCAATAGGAACACGCCGCAGGCAGGGAATCCGGGGAGATGTGAATTTTGACGTTGGTATTCGGATTTCTGTTTCCAGCCTTAGCAGCCCGTTGAAAAAGTCCATCCGGGCTGCGTCCGGTCATTATGGCCGTATTTCTGCGTTGCGCTCCCTCCCCGAATCCCCCGATTCGACGCGGTCGCGCGCCTTGTCTACGGCCACAATGACTCGGCCTCGACGGACTGCTAGCCTGCTGCTGAGAGCTGATAGCAGTTTTCGCTGCTTTTGGTCCGCCGATTTCAGACGATCCGCTTCCGAAACGGAACACCAGAAACGGGTTGCACGGGAGCGCCGTTCACCGTAGATTATTCGCGACCTGGACGGTTCTAACCTTGATTCGTTTTATTTCCGGGACGTTAAATCGAATATAGAGTCTTTCAGTAAGACTTCAACGCAATATGCGTACATGTTTGTTCATGCTGCTTGCATACGGTAGGCATTGAAATCCCCCCACCGCATCAGCCGTCGCCGGCCCTTCGACAAGCTCAGGGATCGGCTCGGCTTCTGCGACTCCCCCTCAAGGGGGGAGTGATTGAACCTT
>JAGWBX010000027.1:0-68076 GCA_021295655.1 Candidatus Latescibacterota bacterium
ACGCCTTGTGCAGAATATGGACCCGAGAGGGTATGAAGTCATTCCCATTTCGGCGCCCAACGACATCGAGATGCACCACCACTATCTCTGGCGATTCTGGAACCGAATGCCCAAGACCGGACACATCACCATTTTTGACCGTTCCTGGTACGGGAGGGTTCTGGTTGAACGCATCGAGGGATTCTGTTCGGAATCAGAGTGGAAACGCGCCTACCGGGAAATCAACGAAATGGAAGAACACCTGACGAACTTTGGCGCCGTTATTCTCAAATTCTGGATGCACGTGGACAAAGACGAACAGCTCAACCGGTTCAAGGACCGGAAAAAGAACCCCCACAAGCGGTGGAAGCTCGGGGACGAGGACTGGAGAAACCGGGAGAAGTGGGACGCATACGAAGAAGCGGTGGAAGAAATGATCCATCGGACCAGCACACCGGAAGCACCGTGGGTGATTGTCGAGTCCAACTCGAAGTATTATGCCAGAGTCAAGGTGCTGAAAACCGTTACTCGAAAACTGGAGTCGCGCCTCGGCATCCGGCGTTGATCCTATATCGAGGAGAATCCCGATGCATATCAAAAAGGTTGATCTCACGTTCCTGGATGTGCCGTTCACGCCACACAGCAACGAATTTCTCCAATACTGGCTTCCCCAGTGGCGCATCATCCAGATTTGCCGGCTCACTATGGACAACGGTATTGTGGGATACGGCGAAACCGTTCACAACTATACATGGGCCCAGGTACCCGAACAGATCGATAGCCGTATTCAGGGCCGGCCCGCCGCAGAGTTGATGTGGGACGACAACCTGGGCGCAGGCGTTCAAATGGCGTTGTTCGATGCTGTGGGGAAAACCCTTGGCGTGCCGGTCTACCGGCTGCTGGGCACAAAGGTCCGGGACTGGTGCCCGATTTCCTGGTGGCACATGGACATGCCGGCCGGGGACTGGGCCGAAGAGTGCCGTCAGGCCGTGAACGCAGGATATATGAGCGCCAAACTCAAAGCCCGGCCCTGGTTCGATCTGCACGCATCGGTGCAAGCCGTACAGGAGGTGGTCCCGGACGGGTTCCATCTCGACTTTGACTACAACGGAACGCTGGGCAATTCGGCAAACGCCGTACCTCATCTGAAGGAATTGGAAGCCTATCCCGAGATCGCTATGGTAGAAACGCCGATTCCCCAGAACGACGTGGCGGGCAACCGCCAGATCCGAACGCGTTTCAATCGGCCTCTCGCCATGCACTACGGAAGTCCGCCCGCAATCACCGCTCTGAAAGAAGACGTAACGGACGGCTTCGTGCTGTGCGCGGGCGCGTCACGGTTGTTGAGGCAGGCCGCCGTGTGCGACGAAGCCAACAAGCCCTTCTGGCTGCAACTCGTCGGCACGGGGATTACAACGGCATGGGCCGCGCACCTCGGCGCGGTGCTGCCGCAGGCCAGATGGCCGGCCATCACCTGCATGAACATCTGGGAACACGCACTGATCGACGCGCCTCATTACGTGCGTGGCGGGTTTTACAGGGTGCCCGAAGCGCCGGGTCTGGGCATCGACGTCGATGTTGCCGCGTTATCGCAATATGCAGTCTCTCACGCGTGGGTCGACCCACCCCGTCATCTCTACAGATACGCCCGTGCCAATGGAGAAATCACCTGCTACGCATGCAGCCGGCAGGACCTGCACCGGATATACGTTGAAGACGCGCAGCCGATTTCAGAACCCGGCTCGATTCTGACGGTTGTACCCGACGACGGAAGCGAAGGATTCGACAGCCGGTACCGGGCGGCCTCCCGATCGCCGGTCAGGGAAAATGCCCGGCCCTGACGATTCGACTCCCCTGTCCGCCAGCGGATATAAACCCAAAAGGGGCTTCCTTTATGGAAGCCCCTTTTGCGGATAAACACGTGTACGCGGATCAGTCAACAAAAGCATCGTATATGGCGCGAACAGCGCGCTTGTAGTCCGCTTCTTCCACACCGACGATGATATTGATTTCGGATGCACCCTGATCGATCACCCGGACGTTCACGCGTGCTTCGGCAAGCGCGGTGAACAGACGCGCGGCAATGCCGATTCGCTGTGACATGCCTTCGCCGACGGTTGCAATGAGCGCCAATCCCTGCAGCAGTTCCACCCGATCCGGCTGCAGGATCCGTTGAATATCGTCGACGAGGCGCTCGCCTTTCCCGCCCAGCTGGTCGTCCCGCATGATCACGGACATTGTATCGATCCCGGACGGGGTGTGTTCGTAACTGATATCGTGCGATGCCACCACCTCGAGCACCTGCCGGCCGAACCCCTTCTGCTGGTTCATCATTGCCTTTTCGATAAACAGCATCGTAAATGCCGGCTGTCCGGCCACACCGGCAATGAGATCGTCTGTCAATTCCCTCCGGGCCAGGATGCGGGTTCCGCGATCCCGGAGCCGGTTCGTGTTGCGGATATGGATGGGAATTCCGGCCGCCCGTACGGGAAACATGGCCTCGTCGTGGAAAACGGATGCGCCCATATAAGCCAGTTCCCGAACCTCGCGATACGTGATTTCACGAACCGGCCGCGCATCCGGCACCAGGCCCGGATCCGCCATCAGCAGACCGGATACGTCGGTCCAGTTCTCGTAGACCTCTGCACCGACGGCCCGCGCCACGATAGCGCCGGTGATGTCGGAACCGCCTCGTGAAAACGTCCGTACCGCGCCGCCGGGATCGCTGCCGTAGAATCCGGGTACAACGAACATCCCGCTACCGTCGACCCGATCCCAGATAAGGCGGTAACTTGCAGGGTCCAGTTCGCCGTCCGCACGAAAACGGATGGCTTCCGCCGCGTCGATGAACGTTGCGTCCAGATAATCGGATATCACCTGCCCGCACAGATACTCGCCCCTCGAAGCGACAAAATCCCGTGACGCTCCATTGTCGATATTCACTTTCAGTTCGTCGAGCAACTGGCCGATATTGAGCGAGATACCCAGTTTTGCCACCAGTTCTGCGTATCTTGTGCGTACTATTGCGTAGGGTTGGGAAAAATCCAGATTCTGCCTGGCCAGTTCGTGGCACAGGTAAAGCAGGTCCGTAATTTTCGTATCCGCATCGTTGCGCTTGCCGGGCGCGGAGGGTACGATAAGACGCCGTCGTGAATCGGATTCGATGATCTTCTTGACCTGTGACACCTGCCGCTCGTCGGCCAGCGAACTCCCGCCGAATTTGCACACGACCGTTCCCATACCCCGCTTCAACCTCCTTTCGGCGCCCGGTCTCCAACCGGCATTTCTCGTTGCCGACTTCGGTTGCGGGCGCCCGCGATACGCTATGCGATTGACCCCGACGTTACGCGGGATTCCGCTTCTGATACAGGCGAAGCTCCTTCAGCAACTCCCTCGCGGGCGTGAGACCCGGGTCAATCCGCAGCGCCTCATTCAACGCGTCGATCGCATGTTGCAGATCCGATGAATCATTGCGCCGCTCGGACAACCGCCAGAAGCACAGACCGATAACGTGATGCGCCCTGGCTCTGTCTTCCTTCCCGAGGAACTCATAGTCCAGCGCTTTCCTTGCCAGGTCGACGCCTTCCTCGTAGCGTGCGGACCTGAACGTGTAATACGACGCGAATACCCTGGCATGGGCGATCGCGTCGTCTCCGACCCCATATTCCAGTCCCCGATTCACAATCCGAAGCGCTTCGGCATAGCGTCTGGCGCTTTCCAGCATCCGCGCGACGTCGGTCGCCTGCCGGCACAGTTTGTCACGCCAGGCCTTGTCGGTCTCGGTTGGACGAAACTCGTACTTCGACCAGAGGCTGTCCTGCAGCCCCCAGACGCTCAGCACACTCTGTATGATCCAGGGATGACCCGTCGTTGCGCCGGATCGGGCATTCAGGTAGGAATTGTTGTAATAATGTCGACCCAGCGCACGGACAACCGGCGGGTAACCCGGCGCAACAGAATCCACACGGGAATACAGTGGGACCCATTGGCCTTCACCGAGGGAATCCGCTCCGGCCAGCAATGCCTGAGCCCTCACCAGCTGCCCATGCCGCTCTGACGCCTTCCTTCCGGACGGTGTATCCCCGTATTCCTCCGCAATCCCGGCGTAATGTTCGATCGTCTGCGGCAGGGATTCCACCCGTTCCTCGAGGTCTCTGAAAACGACATAGTACAGTCGCTGTGCCTTCTTCTCCCTGCGCGCGGCTTCGTTGTCACACCCGGCACACATTGCAAGACACAGGATGACTGGAATCACTCTCGTCATTACGTATCGCTCCCCGGTTTTAACCCCAATCTGAAAAAACAACAACTCGGCAATGAGACGAAAACCCCTGAAACGGGGCGTAACGGTCGTCAAAAGGGAAATTCTTTCAGTTCACGTCCGGTCACCTGGTGTATCCTGGTAATCAGAAGTTAAATCGCCTTTATCTACTTAGATATATTCGGTTTTACTTCCCCGAAGAAGTACGAATCAAGGTTTAACTGCGGCGCCATGAATTGATGCAGTCTGACAGGCGCCGGTGCATTTCGTTCGCGTCGTCTCGAGAGCTGTTGTATTCCAGCAACCTGAATACAACCTGGCTACTCGATGTCGGCTCGAATCGGCATCTCCAGTGCACCCTTCCGGCTGATTTTGTCGATTAATCTGCGGTTGAACTCCCGAGCCGTATGGTAACCCTGAATCTTGAGCTGATAGTTCAATGCAATGGCTTCGGCAATGACCGTGATGTTCTTGCCCGGATAGATAGGCACGGTCACCTTTGGAATCTCCACGTCTAGAATAGACACCCAGTCCTCTTCCAACCCAACGCGCTCGTAGGATTCGGTCTCGTCCCATTCCACAAGCTGAACCACGACCTCGACCCTTTTCTGAATTCGAAAAGCGGCGATACCGAACATGTGCCTGACGTTCAGAATGCCGAGACCGCGGACCTCCATGTGATCCCTGAGCGTATCGCCGCAGGTGCCAACCAGAATCCCCTGGAGCTTTCTGGACACCAGCACGATGTCGTCGGCAACCAGGCGGTGCCCGCGCTCGACGAGGTCCAGCGCAATTTCACTCTTGCCGATGCCACTTCGACCGGTAAACAGAAGACCGATTCCGTAAACATCGACAAGAGATCCATGGATGGCGGTGCGGGGCGCGAATACGTCGTCCAGATAGTACGAGAAGAGATGCGAAAATTTCGTAGTGGAGAACGGAGTGACCATCAGCGGAATCCCGCGCTGTCCGGCCAGATCCACCATCGTCCGCGGCACCTCGTTGCCGTCTGTAACCACCACACAGGGGATATCGAATTGAAACACCGTCTCGAGTACCGTGCGGAGTCTGCGGGTTGACAGGCCATCGAGGTACAACATTTCCGAGTTGCCCAGTACCTGTGCGCGATCGAACGTAAACAGACCCACAAATCCGGCCAGCACGAGACCGGGTCGGTGCACATCGCTGGACGTCAGCGCCTTGTCGGTGCTGCCTTTGCCGGCTATCAATTTCAGGGCCAGCTTTTCGCCGAACTGTTCCAGGACTTCGGCGATTGTGATTTTCTGCACACGACGCTCCGCGGCTGGGCGTGGCGGCGAGCCCGATGACGAGGTCTGCAAAGACAGAATCCGTATGCCCCGGGCTACGCCGGTCTATCTGCAGACCAACGCGTATAACCTGTAAAATAATAGGTTCTTGCAGGATGCGAATATATACCAAAACACCAGACCTGTCAAGACGTTGGATTACATCGATAAGGGACTTCGACCTTGACTTGGTACCGGCCAGAGGCTATACTCCGTACACGGTTTCACCACCGCGACAACCGGTCAGAGGGAAACGAGTACCGCTCATGCAAGTCATCGCCAGCATCTACCTCATCTACGTCATCTGCCTGGTCTGCCGCAACCTGTTCGTACGACGGAAGCTTGCCGCGCCACTGGACAGTCTGCGCGCCAGTCACCTGCATTTTGTTCCGATCGGGATCGCCGCGGGCGTCGTCCTCGCAACGGACCACGACCTGGCTGCTGTCGTCGAAGGCATACAAAGAGGACTCCTGGGCGTCATTCTGGTCTGGCTTGGTATTGTCACGGGTCTCCGGTTCGATTTTCGGCGCCTGGGAAGGCGAGCGTCGCGGCACCATGCGCTTGAAGGACTTCAGGTCGTGGGAACGGCCGCCCTGGTCTTTTTTCTCGCCCTGTTGTGGCGACCTGTGTTGCGATATCAAATGGGCATTGCGGCCGAACCCGCCCTTGTTGCTTTGCTGTTGGGCGTGCTTGCATGCACGCTCCGAATGCCGGATCGGATTTTTTACGTCCGATCCGTTCTTGTAACGCCCGACATCGATCAGGCGCCGGCCGGACCTCTCATCACGAACGCGGTTGGGATGACGCTCCTTACGGTCCTGTACCCCTATTGTGCAGGCGTCACCGTGATGGAAGTAGGGCCGTTCACATTGGTGAGTACCAGCAGTTTCTGGGCGTTATACGCGTGTGC
This sequence comes from Candidatus Latescibacterota bacterium, assembly GCA_021295655.1. Classification (GTDB taxonomy): domain Bacteria; phylum Latescibacterota; class UBA2968; order UBA2968; genus JAAXHE01. The sequence continues at coordinate 6,458 of JAGWBX010000027.1, forward strand.
GGGAATTCTTCTGGGGCTGCTTCTTACATTTGTCTTCAGCACCTTTCAGGAGGATGTCGTGTGTGCGATTATTGCGGCCGGTACCGTCGCGACGTTCGGTGGACTCTGCGCAGGAAAGGCGATTCCCGGGGTTATCGTTGGATTCATTTCGGGCGTATGGTTCATCAATACGACCACCCGGCGCCGCGATGCGCTTGAAATACTGGAGAAAATCACCGGTATCGTGCAGCCCGTCTTTTTCCTGGTTATCGGCGGCCTGCTTGCAACACAGAACCTGACCGTCTTAAGATTGACCGCTTTCGCCTTTCTGTTTCTGGTCGCCAGAAGTCTGGCGAGGGGAATCAGCCTGACGGTTGCCGCCCGGCTGACCCGCTGCTATCTCTCGCTAACCGAAATCATCGGCTCAGCGCTCAGGCCGCTCGGGACGTTGTCTGTTGCACTGGCGGCTCAGCTGCTCCTGCTGGATTCGGGGCCCAACCTGTACGCACTTATCGCCGCTGTCCTTGTTGCGGCAGCAATCGGCCAGGTCTTACCGTTGCCCAAACCTCGAGACGTTTCCGCCTGAGGCGAAACGTACGGAAGACAACTCATGAGGCGGTTTCTTATCTGCGTTGTTTTGTGCGTGGTTGTGTGGGGTGCCCAACACGACTTTCCGCATTCGATCCGGCCCGTGGTATATGTCGGACTCATGCTGGTCGTACCGCTGACGCTGGCGGGCACGCTGAAGGGCTCAGGCATTCCCATCCACGTTGTACCCCTCGTGCTGGGATTTCTTGCCAGCGGATTCGGAATCCGGAACACGGATGCATTCGTTGCAACTTCGCCACTTGCCGAACTTGCCCAGGTCTGGGTAGGCCTTTACCTCGGAGCCAGTTTCTCCTATCACAGATTCTTCAGCAAGAATCTCGGTGTGGTCGCGATTATCTCCCTGGGCGCAACACTCGTCCCGGCCTTTCTGGCGTTGTTTTTGTTGTTGGATTTCCCGGTCGTCCAGGCAATTCGCCTGGGACTGCTTGTCGGGATGTCCGGACCGATGAGCACGCTCATCTCCCAACCTGATCGACGGGAGGCCCTGTCCTTTTCGATTTCATTCTGGTTCCTCGCCGACCTCATCGTGCGCACACCGGGCCTGTACCGGGCGGTTCCCTGCGCAATAATGTGGGCGGTGGGCGTCGAGCTCATATCGAGGATAACTCACACGGTCAGAACCGGGAAGGGCGGACCGGTTCTGTTTGGCGCAATCGTGGCGACGCTTTTCATTTGTGCTCGAGCGATGCATATATCCCCACTCTTTCTGTCGCTCGTAACAGGTGCAGGCGTGTCCGTCAGGTCGGGGAGGTCCGGATTCGCGCTGAGGGGAATGGCGCCGATGTCGGCCCCTCTCGCACACGTCGTACTCACGTATTATGCGGCTGGCCTTGACTTTGGGGGCCTTTTTGAACTGTCCGCGCTCCACTGGAAGATTCTGGGCATCTATGTGGCCGCGATGCTCCTGGGCAAGACCGCCGGCGGACTCTCCGCCATGCGTTACGCCCGCTTTTACGTTCGAGACTGGTCGCAGTTGCTCCCTCAGGGGTTTTTCGTATTTGTTTTTCTCCACGAAGTGTTCCCGCCGGTGATGGAGCCGGCAGCGCGCAGCGGGCTGACCGCCGGGGTGGTCCTCATCTGCGGCGTTGCCATCCCCCTGATGACGTCTCCCATTCTCTTCCTGTACGAACGCATGGATCGCAGGCGTATTCAGGATGCCTCGAGATCGACAGGTTCCGAGGAATCAGAAAGGCCATCCACAGGCGGGATGGCCGGGTTACTCTAAAACACAAAATCCACTCACTGCTGCCAATCGGACGCTAATCCAGCCAACCGGACAAGGAAAACGTCTGAATGACAAAACGTTCCGACGCCCCATGTGCGGTCACGTCGCCCCGTCTGCCAAACTCAACCACGTAACGAAAACTGCCGGCCCCGCGGGTCTCGAACGGCAGTGAAATACCCAGACTTACGCCGAGCTCACCGATCTGCGAGTCCCCGTCGGTTTTGAAATAGAGGGACCGATAGTGAGCACCCGCCGTTAATTCGATTCGTCGACGCGTACTGCGGCTGTCCGGGTCGCCGAGTCTGTAGAGAATTCCCCCCGCCAGGTCCGTGGTATTGTAGCGTCCTGACTCCGTTTTTTCCCAGAAAGCCCGCTCGTAATCGAGCGCCGCCAGCCAGCGATACCCCGGCCGGTATGCCAACCCGACACCGATACCGGCCGGCATTTTCAGATCCAGCGTTGAACGGGTCTCCTCTTCGAACCCTATTTCCGCGAAGAAGTTCCTCAAGATGCGTGTCTGCGTGATGGTTGTGGCAGCCCGGAACGCGGCGCCAAAGAACCATCTGCTGCCCGGGTTGTATACGGCACCAAGCGCGGGCTGCGTCCCACTGTGCGTACGTACATATCGATCCTCGCTGTTGAGACGTTCAGGTATCTGCCGGTTATTGGCGTCCAACAGAAAAGATCCGGAATCTCCGTCTGTCCCACTGGAACTGAAATCTTTCGTCCACGTCTCCTTGATTGTCCCAATTGAAATGATATTCAGGTTTCCGCCCAGCATCAGACTGCCCCATCTGTGTGCAACACCGAAGGTTAACGCCTGTATTCCCCCCGTTGCGTTCACCCGCAGCTCGTAGGGAACCGCTGTGGCGCCGACGACGCTGACGAGGTCGAAATCCAGGTCCGTCAAGGGCTCCAGGCCCGCGCCAAGGACAGTACCATTCCGAATGGGCAGCACAATCTGGAATGCGCCGATATCACCGTCGGAGACCACGTGCCGCCGTTGCCCGTCATTAAGGGAACGGCGTTGCACAAAGAAGCGACTCTGAAGGCCGGCGCGCGAGAATGCTGCCAGAAGCGCAGGGTTTGCCGAACTGAAATTCTGGCTGTCGGCCAGCGCCCGGCCAGCGCCTCCCATACCCCTGGCTCGCACGTCGACACGACGTTCGGTATCTCCGACGCCGTTGAAGGAGAAGATTGATTTCGCGGCGGGCGAGTCCACCCACCCGCTGAAAACAAGAAAGCCGAGCAGTGCGACCTGAACGCTGCCGAAATGGTTCACGGGACTCCTCTCAAAAACGCATCTATGGATCGGGGGGGGTTGAGTAGATCAACTTCAACATCGGATTATGGAACACGACCCAGTTGACGTCCCAGTTTTCGCGATCGGTAATCGGGGTGCTCAGCGCGAGGCCGAGATTGCGGGTCGTTCCCGAGAGCCAACCCTGGACGACGGTCTGGTCGATGGCATAGGATGCCTTCTGCTCATCAAACCGCCACGAATTAACCAGGGAAAACGTCGTATCATCCGTAGCCGAATTGATATTGATCCGTTCGACTGAAAATGTCAACTTTCCAAACATCGATTGCGACCGGTCATAGTTCAACCACAGCTCCGAAGACGTAATGGTCGCACCCCGAGGAATGCTGTCGGGAAGGTCGAAGCGAAATACCGGGCTCAGCCGAACAATAGTAGCCAGAACCAGCATCCCGGGTTCGGGTCCGTCCCTCGCCGCCCAGTAGGTATCTGCGGATACATTTGCCACATGCGTGAATGTATTGCCGCCCATGGAATAGGTCAGACGCAATTCTGGCATCCTGTTGACGTTTTCAGGCAGGTTGTCGTCTCTCGATACCAGACTTGTGAAAAACCGGGAACCCGCCGCGGGCTGCAGGAGCAATTCTACCGACCCGCCTTGAGGATCCTCGCGCATATTGGATATGAGGTACTCTGGCGGCAGATCGATCTGGATGAGGCTGTCGCCCAGAGACTGCGCCGTCGCCCCGTCGATTACGGATGACGCAAACTGCACAGCGGTGTGGTTAAGTGTATCTGCAAACGCGTCCAACTCACTCCACGCCTGTTCGGGAAGGTGTACCTGAAGTTGCTCCAGACCTCTTGTGGGCTCACGTTTCCAGATTCGCAACTGAACGGTCTGAACATTCAGAGTCGCTACGCCGGCGCCGGCAGCCGAAATCAGGGAATCCGGATTCAGACGGACACGTATCAGCGACCTCAGTACGAGACCACCCATCCGTCCGACCATCAGCGTGTCGCTTTCGCCGAAAGCACGACCGAAAGTACCCTCGAATCGGGTCGAGCCGCCCCGGGAGGGCAGCAGTGGCAGTTCGACCACCCGGCCCTGCGCCCGGGTAATCAGATCGGAACCGACCGGATTCTCCTGTCTATTGCCGCATCCTGACAGCAGCGCCGCAATCAGTACGGACGCGCATAGTTGATGCCGACCCATGTTTACGTACCTCGTGACCTGTCCATTCCCAATGAATCCGGCTCTCCACATCCTGTAACGCCCGATTCAATGATTCGTTCCTGTCCGATCACCTGTGGAACCGGCAGACCAGAGATCCGGTTCACGTCGCGATCCAATATTCGCTGATATCGAAACCATCGTCCGGGATTTCTAATCTCCATCCTTACGCCCGTTTCGACAGATGCCGAGGATCGTTTTATAATCTCCCCAACTCGGGCAGCACCGCCATCCTTCCACCTGGACATCCCGTGCCAGTGCGCCGAAACAGAAAGTCAATGGACCCGATCGATCAGAATGTCGGCCTGTTGTTCACCGGCGGCAATCGGATTCTTCGCGCACGCGCCCTCCATATCGCCGGGTTGCACGCCAACAAAGCCATCCCGGTCGATTTTGGCCACCATGTACATCTCGGGGATCTCAGCCAGAACAATCCCGTCTCCAAACATGCGCGCGACGTCTGATTGAGTAAGGGAGTAGTGGTATGGGAGCGTGGGCATACGCATGCGCTTGAGGGCGTACGGGGGACCTCCGTCGGCCCTCTCACGCGCAATAATGAACAGATAGGCGCCGTCGGGGATCCTGGACTGCAGTTCCGGCCTGACCCGAATGGTGCCGCGTACTGTCTTTCCGCCCGGCGCTTCGGAGGGTGTTCGGGCCGTCGCGACGGGTGGATGCCCCGCCGGCAGGAAGGGCTGCCGCGGCTTCGGCGGAGGATGCGCACCCTCCCTGTAGTGCTGATCGCAGGCGCAGAAGACCAGCAGCCCTGCCAGAATTCGAAAGAAACGTGGCGAATGCATCATGAGCTGGTGTCGGACAAAAAACCGACCGGACTTGCACAAGACGGACCGGAAACGCCCAGTGATCCCCTAACCTCAATGGGCGTGCACGCCCTCGAAAATCTCCTCTTCGGTCATGGTCATGAGCGCCGGTTCGTCATCGGTAACCGCCACGACATGCTCGAAATGCGCCGATGGCAGTCCGTCCCTGGCGGACGCCGTCCAACCGTCGGCGGCGAGTATGACCTCCGGCCGTCCCAGATTCACCATGGGTTCAATTGCAATGACGATTCCCCGCCGCAGCCGCGGGTTCTTTTCCAGTGGCGCATAGTTCGGTACCGCGGGATCTTCGTGCAGGCTGCGTCCGATACCGTGTCCGACAAATTGGCGCACAACCGAAAAACCGTGCGCCTCCACCCACTGCTGGATGGACCCGCATACGTCCTCCAGCCGGCGGCCTTCGTGTGCCCCCTCGATGCCTCTGAAAAGGGACTCGCGCGTGACGGTAATCAACTTCCGAATCTCGGGAGTCACATCGCCTATGGCGTATGAGATCGCCTGGTCTCCGTAGTACCCCCTTAACCTTGCGCCAATGTCGATACTGACGAGGTCGCCTTCCTTCAGTTTCCGCTGTCCCGGGATCCCGTGTACGACCTGTTCGTTAATTGAGATACAGGTAGCCGCGGGGTATCCCTGGTATCCCTTGAACGCGGGGACAGCGCCGTGGTCGCGGATCGATTCCTCCGCGACCCTGTCCAGTGTGGAGGTGGGAATGCCAGGCCGGACCCACTCACGCAGGGTCCGATGTGCAAGCCCGACGACGCGACAGGCGTCCCTGATTCTCTCCAGTTCCCGTTCCGAGCGAAGTGCAATCAATTTGTCACCCGCAATCCGAGATGAACGATTGTCGTGGCCTGACGGATGTAAGTTAACAAAAAGGTGTATAAAAACAAGAACTACGGGTTTTCTTGTGGATGGAACGTACCAAGCCGGGCGATCAGGGAAGACCGAAATGAACCGCAAATATGAGGAAATCCTGAAAGTCGACAAGACCCGTGCCGTCGAGGTCGTGTATCGGACTCACAGTGCCGAAAGCGCCGGCGAAGGCAATGAAATCGGCAAAGTTGACGGCGCCGTCATTATTGAAATCTCCCTTCAATGTCTTGCCGATCGTCCAATTCCGCTCGACTGATTTCTGCCCCGCGGATACCACGACCGCGACCACGTCATCCGTTCCTGTGGCCGGAATCGCCACGAGCAGGGACGGCCCCGTTTCATCCACTGAAACGTCGTTAATCGACCATGCGAAACTCAATTCATCTCCGTCCGGATCCTGGGCCGTCACCGAGAAACGAATCGTTTCCCCCGAGACGCCAAACACGACTCTGCGGGCCGGGTCGGTCTCCCGAATCTCAGGCGGACGGTCGACATTCGTCACGCGAACGTTCACCCCGATGCGTACCTCGTTGATGCCGTCGCTGACCAGGAATTGAATCTCGTACGTCCGGTCGCCCTGATCGAACCGCGGTGTCCACGTCAGGCGATTCTCAACCAGGGTCGCCCCGGCCGGGAGGTTGGCGGCCGAAAAGGCAAGTTCGTCGCCATCTTCGTCTTCCGCATTGATGAGCAGCGAAAGCGGCTGCCCTTCCCCTATGGTGGTATCGGAAATCGCGGCCACCACCGGCGGCAGGTTCCCCGTGAGACTCCGGCCGAAGACCGCCCAGGCGAAAGAGGATGTCGTGCCTGCCCCCTTGGCCGAAACCTGCACGACAGTCGTGCCGTTTCCAACCGCCATGATTTCGATCGAATCCGCCACCGTGGTAAAGGATGACAGGTCCGCGTGTCCGCGCACGCTGATCGCCCTGTTGCCACCGGCGCGGGCAACGGTCCACGTGACCGGATTGCCGCCGGCTCCCTCCGCACGAACGGTCGCCCGGTCCGAATGTACGCCGAGTCGTACGACGGGATTTCTACTGTCACCAACCGTCAGCTTGAGAGGATTGGTCTGGCCGTCCACCGATTCGACCGCGGCGATCGTGAATTCGTAATCGAAATCCTGCCCGTCCAGCGCGTCTGATATGGGCATAAACACGATATTGTCGTATTGTCCCGCGTTTGGAATCTCCAATCCGGGACGGACCGGCCGCAGCATCTCGACCCCGTCCGCATCAATCAGCATTGCCCAGAACTGCCAACTTCCCTCGCCGGCCAGGCTGAAGTCGGCTCGAAGGCCGCCCCGCAGCCCCCTCGTCACAACCTGAATGTAGTCGGTAGCCAGATGGTCGACCGTACCTGAACCGGATGCCTGGCCACCGGAAGCCGTCGTTACCGTTCTGACCGATGCCGCTGGCTGATAAAACATGCCCTCTTCGTAAAACCCTTCGCGCGAGCGGGTTCCCGTGAAATAATTCCATGCGACGTAACCGGGCAGCGTCCCTGAAAAACCACCGGCGGGCACTGCCGGATTCAGTATTTCGATATCGTACGACGACGTGTTGCGCTCGCCGAGTCCCTCCCACGTCTCCCGAATGGTCCGTCTTCCGAAGACCTGGTCCAGGTAATGGGCGTAGATGCAGGCTCCGTACTGGTGTCCGTCCTGCAGACTGGGCTGCCAGTCCAGGGAAACGGTGGGTGAATCCAGAACAAACCGCGTGTACTGGAAATAATCGTTGACATCGTCGTAGGCCACGTCTTCCATCCAGGTCGCAGTGGCTTCGTGCCACCACGTCAGGCCTCGCGCATTGTAAGCAAATTGTACGGCATGGAAGAACTCGTGCGCGACGGTTACGTGCAGACCGTCCAGCCCCCGGGTCGCATAAATCCGATCCGTGTAGTCGTTGTCGACCGTCAGATAGGCGGACGTCACCGGTACACCGAGAACGTTGGGCCATGTCTGACCGTACACGCCTGATGTGCCCAGTTGCTGAATGTATACATCGAACAGACCGTCGCCGTCATCGAGCGGATCCCGGTAACCCAGATTTCGGACCTGAAGCGCCCAAACGGCGTCGAACGTGGCCGCAACTTCCTCGACGTAATCCGGCACCCGGTTCCGATCGACGTCGGCCGGCGAAACGGCATGCCGCCCCCTCGTATCGTAGTGGACGCGGAAACGTCCGCCGGAAGACACCATACTGTCCGTCATTGCGGGGCGCTCGAACACATGGGCGAACGCTTGACGTGTATTTTCACTCAGACCGGGCCACCTGGTGGCCAGAGCCATAATGAGGGGCGTTCCGCAAACCGCGCGCTCGTGGAAATGTGGACTGTCCGCCGGCAGCAGATCGGGCCTGAACATCGCAGCCGCCCGGTTGAAGAGCTCGACCTCCGTTTCGCGTGGAACCGGAGACAGATCGGGCGGCGTCCCGGCACCTGCCTGGACCCCGCCCATAAGACATGAGACTATGAAGACACGAGTTGGCCAATTCATCGTTTATTCAGCCTGTACCCGACCTGACACCGCCGCGGGATTGCGCGGCCGTTGTGTCATCGAAGCGGATTTCATGTACTTTGTTCGGTGCCTGTCACGTAGATGCTGTCCGACACGTTGACACCCACCACATGCTGAGTGTTACCATCCAGTTCAATGGTCATCGGTCCGTTGAACGGCGCTTTCTCCTGAACATACAGCGTCACGCCCGGCCGCAATCCCAGTGCGCCCAGATACCTGAGCATCTCGGGACTCTGGTCGTTCACCTGTGCGATCACGACCGCCTCTCCCGGCTTCACCTGCGTGAGAGGGACGCAGTTTGTATTTTCTATATTTCCGTCCTTTGTCGGAATCGGCGCACCGTGCGGGTCGGTGGTGGGATGACCCAGCACCTTGTCGATTTTGTCCTCGAATTCCTCTGAAATCACATGCTCAAGTCTGTCGGCCTCTGCGTCGACTTCATCCCAGTCGTAGCCCAACGCGTCGGCGAGGTACAGTTCGAGCAGTCGGTGATGCCTCAAGACTTCCAGGGCGACAGCTTCTCCCGCCGGCGTGAGTTCGACGCCCTGATAGGGTGTGTGCTGAACGAGATTCATTTCAGCCAGCTTCTTGATCATATTTGTCGCGGAAGCGGCCGCCACCTCCATCCGCTCCGCAACCATCGATGTATTCACGGTGGCCCGCGGTTCATGTCCATGTTGCAGCTTGTAAATGGACTTCAGATAGTCCTGCGCGGCCTGACTAAGCATGTGTTTCCTTTCGCTGGCAATCCTGCACGCATACCTGAATTGGATTGGTTGCACCGACAGTGACAACGGAGAACCCTCTTTCTCGAAAACCGGCCGGAACCTGACATTGCCTTACCCGCATACCAACCGCCAGATCTGTGCAACGAGGAAACAAAGTAGGAAACCCATTCCCACGGGAAGTAACGACGAGATGGACGTCCATTTGGCGCTTCTTGTTTCCTTCCAGATTGTATATATCGTGGTAGAACACGGGTTGTGCACCAGACTGAACAACATCAGATTGACGGCCGTGAGCAGATTCCATCCGCCGGAAGCGAAAATCTGCGCTACCGCGGCGTGGGAGTCCAGTTCAAACATGACTCCCGCCCCTTCACCCAGCCCCGTCATCCTTGCACTTAATACCGTCAACATCAAGATCGTGGGAATCACGATTTCGTTCGCCGGGATTGCGATTATATAGGCCAGCAGAATGACGCCGTTCAGTCCGACAAGCAGGCCGAACGGCTGGCTCCAGTCGATAAAATGCTCTGCCAGGCTGAGCCGGCCAATCAGGATATTGGAACTCAGCCAGATCACCGCACCGGCGGGAACCGCAAAGATCACCGCCCGCCAAAGTACGATCAGCGTTCTGTCAATAATGGACGTATAAACGGTCTGCAAGACACGAGGAGGCCGATACGGCGGAAGTTCCAGGCTGAAGGCGGACGCTTCTCCCCGAAGAATCGACCTGGAAAGCCCCCACGAAACAACAAAGGAGAGTAAAATGCCAAGTACGGCAACGGCCACAACAGCCCCGGCCGAAACCAGGCCGGCAAAATGGGCAGGCGCCATGCCTCCGATAAATATCGTCGCCACCAGAATCTGGGTGGGCCACCGTCCGTTGCAAAGAGAGAAGTTGTTGGTAATGATGGCAATGAGCCGCTCTCTGGGACTGTCGATAACCCGGGTGGACACGATCGCTGCGGCATTGCAGCCGAATCCCATACTCATCGTCAGCGCCTGTTTCCCGTGCGCGCCCGCTTTTTTGAACCAGTTATCCAGATTGAACGCGACCCGGGGCAGATAGCCGAAGTCCTCCAGGAGCGTAAACAACGGAAAGAAAATCGCCATGGGTGGCAGCATGACGCTGACCACCCACGCCATTGCCAGGTAAATGCCGTCCACCAGCAAGCCGTCGAGCCACCAGGGCATTCCAATTGCCGCGGCCATGGATTTCAACATCGGATGAACGGAGTCGAGCAGCAGGCCCGCCAGCATCGCGGAGGGCACGTTCGCGCCCTGAATCGTCAGCCAGAATACCAGCGTCAGCAGGGACAACATGATGGGGAAACCCAGCCAGCGGCTGGTTACCAGCCGGTCGATCGTCCGGTCCAGATCGAACCGGGCGGTTTCCCCGGTTCGGGTGACAGCGCGATCCGCGATCCGAGCGGCGTTCGCATAAAGCGTTTCCATTAGTGAATCGTGGAAATTGGACCCCACTTCCCATCGGAGCTTCGCCGCCAGCCGAATCACCTCCTCGGGGCGCTGATTGGCTGTCGAATCACTCACGCCATGACCTCCTCTTCCCGCGTGCGGTTCAGGTCCCCGAGTTCTCCCGTGCACACCGCTTCCATGATTCGCGCGTCCCCTTCCAGCAGCCGAAGCGCCACCCACCGTGAGTTCGGTACATTGGGAAACGCCTCCTCCAGCTGAGCCGTGAGCTTGCCAATGGCCATCCTCAATGCAGGCGGCTCGTTTTGTATGCGTTGCGGCCTGCAGACCGTCCTGCCCGTCGCCACGTCACTCAGTACCCGCGTCAACTCGGACATGCCCTCACCGCGGCGCGCCGCCGCAGGCACGACCGGAACGCCCAGGTCTCTCGCCAGTCGTCGTTCGTCCACATGAAGCCCCTGCCGTTTTGCTTCGTCCATCAGGTTCAGACACACCACCGCACGGTCGGTTATTTCCAGCACCTGAAGGACAAGGTTCAGATTCCGCTCCAGGCGCGCCGCGTCCACGACAACCACCGTAACGTCCGGCCGTCCGAACAGGATAAAATCCCGCGCCACCTCTTCGTCGAGACTGGTGGTCAAGAGAGAATATGTCCCCGGAAGATCCACAAGCTTATACCGGTGGCCGCCGAACGCAAAACCGCCTTCGGCCCGCACTACTGTTTTTCCGGGCCAGTTCCCGGTATGTTGCCTTAATCCGGTCAGGGCATTGAATACGGTACTCTTCCCTGTATTCGGATTTCCGGCCAGCGCGACGACAAAATCCCAATTCGCCATATTCACGCCGAGCCTGATCAGGTTGCCCGAATGATGCGCCGGGCAGGCGTCGCAACTACCGTCTGGTGTCTGTATTGCCATTTTCTACGCTCCATCCGATTCCGTATGCAACAGAGCCGAAGGTGACGACCGTTCATTCCACGAGCTGCGCCCGAATCTGAACATGACTTGCCTGCTCCTTCCGAAGCGCAATGGTTGTTCCGCGAATCCGGTAAGCGGTGGGATCCCCGGAAGGGCTGCGCATCTCCACCTGGATCCGGGTGCCCGGAAGGATACCGAGATCCATCAGCCGACGCCGTTCCAGACCGCGGCACGATCCGGACAATCTGACAACGCGTCCAACTTCGCCCGGTTTGAGGCCCGACAGCAGTTCGTCGGACGGGTCGGCTTCCACTCCTTCGGATACGTCGGCGACGGTAATCTGGTCGGCCAGCAGCGGCGCCAGCACGTGTTCTTCTCCGTCGGCCCAGAAACGCACGCGCTGGGGCAGGACTTCAATCAACTCGATCCGCATCCCCACGTGCAGTCCTTCCGCCGCCAACTGGGCGTAGACGGGCTCCGGCTCGTCTTCGACATGTACAATCACCGCCGCAACGCCAACGGGGTGTTCCGTCAGGTGGGTGCCGCGCCTGGGCGCGATTTCTCCGGCCCCGGTGGGGATCGGGTCGCCATGCGGGTCGTAGACGGGATACCCCATTTTCCGGTCCAGCCGCTCCACGTCCTCGGAAGACATATCGTGCTCACGGCGTTCCGCCTCGCTGTGCCAATCTTCAGCCGCCACCCCGGTTTCCTCGGCCAGATAGTGCTCCCAGAGGCGGTGAACCCGCAGGACGCGAAGCGCATAATCCCGACCCTGCGTTGTCAGTCCGACGCTGCCGCCGTCAGAAACGGTCAGTCCGCCCACCCCTGCACGTACCAGCAGATCGGACGCGCGGCCACGCGGAATCTCCAACGCGCCGGAAAGGCTTTCTACCGTTGCGACCTGATTCTGATATTCACAGTTATAAACGTGCTTGAGCAAATCTTCCGTCAGGACGCGCTCGGTCAGCCTTCGTGCCTGCCGCCAGCGCCAGAAATAACCCGAGCCCGGCCGGAAAAGAAACCATCCACAACCCAGTATAACCGCTGCACCCAGAAGCGCTTCCATGGGTTCAAACATTCGATCTTCCTTCTGCCGGCTTCAATTTTTCTAAGATAAAAATATATTTAGGCATATCTAAATTTAGGACGGTATGCCGCAGTTGTCAAGCATAAACGACTCTGTGAGAGCCAGCGAATCGAAAAGCGGTTTCACGCCTGTTGGAGACGCGTGTTTCCGCAACGCTCACCACCGGGAACAAAAAAACGCTCCGTACATACCGGAGTCGTGCGTCCTTTACGCAAAATTCGGCGTATCCTGCCGTTCCCTGCCAGCCCCGTTTCGAAAAACCAACGATCGGCAACCGGAGGATTGCGGCGCGACCTGCCCCAGGAGAAGAAAGACGTTGCGTAACCCGGAGATCAGGTTGATATTTCGTTGGAATGGCCGGATTGCGGGACCACGGCACCGGCAAACTGCAGTTCGTGACCCTGGAGACCACGCAGGAACAATGCTTGCGTCTGTCACGTAACGAAGCAGACGCGATGCACAGCCGATGCCCGCGCGGAATCCCTTGCCGGGCGATGAATTCCACAATCATGAAAGGATGCGCCGATGGGTCGAATCAAGTCCGGGATCTTCATCATGCCGTTCCACCCGCCGGGAAAATCGCTCAGTCAGTGCCACGATGAAGACATGGAGCTTGTCATTCGCGCCGACGAACTGGGTATCGACGAATTCTGGATCGGCGAGCATCACACCATGGTCTACGAAAACATCGCGATGCCCGAGATATTCATCGGGGCGGCACTGCGGGAGACCAGCAACATACGGCTTGGGCCCGCGCCGGTCTGTCTGCAACAACACCACCCCGCGCTTGTTGCAAGCCGGTTGTCTTTTCTCGACCACCTTTCCCTCGGGCGGCTCAATCTCTGTTTCGGACCCGGGAGCGTTTCGACCGACCTTGAGATCCTCGGTGTGGACCCGCGCAACAGCGCCGCGATGGTCTCAGAATCGATCGAGATGATCCTGGCGCTCTGGCAAACCGACCCGCCGTACAATATCGATGGCCGGTTCTGGCAGATCCGGATGGAACGCACGATCGATCCGGAGGTGGGCCTCGGGGTCATTCACAAGCCGTACCAACGACCCCACCCGCCCGTTTCGATGCCGATCAGTTCGATTAACTCCGAAACCGCACGGGAGGCTGGGAGGCGCGGGTTCCAGCCGTTCGGTCACAGCCTGATTCCTTCCAACACACTGGCGAACATCTGGACGACTTACGAACAGGCTTCTATGGAGGCGGGCCGCCGGCCGGACCGTTCCGACTACAAGATCGCACGGGCCATTTTCCTGGCAGACACCGTGGAAGAAGCGGTGCGGCGTGCGAGATCAAACACGGTCGCGGCAAACTTCGAGTACATCGGCTCCCTGCTCAAACGCGGGGGACGTGGCATCGGCATGTTCAAACGCGACCCGGATATGCCCGACTCGGACTGCAATCTGGATTACCTGATGGGTGAGCAGATCATCGCCGGAGACGTCGACGCGGTGGTCGATCGTCTCGAAGCCCTGCGCGCGGAAGTCGGAGACTTCGGCACGCTCGTCATGATGTCTTACGACTGGGACGACAAAGAAAGCTGGTTGCGCAGCCTCGAACTTTTCGCGACGGAATTGATGCCGGCGCTGAACCGCAAGGTAACGCCGGAGCAGGTCGCGTGAACTTCCATCCCGTTCCTCGGGCCGATAAGGAGACGGCGCCCGCAGTCAGGTCGACGGTCGCCACCCAACTTCAGGCGGTCCCTGCTGACCGACCGGTACAGCGAAAAGGCGACGCCCGGAGGGGTGTCGCCTTTTCAACTGAATCGATCAGAGTCCTGGATTGTGACTCACTGCGATTGTGACTCACTGCATCTTCTTCGCCGATTTGACGGGGTAGTCCTTTTCAAACCGCTCCCTGTATTTTTTCTCCCACCCTTCGATGGATTCGCGTAGCGCCGCGACCATTTGCGGTTCGATCTGAAGCAGTTCCTTCATCTTCAGGGGAAACCGCTGACCGTCCGGATAGAAACTGCCATCCAGGACCAATTCCTGAAGAAAGGGATAACCGGCCACCAACTCACCTGGCGAAGGACTCAGCGGTGTGACGCGGGTGTGTACCTTCAAGCCCATATAGGTCAGGTGGCTGAACCCCATCCTGAACCGGACGTGAGCGCCTACCTTGTTGACCCGCACCTGATGCCCGGCATACAACTCGTCCAGGCGCGCCGCAAGCAGCTTCCAACCCTGGTGGAATTCGTTCAGCGGCATGGCTCTTCCGCCGGAAAACGCCGCTTCCCGGTCTTTGGCAAGCTGTTTGGCCATGGAGAGGGATCTGTCATCCAGCTTTTTTGCTTTGGCATCGACGGATGGTGCATCACACAGCGACAGCCCCATGAAGATGCCGATCGACGTCGTCAGGACAAAACGCACTATGGACTCCCCCATTTTAGTTGACGAGCGCGCGATACCCCTTCACAAAGTGGGCATACCGAATCGTCTTGCAACACGTAACCCGGGTTTTGAACGGCAGTGAGATTAATGTATTTCCGACGTCTGCGCAAGCATTTTCTCGTACGCCATGCAAAAAAAATCCCGCCACAATGCTTCGGATTCAGCGGGTAGCCGATGGGATCGAATGGCAGCCACCTTCAGGCCGAAGGCGGCTCTTCGATGTTGAGAAGCGATTGTTGCGAAGCGTCGCGGCGGGCCGTGCAGGAGGTGCAACCGGCGGACTGCTTGAAGAACGGGCTGACGAACTTCCATGCCGCCCAGAATCCACAGGCGATTGCAACTCCGATTGCCACCAATGACTGCCAATCCACGCTACCCCCCCCATCCAAGAGCCATTGTGCCCTGATAGGTCACCAGCGCGGCGACGTAGGCCAATACCGTCATATAGGCAAACGTGAGAATCGTCCATCCCCAGGACCGGGTCTCGCGGCGAATGACGGCCAGCGTCGATGCGCACTGCGCGCACAGGGCGAAAAAGACCATCACCGAGAGCGCGACGGGGATATTGAACACGGGGCGCCCATCATCCCACGTCGCGCTGCGAAGCGCGCTGCGCAGGTCTTCGGACGACTCGTCCGCGCCGCCGCCGAGGCTGTAGATAGTACCCAGCGTAGCGACGATAACCTCCCGTGCGGGAAAGGACGCGAGCGTGGCCATACCGATGCGCCAGTCCCAGCCCAGCGGCGTGACCGCGGGTTCTATCCAATGCCCCGCCCTGCCCAGGAAACTTTCATTCAGAAGTTCAGCCGCCATCCGCCCGTCCAGGTCCCCCAGGGCCCTCTGCAATTCCTCGCCTGAAAGCGATGCCTCGGCCGTTTCCCGATGGCGCTCGTATTCCGCGAACGTATCGGCCGACCTGGGGAAATAGGCCAGCGCCCACATCACGATCGTTGCAGCCAGAATAATACTTCCCGCGCGCACGAGGAACGCCCTGGAACTGTGGTAAACCCTTAGACCGACCGTGCGTCTGTCCGGGATCTTGTACGAAGGGAATTCCAGAATAAACGGAGGCGTTTCTCCTCTCAACAGGGTCTTCTTCAACAGCCAGGCAACGGGAACCGCCGCCGCCGCTCCCACGCCATACATCGCAAAAAGGGTCAGCCCCTGCAGACCGACCCATTCGCCCAGGAGCGGTCTCGCAGGGACAAAGGCACCGATAAGGATGGTGTAAACCGGCAACCTGGCGGAACAACTCATCAGCGGCGCCACAAGGATGGTGACCAGCCGGGTCCCGCGATCTTCGATGGTTCGAGTGGCCATAATACCCGGAACGGCGCAGGCAAAACTGGACAACATCGGGATAAAGGACTGACCCGAAAGACCACACTTCGTCAGGAGCCTGTCCATCAACATCGCCGCACGGCCCATAAAGCCTCAATCATCCAGGATAGCAACCAAGAAAAAAAGGATTGCGATTTGCGGCAGAAAAATGATGACACCGCCCACGCCCGCAATGACGCCGTCCTGAACCAGGCTCTTCAGTGCGCCGTCCGGAAACCACTCACCGACCCATCCGGACAACACCAGGAACAGACCGTCAACCAGATCCATCAGCGGCCCGGCCCACGCATAGATCGCCTGAAATACGACACCCATTGCGGCCACGAAAAGGAGGGTTCCCCATACCCTGTGCGTAAGTACCCGATCAATGCGGTCGGAAGGCGTTTTCTGAAGCTGCTCCGGCTGCGATACGACCTCCGCAAGCACACCCCTGATCCATTTGTATCGTACTTCCGATTCCAGGGCGGATAATCCGTTACCCGCCGAAAACCGGCCCCGGACATCCCGGAGAATTGCACGGAAATCATCCCCATGTGCCTCGATCAGCCGACGCTCTGCATAACCGCCTTCGTCGACGATGGCCCGAAACGCCTCCGCACGACACGCGGAGGCGCCTCTTCCGTTGTGTGACTGCAATACCGATGCGATGCCATCCACCGCCGCAGGAAATCCGCCTGGAAATCCAGGTACAAGCGACAATGCCGGACGGCTCCCGCCGTGCAGCACTCGCCCCAACTCCCGACGCAGGTCACCCAGCCCCTGGCGACGGTTCGCGCAAACCCTGACCACCGGGACCCCCAGGCAACGTGAGAGCCGGTCGACGTCGATGCGTATGCCCCGGGCATCAGCGATGTCCGACATATTCAGCGCGATGACTGCCGGCAGGCCGAGTTCGAGCACCTGTGAAACCAGGTAAAGGTTTCTGTAGAGATTTGAGGCGTCGACAATTGCCAGAACCGCGTGTATTTCGGGTTCGTCTGCCAGCCGTCCGAGCAATATGTCGGAGACGATCATCTCATCGGGAGCATGGGCGGCCAGGCTGTACAACCCCGGCAGATCGATAAGGTCCGCGGCGATGCCGTTGGACAGACTCAGCCGCCCCGACTTACGCTCGACGGTCACGCCAGGGTAATTTCCGACACGCTGAAAAAGACCGGTAAGACCGTTGAAAAGCGTGGTCTTACCGGTATTGGGATTGCCAACGAGAGCGATTGTAAATCGCTGTTTTACTCCGGTGCGCGGTCCATCGGACAACTCCGTGTCCATGCGTTCAACCTCAGGTGATCGGACTCAGCCTCACGGCAACGGCATCATGCATTCTCAAGCAGAACCGGGCGTCTTCCACCTGGACGACCAGCCTCCCTCCGGCGCGAAGCATCCGAACCCTGACCCCCGGACAAACGCCCAATTCCCGCAACCGGGAGGCCAGAGGCGTATTCCCCTCCACCGATTCCACCGTGCCTTCGTCGCCCACGCCGAGTCCGGCCAGCGAACCCCGGAACATACTCCGCGACCGATTCTTCCGATCGGTTGAAAGCCAGACGCCGCGCGCGGCCAGTTGCATAAGGCGCGCTACCATCTTATTATCCCTTTCTTTTCAGGTCGCAGGATCAACCCGTCGCACCGATTCTGAGGAGGCACTCGTCGTCACAGATCGGACAGTCGGCCTCGTCGTGGCAGAAGTCGCCCGTTTGCCAGAACGCGTTCAGAAACTCCCGCGCCTCCGTCGTATCGGCAAGAAGGAATCTTACAAAATTCAGTAACTTCTCGCTGGTTTCCTCGCTGAGCAGATGTTCCACCTTGCATGCGTCCACTTCCGCCTGATGGCCTTCCACCTGCAGCACGTCCTTCAGGAACTTGCGAACGATGGCGCGCTTGGCCAGCACCAGGTCGACCAATCGCTCGCCCCGCACGGAAAGCCGCAGGAACTTATTCTGATCTTCCAGAACGAACTGCTTCTGCCGAAGCGCCTTCAAGGTCAGCGACGCGCTGCCTCTCGTAATGTCCAGATATCTTGCAACATCCGACACACGGGCGTATCCGTACTGATCCTTGAGCTCTCTTATGGCGGCAAGGTGGTGAGCGACGCTGTGCGTGATTTCATTCTCCTCGAAGGCTTTCCACACATCGGAAGATGCCACCGGTCCCCCTTTCCGCCCACAGACTTCTGAGCCAGTCAGATGTTTTACCAATAAAACAGACGTTATAAATTTAAACAACAAACGGACGCCAAGTCAAGGAGAATTTTCCGGGAATCCGGCGTCGGTGGCGTGGCGCTTGACTTTTCGCGCCCGATTTCGTATACCTCCCGGACGCGCGCCGCCATCACCTGTATCCGTGTTACGCCGCAAGGAGTCCGTCAATGCCGGAAAAACTCGATTTTGAGGACGTTGCCAGACTGCCGCAATCGGGTGACAACGTTGCCATCCTGACACGGAATCTGGCGGCGGGCGTCCGTATCCGCACCCGCGGCTCAAGTCTAAACCTGAAGACGGCCATGCTCGAGGGCCACCGGTTCGCCGTGGAACCCATTCCCACGGGTGAGTCCCTTCTTTCCTGGAATCTCCCGTTCGGCGTCGCACTGCGGGATATCTCACCGGGCGACTATGTCTGTAACGCCGGCATGCTGGAAGCGCTCGGCCTCCGCAACCTGGATTTTCAACTTCCGGTCGAACCCAATTTTGAAGACCACATCGAACCCTACCGTCTGGATGAAGATTCGTTCCGGCCTGGCGACCAGGTTCCTCCGGTCGATGCAATGCGTAAGTTCGAGGGATACGTGCGAGGCGCCGCGAGGGGGATCGGCACCCGGAACTTTGTCCTGCTCCTGGGCACGACATCGCGTTCGGGAAGCTTCGTAAAACGGCTGGCGCAACGATTGGACGGGCTTGCGGACCCCTTTTCCAATATCGACGGGATCGTTGCCGTTGCCCACACCGAGGGAGGCGGACGGATCACTCCGAACAACCTGGACCTTCTGCAGAGAACGCTTGCGGGCTTCATGGTGCACCCGAACGTGGGCGCCGTCCTTGCGGTCGACTACGGCACGGAGCCGCTTACCAATGCCATGCTAAGCACGTATATGATGGAAAACAACGCGCCACTATCCGACGTTCCCCACCGCTTTCTCACCCTTCGCGGCGGATTTGAAGAAAATCTCGACCGGGCCCGGTACCTGGTCACAAAATGGCTGCCGGAAGTGAACCGGACAACCCGAAGACCAACGCCTGCGTCCGGCCTGAAGATCGCGCTTCAATGCGGGGGATCGGACGCTTTCTCCGGTGTTTCGGGAAACCCGCTGGCGTCTTGGGTCGCACGTGAGATCATCCGGAACGGTGGCGCCGCAAACCTGGCGGAAACGGACGAGCTAATTGGGGCGGAGTCTTATGTACTGCAGAATGTCAAGGACCTCGATACGGCCCGCGACTTCCTGGAACGCGTCGAAGCCTACAAGGAACTCGCCGCGTGCCACGGTACGACCGCCGAAGGCAACCCCTCCGGAGGCAACAAGTTCAGAGGCATATACAACATCGTACTCAAATCCATCGGCGCTGCCATGAAACGCCATCCGCAGGTCCGCCTGGACGGCACGCTGGACTACGGCGAACCCATGCGCGATCCCGGATTTTACTTCATGGACAGCCCGGGAAACGATCTTGAAAGCATCGCGGGACAGGTTGCCTCCGGATGTAACCTGATCTTCTTCATCACCGGAAACGGTTCAATCACCAATTTTCCTTTCGTACCCACCCTGAAAATCATTACGACGACGGACCGTTACGAACTCCTCGACAACGAAATGGACGTCAACGCGGGCGCCTATCTGGACGGAGCCCCACTGGACGCGCTGGGCATGCAGATGACGGATCTCACGCTTGACGTCGCTTCAGGCACAAGGAGCAAAGGTGAACGGGCCGGACACTCCCAGGTTTCTATCTGGCGGAACTGGCGGCAGACCGACCCCGGCAACCTTGAACGTCTCCGGGCGCTCCCTCGGCCCTCCGGGAAACCCGTAATCACCGGGATGGCCCACATTGCGTTGCCGGGAAAATTCCGGGGCATCGTTACCGGCACGGGCATTGCCACGGACCAGGTCGGTCTGATCCTGCCGACCAGCCTCTGCGCGGGCCAGATTGCCAGGATGGCCGCAGACCGCCTCGAGCGGAACGAGGTGGGAAAAGGCCGGGGTGTTTCCCGGTATGTCGCTCTCGTACATACCGAGGGCTGCGGCGTGGCGGGCGACGCGACCGAGAGGATGTATTCCCGAACCATGCTCGGCTATCTCACCCACCCCCTGGTAAGACACGCCATGCTGCTGGAACACGGATGTGAAAAAACCCACAACGACTACCTTCGACACGAACTGGACCGGAATGGCATCGACCCCGACCGCTTCGGCTGGTCGAGCATCCAGCTCGACGGCGGACTCGAATGCACCCTTCGCAACGTGGAATCCTGGTTCGCCGGGCAGGTGGAACGAGATCGTCCGCCGGTTTACAGACAATCCGGTCCGTCGGCGATGTCGGTGGGCATCCTGACCGAGGGCAGGGTCAACGACAACGCCTCGGCATCGTTTGCAATCCTCGTGCGTCGGCTGGTGGGGGCGGGCGCCAGGGTCGTGGCGCCGGACAACTCGGCGTTGCTCTCGTCCACGCCGTTCTTCGATACCGTGCTGCAGAACGCGTCGCAAGGACCCTCGCTCGGGTATGGCCAGACGGCCTCGCACCCGGGTTTCTACATTATGGAAACGCAGACGGACCACTGGGTGGAGACGCTTACCGGCCTTGGCGGTACGGGCGCGCAAATCCTGATTGCGCACGTGGCCGAACATCCGATGCAGGGGCACCCGATGCTGCCGGTGCTTCAAACCAGCATGGAGCCTTCGGTGTGCCAGGATTACGCGAGCGACCTTGACCTTGCACTATCCGACGCGCCGGCGAAAAACGCGCAACGGATCGCCGAGCTGCTCCTGGAAACCGCGTCCCGTGACTATACAACCGTCACGATGAGACAGAAAAACACGGATTTTCAGTTCACACGAGGGCTGCTCGGCGTTTCGATGTGAACGCGGAAAACGGGCGGCAGTTGTTGCATTGTCCGCCCGTTTTTCCGTCTTTACATTGGCTGAAACACCGGATGCCACTCTATTTTTCGGTCCAGTCCCGTAGCGCCGCAACGATTTTTCGACCCTGGTCCAGACTCGAAATATTGAACTTGCTTCGCGGTAAATACGTTCCGTCTCGCTTCTGGAATCGGCGAATCGTTACCTTTGCAGGTCCATATTCACCCGACTGCCGATTCAGATCCTGGTACAGGAACATTACGGTCGCCCACGCCCCCCTGGAAAGCACGTACTTGTCCAGTTGCCTGCAAAGCAGAACGCCGTCTTCCTCGTAATTGACGCTCAACTCGTCCACGGATTCCGCCACGGATCCGCCTCCTTTCGGGCCGTCAGCGAATCGCTAACGGTTATTGAATTCAGTGGAAATCGCAAATGAGACTCGGCATAGTCGGCATGCTGCCCGGCGACCTCCGGAGCCTTACGAACGCCCACCTCCACAAGATCCGGGAACTCGGTTTCACGGGTGCGGGATTTCACCTGCCGGGCGAACTGTTGAACGAAATCTCAGACGAAGCCGCCGCCAGGTGCAGACAGATGTTCGCGGACCATGAGATCGATCTCGCGCAGTTTGCCATCACCTACGGCGACTGCCTCTTCGATCCGGACCCGGAGGCCCGTTCTGCAGCCGTGTCGAAGGTGGTCGGGGGCGCCGCGCTCGCCGCACGCCTCGGCGCCGACTGCTACCTGATCAGGCCGGGCAGCCACAACCCCGCCGGCCCCTGGACACCGCATCGCGAAAACCACACGCCGGAAGCGTACACGTTGCTGGTCCGCACGTTGCGGGAGATCGCGCGCCGCACCGCGGCACTGAACGTTATTACGGTCGTGGAGACCCACGTCGTTTCAATACTCAATACCCCGTCGGTCTGCCGCCGGCTCATCACGTCGGTCAATCACGCGACGATAAGGTTGGTGATGGACTACGTCAATCACTTCGAATCCATCGACCAGGTCTACTCGGACACCGAACGCCTGAACCACATTTTCGAAACCATCGGCCCGCTGGCGCCCGTCTGTCACGTCAAGGACATCGCCGTCGGCAACCGTCTGGTGGTGCATCTCGACGAAGCCGTTCCCGGCCATGGCGAACTGGATCTGGCTCTGGCCCTCGGGCTTTTTCATGCACATCATCCGGACGGATACGCGCTGATCGAACACCTGGGCCCGGATCTGGTTCCACTGGCGGCCGTCAACGTCCGAACGATTTCGAACCGTGCGGGCATACCCATCTGCTGATACTGGAAGCCACCGCGCGCGTGAGCCCGGCGGAGTCAATCCTTCCGCCTGTTCTTCAGACGCCGGATGCATGCGCCCACGGCAAGCCCCAGACTGGCGCCAATCGAAACTCCGGCGCTCACCCACAGACCGAAGTCGCCGCTACCCACGCCAAAGACGGAGCCCGCGCCGGCGCCGACGCCCGATCCCACGGCCATCCATCTTCCAGTCTCACGTTGCCCGTTTCCGCCTTCCCGACTCCCGGACATGACGAACCCTTTCGCGCGACCGCATCACCTTCGGTCACGCGAAATATACCGGGCAGAGCCGACACGGACAAGCTGAAACGGACTCCGGCGGCAGATTGATATTCCCTTGACAATGCCGCAGTGCAGGATTTAGATACGGACCGGACGTATCGATTGAAACGTCCGACGTCGGCGGAATGACCGGAGGACGGAGGCTTGCCCGAAAGGAGCGACAGATGCAACCCGAGCTGATCGTGGACTATTCCTGCGAGACCGGAGAAGGACCGCTCTGGCACCCCATGGAAAAAAGGGTCTACTGGACCGATATTCCCGCGGGCCGCGTGTTCCGCTACGACCCTGGCACGGGAATGCATGAAATCTGTTATACCGGGGACGTCGTGGGCGGTTTTACAGTACAGGCCGACGGATCTCTGCTGTTCTTCATGGACCGGGGCGCAATCGGTGTCTGGCGGAATGGAGAACTCACCACGGTGATCGAGGAAATCCCCGATGAGCGCGAGACCCGGTTCAATGACGTGATTGCCGATCCCGAGGGCCGGGTCTTCTGCGGCACCATGCCAACGCCCGAGCGGCCCGGGAGGCTTTATCGCCTGGACACGGACGGCACGCTTCACATGGTCCTCGATGAGGTTGGGATTTCCAACGGCATGGGTTTCACGGCGGATCGGAGGACCATGTATTTCACGGACACACCCACGCTGAATATCTATCGGTTCGACTACGACCGGTACACCGGCGACATATCGAACCGCCAGGTATTCGCACGTGCGGCGAAAGACGACGGCATGCCGGATGGTATGACCGTGGACGCCCTCGGCTGCGTCTGGTCCGCCAGATGGGACGGCCACTGCCTCGTACGTTACACGCCCGCCGGCGTTGAAGAAAGGCGCATCGCGTTTCCCGTCAGGAAAGTCTCCAGCCTGACCTTTGGCGGGGAGGACTGCACGGACATGTACGTCACGACCGCCGGGGGAAACATCAAAAACGAGGACGGTGAAC
This sequence comes from Candidatus Latescibacterota bacterium, assembly GCA_021295655.1. GTDB lineage: Bacteria > Latescibacterota > UBA2968 > UBA2968 > JAAXHE01. The sequence goes on from JAGWBX010000027.1 coordinate 30,502, forward strand.
ACGCCGGCGCCCTGTTCCGTTTGAACCTGGGCATCCGCGGCGTCCCGGAGTTCTATTCGCGAATCGGACTCTGATTGACGATGATTGTCGGAATGGGCTGTGATTAACCTTGATGCGAAAAAGCCTGATATGCAACGACATATCAGGCTTTGTTCATTCAACAGTGAAAGGTTGTCAGATCCGGTAGTCCGACGTCGTGTCGACCCGACCGAAATCAACCCCGCGCGAGGTCCCGGTAGGCCCTGAAGAGGTCCGCGTAGTACGCCGCGAACATCCACCGGTCGCCCACCCCCCGATCGGGGCTCCGTTCCGCTTCGGCCGACATGTACCCGTCGTATTCTTTCCGGTGAAGCAGTCGGAACAGTTCCCTGTACGGATACCCCTGGCCGGCCAGGTCGTGCATATGGACGTGGTCCAGCCACGGCCAGACCGTGTCCAGCGCCTGCGCGACGGATCCGTCGACGACGTCTTCGGCCACCGAATTCCAGATCAATCCGAAATTCTCATGATCCACCTTCCCGGCTACCGCGCTGCACGATCGCCAGTCGAATTCGCCGTGCAGTTCCAGAGAGGGCCTCACACCTCGTGTTACCCCGTACGAGCAAAGTTCCTGTAGCGCTTCGGCCACCTGGGCGATCGTCTTCTCTCTCGGCACGTCTTTGGGAAAATTGTTCCCGAAGACACGAACCCGCGGCGCGCCAAGGTCCGCCGCCAGGTCCATCCGTACTTTGGTCTGTTCGATCTGGTCCCGAAGGTCGGACGCACTCACATCGTGGTACCGGTTTCCGGTGGCAACGCTGATGATTTCGATGCCCGCCGCCCGGCAGTCGGCCACGACCTGCCGGCGTTCGGCGTCATCCAATGATGCCTCCACGCCGTGCCCGTGCCCCAAGTCCGTCCGGAACTCGACGCCCTCGACACCGTGGTCACTCAACGTCTGCAGCAAATCCTGGCGCGATAGATCCTTCAAAACGCCATAGGTCATCCATGACAGTTTCATCTACGACTCTCCTTAGGAGTGATAAGGCGACCGCGGTCCGGGGCTTTCATCAGACCACCGGCTCTTTGCCGATCCTTGCAAAACCCTCGGCATAACGGCAGTCGCTCATCCCGGCCATATGCTGCGCCTCGATGGCGCGGTACCGGTTCAGGACGGTATAGACGTCCGGAAGCGGCGGCTGTGCCGCCAACGTCCTCAGCGCCCGGATCTTCTGCTCGAATACGGATGAAATATCCACGTACAGGTCCGGAACGAAACCCGAAACCGGCGAAGTACCCATCGTCGTTTCGTAGCAGACCAGAAGTGGCCGGGGGCACGGCGAATTGCCGGTCCTGATTCCCCCCGCATTGCAATAGGAACACGCCCACAACGCCGCTTGCGTGGTTTCCACGTGATCGGGATGCATCACATCGTCAATCCAGTGACTCAACACGAGATCCGGCCTGAATCGCCGAACCGCGTCCAGAAGCTGCAGCCGGCGGTCAGGCCCCAGGACCAGTGGACTGTCTCCGTAATCGAAGCAATCGATGCTCGCACCCAGGATCCGCGCGGCAGCCTCGAATTCCTTCCTGCGCGCCGCCTTGACGTCATCCAGCGCTAGATCCGGGTCCTTCGCCCACAATGCGGGGGATTCGCATCGCTCTCCATAGGTCAGGTTATGGACGTGAACCGTGCCGCCCGCGTTGACGTAACGTATGATCGTACCCCCCGCGCGCGAACAGAAATCCGCCGCGTGGGCGCTGAACACCAGCACTCGCATTCCGTCCCGGATCATGCCACGTTCCCTTTCCTGGCGTCTTTTGCAGCATCGGCCAGCAGACCGTTCCACAGCGCTTTTACGACCCCGGCACTCTGACGTCAATACGGATAGTTGAAGCCCACCGGCTATGCCTTCGACTCCTGTTTCGGAAGGGAGCCATCGTCTTCGGGTACGTAACCCAGCAGCTCACGTGCGTTCGACAGATCCCATTTCTTCTCGCAGCCGCCCGACACCCCGTAAAAGATCCCGAACGCAACGTGTTCCGCTTCGATGGACCGCCAAACCAGCTGCGCCAGATCTCTCGGACTGAGCCAACGGGAATACCCTGGCTGATATTGTTGTCCCGGCGCATCCTTGCCGTTGAAGTTTGCCACCCGGAGGCAGATTACACGTATTCCGCATCGTTCAGCATAAAATCTGCCCAGGGCCTCGCCAAAGGCCTTTCCCGCGCCGTACACGCCGTCCGGCCTTACCGGACTTCTCGTATAAACCGGTGACGTGATTGGTACTTGCGAAGACAACCACGGGCACTTCGTTTATTCGCGCAGCCTCAAGGATATTGTAAACGCCCGGATTATCGACTTCGAGGGTCGCCTTCGCCACGTCTTCGGCGGTCATCCCGCGCCATCGCCGGATGGCAAGGTGCACGATGGCGTCCACGCCGGACGCGGCTTCCACCATCGCCGTGTCGTCCGCCACGCTGCCGACGACCACCTGGTCGTCCCGATGCACGTCGCCCGGTACCGTCGCGTGCAGCAGGAGCCGGAAATCGTATCGCGCTCTCAGCAGCGACCGGATAGACGACCCAAGCGACCCGGCCGCGCCGGTCAGGAATATCTGCTTCTTGCGCATGGCGCGCGTGGACCCTCCAGCCTGAAATCAACGTGGTGCACAATACTCGATTCCTGTGTCCCGCGTCTCGGAGAGATGACCGATTGGATCGGACTCAGTCGACCGAACGCGCCCGGGCGCGCGGTGGAATCGGATAGACGCGAGTGAATCCTGAAGATAGTGCCTCTCTGCGGCAGACGCAATACCCATCCGCCCGGATGGGATGCGGCCGTTGCTCAGGGTGGCGTTTCTGTATATCTTCATTCTGCGCGGCAAACCACCTTTTTCCGCTATGGAGGCAGCGTGACACCAGTCGACGTCAGATGGATTCTCGGCATTGCCCACAAGGCCGGCAAGATCGCCCTTTCCCACTTTGGCAAGACCGCAGGCAGGCTCAAGGCCGACTGTTCCTGGGTGACCCAGGCGGACCTGGACGTTGAAGCCTATCTCAGGAAAGAACTCGCTTCAACGCGCCCGCACGACGCCATTCTGGGCGAAGAGGGCGCCGATCCGCCCCCGGCGTCACCTGTCGTCTGGGCGATCGATCCGATCGACGGAACGCGCGCGTTCAATCACGGCCTGCCGGTCTGGGGCGTCTCCATCGGCGTGTTCGAAAACGGGGAGCCAACCATGGGGGTGTTCATTCTGCCTGTACTGGGAGACGTCTACCACACGGACGGCGCTACAGCCTTCTACAACGGGCGCGCGCTCGCACCTCAAACGCCGGCACTGGACGCCAACGCCCTCCTGCTTGTCAGCGAAGGCGCATTCAAACGTCTCAGGATCGACTACCCCGGCAAAACCCTCAGCCTCGGGTCCGCAGCCGCCCATCTGTGTTACGTTGCCAGGGGCTCCGCGGTAGGCGCGTTCGACCACGCGTCGATCTGGGACTATGCCGCCGGCGCAGCCATCCTGAACGTGCTGGGTATACGACTGCGGTACCTTTCGGGCCGGACGGTGGACTTTGAGGAATTATTCCGTGCAGGGGCCGCACCGGAACCCACGCTTGCGGCATCGGACCGCCACTTCGGCGCACTGCAGCGCGCATTCCAGCGGGCTGAATAACAGCCGCCGCTTCAGTCAATGCAAGCCGGAACATCCGGTCAGACAGTTGACGAGGGCTGGCGATCCAGTGCATCGAAGCCTTCCCCGGAGTTCAGTCCGCGACCGTTCGCTAATCTTGATTCGTTATTTTTCCTGGACGCAAAATCGAATATAGGCAAGTGGATAAAGGCGATTTGACGGCTGATTACCAGGATACATCAGGTCACAGGACGTGAACTGAAAAAACGTCCTTTTTGACGACCGTTGCGCCCTGTTTCAGGGGTTTTCGTCGCGTCGCCGAGTTGCTGTTTTTTTTGATTGGGGCTAACCCGAGAGTCCGTAGATTCTCGCCAGATTTTCCCCGAAAATCAGCCGCTCGGCGTCCCTTCCAAGGCACAATCGCTGGATCGCCCGTTTCACCTGGATGGGTCTGTATTCCGGCAGATTGGAGCCGAAGACCACCTGTTCAGGCCCCAACGTCTCCACCGCCGTTCCAACCTCCACCGGAACGGTCTCCTCCGGGTTGTCCGACCAGCGTTTGTGAAATCGCAGAATGGTCGTACCCATGTAGACGTTCCTGTATTGCAGGCACACCGACAACGCCGCGTCGAAATGGTCCGGAAAACCCATATGGTCGAGGATTATCGCCGTTTCCGGAATGCGCTTTGCGATCGCGGCGGCGCGATCGGCGCTACAATTCTCCACCCCCGTGTGGATCGAAACGACGATGCCCAGCTCCTGTGCGGCGTCCGCAAACGGAAAGACCATCGGATCGTCCACCTCGAACTTGTGGATCGCGCCCATTAATTTCAGCCCCTTTGCACCGCGGGACACATAGCTCCTCAGTAGTGCAACTCCGCGATCCCCCCAGTGCGGATTCATCATCACGCAGGGCAGCAGGTTCGGATTGCCCGCGGTCCGTTCCAGCAGCCCGTCGTTGTCCGGATTCTCCTTCGCGTCCGGCATGACCACCGCCATATCGATTCCCGCTTCCGCCTCGCACTCCAGCAACGCCGCGACGGACATGGGGCGCCCGTACCAGTCTTCCGCCAGATAGGCCTCGAAATCGCCCGTAATTGCCATGCTATGACCTCCTTTTGCCGCCATCGCGTTCATTTGCAGGTTGACGGCATTCATCCCAATTGCAATCCCCGCCACCTGTCGTACGCCGGTCGCATCCGTTCCGGCAGAAATCCGCGCACATTGTCCGCGAGCATCCACTTCACGCGCCCGTCCGTCTCCTGCGGCTCTTCATTGTCAACGTGTTTGTTCCAACTCCCCGCGAGCGTCAATCGTTCGGGCTTCGTATTGTAAATTCCCCGATGGACCGCATTGCCGCTCCAGAAAATCGTCTGTCCCGCCTTCAGGTGCATCACTTCCTGCGTCGAAATGTCGGCGTGCCGATTCTTCAACAGGCGGTCCCGCTCCTCTTCCGTCCTGTACCGTCTGTGGCTGCCCGGTACCAGTTGCAGGCAGGAATCGTCAACCAGCGCCAGGTGCCACTTCAATGACACCATCGGCCGGTTGAGTATCTCTATTTCCACCTCGTAGGACCCGTCCCGCTCATTGTCGCCGAAATCCCGGTGCCACCCGCCGCTCCAGTCCACCTGGTCCGGCGATGTGAAAATCAGCACGCCGCCCAAACGCAGATCGGCGCCAAGAAACGGCACAACGTAATGCATCAACGGATGAGACATCAGGTACTCCGCAAAAACCGGTTCGTTGAATTCGGGCGCGAACAACCCCCTGATCGCCCACGGCTCTCCTTCCGGAGTCCGGTGCGTATAGACATCCACCTCCCGGGTACGCGTTTTCGCCTTCACCCTCCGCGTCGCTTCCAGAAGCGGTTCCAGCATATTGGGATCGACCGCATCATCCGCAATGAAATAGCCCTGTGTGCGGTACTGTTCCCTGGCCTCCTCCAAGTCCATGATACCCCTCCTCCATAATTGACCTGCGACGTTAATCCGGCTGGACTCATATCGCGAAACCCACGGGGGTTTCACCATTCCTTCTTCCAGAAGATCCCGAGCGAACTCCGGTCCCGCTCCCGCTCGTTTCCCTCCCGCTGCTGCGCTTCCAGCGTGACGTTCGGTAACAGTTCGTATTCGACCACGACCTCCCTCCCTCTCGCCTCGGAAACGTTCCGCGCGTAGCTGACGAAGAACCGTGATCCGAAATACTTTCCCGCCCGGACCCGGGTTGCGGAATCCCCCAGGCCCAGGTCAATCTCCACGACGTCAAGGTTCAGTCGCCTGCCGATGGTGCGTTTCAGCTGGTTCGCCGCAACGCCAAGAACAAGCACTGCGGCCTGACCCTCCAGGCGGCTCCCTGCCCCGCCTTCCCCGCTCATCAACCCGGACACATCGTCGGCCGGCCTCCCGATCAACAGGTACGAAAGGATGTCCGCTTCGTCGAGGGGCGGCGTTGTATCGCTTTCGAGGGAAATAGTGGGTTCCGTGAGCGTACCGCCCACAACGACGCTGATAACCGCGTTCTCGTTGGAAACCAATCTGATTCTGCGTGTCGCTATAATGTAGAGATCCGGGTTTATGTCTGTCCTGCCGCGGAAGCTGATCTCCCCACGATCGATCGCAAAGCTCGTATTCTGAAACTCGTACCTGCCCTGTCTGCTATCGAGAGAACCATAAAGCCTGATACCCTCCCTGTCCTTAACCAGATCCACGTCCCCTGAAATCTCTACATTCAACTCCCGGTCGCGGATCCAGACGTTTCGAGAAGCCGAGACCCGGACATCGGAGACCAGATTCTGAAAGAGCGGCGACGACATCCAGCCAACATCCGTTGGGTATTCGATAAAATCGGACAGCCTGAGAACCGCGCGGGTCAACGCCACCCTGCCATCCAGATGCCCCGCCTCGAGGTCCCCCTTCAGTTGAAGGTCGGCATTGAGGGTGGCCTTGATTGAGGCCAGGTCGACCGCCTCGAACTCGTTCGCATTCAACCTGAGGTCATACCGTTCCAGGCCCAACCCGTCCATTGCAACCTCGCCCTTCAGAGTAACTCTTGTTTTCTTCCTGCCGGTTTCGAAGCGCTCGAGCACGATCCGGTTCCCGTCAAACTTGAGATCCGCTTCCACCTCTTCGAAGTTCGTGTTCAATGGCACGATCCGGGCTTTTCCGTCCCGCAGCGTTATCCATCCACGCTTGAGAAGCCGGTTCGGTGTCCCGCTCACCGTCAGGTCGGCCGCCAGAGTACCCTGCGCGTCCTGGACCGTCGGGAATACGTGGGGAAGAAACTTCAGATCGATTCCCGCGGATTTCAATGAAACGTCAACGGGCCCGGTTGGAAACAGATCATCCAATCCGTCTGACGACAGATTCACGGGAAACTGCCCGTTCACTACTGCCTCCCGTTCGCGAGACTGCACCAGTTTCAGGTTTACCGTAGCGTGTTTGTTCAGATATCCCAGAGTACCCGATGCTTCTTTCAGACTGACGCCCGCAACCGCGCCGTTGCGAAACGTAAACTCCGTTGTCACACCAGGGTCGCCCGGTGTGCCGGACAGCGCAATCGTGCCTGAAAGCATCCCGCTCAGTTCGCCTGTCATGCGCAGAAAGCCGGACCAGATCTCCAGATCCACGTCCATGAGACTCACAACCACACCGTCCGCCTGGCCGCTGTGTCCATGCGCCTGAATTGCACCGCCGTCCCCAACCAGGCGGAAACGCTCCACGAATACGCCTTCCCGGGGGCGGTACGATATTTGAGAGGCGCCATCGCTGGACAGAGACACGCCGCCCACGCCAACCGCAAGGGAGTCCAGTTCGAGGACGTACAACGTGTCCGCCCAGGCCACGCCGCCCCTGAGGTGGAGTTGATCGATTTCGTCCGGACGGCTGCCCATGACAAAGGAAATCCGGTTTCGATTCAGCCCCAGGTCCGCAGACACGTCGTAGACGGTGCGTCCGCTCCATACAAGAGAATCCGCCCGGACTTCCAGATTCCCCTGTGACAGTTGCGGACCCCGCATTCCGAGTCTGACCCCATGGATCGGGACGCCCATGTAATTCACGCTGTCTGCCTGCAGATCCGCCACGAAAAGGTGTTTCGTCCAGGTTCCACGGATGCCTGCAGAAAATGAAGCCGGCGTTCCGTACAGTCTCTGACCGATGACATGGTCAAGTGCTCTGAGATCGTGGATCCGACCCTTCGTGCGGATATCCAGGCTGTCACCTGGAACGATCCAGCCGTTTCCTTCCACGCGCGCTCCCGAACCGGCCAGGAACAACCGATCCACGATCGTTCGGCGACCCTGTTGTACCAGGCTGGCTCGTGCGCTATCCAGTCTTCCGCCAAGAAACCCAGACGCGCTCACAATCACGTCTGCACTGGCCTGCGTCGAATCCGGATGAAATCCCTTCCCTGCGAGTCCAATCTGAAGCGACACGTCTTCGAGGATGCCCGGGCGGCCCAGGAGCCGATCCACCGCCAGGCCGTCCACCCGTAAACCCGAAATATAGGCAGGCTGTTTCCCATCGGGGTCCCAGAACCGTCCAAGATCGATCCGGCCGTGTCCCCTGGCCACGCCGTATCCGTCCGACAGCCGCACCCCTATGCTATCGAGACTGACGATACCCTCCCGGAACGACCCGTGGAGGGCGAGTCCTGTTGCCGCGGGCAACCCCTCGATTCTCGCGACGTCGAACGCCGCCCCGCCGCGCCACGTTCCGGCATCCACCCGCTGAAGCCGGATTCCGCCGGTCAGATCAGTCTTCGGAGCGCCGACCCCGGGAAACGCGGAAAGGTCAAGGCGATTGACCCGTACGCTCAGTTCGTATAGCGGCTCCGTTTCCGCCAGTTCGACCGCCAGTTTTGTGATGACACGTCCGGCAGGCCCCTTGGCAGAGACGTCCATTCCAACCCTGCCGTTTCTGAGCGACACGGCCAGATTCGCCGTATCGACGACCACGCCCGAGAGCATGGCTCGTGAAATTCCCGCGCTGACGGAAGTTTCGGCAGTGAAGGGATCCAGGCCACGTCCCCATAGACGAACTGACGTGTCAAACCGCGCGTCGATCCCCAACCCGGGGGCGATCCGCATCAGGTCAATTCCGGTCGCGGTTGCGTGGATGTCATAGCCGGCGTCGGCCTGCGAGAAGTCAACGTGACCTGAAAGCGCGCAGACGATTGTCCCGTCGTCGAGTTTCAGGTCCACATTGGCGCGGGTTGCGTCGCCCCACACCCTGCCGCCCGCGGCCATGCATCCCCGCGGATAGGTTCCGGGCAGGATGCGGCCCAACTCGTCAAATGCGAGAGAATCCGCGCGCAACGTGAAATCATACGCGGGTCGCGACAGACCCGCCATCGTCCCGTCGATCCGCATGCTGGACCCGGGCGTCTGCAGGTGAAACCTCTCAAGCGCCAGGCGTCCATCGGCAAGCAGGGTCAGCCCGGTGAGATCTCTGATCTTCAAAGGAGGATCGAAGACAAGGGACCGAAACCGGCGAAACTCCAGTTCGTATCCGGCAGGACCTGCCTGCAGCCCCATTTCCAGATTGAGGCTGTCAAGTCTGCCGCCGGCTTCTGTGCCGACCTGACCGTCGACGACCTCCGCGTGGCCGATGCGGATCATCCGTTTCGGGCCCTCCTTCCACCACGCAGGGTCGGAAGCGGGCCACGTACCGCCGGCGGAATCCGCGGCGACCGTCCTTTTCGGGAGCCGGACCCTTGGGGCCTCCAGGACAAGTCTGTCCACAATCACCGATCCCCTGAGCAGTGACGTCAGCCGGTACCGGGCTTCCACAGCTTCCACCGTCAGCAGTGGCTCGTGCTTCGCGCCAAGCCGCAGGCGTTCCGTTCGGAACCCGTTCAGGGGATTGCCGTACAGTCGACCGATTTCCACCGCCACGCCCAACTCCCGGGCGAGCCGCTGCTGCACCCAGGCGCGCAGATACGGGTTCGCCTGACCTGATGCCAGTGCGAGCAGGCCGAATCCGACGATCACAGACACGACGGAAGCGAGTACAACGCCTGTTTTAACGATGCGTCTCACGAGATTCCTGTCTGGCATGTTGCTTCTGCGGATGATTCCAGTACTGTGAAACCGACGTTTGACTTCAGTCCCGCCTTCCACGCCATTTCAAAATGCCTGACCCAGGCTGAAATGGACCTGCCGCCCGGGCTGTGACGGATCGTCGGAGAGACGGAACGCAACGTCGAGACGCGCAGGGCAGATCGGGTTCAGATAGCGCAATCCGACGCCGGCCGCCAGGCGTAGACGACCTGGATCGAAGGCGCCAAACCGGTCGGCTACCACGTTGCCCGCATCCGCGAATACGGCCATTCCCAGGCCGGAAAACAGACGGGTGCGAACTTCGGCGCTTCCTTCGAGATGGCTCAGGCCACCCGCCGGCAGGTCGGACGGATCGCGTGGACCAAGCCGGTTCAGTTTCCATCCGCGGACACTGCTGGCGCCGCCCGCGAAAAACCGCTCGAAATTGGGGATAGACGCCACGTGCCTCCGACTTAGAATCAACCCTCCCGTTACCCTCAGGGCCAGCACACTCTTCAAGAACATCCTTCTGTACCAGCGACACTCGCCCGACACTTTGAAAAAGTCTCTGTAACCCGACGCCTTTACCGCCAGTTCAGCCAACAGGCCACGGGTTGGATCGAAAAAATCGTCCCGTCTATCTTCCAGGTACTCAACCGAGAGCGTCGTACGGGTGCTGTCCAGCTCAAAATCAACAACTTCGGTCCTCACCTGAAAGACGACGCGTCCGGTAGCCCGGAAAGTCCGTTCCAGGGCCGCGCTTGCCCCAGCCCGCTTCACACGGATCTCTTCGGGGCGTTCCTGCTCCACAAATCCCGTCATCTCCAGCCACGTCCGGCTTCCGAGAATATATGGCTGCCTGGCGGTGATTTCTGCTCGCGCCTCCAGCGCCGACGCCGAAGATTCGACAGTCAGCTGGCGCGCGCCGCCGCCCAGAAAACTCCGGTGCCGCCATGCCAACAAGCCCCTTAACTGTTCTTCGGTATCGAAACCGGCACCCAGTTTCAGACTCCGGGCCGGTCGTTCCCGCACCAGAACGGACACATCCACGGGACTCGTACGGGCGACCGTGTCCGGCATGCCGAGCGATACCGACCGGAACGCCTCCGAACGATAGAGCTGAAGCCGGCTGTTCGAGAGGTCCATCCTGCGGTAGGCATCTCCTGCCCTGAAGGTGAGGCCCCTCAGGATCAGATCGTCTGAAACCGTTCGATTTCCCGAGATTAATATCTTCCCGAACCGGCATTCCGGCCCTGGAGTCACCCGATACGTCACATCGGCGCGTCTGTCACGCACGGCCACGCCGGCGGCGACCTCGGCGAAGGCGTGCCCGTCGTTCTGAAGCATCTCGGCGATCTTTTCGAGGTCCGACTCCCGGCCCATCCGGGTCAATGGACGGGCCGGTCTGGTGACCAACGCATCCATCAGACGCGCGCTGTCCTGCCCCGTATCCGCCGGATGGACCTCCAGCCGGACGTTGGAAACGACAACGGGCTTTCCTTCCTGTATCCGGATCCGAATGCGGACGAAACCGGGGCGGTACCGGTCGACAACCGTGTCCACAACAGCATCAAAATAGCCCTGGTCCCTGTAACGCGCCAGGATACGTTCGACATCCGACCGAAACACTGCCGGATCGAATTGCCGGACGTCTATGCCCGGAAAAATCTCGTACCATGGGTTCGCCCGGGTAAACATCAGGAGTTTGAGATCTTTGTCGGAAATCGCACGATTACCTTCAATCGCAACACCATCGACAGTGACGGAATCCGCAGCCTGCGCGAAGAGGGCACGGGGAGTCACGAAAAAGACCACGATGAATACGGTTCTGAGGAGAATCAATTCTCTCCATCCTGTTCGGTCACTTATCAGAAAAATGTACTGCGGCACGGCGGAAACCTTCTCGGTCGCCGGCACTTCCTTTGACGCTCGCCGATCCTGTCGGTTTCACCCCCGGCGCCCCGCAGCGGAAGATATAGCTCCCGACCCCGGGCACAAGGGAATTCTATCAGGCCATCCGTTCATGTCGGCCTGAATGCCTTAACCGGCAGGATTGTAAACGGAAAGGCCCCTGATTCCGGACCGGAATCAGGGGCCTGAGTCCGCCGTCGCGAATTGCCTATTCGCCCGCGACCACGGCTGTCGGAGCGCAAGTTCGCCATTTTCCAGATCCACACGTACCCGCGCCCCGTCGACAATATCGCCGCCAATAAGCCCCCGGCCGATTTGCGTTTCCAGCTCACGCTGCAGGAACCGCTTCAGTGGGCGCGCGCCGTAGACCGGATCGAATCCTTCACGCGCGGCAAATTCCCGTGCGGCATCGGTGAATTCCAGCTCGATTCGCCGGTCCTTCAGACGCTTGCGGAGATCCGCGGTCAGCAGATCCACGATCTTTGCGATCTCGGCCTGCGTCAAACCCTTGAAAAGGACGATATCGTCGACGCGATTGAGAAATTCCGGCCGAAAATGCCGCCTCATCTCGGCCATGACCGCCCGGCGCGCCTCGTCGTGGACCTCCCCGCTCTCCGTCACGCGATCGACAATGTGAGCGGCGCCGATATTGGACGTCATGATGATCACGGCGTTCTTGAAGTCGACGGTTCTCCCCTGGGCGTCGGTCAATCGCCCGTCGTCGAGGATCTGCAATAACACGTTGAACGCGTCGTGGTGGGCCTTTTCGATTTCGTCGAACAGGATCACCGAGTAGGGTTTCCGACGCACCGCCTCGGTCAGCTGTCCCCCATCCTCGTACCCCACGTACCCCGGCGGCGCGCCAACCAGCCGGGACACCGAGTGCCGCTCCATGTATTCGCTCATGTCGATTCGCACCATATTGTCTTCGGAGTCGAACAACGCCTCCGCCAGCGCTCTGGCCAACTCGGTTTTGCCGACACCCGTAGGACCCAGGAAGATGAACGAGCCGATGGGCCTGCGCGGGTCCTTGACCCCCGCCCGGGCCCGGATCACGGCATCGGCCACGAGCGACACGGCCTCGTCCTGACCCACGACGCGCCTGTGCAGGATCTCGTCCAGCCGGAGGAGCTTTTCCCGCTCGCCTTCAACCAGACGCGTTACGGGAATCCCGGTCCAGCGGGAGACGATCTCCGCGATCTCGTCCCCGGTCACCTCTTCCCGGAGCATCCGGCCGTTTCCGGACGACCGCGCCTCCTCCGCCTCCAGCAACTGCTCCAGTTCCGGCAGACGGCCGTGACTCAACTCAGCCAACCGGTTCAGATCGTACTTCCGCTCCGCCTCTTCGATGTCTCGACGAACCGCTTCGATCTGTTCGCGAAGGTTTCGAACCGTGTCTATCCCTTCCTTCTCGGATTCCCACTGGGCCCGCATCGCGCCGGCCTGCGACTTCAGGTCGGCCAGTTCCTTGCGGAGATCTTTCAGTCTCTGCGCGCTGCCCTGGTCCGATTCCTGCTTCAGTGCCGCCTCTTCGATTTCGAGTCTCATCACCCGGCGGGTGACTTCGTCCAGCCCCGCCGGCATGGAGTCGATCTCCGTGCGTATCATTGCGCAGGCCTCGTCGACGAGGTCGATTGCCTTGTCGGGCAGAAACCTGTCCGACACGTACCGGTTGGAGAGCACCGCGGCACTCACCAAGGCATTGTCCTGAATTCGTACGCCGTGGTGCAACTCGTACCGTTCGCGAAGTCCCCTGAGAATGGAAATGGTATCCTCAACGGTGGGCGCATCCACTGTCACGGGCTGAAACCGCCGCTCCAGGGCGGCGTCCTTCTCAATGTACTTCCGGTATTCGTCCAGCGTTGTCGCGCCGATGCAGTGCAGTTCTCCACGCGCAAGCATCGGCTTCAGCATGTTTCCCGCATCCGTAGACCCTTCCGTCCGACCGGCGCCGACGATGTTGTGAACCTCGTCTATGAATAACAGAATGCGCCCCTCACTCTGCGCGATCTCGTTCAGGACGGCCTTGAGGCGCTCTTCAAACTCTCCACGGAATTTTGCGCCTGCCAGCAGCGCGCCCATATCGAGCGAAAACACCGTACGCTCCTTCATCCATTCGGGCACGTCTCCTTTTACAATCCGTTGCGCGAGTCCTTCAACCACGGCGGTCTTCCCAACCCCCGGCTCACCGATCAGAACCGGGTTGTTCTTCGTCTTTCGAGACAGGATGCGCACGACCCTTCGGATTTCCGCGTCCCGACCGATCACCGGATCCAGCTTGCCATCTCGAGCCTGTGCGACCAGATCCACGCCGTATTTCTCCAGCGCTTCGTATGCGCCTTCGGGTTCGGGGCCGGTCACCCGCTGATTGCCCCGGACACGGGACAGGGCATCGAGGAAGGCCTCCTTTGAAACCTTGAATTCCCGCAGGATGCGTCCCCATCCGGTATCCGCCCCCCCGTCCAGCAGCGCGAGTGCCAGGTGTTCCACTGACACATACTCGTCGTGCATCCGCTTTGCCTCTGCTTCTGCCTGCTGGAGCAACCTGCCAAGGCGAGGCGTTACGTACATCTTTGCGTTTTCCGGGCTCCCACCCGATTGCCGGGGTCTTCTGTCGAGTTCGCGCGCAACTTCCTTTTTCAGGGCTTCGGCGTCGGTTTCCATCCGCACCAGAATCCGCGGGACCAGCCCGTCCGGCTGCTCGAGTAGCGCCAGAAGGAGGTGTTCGCCGTCCACCTCCGGGTGCCCGTACCCCGAAGCGCGCGCCTGCGCGTCCCGAAGCGCGTCCTGGGATTTCTGTGTCAGTCTGTTCATGTCCATTGAGGGCCTCCTTTTTCCCGATAATCCGCATCCCACAGCCACAGCGAAGGGTACCAGGAACCCGTCCCTGGTTGCCGCAGGGCGGCGAGTTTCCGCAACTCGTCCGGATACAGCGCATAACGGGCTCGCCGCAAACATGAGATCTTTGCAATGATCGTGCCAGGATGACATTTGAATCAACGATCCGGACAAGAGCCCGGAATTGGCGCGCGATGGAGGGCGTCATGCGTCGACCTCCGGACGCCACACACACCGCGACCCGGACGGGGCGATCTGCGCAGGGCCGACACGTTGATAAACTCAGCACAGGCAACACCCGGTTTTCGAAATGCTCAGCGTCGACAACCCGGCAAGACGGGATGAATCGACGGATGAATGGCGACCTGTTTCCGGTGAGGTTGAATCTGACGCGACCTTCACGTATCTTGCGGATCGTCCGTACCCCAACTTCCACTCTGTCCGGAGGAACGCCGGATGAAATCCGACTCGGAAGCCCTTGCGGTATTCGCTCCCGATCTCTTCGCCGGGAAAACCGCTCTCGTAACCGGTGGTGGACGGGGAATCGGCAAACGGATCGCCCTCGCGTTCGCGCGGCTGGGCTCGCAAGTGGTAATCGCCGGCCGAAATGCCGAAACCCTCACCGCCGCGGGCGAGGAGATTGCCGGAATCGGAGCCCGATGCGTCGCCCTGACCGTCAATATCCGGGAGGTCGAACAGGTTGAAGACCTCCTCTCGAAGGCGCTGCGGAAATTCGGCGTCATTGACTTCCTGGTCAACAACGCGGGCGGCCAGTTCCCTGCGCGTCCGACGGAGATCACCGACGGGGGCTGGCGGGCTGTCGTCGATCTCAACCTGAACGGCACCTGGAATATGTGCAGCCGCGTCGGTCCCCTGATGGCCGCAACCGGCTTCGGTTCCATCGTCAACATCGTGCACATTTATGCACTTGAACGGGGCGCGCCGCCTTTTGCACACTCCGGGGCCGCGCGGGCCGGCGTGGTCAACCTCACCAAAACCCTGGCCTGCCATTATGCCCGCAAGAAAGTGCGGGTCAACGCCGTTGCTCCCGGCTTCGTGGACACCTCCGGCCTTAGGGAACACGAATTCAAACCCCTTCAGAGAAAAGACTTCGAGTCCACGGCGCTCCGCGACGTCCCGGCCGGCCGTTTCGCGGACCCGGACGAGGTTGCAGCGATCACGCTGTTCCTGTGTTCTCCGGCCGCGGCATACATCACCGGGACGACGATTGTCGCCGACGGCGCACTGTCCCTCGGCAACTGGACGCCCTGGATGGAACCCGAACCGTAGCGGAAAATCCAATAAACAGAGAGGCCGGGAAACCCCCGGCCTCTCTGTTTTTCCGTTCTCCGCGGTCTGTCAATCCGAATTCGAGACAGACATCTACCTGTCATTATGGCATATTAACGGTGTCATTTCGGCAATTATATGCCATTTTGGCATATAGCATTCAGGGCGATAGACGCCGGTTCAGCCCGACAATCCAAGGTCAATATCCGATGCGTCTCAAGAACGCAAACGTCTTCTGACTTCGCCTGGCTTCGCTGACGGGGTCGTCGGCCCCCGGTATCGGGTTACCCGGGCAACTGGTCACCCAACGTGAGAAGCCGATTTCCACCAGCGCCTTTCGAATCGCCGCGAAATCCAGGTCCGTTCCGTCCCCCACGTCGCACCAGACCGGATCGTACCGACCGCTCTCATCTCGTGAGCTGAACGTGTAATCCTGAAGGTGCATGTAATTCAAACGGCTTCTGAAGTCGCGTATTGAATCGGCCGGATCATAGCCCCAGAGCCTGGCGTGGGACACGTCGATACAGAGCTTCGCCTTCCGAAGCCGTCCGGTGTAGAACTTCCAGTCCGCCACGGAATCCACGAGCGTATTGGTGTGAATGTGGTAGCTGATCTCGAGGCCCAGCGTCTCCGCGAATTCCGCCCATGCTTCCGCGCCCTCGGCCGCAGCGATCAGGTCGTCCGGGTTCACGGGCCGACCGGCAGGTTTCGCGCCGCTCATGAACATAAAGCAGTCGGCCCCCGCTTCCGCCGCGTATTCCATCCTGCGGCGGTTTCGTTCCACGTGCGCCCAATCCGTCACGTCCGGCGATCCACTGGCGGTATACACCGCCATCGGCAGACCGGCGTTTTCGCACACCCGTCGCAGCCGGGAAGGGGGCCCAAGCCAGTCCGGGGACATCCTTCCCTCCCAGCCGTCCCATCCTGCCTTTTTCAACGCCTCCAGCGCCGGTTCCAGGTCCGGCTCCTGCCATCGCAGCGTACTGTATCCCAGCTTGAATTCCATGGTTCCTCCTGTGCCTTCGTCCGGTTTGCGGCAGCGTGCGTTCAGCGCGCCCGAGCGCTCAACGCTTCCTGTGCCCGGCGGAATAGCGCGATCAGACGCGCGCGCGTCATTTCGTCACGAAACACGCCGATCTTCTCCGCCCACGCAATGCCGCCCTCCATATGCGTCAACAGATATTCGCCGTCCGAGGGTTCGAACGCGCATCGATTGCCCACGTCGATGTAAACCGGCGATGAATGGGCCATTACGGGGCCGGCGTCCGTGGCGTACTCGCCCCAACACCGGGCCGCCACCCAGCACGACGCTTCAACTTTCAACTCATGTTGCAGCGTCACCGTCCTGCGGTCCCCTGCCGCCTGCAGTCTGGGGCCCCGCATCCCGTTGACGATCAGTTCCACGGCGGTCAACGGCCACACGCTCTCGGCCGTGGCGACCACCTGCACGGTCCCGCCGTTCCCCGGAAGCGCGATCTCTCCACCCATCGGCGTTCCCTCGACGCACAGGTCGATCATTGCCCCGGTACTGGCGAACGTCGTGCCGCGTTTCACGGCTTTACACCAATTCTCAAATGTAAACTCTTCTCCACGTTCAAGTTTGGCATAGGTCCGTGAACCCCCCAGAATACGCCCGTTGGACATCTTGTCCGTCCCGCCGACGATCGGAAGTTTCTGGCCCGTATTCAGCCATCGGTAGTACCCGCGCTCTCCGGCGCCAATCCGTTCGCCCTGCCAGATCCAGCACATCTCCGCGGCGTCGGCCTGGCCCAGCATGATATTCGCGGCATTCTCGAAATCCGGCGTGGGCATATGCGGCATGATCACCAGTCCCCCCTGTTTCCGGCAGGCTTCCGCCCAGTCCGCCATCAGGACCTGGATCTCGCCGCCGATCCAGTCCTCCTGCGGGCCACCGGTACACATTGGCGCCACCATTTCCTTCAAACCCAGCAGGCTGATGTGCCCCAGCACATGCTGCCGGTTTTCCTGGCTCACCCAGATCTTGTGGAACTCGCTGCTCGTTGGCGCCAGGCCGCCCGTGAACTCCTCCCAACTCGTAAACAGACGGCCCCACTGGCTGGCCAGCAGGTTCACGACGTTCAGGTCTTCTCCGGCGGCTTCGAGATGGGAGGATTGCGACGACAGGAAATGCACGTGGGTGTCGCCGGAATAGAATCCCCGGTCTTTCATGTCGAATGCGCGTTCAATGTCCATAGAGAGATCACGCTGACCCGGTTTGATCTCCAACAGCGTCCGCACCGGAACATACTCGAATCCGCGCGCCACCTCCACGTAAACCGGTCCCACGGGAAGTTCCACCTGGCAGGTTCCGTCGATATAGGCGTACGGGGTGCCACGCACCTTGCAGTCGCCGCCCATGTCCTCGAACCACGCGGTATTCACGTCGGCCTGATGGCCGTGGGGCGCGAAATAGGCGCCGTGAGGAGACCGGAAATGGATCCGGCATCCCACCGGCCGGCCAATGGTGGCGTCGTTAACGCTGACACGCACCCACTGCCTGCCAGCCGGCGCAATCAGGGACACACGCGTCGCGCCGCATTGCACGGTCTTCTTCTCCAGAACGTCTCCCCATCGGAACGCCTCGCTGGAATCTCCGCACCGGATGTTCAACCGCCCTTTCCGCGAGCCATGGATTTCCAGATATCGCCCCTCATGAAACGCCTGTCCCCCGGAACCCCACCCCGCTTCATCCGTTTCAAGGAAATCCGCGCCGGGCACATAGAGCCGGTCCTGCCTCGCGACCACACCCCGGTCCATGTGGACCGCAATCTCCCCCTCGCCCTCGGTCGATACCGCAACCTCGCTGCGCGGATGCCACGCGAACGGATCGCGTTCCTCCTGGCAGAGGGTGATGCCGCCCAGAGCGACCGCGGCGCTGTCCGAGGCCGACACCTCAATTGTCCTGATGGTCTTCCCCGGATACGGATTGACCCAGTCGTACAACCACCAGCCCGCCAGATCGCTGCTTTCCGATCTGACACCAACCTGTGCCGCGCCATACGGCACGCTACGGTCGTCCATCCCTACGGGGAGGAACTCGCGGCAATTCCGGCATAGAAAGGGATGGTGCCCCCACGGCACAAACAGGTCATGAATCTCGAAACGCCGTCTCAATTCCTGCTCGACTTCGGTCCCGGAGTCGTAGCCGAACCGGTATCTCCCCACGATTTCTCCGGTCCCTTCAAGACTCGCGCCGGCGCTATGGACCGGCGTACAGACGTGAGCGAACAACACCCGGCGCGCCTTCCGGCCTACCTCGATGGCCACAGACCCTGAAACCGCCCTGTCCGCCCGGCCCGAGGCCACGACAAACGAGGGTTTGCCGGAAGCTTCGTTACGGTCCGCAAGCGCGAACGGAACCCCCCAGAACCGGCAATTTCCCCCGGGGAGCCGGTCCAGACCGCTTGGTGCCGGTGTTCCCGGCGCGGCCGGCCACAGGTCACCGTCCGTGGTCTCCACATGCTCTGTCCCGCAATTATAATAGGCGTCCAAATCCAGCGTTTGATACCAATCCGACATACGCTATCCGCTCCAATCTGGCGACTTCTGTCTGAAATGAAAGGTGAACCGCCCGGATGACCCGATCCGGAGAGGCGCCGGCGGGACGGGCGGACCGCTTCGACGAACGAAGATGTCCCCACGGCACCGTGTGCAAAAACGAAACCTGCTGAATGTCACTCGTGACCGGTATCGCATCCGGCGGCGCCTCGGACGATATGCTCATCAATTGAAACCGGTTGACGGCCCGCCGCTTTCTCCGTACTCTCATACGGCCGCCGAATCGCGTCCAATACGAATACAGGCATCCGATCGGCTTACGCCCGGAGCCGGGCGGCTTCACCGTCCTCGTGTAACTTCCGCCCGCGGCCCGCTCTGGAAGGTTTCAGTACGCACACCAGTCCGTGTCGTTCCGGTTCAATCGCCGGTTGCCGGGATATTCGCCTACCGTACCGACGCCGCGTTTACAGGAGCAGAGCCAATGGTTATCGACAGCCACGTACACCTCAGGCACGGCAATGCCGAGCGTACGGAATACACGGCCCGTCAAATCGTTGACTCCATGGACGGCGCAGGCGTGGACAAGTCCGTCGTCTTCGCCATCTGCACCACCGCCTTCGACGCCATCTCGCGGGCCCGGACCGCGCATGAGTTGTATCCAGACCGCCTGATTCCGTACGCGTACGCGCTGCCGAACGCCGAACGGTCCATTATCGGATGCATCGAAGAAGCCATCACGGGCCTGGACTTCAAGGGCATCAAGATACACGCCGGCGAATGCACCCTGGCGGAATACGTGACGGATCCCGTATTGGAACTGGCCGACGAACACGGCGTACCCTGTCTCATCGACTTCATTGGCCGGCACGCCGACCTCGAACGCATGGCCCGCGCCTTTCCCGATACCCCCATTATTGTCGCCCACATGGGCCGGTACCTGTGCACGGACCGTGGACTCATCGACCGGTTTCTCGGCATCGCCGAAACGTACGGCAATGTCCATATGGACATCAGCGGCGTCGTACTGATTTGGAAAATCCGGGAGGTCGTGGAACGCCTGGGGCCGGAACGCATCATCTGGGGCACCGACGGCCCCTATCCCACGCCCGATCTCGCAACGTACATTACGACCGATCTCGCAAAGGTCCGGGCTTCCGGGATCTGCGGACCCGAACTCTCCGCCATTCTCGGCGGAAACATCGCACGGCTGCTGGCGCTCTGACGCGGGATCCATATGCGACGCAGGGATTCCGGCAACACGATTTCAGTTGCAACGCACGCACGCTGAACCCGATGAACGGCGATTTCGCAACACTTTTTCTTGACAAAAATCTGCGTTTGTATATTTTTCTTCCGCTGCAAGGGTAGAGGCGCGGGTTTGTATCAGTAACCGGCAGTGGACGGCGGACCCACAGCTGCCGGACGAAAGGGCAAACCTGCCGAAGTCCGAACTCCCGCCGCCGGGATGATCGGGCTGGGCCGCTGGATAAAATCCAGTGGACTGTCACGGGAAACAGCGTCCCGTGGAGCGCTCTCTTGCGACGTGGCGCGGATCGGTCGTAGCCGGCGATGTCTCTACCTCTGGACATGCCGGCTGTTTTTGTGCCACCGGTAAACGGAACACAGGTTTCCGGCGGGATTCTCGAATTGCCGCCGGGCCCCGACAACCCTCACTCACAAAAGGAACAGGAAATGAAAAAGCTCAAAGCAGGCGTTCTTGGCGCGACCGGCATGGTGGGTCAGCGCTTCGTTTCACTCCTGGAAGACCATCCCTGGTTCGAGGTCTCGGTGGTGGCGGCCAGCCCGCGGTCGGCGGGGAGGTCGTACCGCGAGGCGGTTGCGGATCGGTGGACCCTTTCCACGGACATTCCCGCGGACGTCGCTGATCTGACGGTCCGGAACGTCAACGAAATCGAGGCGATTGCCGGTGAGGCCGATTTTGTCTGTTCGGCGCTGGATATGGAAAAAGACGACATCCGCAATCTCGAGGACGCCTATGCCAGACGCGAAACACCTGTAGCGTCCAACAATTCCGCCCATCGGTGGACTCCCGACGTGCCGATGCTCATGCCCGAGATCAACGCGGCGCATGTGGCCATCATCGAGGCGCAGCGCAAGCGCCTGGGCACCCGTTCCGGATTTGTCGCCGTCAAGCCCAACTGCTCGATACAGCCCTACGTCCCCGCTTTTGAGGCACTGGCCGATTTCGGCCCTCAAAGCGCCTCCGTGTGCACCTACCAAGCCATCTCCGGCGCCGGAAAGACCTTTCGGTCGTGGCCGGAAATGGAGGACAATATCATCCCCTTCATCGGCGGTGAAGAGGAAAAGAGCGCGATGGAACCGCTGAAAATCTGGGGCGAGATTCGCAACGGTGAAATCCGCAACGCCAGCGGCCCGGCAATTTCAGCGCAGTGTATACGCGTACCCGTCAGCGACGGACACATGGCCGCCACGTCGGTGTCGTTTGAACGGAAGCCTTCCCGGGAGCAGGTCATCGATTCATGGCGAAACTTCCAGGGGGATCCGAAGGCGGCCGGCCTGCCCTCTTCGCCCAGACCGTTCCTGAGGTATTTCGATGAAGAAGACCGGCCTCAGACCCGTTTGGACCGGGACGCGGGCAATGGCATGGGCGTAACGCTCGGCAGGCTGCGGGACGACAACCTGTTCGACTACAAATTCATCGCCCTGAGCCATAACACCGTGCGAGGGGCTGCGGGCGGCGCCATTCTCATGGCCGAACTGCTTGCGGCCGAAGGGTATCTGCAGGCAAAATAGGTGCCATGCGCGAGGCCGCGTTATCCCCCGGGTGGTTCGCTGCCGGAATGCTAATGCCGAATGCCGAGCCGGTGCATCCGGCGATGGATGGCCTCCCTCGCCTCCAGAAACGGCCGCTCAAGGTAAGCCATGTGGTCCTGCTCCCCGTGGTGGTGCGTGACCTCCCCCGGCCTGTGCTGCCGGCTGTTTTGTTGCATGTACGAAATACAGCCGTCCACCAGCGTTAACATATACCGTGCGGTCTCAGAATCGAACATCCACCACTCGCCCCCGCAGGAAATGTAGACCGGAGAGGTATGCGCCATGATACCGCGCCCCCAGCCGTCAAGATGCGGGACCGCCTCGAAATAACCCGGCCCCCCGCAACGCGCGGTCAGCCATGAATGCGCGTCCACCTCGACGTCCGCTTTCAGACGCAGCTTTCGCGCGCCCCCGGACGCTTCCGTAGAAGCGACAACCCGCCCGTTCTGAACGATCTGAAGCGTATGGATGGGCAGCACGCTTTCGGCCTCCGCCACGGCTTCGACCGTACCCCCGTTACCCGGAAGCCTGACCGTGTCGCCGATTTCGTGGCCGTCCGCAGTGAACCTGATGATCGGCCCCCCGCTGTGAAAGGTCCGTCCTGCGGCCATGTTCCTGCACCAGGCTTCGTAGGTAAACGGCTCGTCCCCGGGAATTCTCACATACGTTCTGTAAATGCCCACGGGCACGTCGCTGCTCATCTTGTCGGTGCCGCCCACGAGCGGGAGTTTGTACCCGCAGTTGAGATAACGGTAGTATTCGTGATGATTGTACACCGTATGTCTGAGCATCTCGACCGCGTCGGCCCGCCCCGTGGCAATGAGCGCGGCGGGCTCGCCATTGGGATTGGGCAGATGGGGAATGATGACGGTTCCGCCCTGAGCGTGACATCGGTCCGCCCAATCCGACATGGTCACCTCCAGCGTTCCGCCCATCTCCGCTTCTCCCGGGCCGTCGGAACACCAGGGCATCACGGTCTCTTTAAGGCCGAGCAGAATCAGATGCCCCAGGAAATGCTGCCGGTTTTCAGATCCGACATAGACAATGCTGCTCCCGTCCGGCGACACGCTCGCTCTGCCGGTAAACTCCTCGGTGCTGGTAAAGAGGTTGCCCCACTGCGAAGGCAACAGATTGACAACGTTGAGGTCCTCTCCCTGGGCCTCGGTGTGGCTTCCCTGCGTGGAGAGAAAGTGGACGTGCGAATCCCCGCTGAACCACCGCTCGTCATTCATGCGGCACCAGCGTTTCAGCCGCAGTTCCAGTTCCCGTTGTCCGGGTCTGATCTCCACCGCGGTGCGTAACGGTTCGTACTCGAATCCACGCGCCACGTCCACGATGACCTTTCCCCTCGGCAGCCAGCCCTGACAGGTGCCGTCCGTGTACGCGTACGTAATCTGACCCAGCCGGACGTCGCCGCCCACGTCGATATGCCAGGTGTCCAGGTTGGAATTCACATGCGGATGGTGACCGTGCGGCGCGTAGGGTATCCCCTCGGGCGACCGGAAGTGCACCCGGCAGGGTAAGGGTTTCCCCGTCTCGTCGTCTACCACGCGGGTGTGTACCCAGTTGCGACCGCGATTGACGATCTCAACCTGCAACGCCGGGGTCTCGATCTTTCCCTGTTTCTCCAACTCCCCCCATTGGACGGCGCCGAGGGTATCGGGACCTTGCGTTACCGTAACCGTTGCCGAAGGAATCGCGGCCACCTCGACGTAGGCGGGGCTGCTCGACGGATTCTGCGGTTCCCCCCAGCCCTTCCTGCTGTCCGTAAGGAAATCCTCCGACGACCGTGCCGGCAGTGGAAAGGGGTACGTGGCAATGCCCCGGTCCACTGTCACGGCGAGATCAAACGGTTTTTCAGCGTCCTTGCGCTCCGGCAGCGTGATCAGCACCTCCCGCGGCGCCTCCCGTGAAAACGGATGCTCGTCTGCATGGCCCAGCGTGATGCCGCCAATGACAAACCGGGGACCCGCGGGGATCACCTCGAGCCGTTCAACCACGCAATCCGGGTGCGGGTTCTCCCAGACCCAGAGCGTAAAATCCCGCGATCGCCCCTGGATCGCCTCAGTCTGCCGGCGTCCGGCGTCTCCCCACCGTCCTTCGTATCGAGGAAGCATGCCGTCGGTCCGATCCTGAACCGCCACGAACGGAAGCCCCGCGGACGCCGGTACGGCGTCGATCTCGAAACGGTCCCGGATGGGCGCCGAAACCACGGCGCCGCCTTCGAGATGAAAGCGGTATTCCGCGACACCCTCGCCGATTGGCCCGTTATCCGGAATCCGCGAGTCGAGCAGCCGGTGCGCGACGATGACCCGCAGCGCCGTCTTCCGGACCGGGATGGATTCCGGCTGATCCGGAAAACCGTTGCCGAAACCCAGCAGACAGGGCGATGCTTTCGCGTCGTCCCTGCCGATCAGGAAAGGCAGACCCTGGTAGTGCCGGACGCCGGCAGTGACTCCCGATCTCTCGCCCGGAAGTTCCGGTCCCGCGTTGCAGATACCGGACAGATTCAACGGTTCGTACGCATCCATGCCGCATTCCCCCTCGCCGATACGATCCAGCGATTCTATGTCACGAGGTTGCGCGGGCGACCCTCCAGAAATGCAATGACATTGTCCACGGCGCCGCCGTTGAGCAGATCGACCCCTTCCGGGGTCATATCGGCGCAGTGAGGCGTCAATACCGCCTGCTCGCAGGAAAGCAACGGATGGGACGGCGGCACCGGCTCCTCGTCGTACACGTCGATGGCCGCTCCGCCCAGACGTCCGGAACGGAGCGCGGTAACCAGCGCGTCCGTGTCGACGACCGGTCCGCGTGCACCATTCACCAGGATTGCGCCGTCTTTCATCAGTCCGAACTCCCGTGAGCCGATCAAACCGCGGCTGTCTTCGGTAAGCGCCACGTGCATGCTGACGACGTCGGCCACCGAAAGCAATTCGTCCAGCGATACGAAACGCACACCCAGCCTCTCAGCCCGTTCCGGAGATGGATGGTACGTCCACGCAATGACTTCCATCCCGATCGCTCGCCCGAGCCTTGCCATTTCGGACCCGCTGTTCCCCGCACCCACGATGCCCAGAACCTTGCCCTGGAGGAAGATGCCATCCATCCTGGGCCACTCGCCCGCCTGCATACGCTTCGTGAAAAACGCTGCGCGTTTCGCCGCGGCGAACATCAGTCCGAACATATGCTCGGCCACCACCGGCGCCGTCCGTCCCGGCTGGTTGCAGATCACAATCCCGTGCTCGCGGGCGGCTTCCAGGTCGAACATGTCGGTGCCTATCGAGCAACTCGTTATCATCCGCAGATCGGGCAACCGTTCGAACTCGTCCCTTCCCCAGGATACGACCCCTCGCGTGTTTATGATGACGCCGGCACCCTGTGCGCGCTCGACTTTCTCAGCGGCCGACTCCGGCCTCGAGTCGAACAGAACCACCTGCCCGTACGGCGCGAGGCGATCCAGATGCGGAGACCCGGCAATCATCAGGGGTTCGTCTCCCGGGACCACCATCCTGACAGTTTCCTCTTCCATTTCCAGAACCTCCAGTGTTTCCAAACCGGACGACAGGGGCGCGGCACGGACCTCTAATATCAACCTTGTCCGGATTCCGGCAGACAGCCCGGACCTTCAGCGGCCAATGTGGCCAATGCCTCGAGCAGCAGGTCGATTTCATGTTCCTCGAGGAAGAAAGGTACGCTGGCACGCAGACCGGGCCGCGTCGTTTCGAACGCCTTCAGGTCGATCCGCCAGCGCCTCCTGAGCGCATCCCGCACATCGGGAGGCCGCCAGCCTGCCATTTCGAATCCGACGAGGGCGGCGGACAGTTCGGCGGACAGAGGGGTGAACACCCGGACACCCGGAATCTCAATCAACCCCTGCTTCAATCGCGTCGTCAGCGCCACGGTGCGCGCCCAGATCGCGTCCAGTCCAATGGCGGCCAGATATTCCGCCGCAGACGCCCATGCGTGCACCAGCGGCCACGACCAGGGCCCGAATTCAAACCTCTCGGCGTCTTCCTTGAGACCGAAACGGCCATTCCTGAAGTCCACCCACGCCTGCGCCCGCCCACCCGCATAGGTTACGCGGATTCTGTCCCTGCTCTCCCGACGCGCGAACAGCGCACCCGCGGCATAGGGCGAATACATCCACTTGTAGGAGAGGATTCCCGCAAAATCGCACCCCAGTTCATTCAGGTCCATCCGGTACAATCCGGCGGAATGCGCCGTGTCCAGAAAGGTGATGATTCCCCGTTCTCTCGCGGCGGCACAGATCCGTTCAGCCGGCAATCGATACCCTGAGTCTGTATTGACATGGCTCAGCCCGATCAGCCGGGTACGCCCCGTGATGCGGTCGACCACCGCCTCGACCTGCCCGTCCGCGTCGTCTACCAGGGGCGCCCTGTCTACTAAAACGCCGTACAGATCACGCAAATGGAGGCAGGGCAACAGCAGCGCCACTTCCTCCTCCTCGGTAATCAGGATTCGGTCTCCGGCCTCCCAGTCTATGCCCCTGACGACGGTCTGGAACGCTTCGCTCACGCCGCGCATCAATGCCAGATCACCCGCCCCTACGCCAAAAAACCGCCCCAGGCGCTCCTTGGTCCGTCTCCGACGCGGAATCTCCTCGTCGGGAAATGCGATGTGCATCGGACCGCGCTCGAACAATTCCCGCATCAACCCGCTGTGCGTCTCGGCCACCGGCGCAGGGGTGATGCTCACGCCTCCGTTCTGGAACCAGACGAAATTCTCCAGGGGCGGAAAATCCGCCCTGATCTTCGCGATATCCATTTATCTGCGCCCCAGGCGTACACGGCAGTCCGGACAAAAGCGCCCGATGCCGATCCCACCAACCGGGTTTCGCGTTCGTGGTCTTCTTCTTCGAATCTCCGCTACTTTGACCTGTGCAGGAAGCAAGTTGCCTGAATTCGGCCGTCGAGTCGCCCGGCTCGCATCCATGGACAGACTCAGGACCCTGCACCTCCGACGTGGGCAAGATCGGTCCAACGTAGCGAGACGGGATGAATCGCCGGAAGAATGGTGAGGTATTTTTGGGACAGGACGCTAGCGCCAGTGAGCGGGCAATATGACGTCCTTCAATCCCAGTTGGCGTGCGACCCATCGCTCCTGAAAAACCCCATCCCTATAGCGGGAGTGTTCCGATGCACGGACCTCCGCGCGGCCCGGCATGGATTCGACCATCGCTCCAAGTACCGGGCGGCTGCCCCATAACAGGGTCGGCACTGTGATCCGTGGCGCAAAGAACAGGGGGTCGAAATAGGAGACCGTGCGAGCGACCATCGCGCGGCGGTCCGGGAACTGGCGCAAATATTCGTTCACCTCTTCCAGCGGATAGCTTTCGGTGCCCGCCGCCCGATCCAACGTGCCGTAGTAGAAAGACGGAGAAGCAACGAGGTGCGTCAGTCCCCCCCGGAGCGCCGCCGCCAGCAACGGCATCTCGTTCTGCCCGATCCCGACCATGCGGCGATGATCGGCTTCAGGTCGGGTGAGTACATAGTCCACCGCACGGCAGCAATCGGCCACGATGCCGCGCATGACATATCCTGCGGGGTCCTCGATTCCGTCCATAAACAGGCCCGGAAAGGATGCAGCATAGGGTCTGTCGGCATTGCGTTGCCCCCTCGCGGCCATGGCGAAGACCAGGAACTGGCCGAGCTTCTCGACTGCATCGCCCTGCGGCAACGGCTCCACCACGCTCTGAAGGCGCGTAAGATAAACCAACGTTGGAAACGGACCCTCCCCATGGGGAATGCTCAGATAGCCGAAAAGCCGGTACGGGCCGACGCTCGTGAAACGCACTCCGTACGTCGTGGAATACGCTGTCGACCGAATCGGCATCAATTCCTCTTCGGGCGCCATCGGCGTGGCGTCCAGTGCTTTCATCGTACAATTCCAGTACGCGTCGAAGTCTTCGGGCCTGGTGGTCGTCGGCCGATATGGGACCGGCATTGAAAGTTTCTCCCGGCGACGTGGGGGCGGCTGCGGCCTTGCCCCCGCAGATCGAAATCAAGGCTGGTTTTTCAAGTGTTTCGCAAAGAACGCTTCTTTGACCTTATCGTGCTCTACGGCGCCGGCGTCGTGGGCGTGGCCGTCATATGCATACATTCGCTTGTCATTCGACGCGATTGCCCGAAATGCCGCGTATCCAGTTTCTGGCGGACAGATATTGTCCTGAAGACCCACGTTGACGATAATCGGACACGAAATCCGCGGGCCGAAGTGAATCCCGTCGAAATACGCAAGCGTTTCTCTCACAGCGGCCTCCCGCTCGGGATAGAGCCTCAGGTAGTCTCGGATTTCCTGATATGGGTAGGTATGTGTGAGCTGGATCGCATCCATGAATCCGCACAGATAGGGCGCTCCCGCGGCCCCGGCCCTTGGATCCCGGAGCGCGGCCACCACGAACGTCAATCCACCTCCCTGGCTGCTGCCCGTTACACCGATCCGCTCCGCATCCACCTCCTCCCTGCCAGCCAGAAAGTCGAACGCGCGCACGGCATCAATATAGAACCCGCGGTAGGAATAGGTATTCCGATCCACGATATTGTGCGTCAACAATCCGGGATAACCGGGGTTAAACTGCCCGTTGCTTCTGAGTTTTCCACGCGGGGCAACGCTGAATACCGCGTAGCCCCCTTTTGCCTCCTGTTTTGGCAATTGGGGTTCGCCAATATATCCCGGCACCCGCAGGATTGATGGCAACTTCCCCGCCCTCGACGCGGGCAGACAATACCAACCCGCAATCCTGACGCCGTCGATACTGTCAAAATGGACGTCGAAGACATCCACGTCGGGCGTCGACCTGAGCGGGCTGCGCGCCATAGACGCGTTCAGGGGTATCCGGTCCGCAGTGGCCAGCACGTCGTCCCAGAATGCATCGAATTCTTCCGGGCGCACCATGGACGTCCCGTAATTCTCCATCGCACTTTTGTCCATTCAGCCTCCGTCCTATCGGGACCGATCAATCCGAACCGGCGATATCCAGGACATTGACAGAACTCTCCGCTCCGCGCCGTCCGAATGCATTGACGGGCCTGACAGACAACCTGTTCAGCTCCGGATTCAGGCGCCATTCGAAGGCCGCCTCCGGCTTTTCCTGCCACACGCCGTCGTCGATCCGGATCTCGAACCCTCTCAAATTCGCGGTTTCCGTATCCAGCAAAACGCGAAGCGTATCCGGTTCGTCCGCCTGTTGAAGATGAATCTCGGCCCGATTCGGAGTCCAGTAGAGGTCGCCGGGACGTTCCGTGTGTTCGGAAAACCATGGCAACGGGGCCGTGTCCGGGTCCTGCCAGAACAGATATCTGTTGAAATGGTAGGAGATCTTTCCATGTTCCGGCTCTCCCGGCCCCATCGTCTCCAGTTCGTCGTTCCGAAGGGAAATCATAAATCGTTCGAACAACTTCAAGCGCCCGGCCACCTGAAACCTCTCGGCAATCGATGGCGGCGGCTCCGGGACGATTTTCACGTCTGCGAAATCCTTCTCCACCCATGCGCGGTGCGCGTCCAGCGCTGAGAGCGGCATCCCCCGGCGTTCGAAATGGTACGTAAATTTCGTCTCGTCGTTGGCATCTCCGCCGACGTCCATGGCCACCCATTTGCCGTACTGGTTCGACCAGACTTCGTTGATGCAATGGGAACGCATGATTTGCGTTCGAGCCGTAAATCCCAGCGCGGCAGTGCAATGTGACATCACGGTCGCATAGTGCGTACACATTCCAAGGCTGAGCTTGCGGCTCGCCAGACTCAGTATGACCATGGCGTCCCAGGGAGGGCAGAATTCGATGTCACCCATTTTCCAGCCGTCCTCCCACTGCTCCCTCACCCACTGTCGCAAATGCAGGAACGCCTCGAACTCGGATGTTGCGGGACGAATGACGTCGTCAAGATGCCAGCGATCCCTCAGGATCCGTCCCCGTTTCGAATCGGCCTGCAGATGAGAAAACCGGTAGGAACTGCGAACCAGGGCAGGGTTTTCGGAACCGACGACACGGGCCGCGGGCTTTTCAATCCGTGCCGTGACCGAAAGCGATACAGCCTCCACCTCCGGTGACTTCGACGGCTGATCGGTTCGCAGGACGATACGCCACTGTATGAACCGGACGGCGCTGCCCGGCGCGATCGAATCGGATGCCGGCGCCCACGCCGTCCAGGTCTTCGGACAGTAGGCCGGACACGGCCCGCCGCGCCACTCCAATGCCGTGTTACAGCCCGCGGGCGTCCTGACGTCGGCCGACAACCGGATCGTGTCCACCCGGCCGGCCGCGGCAATCCCTCCCGTGGAAACGAGGCGGAGCAAGTCTACGGCATCGGAACAGACCTCGCCCGACTCCGCGTATTGGTCCAGCCAGAGCCGAACCATATATTCTCCTCGGGCACGGTCGTTGACGCCGATAGACTCGGTACGCCAGGTCTGACCGCCGTCTTCACTGACGGCGCTTCGCCCCGGCTGAACGCTCTCCTCCACCAGTAACGTCCAGACTGCATCGCCTGCGGCCTTGAAAATGACATCGTTTCGCCCCGGACTGAGCCAGTCGGCGGGTATTTCCTGCGGCCGCCACCGGTCCTGCCAGTAGTCCCGGTCGCCGGACCATGCGATGCTCATTGAATGACCGTTAACCACGATCTCCAACTCGCCGCCGTCTCTGTCGCAAAGGAGGTACGGGCACAGCAGCGCGCGGGACCCGCCCGTTGACCGGACGAAAAATGTCTTTCGGGCCTGCCGCAACCCGAACACCTCCTCCCGATCGTTCGTACTGCAGTTGCCCATTTCGTCCGCGAGCGTAACCCCCCGCCTGAGCCGGACGGTGTTTTCCGGTACGGAGATTCTCCTTCCTGTACACGCCACGAAGTCAAGGTGGGAGCGCCAGACTCTGGTGCCGTGCGCCAACGTCATGCCCGCCTCCCTTTACAATTGGTGATTTGCGCCGTCATTGGCGATTCACTATATTTGGCAACCCGCACGCTCCGAAGACAACAGGGGCGCATCCGCACGGATTCCGACACCCCTGCCGGCCGGTAAATTGAACCCCGCGAACCGTCGCGCGCATTGGACTGTGCAGGCTGCATTTCGCAAAAACAGCGGGTACGACGCCGATGCAACGCGGGGAAGCCGGGCTCCGGCGAAACGATTCTACGCTGGACCCGCAGCAGGGATGAACCCATGCCAGGGAAAGACATCGTCCGCATTGGACACCTGAAGACCATCGAGGCCTTTCAGAATCGCCTTGAGGCCCTTCGTCTGGCGTTGCCAAGCGACAAGGAAATCCTCACAGCGCCCGAAACTCCGCTCGCACACCCGTTTCCCTTCGGCCCGGGATCCATCGGCAACCGGTTTGCAATCCATCCGATGGAAGGATGGGACGGGCTCACCGACGGCAATCCATCGGATTACACCCGGCGCCGGTGGCGCCATTTCGGACTCAGCGGAGCAAAGCTGATCTGGGGAGGGGAGGCAGTTGCCGTTCGACCCGAGGCCCGCGCAAACCCCAACCAGCTGTACGCGGCGGACCACACCCGGCGCGGCCTCGCCGAACTGCTGGAAATCCTTCGAGCAACCCACCGACAACACGTTGGCGGCACGGACGACCTTGTGGTCGGGCTCCAACTCACGCACTCGGGACGGTTCTGCCGGCCCACGCACGAGCGAGGGATGGAACCCAGAATCCTGTACAGACATCCCATCCTCGACGCCAAATTCGGCGTAGATCCGAAGCACCCCGTGATGTCAGACGCGGAGATACGATCCGTTATAGACGATTACGTGAAGGCCGCACGAATGGCGGCTGATCTGGGCTACCAGTTCGTGGATATCAAACATTGCCATGGTTATCTGGGGCACGAATTCCTGAGCGCCGTCACACGCGACGGTCCCTATGGAGGCACGTTGGAAAACCGGACCCGATTTCTCCGGGAGGTTGTACAGGGTATACGGGCCGTTGCTCCGGATCTCGTGATCGGCGTGCGACTCAGCGCTTTTGACTTTGTTCCGTTCCGGCCGGATCCGATACGGTCTGACGGTCGCAAAACGGGTCCCGGCATACCGGAAGACTTCGACCACTGTCTGCCCTACGCATTCGGGTTTGGCGCCAGCCCGACCAATCCCGTGGTTCCGGACCTCACCGAACCCCACCAGTTTCTCGATTTGCTCGAAACTCTGGAAATACGGCTGGTCAATCTTTCGGCCGGCAGCCCGTATTACAATCCCCACATCCAGCGCCCCGCGTATTATCCGCCTTCAGACGGATACCAGCCTCCTGAAGATCCCCTCGTTGGCGTCGCCCGCCAGGTTGACGTCGTTCGGCGGATCAAGGCGCGGCATCCCAACCTGATTGTGGTGGGTACGGGCTATTCTTACCTTCAGGAATTTCTGCCGCACGTCGCTCAAGCGCTCGTACGTGAAAAACAGGTCGACTTTATCGGTCTGGGCAGGATGGCCCTCTCCTATCCGCAGCTTCCGATGGACGTCCTCAGGAAAGGGGAATTAAACACCCGGGTTATCTGTCGGACGTTCAGCGACTGCACGACCGCGCCGAGAAACGGATTGATATCGGGCTGTTTTCCACTGGATGCACACTACAAAAAAACCCCTGAAGCCAAACGCCTCAGGGAAATTAAGAAGGCCGTCCGTTCCTGGCAAGGGTAAAGCGGCGCGCCGCGCGGTAGCGCCGCGCCAGGCGCGCTCAACCCGGACTGCCATCCACCGCATCCACGGATTTCAGTACGAAGACTTCCTCCAGATTGAAGAAATCCACGCTGGGAATCAACTGGACTTCCCTGAAGAGCGCCTGATCGGGTTCACCCACCCGTGATACCATGCCAATGAGAAGGCCCTTTGGAAACACACCCCCCAGACCCGAAGAGATGATCCTGTCGCCCTCGGACACGTCGCTGCGCACCGATACGTGCCTCAGAAAAAAACTCCCGTCTTCGCACGTTACGATACCCGAGGTCCGTTCATCGCGCTGCACGATCGCGCTCACCCTGCAATTGCGATCCAACAACAACTGAACCACGGCAGTCCGCGGATGGACCTCCAGCACGCGTCCGACGAGCCCGTCCGCGGTTACCACCGGCATGCGCTTCCCCACCCCGTCCGCCGTACCCATATCCAGGAGGACCGTGTTCAGCACGCGGTTCGGATCCCGCGCGACCACCCTTGCCACCTGATAAGTGCCTTCCGCCTTTGTACGAAAATCGAGTAACGCGCGAAGCCGAAGATTCTCCATCCGCGCTTCGCGGAGTTCAAGCAATTCGAGCGAGATGCGAAGATTCTGATCACGCAGAGCACGATTCTCATGGCGAAGCCTGGACAGTTCCATTGGCCATGTGAACAACCCGTGCCCCGCTCTCATCAGTCCGGCGGCGATGCCCCTTGCCAACGCCACGCCATCGGATCGGCCAAGCGCCATGAGGCTAAATGACAGAAGGACGGCCACGCCCAACACGACATAGGCACGGTGCCCGCGTATAATACCAAACAGCCACTGCATCGGTCATCCAAGCCATTTTCGACTACAATAGCATTTTTTGAAACTGGTCGATGTTCTCAAGAACCCGTCCTGTACCGCGGACAACACAGGTGAGCGGATCGTCCGCCACGATAACGGGCAGGCCGGTTTCCTCCATCAGCCTGTGGTCCAATCCGCGCAGCAATGCCCCGCCACCGGTCATGATGATGCCCCGGTCCAAAATATCGGCAGCCAGTTCAGGCGGTGTATGCTCCAGAGTCTGCCGTACCGCTTCCAGAATGGAATTCACCGTACCATTCAGCGCATCCCGAATTTCCACCGAATCAACGATAATGGTTTTCGGGATAAAACTGACTGTATCCAGACCCCGGCAAGGATGCTGGAATTCACTGTCCAGTTCGCCGGCAGAACCGATTTCACATTTAATCTGCTCCGCGCTCCGCTCCCCGACGAGGAGGTTGTGTTTTCGTCTCAGCATTCTGATGATGGCCTGATTCATCCCGTCGCCAGCAATCTTGATCGACCTCGAGGTCACGATACCCGAGAGGGCAATCACTGCGATTTCGGTGGTACCGCCACCGATATCGATGACCATGGACCCTACTGCCTCTTCGACGGGAAGGCCGATACCGATAGCTGCGGCCATCGGCTCCTTGATGATATACACATCCCGGGCGCCCGCGCGCTCTGCGGACTCCCTCACCGCACGCATTTCGACGGCAGTCACCCCCGAAGGCACGCAGATCACGATCCGCGGACGTACGAGAAGCCTGTTTTTCTGAACCATTCGGATAAAATGCCGAAGCATTTCTTCCGTCACGTCGAAATCGGCAATGACCCCGTTCCGCAGTGGACGTATAACGTCGATATCGGGGTTCTGGCGCCCCATCATCTGCTTGGCATGAGATCCTATGGCAAGTGGTTTGTGGGAATTGCGATCCAGCGCCACCACTGAAGGCTCGTCGACCACGATATTCTGTCCTTTGACGTAAACCAGGGTATTGGCCGTACCCAGATCGATACCAATGTCGTTGGACAGCAATCTGGAAAAGAAAAATGCCATGGCGGTTCGTTCCCTAACGGGTTAGCAGTCCGTTGATAAAGTCGCTCTGCAGGCGAGGCCGAAGACAAGGCGCGCGACCGCGGCGAATCGGGGGATTCGGGAAGGGAGCGCAACGCAGGTGTTCGGCCACAATGGCCGGACGTAGCCCGGATGCACGTTTTCAACGGGCTGTCAGGCGAGCAATCGATCTCGAACGTCGCGATACTTATCCGGGGTTTGCTCGACAATCTCGTCTGGCAACTCCGGCGCTGGCGGCGTCGTTAATTTCCAACGTCAAATCCCGCAGCCGGGTCGCAAGGCCGCGGTCCACGACCTCGCACATCTGTTGGAAAGATATGTTTTCATCGTGTCCGGTTTCAGCTCTTGTGGCCGGGGTAAAGACGGGCTGGTCCAGCCGGCTGGACTCCTGCAGGCCGTCGGGAAGCTGCACCCCGCATACGGCGCCGGTCCCTGTGTAATCTTTCCATCCGGATCCGGCCAGATTGCCCCTTGCGAACAGGGGCACGCCGTCCAACCACGTCTCAGTCAACGCCGTCGCCATCGGCGTATTACCTCCTCTCGCTTAAAATTCGAACGTTCCTGCCATCGACCCTGATTTTTCCCTCCGCGAACAGACGGATCGCTTCGGCATACAACTCGTGCTCGACGGCAAGTACCTTGCCTGCCAGCGAATCGGGCGTATCTTCGGGCGCAACGCGGATCCTGCGCTGCAGGATGATCGGACCGGTGTCGTATTCTTCGTCTACGAGATGTACGGTCGCTCCGGAAACCTGCGCGCCGCTTTGCACGACGGCTTCGTGGACGCGCTTCCCAAACATACCCTTGCCACCGAATGCCGGAAGAAGCGCGGGGTGTATATTGACAATGCGGTTTCTGTACGATTCGAGGGTCGCCGGGCCCAGTTTCTTCATGTAACCGGCAAGAACCACCAGGTTGACGCCGTGGGACCTGAGCGTTTCAGAGATCGCACGGTCGAGCGAACCGGGTTGCGGGTGCGTCCTCCCGCTGAGATGAATCGCGGGAACCCCCGCCCGCCTGGCACGGACAAGCGCGCCGGATTTGCTATTGTTGCCGATGACAACACCCACGCGCGCCGGGAGCCGTCCCGAAGCGCTCCGGTTGAGAATTGCCTGCAGATTGGTCCCTCCCCCCGAAGCGAGTACACCCAAGCAGTACGCGGCATTCTCTCCGAACGGGTTCGCTGTTCCACATTGCAACACGGGGATTCATTCCGATGGCTGACTCTGCAACAGATAATTCGGCGGGGAGATGTAGTATAGCGGGAAGTCACCCACCGGCAGGAACGGCGGCAGGACGGGGAGACAAGTAACTCGACCAAACCAAAATAAGCCATTGCCCGCCGGATGTCAAGCGCTTTGCAGGCCAGGTTCCGGTGGTGAGAAAGGCAAAATCCACTTGACAAAAATGCGACAACATTCCTTATTTAAACCGATATATGTTAAGCACTTACTCATCTGTCGCACCACATTGGAGGTTGCCTTTGAAGATCCGCAAGGCGGTGATCGCGGCTGCCGGCCACGGCAGCCGGATGTTGCCGGCCACCAAAGCCCTGCCCAAAGAGATGATGCCCGTCGTAGATAAACCGGCCATACAGTACATTGTTGAAGAGCTGGTCGAAGCCGGCATCGAGGACATTCTGATCATCACGGGCAGGGGAAAACGGGCGATAGAAGACCACTTCGACCGCAATGTCGAGGTCCACGACGCCCTGGCGAAACGTGACGACCGCTCGATGCTGGCAACCCTTGAACGCATCGAGCAACTTGCCGACATCCACTATCTTCGACAGCGGGAACTTCTGGGAACCGGCCACGCCGTCCTCAAAGCCCGCAGACACGTGGGCGACGAGCCGTTCGCCGTTTTATTCGGCGACGACCTGGTCGTGTCGGAAACGCCGTGCATCGGGCAGCTGATGGACCGATATTCCAGATTCGCGGCGCCGATTCTGGCTGTGAAAGAAGTGGCAAGGGAACACATCGGGAGCTACGGCGTGGTCCGGGCTGAAAAAATCGACGGGGCACACCGTGTCAGGGGCCTGGTGGAAAAGCCCGATCCCTCACGGGCGCCCTCGAATCTCGCATGCCTCGGCCGGTATATCTTCGAGCCCGATATCTTTGATTTTCTGAATCGCATCGCCCCGGCGGACAGCGGCGAGTACCAGCTCACCGACGCCATTCAACTGATGATTCAATCCCGCCCGGTTTACGCGTGTGCGGTCGAAGGGGACTGGCACACGGTTGGCGACCTGCTTTCGTATCTTCAGACGACCGTTTCGTTTGCCTTAGCCCACCCCGTTGTGGGCGAATCCTTCCAGGAATATCTGAAAAGAACCTGCCTGGCGCTATCCTCAGGCGCCAAAAATTCACAACGGGGCTGAGCCGGCCTGCGCCAGGGCAAGAATGCCGTTGAAGTCTTCCAGAATCTCGTCGACGTGGTCGGCAATGGCACGTTCCTGCCGGGCGATCCACTCCATGTCCTGTTTGCTCAGATCGTTACGCCGCCTGTAAGTATCCAGCTCTTCCCGATCGAGAACCGTAAGCCGACCGGCTGGATCGAACCAGAGGTCCAGCATGAGGTCGACGTAATCCACGTGGCGATCGCCAACATGCAGATTCCTGCAGATGTGAAAGAGATGTCCCAGCAGCCTGCCTTCCGGATCGTGCATCTTCCACAACACATACCCCGCCCCGTGCCGGTAGTATCCGTACGTTACGGATCCCGTGTATATCTCCTGATCCCCCACCCGACCGGGGCGCGCATTCACATATCTGAGTACCACGTAATTGCCGGCGCGCACGACGGACTCGCAATTGAAGACGGCATCCGGTTTGTCCAGATGCCGCTTGATCTCCCGAAATTTCATTGCGTAACAGAACGGGTGAGCAGATAACAGAAAAGCATCGTGGTGCTCGCCACCAGCCAGCATGCCCATTGAAGCAGTTTCGCCCGGCCTCCTTCCATACCGGATGAGACGGACTGGCCAAGATAACACACCAG
>JAGWBX010000027.1:68100-96586 GCA_021295655.1 Candidatus Latescibacterota bacterium
CCTCCTTACTCCTTCACCTGCGCCTCACCGGTCATCGGTACAAACCGGACGGGAATGACACGTTCTTCTCTCACGCCATCATTCTCCTTGACGAGTAGCGTCAGGTATTGATTATCGGTGCCGACGGGTATCACCATGCGCCCGCCTTCCCTTAGCTGTTCGACGAGCATTGGCGGAATGTGGTCGGGCGCCGCTGTCACGATGACGGCGTCGAAGGGCGCATGTTCCTCCCAACCGCGGTACCCGTCGCCGAGGCGCACGCTGATGTTGTCGTATCCCATGCGTCTCAGTCGCTCTTCGGCCTGCCGTGCAAGCGACGGCACGATTTCAATGGAATATACCTCGCGCACGAGCTTTGCCAGAACGGCCGCCTGATAGCCCGATCCGGTTCCCACCTCCAGCACAGTCTCGTCGCCCTTCAGGTCCAGCAATTCCGTCATCTTCGCCACAATGTACGGCTGTGATATCGTCTGGTCTTCGCCGATAGGCAGCGCGCCATCGTCGTATGCGCGTTCCTTGAGGTGTTCGGGCACGAACAGGTGTCGCGGAACCCCGAGCAACGCATTCAACACGCGCCGTTCCCTGATCCCGCGACGCTCTATCTGTATTCTTACCATCCTCTTGCGCATAATGAGAAACCGCGGCTCCTCATCCGCCGACACCTTCCTTCCGTCGGTCGAATCTGCACTACATCCGGCGCAGAGCGCCAGCCATAGCACGGGCAATGCGGCGCCGCGTAAGCGATGCATGGTCTACGGCCTCCAGGGGGATCATTTTTTCCTGTTCTCCATATACGCCTTGTCTCGATCCAGGAGCTCCGGGTTCAGCCTGTAGAACAATTCGCGGGCCTGAGGAAGCATCCTGCTCGTGACAACGAATCGGCCGTTGAGCACTAACGAAGGATTCATCGAAAGGTCGATTCCCGCTTTACCCGCCGAAACCCGGGATCGAGCAGCCAGAGCAGCGCCATCGGCTTCGGCGCAGCGCCCGATACGTTCGGCGTCGATCTCCTGCTGTTTCAGACAGACGGCGTAAGGATCCGGGACCCCGCGTTTCGAAATGCCCCGGAACACGCACATCGCATAGGCCCTGTACCGTTCGGGATAGACATGCCTTATACACAAGTTGGGGAACGCCTTTTCACCCTGCCCCATCGGATGGAGGCGCAGACGTTCA
Source organism: Candidatus Latescibacterota bacterium (assembly GCA_021295655.1). GTDB lineage: Bacteria > Latescibacterota > UBA2968 > UBA2968 > JAAXHE01. The sequence continues at coordinate 69,277 of JAGWBX010000027.1, forward strand.
GGGGCATCTACGGCGTCCAGCCACGTCTGCAGGTTGCCGGCGATACGTATCGTCGCCGGCGACGACCCCGCAAAATAGAAGTCCATTCGGCCCGGATCCGCCCGCCTGCCCATCACCCGGGATACCGGAACGAGCACGGGCTTTGGCATGTAACTTCCGCGTATCGGGTAAACGGCCTTCGCAAATCGCTGAAATCGGGCTGTCTTCGCAAAGTTGACGTCGAGGATAAACGCCGGTACCCGGTCAACCTGAAACCGGTCCGCAAACCTCCTGCCCCGGCGGGAATGCAAGTTGAGCTTTTGAACCCTGACGCCGGGAAACAATTCTCGCGTGGAACGGACGAAGAGCGACGGGTCGCACAGGTCGCAATCAGTATCGTTCAGGACCGTCATCGTGAACACAACCGGGTCGCTGAACCTGCAAGACGCCGATGGCTTCCCGGCATCGGCACAGACACCCACCCTGCCCTCCGAAACACAGTCGCGGTCCGTTCCGCAAACCGGCACGGAAGCGCAGGGCCCCGCCAGACTGTCCAACCAACAAATGCGGCGGGCCAGGCCCTGCGTCTCGACGCCTCCCTTAACTTCCACGCCGGCCACGTAAAGGGTCGGAGACGCCCCTACGCCCAGTTGATTCGCCCTCCGGATGTTTTCGCCGAAGAGTGCCTCGCCTCCCACGCCGGAGGCTATTTCCGCCACCGGTTCCGGGTTGATTCCCACCCGCCTGGCGCTGGCCTGCCAATCCGGAGATTCCATGTTTTCATTTCTGTCCAGAATATAGTCATAGAATCGGTCGGGATACCGATGCATCATCACGACCTGCCGGATTCCCTCCTCCACTTCGGCGTCGCCGTGCAGACTCAGGAATCGTCCGGTTCCGGATACGGCGCTGGATTCGCAGGATTCACTCTGACTCCGGAGCGGCCTGAGCGGACCGGCAGGCACGGCTTCCTTTCCGGCCTCCTGAGCGATGAAATGCAGACGGAAATCGATGCCGTCGCCAAATGCCTTGACGGTTGGCGCAAGCGCTGCTTCCGCCCGCATTCCGTAAGGGCAGTGCGGCATCACGAACAATTCGACCTTTATACGGCTCCCGGCATAGCCCGCGCGAGCCCGTTCAGCTTCGCTTCCTGAAACGCTTGCAACCGGACCGGGAAGCCACGGCAACAGGCCCACCAGCACGGGACCGCAAATCCCCCGCAACGCGGAAGCATTCATAATGACCGCTACTCCTTCGTGCCGGCCGTCGCAGTCAGGCGCCATGCACAAGAATCAGGAACGTGCCGCAAGCCGGCGGCAGGGATTCCGGAAATAGCAGGCTTGCAGCGTGAATCATCGCGTCCTGACAGCCTTCCCACCCGACAATTGTCACGCATGACGCAGAACAAGAAAGGCCGCCTCCGGCATAGAGACGACCCTTACATTGCAGCGCCACACCCAGGACGTTATTTCAACAGCATCATCCGCCTGGACGCCGAGAAATTAGCAGCCTGCAGCCGATACAGGTAGATCCCGCTGGCGACCTGCCTGCCCAGCTGGTCCTTGCCATCCCAGGTTGCCGTATAGTGGCCCGCTTCGTTGCGCACGTCCACCAGAATGCGAACCTCCTGGCCAAGGAGATTATAGATGGCCAGCCTGACCTGTCCGGCCTCCGCGAGTTGATACTCGATTGTTGTGGCGGGGTTGAACGGATTCGGCATATTCTGGCTCAGGGACGTTCGGTCGGGCAGCGGTTTCAGATTCCCGATTTCTATTTGTGTGAGCAGATCGATATTACCATCGAGCCCGACCAGAACGCCTTCAGCGACCTGGAAATCCGTTGGCAGCGGGGTCTCTGTCGTCTTGAAGACGAGTTCGACGAGACTGCCGTCGCCGCTGGCGCCCTCGCCGTCGACCTTCATGGCGCCGATATCCAGTTTTCCGGGCGTCCGGTTGGAGGACAGGAAGAGCGTACTCCGTTCAGACCTGGACGAGAGCAGATTGCCATCGAGTTCCCTGGCTTCGATAAATTCGTATTTTCCCTCGTCGTAGATCAGTGAGAATCCGTACCCCTTCAGGTTTTCGGCCCGAACAAGTGAAACATGCAATTTCAGCACACCCGCTTCCGTGTCCGGTGCGTCCGCCCGCTCCAGCGTCAGGCGAACCAACGAGTTCTGACCGCCGGTAATGGTCAATCCATCGGTCATTTCTCCGGCAGACACGGATCCCGCCAGTACAAGCGCCAGAAAAACGGGAATCTTGCGCATAAACCCCTCCTTTCGGAGATGAGAAAAACCTCGAAATGAAGCCTTATACATTAAACTTACGTGGTACACCGCCTCGTGTCAACATACAATTATGGTGATCCCGGTGAAAAAAATCCATTCGCCCGAAACAGTTTCCGGGGCGGCGAAACGCATAATCACCCGCACCCTGCGTCGGTCGATGAATCGTCAAAGCGCTCCGCGCCTCCGGGCGGACCTGCTTCCGCACGGCCCCTCAGCCCACCACCCCGCAAGGCGGCCGTCTACTCGCTGCCCCGCTGCAGATTGCTGAAAAAATCCTGAATCGAATCGACGAGACCGGCGATGCCGACGTCCCGGTCCGCAGCTTGCGCGACAACGGAAAAGCCCAGATTCCGAGCCGTCTCGGCCGTTGTGGGCCCTATACAGGCGGCGGGGAGTGTCCGCGTAAGCTCAGGGTTTCCGAACTGGTTGAATAATTCCATACATTTTGATCCGGCAGAGGGACTTGAGAAAACGACCAGGTCGACCTCCCTCCGCTGAAGGCGTCCCTTGACCTGACCTGAAATGTCCGGGGGTCTCACAGTTCGGTAAACAATGACCTCCCGCACACGCGCCCCCAGCGCGCGCAGCGCATCAGGTAATGTTCTTCGACCTTTTTCTCCCCGGGGAATCAGCACGCGCAGCCCGGACATGTCTACTTCGGCGAACTGCTCTGCAAGGTCGGCGGCCGTGTGCCGGCGCGGGCACAGATCCACGTGCAGGCCGTAACTCCGGACCTTCTCCGCGGATTTCCGACCGACCACGGCAACCCTGACGCCCGCCAACCCTTCAAGGTTGCCTTGCAACGATCGTACCCGCTTGAAGAAGCGCTCAATCGCGTTTCCGCTGGCGAATACAAGCCAGTCAAACCGCTCCAACTCTCCTATTGCGGCATCGACCCGCCGCCAATCAGGCGGACCCGCGATCTCGATGGCGGGGGCCACCAGAACCTCGGCCCCGAGTCCCATCAACATGGAGCGCAACTCTCCGATCTGATCCCGGTTGCGTGTAATCATGACACGCCTTCCGAAAAGCGGAAGCCGTTCGAACCACGGAAAGTCCGACGCGGCCACGTCGCCCACGACAATGGTGGCGGGGCTTGCCGTGTCCACGTCGGCCAGGGTACCGAGCGTACACCGGACGGTCGTCTGACCCGGCAACGTACCCTCCTGCACCACAGCCACAGGCGTATCGGCAGGACGACCCGCCTGGATCAATCTCCGGGCGACCTCCCCTCGATTCCGTACGCCCATCAGCACGACAAGTGTGCCGCCCAGCTGACCCAGCGCGCGCCAGTCTACCTCCGGGAGCGCGTCCAGAGACTCTCGGTGGCCCGTCAGAATTGTCACATGCGGCGCAATCGCCCGCTGGGTGACCGGTATACCCGCGTATGCGGGCGCGGCGATCGCGCTGGTGATTCCCGGAATCACTTCAAATGCTATGCCCGCTTCGTGCAGCGTTGCCATCTCTTCCCCGCCGCGCCCGAACAGGAACGGGTCCCCTCCCTTCAGACGCACCACCATGAGCCCCTTCTCCGCCCGTTCAACCATCAGGCGGTTGATCCGTTCCTGTTGCCGCGACTGGGCGCCGGGACGTTTGCCCACGTCGATTCGTTCGCAGTGCGGCGGGGCTTCGTCCAGCAACGCCGGATTCGCCAGGCTGTCGTAAAGAATCACGTCAGCTTTCCGGATACGGCGAAGGGCCTTTATAGTGATCAGTTCGGGATCTCCCGGCCCCGCACCAACAAGAAAAACCGCGCCTTTCGCCATGGTTGTCCCAAACCGCCACGGATCCTGCTGCCCTCCCGTGACACGTTGACCAGAAGCCTAACCTTGACTCGTAATTCTTCGGGGAAGCAAAACCGAATATATGCAAGTGGATATAGGTGATTTAACTTCTGATTGCCAGGATACACCAGGTCACTGAACGTGAACTGAACAAACGTCCTTTTGGACGACCGTTACGCCCCGTTTCAGGCGTTTCGTCTCGTTGCCGAGTTGCTGTTTTTTTGAATTGGGGCTAAAGAGCGTCGCTCAGGATCTCCATTGCCCCGCGCTCGACCAGCATTTCGGAAAGTCTCCTGCCGACGTCGATGAATTCGTCCGGATCGCCCGTCGTCCGGGCGCGGACAATCTTGCCGCCGTCGGGGACGGCCACCATACCGTCTGCAATGAGACACCCCTCGTCCAACCGCGCCCACGCGCCAACCGGCACCTGACATCCTCCCGCGAGATCATCCAGCATGGCTCGCTCGGCACTCACAGCCGAATGCGTGGAACGATCATGCAGACAGCGCACCGCCCGCGCGACGCGGTCATCGTCCTGTCTGATTTCTATGCCGAGCGCACCCTGTCCGGGAGCCGGAAGGAACCGTTGTGCAGGGAGGAATTCGCTCACGCGACCCGATAATCCGAGCCTGCGCAGGCCCGCTGCGGCCAGGACCACTGCTTCGATTTCACCTGCATCCAGTTTCCTCAGCCGGGTATCCACGTTTCCGCGAATCCCTTCGACCACAAGGTCCGGTCTGATGTGCCGCAACTGCGCCTGGCGTCTCAGGCTGCCCGTACCCACCACCGCGCCTTCGGGCAGATGTTCGAGTTTGTGTCCCGCGCAACTGACCAGCGCGTCCCGGACGTCGCAGCGGCGGCTGGTGGCCGCCAGGCGCAGGCCCGCGGGCAGCCGGGTAGGCAGGTCTTTCAGGGAGTGTACTGCCAGATCGATTCGCCCATCGAGGAGCGCCTCTTCGATTTCCCGCGTAAAGACTTGCTTGCCGCCGATCCGGGCGACGGGCACGCTCCGCTCACGATCCCCCCTTGTTCGGATAACGTCTATTCGAATTTCGAGGCCCGGGTTCGCATTCAACAGGGTCGTTCTGGCCCAGTCCGCCTGCCACAGGGCGAGAGGGCTGCCGCGGCTGCCAATCACAAGACGCGTCAGCATTCGGTCCGCACCCTTTCTTCGGGCGCTTTCTGCGTTAACGATTTCGACGATTGGGCAGGAGTTGCATCCAGATCGAACAGACGGACGAGCGCGTCCACATAGTTCAGCGCCTCTCCTGAATCGGCGGCTTCACGCAACCTGACCTGCGGTGCGTGCAAAAGCTTGTTCATGTAAAGCCTCAGGAGCCCGGCCACTTTCTCCTGTTGTATCTCAGAGAAATCCGACAGCCGGGCGCGTTCCAGTTCCTCTTCGAGCAGTTCCTGGAACCGCCGGCGCATGGCCACGATGGCCGGCACCACTTCCAGCGAATTCAACCACGAAGAAAAAACCCTCACCTCTTCGTCAACGATATGCTGCGCCTTCTCCGCCTCACGCCTCCGCTTCTGCATATTTGCCCCGACGACCGCCTGCAGATCGTCGATATCGTACAAAAACACATTGTAGAGTGACCCCGCATCCGGGTGAATGTCTCTCGGCACCGCAATATCGATGAGAAACATGGCGTTGTTCCGGCGCTGCTGCATCGCGCGCGCAACGTGGCGCCGATCCAGAATCGGGACCGTCGCGCTGGTTGAACTGATCACGATGTCGGCGCGGTGCAGGCCATCCATCGCATCCGGCCAGGACAACGCTTTCCCATTCACGCGCTTCGCCAAGTCGCGCGCCCGCGTGATCGTTCGGCTGGATACCATCAGTCGCCCGACGCCGCCGTCCACCAGGTGCCTGGCGGTCAGTTCGCTCATCTCCCCCGCACCCAATACCAGGGCCGTCCTTTCGTCCAGTTTGCCCAGGATCTTCTTTGCCAGCGCCACGGCAGCGAAACTGACCGAAACCGCGCCGTCAGCGATCTCGGTTTCGGTTCTGGCCCGTTTGGAGGTTTCGACGGCCGAACGAAACAACCGGTTGAGGACGGTACCGCTCGTACCCGCTTCCATGGCGCGGGCACCCGCGTCCTTCACCTGCCCGGCGATCTGCGGCTCGCCCATGATCATCGAATCCAGCCCGGACGCAACACACAGCAGATGTCGAACCGCATCCAGGTCGGTGCGGGTGAACGACAATCCGCGCAGTTCACCGGCGTCGATCCCGCTGATCCTGCCGAATACGCCGATGACGCCCGCGCGTGCGGTTTCGGGATCGTCTGTGACAACGTAGGCTTCGGAACGATTGCACGTTGAAATGAGACTGCATTCAACCACGTTATCAAGCGCGATCAATCGTTGAAGAATGGACCGGTGCTTCCGTTCGGAAACCGACACGCGGTCCCGGACTTCCACCGATGCCGTCCGGTGGTTCAATCCCACCGCTACGATAGACATGCCCGTACTTTCCTGTCGAGTTCATCCCATCGTTCCCGTCGAACCAGGTCCACCGTCTCCCAGTTCACCAGCAGATCCCATACGGCCTTCCGCCGTGCGGGACTGTCCGGAAACCGCGCCATTACCTGCGGACGCAAACGGGCAAGATACGCGACCATACCGCCGTGTTCCGGCCCCAGGACATCCTCCAGATGCCGTCTTACTATCTGTGCATATGCCGGGCTGGCCCCTCCGGTTGAAACCGCCACCTGAAAACCGCCGCGGCGCAGTGTGGAAGGCACCGTAAAGTCTCCCCCGCCGGCCGAGTCCGCGCGATTGACCGGAACCCTGTTTTCGTCCGCCGCCCGCACGACTTTGTCGTTCACCGGACTCGTGTCCGTTGCGGCGAAAGCCAGGGCCGCACCCTCGACGTCGCCGGGACGAAAGTCGCGACGCACCAGATGAATCCGGCGGTCGGCTGCCAGACCCTCCAGCGATTCCGAAACCAGGGGCGCGATTACCAACACGTGCGCACGTGCGGCGAGCAGGCCCAGAACTTTCCGCTCGGCAACGGTTCCACCGCCCACGACGACACATTTCCTGTTCCGCAGATCCAGAAAGATCGGATATTCAACACCTTGGCCGGCCATATGGACTCACGCAAATCAATCTACTGTGCCAGAACGTGTTTTCCGGGAAACAGCAGGCCCATGACGGGAAACGTGAACACGACCAGGACAAATCCGAGAATTGACAGGAACGCCGCCCGTTTGCCCTGCCACCCTGCAATCCTTCGGGCTGCAAGATGACCGGCATATACAACCCACGTAACCAGCAGTACCCAGAACGCCGGTTCGCTCCAGATCCAGATCCTGAACATCTTCTGGTGAACCCAGACGGAACTCGCCACAATACCCGCCGTCAGAAAAACGAAACCAAATGACGCGGCACGGTTGTTGGTCTGGTCCAGTGTATCGAGGGGCGGCAGGCGATCGTAGAAAAAGCCCAGATGCTTCTTCTGGATTTCCCCCAGCAACATCACGTACATCGTTGCGCTCACACTGGATATGGCAAACGCCGCATATGCCAGAATGTAAGCGAACACGTGGAGTTTGAACCAGCCACCCGTGTGCGCCACTCTTGGGGTGCCTTCGGCTCCCATCAGGTTGGCAGCGGCGACCAGGTGCAACACCGCAACGATGGGAACGACCAGGGCGCCCAGCGAACCGCGACAGGTTCCGAGTTCCAGGTACAGAAAGACAATGACCACCAGCCAGGCGCACAGTGAAGGCAGCACCTGGCTGGTCAAGGGAATCTGTCCGGTAGCAACGACCATTCTCGCCAGCAGCGTACTATGCAGCACCCAGCCCGCGATGAGGCTCCAGAACCCCAGGGAGCCCCCGATGGCCCGCATCCGTATAAAATGCACGGTGTAAGCGCCCGCACTGATGACGTACGCCGCGCCCGTACCCGTAACCAGGAGAGTTTGCATACCCATAAAATCGGACCCCGACCTGAAACGGCATGTGAAAGCGATCCCCGCCCCACCCGCCGCCAGGACCAGTCACGGCGCTCCGCGCGTCCGCTACCGCGATCCGGTTTCTCGCACCTGAACGCCCGAAAGGTCGACGTAGAGCACCAAACTTACACAATCCCATCGGCCGGATCAATCGAAATCCCGCATCTTCTACCCGGTGCCACCACGCCGAGCACGACGGAACCCGATGCACCCGTTGCGGCTGGCATATTGCCGGGCAGGCCCTCCACCGTCGCATTGGCCAGCACCGCAAAAGCAATCGCCTCCCTGGCGTCCGGAGGGACGCCAAACGCATCGGAATGACAGACGTCCAGGTCAGGAAGCGCAGCACGCAACATCTTCATCAAAACCTGATTTCGGCCGCCGCCGCCGCTGACGGCCATCCTGCCGATCGGACTCAAGGGAAGGACAAAACGATTTAGTGCATCCGCGATGCTTCGGACGGTAAACGCGGTCGTCGTGGCAATCAGATCTTCATCCCGCAAGCGGCCGCGCCAGGCCAGGATGTCCCGATGAAGCGCAGCGCCGAACGTCTCCCTTCCGGTCGACTTGGGCGGCGCCTCATTCAGAAACGGATGGCACATCAATTCACCCAGCAACGAATCGGACACGTCGCCCGAAGCTGCGATCTCACCACCCTCGTCGTACGCCAGGCGTCCACCCGAAATCACCTCAGTCAGCGCATCCAGGAGCATGTTTCCCGGCCCTGTGTCGAATGCCAGGACATCACCCGGACCGCAGCCTGCGGGCAAAACGGTAACGTTTGAAATCCCGCCGATATTCAACAGCACGCGTCCCTCGTGCCCGGACCGGTACAACAGGTAATCCACCAGCGGAACGAGCGGCGCGCCCTGTCCGCCCGCCGCCAGATCCCGCGCCCGGAAGTCGGCGACCGTGGTGACGCCGGTCCGTTCGGCGATCACGCACGGATCGGCGATCTGCAGTGAGGACCTCGTTACCACCTCGAAAGCGCCGTACGCTTCCGGCAGGTGGTGTATGGTCTGTCCGTGCGACCCGATGAGATCCACCCTGGACATTTCCGTACCGGCTTCGCGGCACACGTCGAATGCGGCTCTGGCAAACCACTCGCCAAGAACGGCGTGCAGCCTGCAAATCCTCTCCACCGCGCCACGTCCGGCCTCGGAGACATCAAGGATTTCCCGCCGCAATTCCGGCGGGTACGGCAAACCGGCAAACGCAACCAGCCGAACCCCCGCTTCCTTGAGACCGACCTCCACGAGAGCCGCGTCAACGCCGTCGGCCGACGTACCGGACATCAGGCCGATCACCCTGCGAAACGCGCCCACACAACACCCCCGTACTTCGTTGGTGTCGCCCGGATCATCCTGCGCCCATCCGGACGTGAATTCTGTTCTTGCATTTCGGCACACGGTCCGGAATTGCCTGGACCGGCGTCGCGTTTTTTTTCTGTCGTGAGTTCAAAGCAATACAATCGACTGCAAGGATGCCGCTAATCAGGGGATTCCGTCAATCCGTATCCCCGCCGCCATACAGGTCCGAGGCCTTGCGTACTCCTCCCAGGAAATATCGGAAACCGATCACACCGCGGTAGACGTTCCGGTAGACCTCGCGGTCTTCGACCGTGCGCACCCTTTGCGCGTCTCGACGTCGACGCAGAATTGACGCCGGATGGAACATGACCCAGCAAAGGCCGCAAAGCGCCGCCGCAGGGCGCTTCCAGTCGCGTCTCACGATCCCGAGCAGCACCGTACACAATTCCATCAGGACCCGGATTGGAAGCACCCAGGCCAGCGAGAGAGCGGACAGGTTCTTCAACACCATCACCAGTTGATTTCTATGGTTCAGATACGCCTTCCGAAAGGCCCTCGCATCCAGGGACCAGCCTCCATAATGATAGACCACGGACTCAGGGACGGAAACCGCCCTGTATCCCACGAGATGGAAACGCCAGCACAGGTCGATTTCCTCCATGTGCATATAAAACCCTTCATCCATGAGACCGGTTTCACGCAAGCACCTCATCCGCAGGAACATCGCTCCCCCTACCGCCCAGAAGATATCCTGCGAACGATCATACTGTCCTCGATCCTCCTCTACAGTTTCAAACAGCCGGCCCAGGCAGAAGGTGTATCCCAGCATGTCCATCATCCCGCCTGCGGCGCCTCCGTAGTCGAATTTTGCGCGTTCACGAAGCGACCTCACCTTTGGCTGGCACACACCCACCCGCGGGTCCGCTTCCATAGCCGCCACCAGGGGCTGCAGCCAGCCCTCGGCCACTTCGACGTCGTTATTCAGCAACATCGCATATTCACCGCGTGCCGCTTCAAGGCCCCTGTTACACCCCGCACCCATCCCTTTGCCGCCGCCAACGCTCACGACCCGTATGCCAGGAAACCGCGCCTGCGCCCTTTGCAGGCTTCCGTCGTCGTACGGCCTGTCGTCGGCGACAATCACCTCGAACGACACGCCGCATGTTCTCGCATAGAGGAATTCCAGACACGTCAGGAGTACTTCCCCCAGGAAATGCGGCACGATCACGGACACAATGGGTTTATCGGCCATCAGTCGCCTCGTGACGCCCGACCCTCTGCCGTAACGTCTCCAATGCCTGCGCGACCTCCCGGTCTCCAGGCGTCAACCGCAGGAGGTGCTCCAGATCGTTGGCGGCGCCGGCGAGGTCTCCGATGCGTTCCCGTGACGCCGCCCGATTGAACAGCGCCTGCTCGACCCGGAGGTTGTTTTCTATCATCCTGCCATATAACTCTATTGCCGCGTCGTATCGGCCAATCCGCATCTGCAGTTCCGCCACGGTACCCAGGCGCGTCTCTTCGTCGACCAGGTCTGAATCCAGCACGGTTTTCAACAATCGCTGGGTCTCCCCAGGCCGATCCAATCGATGCATTAACGCCGCCATCAGGACGGCGCCCTGCCAATGCTCAGGCGGGAGCGCGTGTTTCTCACAGAACCGCAGGACCTCGTAGGCGCCATCCCGGTCCCCTTCTTCGGCCATGACCTCCGCGAGGTGCAGGAACACCGCCGGGTAATTGGCCAGCAGGTTTCGAGCCGTCCGGTTACGATGCACCCCGGGGTCCGAGACGCCCCGGAACCGATAGAGGTCCATCAGGTGCTTTCTGGTTCGTTGTACGTGAACCGGCGACGCTTTCCTTTGCAACAGACGGAAAACCATGCCCTCCATCTCCAGGTAATCACCCAGCCCCATCCTGTTGCCATCCGGCACGGTCAGCGCGAAATAGACCGGCCTTGTCCACCCGTTCCAATCCACTATCTTCAAAACCATAACGTCCTGTACACGCAGCACCCTGCCCGGCGTTCCCCGGACGGTCCACTTCAATCCGGCCGCCTTCACCTCCCTCGCCTCCGGCCAGAATCGACCGGATTGCTTCACCGCCGGGGGCGTATGTGCCGTCAATACACGATCGATGTATTCGTCCGTGTATCTGATGGTCAATTTCGGGTCCAGATCCCTCAACTGCTTGATATACCACGGCGTATTCAGGAGGCTCAGGTTTACGACGCGTACATCCTGTCGGAGGCCCATCACCTCCTGCTGGTACCAGAGCGGGAAACTGTCATTATCCGCGTTGGTAAACAGGATCGCATCGGAGTCGCAGGAATTCAGAATATTCGCAGCATAGTCGAACGCGAACCGGTTGCCGGTACGGTCGTGCGACGGATAGAGGCTTGCGGCCAACGCACCCGGCATTGCGAGCAGAAAGCAGGCGGCGACAACCGCGGCACTCCTGCCGCGGAGGATGTACGCCCCGCGCACAACCGCCGCCGACGCAATGCCCATCCACACGCAGAACAACGCAAAGGAGCCTACAAACACATAGTCACGTTCCCTCGGCTGCGGGTCTTCCATATTGAGATATATCGAAAGCCCGACGCCCGAAAGCACAAAGAGCGCGGCGATCGACCAGAAACGCCGGCCGTCCCGTCGCCAGTGTTCCCAGATACCCCAGCAGCCCAGGAGATAGGGTACGACTGAAATGCGCACCGGCTGTACGTCCTGCGACGTGGCCTGTCGAAAGGCATCCGAAACGAATCCAATACCGGGCACGGGAAACTGCGCGAGGAAATACTTGATGTACATCGTCCAGATCTGAAAATCCCAGAAAGGCGCCTTCCGGTCGAATACACCCAGCAGCATACTTTCGGCACCGTACTGTTCCCGACCCAGAAACCGAATGAAGTTGGCCCACGTTTCCGGATTGTTCTCGTCGATCATCGGATTCAGCCCCGACCGGATGTAGAGCGAGGCGTAGGTTGAATATCCCGCAACGAACAACAGCGCCGCGCACGCCCAGACCATGGGGTCTTTCAGTATGCCCGGCTTCCTGAACCAGACCAGCATCAGCAACGTGGGAACGGTCAACAGGCACAGCAGGTGAACGCCGCCCGCGAGACCCATAAGATAGGCGATAAAAAAGAGGATACGATGGCTGTTTGCGTCTCCGGCGCGTTCCATCCACCGGAGTCCCAGCCAGAGGGACATCGCCATCAGCATTGTCGAGAATCCGTACACCTCGGTCTCCACGGCATTGTACCAGAACGTATCCGAAAACGCAAGCATCAGGGCAGCCACGGCACCCCCGACCACACCCGAAACACGGATCAAGCCTCTCTCGCCGCCTCCCCAACCCAGCAGGACCAGACGTACCGTTATCAGATACAGGAACAGCACCGCGAGCGCGCTCGTTATTGCCGAGATGAGATTCATGGGGAACGCGGGGTCTACCCAGACCGGAAACATCGTAAAGAGACGGCCGATCAGCAGATAAAGCGGTGCGCCCGGCGGGTGCGGAATGCCCAGCGTAAACGCGCAAGCAATAAACTCCCCCGAGTCCCAGAACGAAACCGTCGGCGCGGCCGTCTTGACAAATACCGCCAGCGAGATCAGGAATACGCCCGCGGCGCCAATGCGTGCGCAGACGCGGCCGGCGTCCGGATTGTATTCTGCGGGTCTATTGGATTGTAAATCGCTCGACATTTTCATGTTGATCGCCAATCTTCCAAATCCTGCCGGTTCGCATGCCGCTAAGGGTATTGCCGCCGTTTCTCAGACGCCTCGATGCAACGTGGGTTCAATGGACATCGGGTGATACCTCCTTGCCGTACTCTACGGCGCCGGACTGCCGCACCGCGTTGTTGACGCGTTCATTCACGGACTTCAGACTGCCGCAGTCCTGGTTTCTTCAGCGCTTTCTATTACTCGCATAGACTTCCACTTGCCGCCCCGGAAACGCTGCATGAATATCACCCCGCCCGCGACAAGATAGAGGCTGACGAAGATCCAGGCGACGTACAGGCCCCATCCGAACGTCACGACCGCAAGGTACGTAGGCAGGACCATCACAAACCATCCGAGTGCCAGGGACGCGAGCATGACGAATCGTGTATCACCGGCGCCCTTCACAGCGGCAGAAAAGACGATATAGAACGCGTCGAATACACAATATAGCGCAACAAATCGCAGCAATATTACGGACATTTCCCAGACCTGTTCGAACGCCTCGGGATCGGCGCCGGACATGTACGGACGCAAGAACAAACCTGGTATGAAAACGTACCCCGCCGCCATCACCAGCATATAGGTCAGGCTGAGATGCACGGCGGACCATGTGCTGCGTTCGGCCAGGTCCGGCATCTCTTTGCCCAGGTATTGTCCAACGAGCGTGGAAACCGCGATGCCCAGGCCCATCATCGGGAGGAAGGCAAGCGTATTCACGTTAAACGCAACGCTCGTGGCCGCCAGCGCCGTGGTGCCCAGTTTCCCGACCAGAAGGATAAACATCGAAAAGCCCAGAATCTCAAGCATGAATTGAATGCCGTTCGGCAACCCGAAACGCACCAGCCGCCGCAGCAGCGCCGGGTCAGGACGCCATCCGCTCAGGGTGCACAGGGTGTCGCGGTATCTGGGACGCATCATCAGGACGAAGAACACGACGGGGATGAGGAGGTGCGAAACCACCGTGGCCCAGGCGGCGCCGCGAATCCCCCATTCAGGGAACCCCCAATGGCCGAAAATCCACGCGTAGTCCAGAATGATATTCAGCCCGTTCGCGAGGAAATTCACCCACATGACAGTCCGTGTATCTCCCCGCCCGCTGAAAAAGGAGGACAACGCCACACCCGTAATCCCGGGCCCCGTAAAACAGAGTATCCTGAAGTATTCCGCCTCCAGCGCGCGAATTCCCGGCTCGTGGCCGGCCCATTCAAAGAAAGTCCCTGAAAACGGCATCAGACTCAGAATGATCAGTCCCGATGCCAATCCGACATAAATCCCCTGCCACACTGCCGGTCCTACACGCCCGGGCCGGTCCGCGCCCCAATACTGGGCGACAAATGTGTTCACGTAGGCAACCGTCCCGATAAACAGGCTGGAAAACGTAAAGTGCAGCATGCCGGCGGGGAGACTGGCCGCAAGCACGTCCCTCCCGTACCAACTCAGGAATACCCGATCCACGAAGATCTGCAGGCTCCAGGACCCGGTACTCAGAATGAGAGGGGCCGCCATCCGCAACACTTCCCTGTAACCACCCCGCTCCTGCCACCGCGAAATCATGGACGCCTCATCGGGATTGGACCCGGTCTGCCAGAATATCCAACTGACGTTCACCCGACCCGGAGCGGCAGCCGCGTCGACGCCGGGACGATGCGATGACCGTCGGCGTTGTCCGATGGACGTATCGACCGCCGGGGCATCTGAGCCATTTTTCTCTTGTCCGGCAATGGCGCCGTTGGTAGATTCGCTGCCCGAGCCGGATCGTCAAACGGACTTCCTTACATTCAGGGCCGGAACATGACCTATGACGTCGTCGTTATCGGAGGAGGCAGCGCGGGTTACGCCGCGGCCCAGGTCGCCGCCGGCAGCGGTGCAAACGTCGCCATTGTCGACAGGGGCCCGCTCGGGGGCCTGTGCATCCTGCGCGGCTGTATGCCATCCAAGACGCTGCTGCGCAGTTCGGATCTGTTCGCCCTGATGAAACGGGCCAACGAGTTCGGCCTGAATGCCGGGGATATATACCCGGACCTGGCCGCGGTCAACGACCGGAAACGCGCGCTCGTTGACGAATTCGCGGAATACAGGATCCAGCAACTTTGCAGCCCGAGATTTACGCTGATACGCGGCCCGGCCCGTTTCGAATCGCCGAACTCGGTCCGCGTTGGCGCCGAAAGGGTCTCAGGACGGCGTTTTGTCATTACCGTGGGCTCCGCAGTCAGCAGAATTCCCGTACCCGGACTGGAGGAAACGGGCTATCTCACAAGCGACGACGTCCTGGAACTGCGGGAACTTCCGGAATCCGTGATTGTGCTCGGAGGCGGCGCCGTTGCCGCGGAACTGGGCCAGTTTCTATGTCGGATGGGTTCGGAGACAGCCCTGATACAGAGGAGCCGCCAGTTGCTCAGCGGTTTCGACGCGGACATGGTCCTGCCCGTGGAAACCCGCCTGAAAGAAGAGGGGATGCAGGTATACACGGGCACCCGACTCCAGAGCGTCAGCCGAACCGGGGGTCGAGCCACCGCCCGCTTTCTGCAGGGCAACGAAAATCGTACGGTTACAGCCGACGTCGTCTTCAACGCCCTGGGCCGAACGCCGGACCTCGCCGGGCTTGCGCTCGAACGCGCCGGCGTCGAAGTCCGTGACGGAAGAATTACGGCCAATGACCGGATGCAGACCAGCGCAGAGCATATCTATGCCGCCGGCGATTGCGTGGGTCCGTACGAAATCGTACACATTGCCGTGCTGCAGGGCGAGGTCGCCGGCCACAACGCCGCTTGCGGAGAGCCCGGGAAGATCATCGACTATCGGTTGCGAACGTCGGTTGTATTCACCGATCCGCAGGTCGCGTCCGTCGGCCCTACCGAACGGGAATGCCGGGAACAGCGCATCGCGTACCGTTCGGCAGAATATCCGTTCAGCGATCACGGCAAATCAATGGTTATGGGCGAGACCCATGGCGCCGTCAAGCTCATGTGCCTGCCGGAAAGCGGCGAACTCATCGCCGGTCATATCACGGGCCCCGACGCTTCCGAACTCATCCATGAACTCGCGGCGGTCATTTACTACCGGGGAACTGTCTTCGACCTCCTCCAGATCCCTCACTACCATCCAACACTCGCCGAGATCATCACCTATCCCGCCGAAGAACTGGCGGGAATTCCGGACCGGTGAATCTGCATAGCAGACGGGACCCCTCAATCTGAACGCCGGCTCACCGCATCGCCGAGACGGTGTACGAAGAAAACCGTTGGCGGCACGAACAGGAGGGCGATCCAGAACATCGGCCGATATGAGATCCATGCCACCAGCAGACCGGCAAGCACCGGCAGAAAACCCTGTGGCAGTGCGAACATGTTCAGGAAGCTGGTATACGTGGGACGGCGGTTTTCGGGCGCAAGTTCGAGCACGTATGCCATTCGTCCGTTAAACATCGCGCTGCTGGCAAACCCCGAAAAGACAAACGTCAGCGCAAAGAACGCGACGTGCGGATCAAATGCCCACTCGATGCCCCAATTCGAAAGCGGCGCGAAAGATTGCGACGGCACGTACCCGGCCAACAGTGGAATGGCGACTGACAACGCCATCAGATACGAACCGTACACCAGTAGCGCGCGGTTTCCTTTCCGGTGCCCGACGTGCGCCCAGAGCGCGTTCGACAGTACGGTACTGACCTGCATTACTGAAACAAATACGCCCACGTAGACCAGCCCGAACCCCAGGTCCGTAATCGCGTAGGGCACATAAAACGGCGCTCCCATCATCATAAATGACCACAGGAGTTGCATCCCGCACAATCGACGGTAGTCGGGATCGTTCTTCAGCAGGCGTAACCCGCTGTTCAGGTAGCTGGAAAGCGGCTGCAGCAGATACCGCACAGGACCCACCGGTTCCCGGATTCTGCTGAAAACGAAAACCGAGAGCGCGTTACCCAGCCCGGCCAGCGCGAACAGGGCCGCGTAGTTCGCCGGGAATGCAATTCCACTGCGGTCGCTTAGCACGAACGTAATCACCCCGCCCGCCGCCATGGCCGTAATACCGCCGCAGAGCCGCCGTACCGCGAAAAGGCGCGACCGGTCTCGCGGCGGGACGACCTTTCCCACAATGTCCATCCAGGGGACGTTCCATATGCCCATCATGGAAGTGGAAATCGCGTACAGAACCATAAAACAACACAGAAAATAAAAAGGCTGACGACCTCCCATCAGGTACGTCAGCCCCGCAATCACCAGCCAGACGGTACTGCGCATCCCGCCCGCGAGAAGCAGGAAGGGCATTTTACGTTTTCTGCCTTCGATAATTCGGGAAATGAATATCTGAGGCCACGCCCAACCGATCCGCATCAACGCGCCGACCAGTCCGACCGCGACGCTGGAGGCCGTCAAAGACTGCACGAAGGCCGGCAGCAGCATATCCGAACTGGCCAATGTCATCGACATGAAGACGAGACCGCCGTTCAGAATCAGCAACCGGCTGTTGCGGCGAACTTCGGACGGATCCGTTTCATCCGGATCGGCCGGCACCCGCCTCCAGTGCGCAGATGAAAATTCCCTCATTCCAGGCGCTTCCGTCCGCTATCCGCGCAGGGATCCGGGCAGGTCCCCCTCTTCCGGAATTCAATCATCGTCAGGGCGCGACGGGGCGTCTCAGAGTCCAATCGCGTAGCCGTCCCGTCTGGGATCCGCTCCGCCCATCAGGGCGCCGCTTTCCTGGTCTACGGCAATCCCCTGTGCCCCGCCTGTTACGTGTGAGTATGCGTCGACAACGTCAATCTGATGCCCGCGGCGAACCAGGCCGGATCGGATTACTTCCGGCACCCTGGACTCCATGTAGACGCGTGTGCCGGCATGTTGAAAGCGGAATCTCGGCGCCTCGATCGCCGCTTGAATGTTCATTCCGTAATCCATGAGATTGGTCGTGAACTGGGTTGTCGTCTGCTGAATCCCCCAACTTCCCGGAGTTCCGAGAGCCGCGAAGAGACGACCATCCCTGAAAACCTGGCACGGCGAAAGACACATATCGATTTTCTTGTGAGGCTCGATGCAATTTGGGCTTCCTGTCACCGTGTCGGCCCATTTGATGAAATTGTTCAGGAACATCCCGGTATTGCCAACGATCTCGCCGGAGCCGAACCCCGATCCCAGACTCTGCGTAACCGCCACGGCGTTACCATCAGCGTCCACCACGTCGAAGTGCGTCGTGCATTCGTTCAGCCAGTCCCCCGGCTGACCCGGAACAATCTCATCCGGCAGCCCGACCGCGGCATAATATTCCCCGCGATTGACCGCCGCGCTTTCCCCGATCCGTCTCCTGCGTTCATTTGCATACGCCTTTGAAAGCAATCCACCCAGCGGCGCCTCGGGTACCGCCGCGAATGCCACCCGATCTGCATTGCCGAGCTTCAGGACCTCGATAAAGAGGTGGAGCGCTTCCTCCGAATGGTGGCCCAGGTCCTTGAGATCGTAACCTTCGAGCATATTCAGGGCCTGCAGAATGTGAAAACCGGCACTGGGAAGCGGCGGGCAGTATACGCGAAAATCGCGATAGGACGTTGAAATGGCATCCACCCACTCAAACTCGAAATCCCCAAGGTCTCTCTCGGAAAGAAGCCCTCCGCCGGCCTGTACATATCCCGCAATTTCCAATGCGAGATCTCCGCGGTAGAACACCTCCGCGCCGCCTTCCACAACCCTGCGAAACGTCCGGGCGAGATCTTTCTGAATCAGGATATCCCCGGCCAGAGGCGCACGGCCGCCGCTCAGTATCACGCCGGCCCCCGTAGGCCGCATTCGGGGCAGGGCGTCGTGTATGAACCTGGAATTCTTCACCGTGGCCGGGAAGCCCTTCTCGGCAAGTTCAATTGCGGGCGCGAACACGGTTGCCCGGTCCATAGTACCGTATGTGTCCAGAAGCTCGAGCCACCCTCCGCAGGCGCCGGGAACCAGGCACGACATCACCCCGCCTTCCTGATGGTGCGGCGCCGCGAAGGCTTCCGCGACGGCGTCGTGCGGGGTGCGACCGCAATAATCCAATACGCGCACGCGGTCTTCCGCGGCGGAATAGATGAGCGCATATCCCACGCCGGCAATGCCCGACATATAAGGCTCGACGACATTCAAAGCCGCGGCGACGGCAACCGCCGCGTCGAACGCATTGCCCTGATCGAGGAGAACGCGGACCCCGGCGAGGCTTGCCAGCGGATGAGCGCTGGAAACCATTCCCCGGGTGCCTGTCACGGTGGAACGATGTACCGTTCCGATGGAAGAAAATGCCATAGGTTCGTTTCCTTAGCGACAGGTCGGGCCGGCGAAGGGCACGGCACACCGTATTAATTGAATCACGAATCGTAATGGATGCTTCAAGGACGTTTCGGAAGATCCGCAGAATTTCCCCATCCCGATCGGGCTGTCGGACCCGGCGCCGCGACAACCTTCGGGTAAGCGAAAGATAGTCCATGGGGGCTTGCAAGTCAATGTCCGTTTCCCACGCCCACCGGGGTTCGTCCACCACGTTTCTGCTTGACAAAGTGTGCTCGTGGTCGCTATTTATACGGTTCCCGCATGACCTTCCGTTGCCTGGTTTCCACGATCTGTTGAAGACGGACAAACGACCCATGAACCATGACTTACCCCTGATACCGACGAGTGTGATCGGAAGCTACGCGCTGCCAGGTTGGTTCTGGACGGCCGTGGATCAGATCGAAAAGGGCGAGTTCGGGCCCACCGACGTTCGCGAGACCTTCGACGATGCCGTGCATCTGGCCATGCTGGATCAGACGCGAGCGGGGGTGGATCTCATTTCGGACGGCGAGATGCGGCGATGGTATTTCGTTCAGAGTTTCTACCGTCGTTTCAAAGGACTTGCGTCCCGACCGACCCTCCGGCGCACGGGTGTTTACGGCTACGACAGCGTCCCGCGCTGGTGGCCCGAAGAGCGAATCCAGGTACCCGACGGCCTGGGTATCGCCGAGGAGTTTCAGTTCGCCCGATCCGTCACCGATCGTCCGTTGAAGGCCACCTGCCCCGGCCCTCTGACGCTTACCATACACATTCAGCTGAAAGACGACCGCATCTACAAGGACCGGATCGAACTCGCGTACGAGTTCGCGGGCGTGGTGAACCGCGAACTCAAGCGCCTGGTTGACGCAGGGGCCGAATTCATACAATTGGACGAACCTTCGTTTTCCATTGTACCCGGAGACGACCGGAGCTGGATCGACCTGTTCAATGAAACCGTAAAGGGCGTTAACGCCAAAATCGGCCTGCATATCTGTTTTGGAAACCTGGGCAGTCGCCCGCGGGGAAAGCGCCGGTACGAATGGATGCTGGACGACATCCTTCGCGCCGACGCCGAACAGATCTCCCTGGAATTCGCGAACCGGGAACTGGCGGAACTGGAACTTTGCGGGGAAATCGCAGAGGTGAAGGAGGTCGCAGCCGGCCTGGTCGACATCAAATCCTTTTACGTGGAAACGCCCGAGGACGTCGCCGAACGGGTGCGACTGACCCTTCAACACGTCCCTGCGGAAAAACTGACCGTCACACCGGACTGCGGTTTCTTTCAGTTGCCGAGATGGCTGGCATTCCAGAAACTGCGCAATATGGTCAAGGGCGTTGAAATCGTCCGCAGGGAATTGGCAGGATAGCGGCCCGTTGAAAAAATCCATCCGGGCTACTGCCGGCCTCGCCCGCAGAGCGACTTTATCAACGGACTGATCGTGGTTCGTTCAGGAAACGAAGTTTCAATTCAAATTTCCTGTTTTCCGCATCGCCGGGCGGTGTCACGTAGAGGAGCGGAACATGGATGTGGTTGAAATCACCGCCGACCTGGTTTCTTACAACTCGGCCTCCCATTTCAGCAATACGCCGGTGTCTCAGGCCATTTCCACGTGGCTGCGCAAAGCGGGGATGTCCGTCGAATGGGTCAATTTCAAAGATGCCGAGGGCACGCAGAAGACAAATGTGATTGGGAAAAAGGGAGACGGAACAGGAGGCATCGCCCTGCTGGCCCACTCCGACGTGGTCCCGGCCGAGGGATGGGCTTCGGACCCGTTCAAGCTTACAGCCAGGAACGACAGGCTCTACGGACGGGGCAGCGCAGATATGAAAGGGTCCGTCGCGTGTATGATCGCGGCGGCAAACGCCTTCTCCGCCGAAGAACTCAATGCGCCTGTCTACGTCATCGTCACCGCCGATGAAGAAACGGACTGCGGCGGGGCCAGGGCCGTTGCAACGAAATCGAAGATCTTCAAGTCGTCGGACATACGGTACGGTATCGTCGGCGAACCCACGCTTCTCGATGTCGTATATGCCCACAAGGGCTCGCTCAAGTTCGTAGCAACCGCCAGGGGCAAGGCGGCGCACAGCAGCACCGGCAAAGGAGCGAACGCCAATCACAAACTCATCCCGTTCCTGAACGACGTCGTAAAACTGGACGGGATGTTAAGAACCGATGCCCGATATCGGAATGAAGCGTTCGATCCGCCCCACGCAACCCTCAATATAGTACTGTCCGACGGCGAAACGGCCGCCAACGTCACCGCGCCCGTCAGCCGTGCCACCATTAACTGTCGTCCGATGCCGGACCAGAACTGGAAACCGGTCATCAATCGCATGGTACGCCTGGCCGAGAAACACGGTGTTCAGATTGAAATGCCGAAAATCCTGGATCCGCTCAGCACGAGCACCGACTCGCCGATCGTCCGGGAAGCGCTTCAGGTTACCGGCAAGCGGAAACCCAGGACCGTCGCCTACGGAACGGACGGCATGGTATTCGGAAAAACGATGGAACTGGTTGTCATGGGACCCGGAAATATCCAGCAGGCGCACACCGTGGACGAATGGATCGCGAGGGACCAGCTACTCAAGGGTTCCGACGTCTTCAGAAAAATGGTGCATCGATTCTGCATCGAAAACCCCGTCTGATATTCCTGATCTGGTTTCGTACCCTGCGCCGCGTGACGATTTTTTTAAGAACCGGGACATATTCTCTCGACCTTGGCGAGGAGGACACCGGATGTTCAAAACCCTGACCCGCGCGCTGCTCGTCGGATCGGTGGTTTCGCTGATTACGGGTTGCGCCGACGAAACACAACACCAGCTTGCATTTCGGGGCAAATGGCGCCTGGAAACGAGGCAGGCGCCGGACGGAAAGATTCTGCAGCCGCCTGCGGTAAGTGGTCACTATGAGTGGTACCCCACGGGTTTGACCACGGCGCATGTCACGGCCTCGATCTCTCAGGGCGAGAATCAGATCCAGGTTTCAGGTTTCACCTACAGCTTTCAGTCGGAAGCGGTCGAATCGCAGTCTTTCACCCGGAATGAATATCTGGACATCGGTGGCGGCTACAGGTCACCACCTCAAGAAACTCATCCTGCGACCGGCAGAACCACAACCGGTGACATGGTCGTAAACGGCAACCGCGTTTCCTTCGAAAACACCGGCGGCGCAACACAGGTGTACGAAGACATCAGCATCGCAGCGATCGACAGCGTCGTCTTCGAAGTCACCTTCGAAGACGGTACCGTGGACACCTGGCGACGGTTTGCGGACCAACTGGGGGTGCTGCCGAAGTAAATCCCGCGACGTGGCATGATCCTGTAAATACCGCAGGGGCGCGTACGGAATGATCGCGCCCCTCGTGGTTTTCCGGGGACGGAATGACGATGGACAGGATGTTATTGGGAGATATCCTTCAAAGGAATGCTCAAGATCCCGGCCTGATGCACAAGAAGGCCATCATCTTCGGCAGCCGCGAGTTGACATACGGCAATTTGAATGAGCAGTGCAACCGGGTTGCCAACGGCCTGCGGGATCTGGGCGTCCGGAAAGGCGACCGAATTGGCGTTCTGAGTCGGAATTCCGATACCTACGTGACGGTCTATTTCGCGCTGGCGAAACTTGGCGCCATTATGGTTCCGGTCAACTTCTGGTACCGCAGCCGGGAAGTCCATTATACGCTGCGGCAGTCCGGCGTTCGCGGCCTGATCTTCCACCGTCGTTTTGCAGAGGTCGTTGCCGGCGTCGGCAGCCTGTCCAATCTGGAATGGACGCTTACGATCGGCGACCATAGCGGCAATCGCCTGGAGGAACTGGCGGCAGGATCCCCGGCAGACGAACCGGGAGTGGAACTCGACGAGAACGACCCTCATATCATCCTGTACACGAGTGGTACCACAGGGTTTCCCAAAGGCGCGGTTTTCTCGCACAAAAGCCATTACCTTCAGGCCCTTTCCCTCGCACGTTCGACCGGAGGGCACAGCGGCGACGTCGGCCTGGTGGTCTACCCGCTCTTCCACACCGGCGGGCCCGACTGTCTGGTACTGCCACACTTCCTGATGGGCGCCACCCTCGTCATTCTGGACGGCGCGGACCCGGACGCCATCCTGTCGGCCGCCGCACGGCACAGGGCAACCAACATCTTCTGCGTCCCCACCGTCTGGCGCTGGATACTTGCACGCCAGCGCAGGAGTAACTACGACGTCACATCCATCCAGCGCTGTCTCGGTTCGTCGGATACGTTTCCCACGGCGCTGCTGAAGGACATCCTGGCCGCATTCGAATCCGACGTCTACGTCACCTACGGGCTTACCGAGGCCGGCTGTATCCTGACCGTGTGCCGTCTAACGTCAAGCGACCTCGGCAAACTCGGTTCGGTGGGGCGACCCATGGCCCCGGTCGAACTCGACGTTGTCGATTCGTCCGGCAATCCGGTTGCGACCGGCGAGGTGGGCGAAGTTGTCGCGAAAACCGCGTTCGCGATGCTGGAATACTGGAATATGCCTGAGAAAACCGTTGAGGCGCTGAAGGGAGGCTGGCTGTATACGGGAGATCTGGGCAGAATCGATAACGATGGCTATCTCTACCTGTCCGGCCGGGCAAAAGACATGATTGTCAGCGGCGGGGAAAACATCTATCCACTGGAAATCGAACGCCTGTTGAAAGAGAATCCGAAGATACGCGATGCTGCCGTGGTCGGCATCCCGGACAGAGAATGGGGCGAGTCCGTGCTTGCCGCGGTCGTTGCGAGCGACGGCGCAGACCTCACGGCCGACGAGGTCTCCAATTACGTGCGCGCCCGTCTGGCGGGATTCAAAAAACCCAGATGGGTGGAAATTATCCCGGAGTTCCCGGTTACAACCGCAACGGGAAAGGTGCGGAAAGCCGTGTTGAGAGAACGGTACCGGGAGAAGTACGGCACCGCGTAGCGGGGTTCAGCGGTCCTGAGAAATCCTGGTCCCGCTCAAATGTTCAGCCGCCTTGCATACCGCCGAAAAATCCATTTCACCTGCACCCAGACCGCTTGCCGCTGAGTACATCTGATACGTCGCCGCGCCGATCGGCATCGGCACATTCAATGCCTTTCCGAGATCCACGCCGATCGCCAGATCCTTCTTCATCAGATCCAGCATGAACCCGGGAGCAAACGCGCCTGCCAGCAGGAAGTCCGCCGCGCGGATCTGAAACAACGTCGAGTTGGCCGAACTCACACTGATGACCTGGCGCATCATTTCGGGGTCGGCGCCCGCCCGGATACCGAGGATCAAGCCCTCCGCGATGGCCGCCATGTTGATCCCACCGATCAGTTGATTGACGATTTTCACGGTCTGCCCCACACCCACGGATCCGACGTGGAAGATGTTTTCCTTCAGGCCCATCGCATTAAACAACCCTTTGCACCGCGCAAAATCGTCCGCCTCACCACCGGCGATGATCGTCAATGTCCCGTTGATCGCTCCCGTGTCTCCCCCGCTCACGGGAGCATCCATCACCCCCACGCCCTTCGCTTCTGCCTTCTCTGCGATCTCCCGGATCGTGAGCGGCGAGATCGTGCTCATATCCACGATCAGTTTTCCCTCGGACGCGCCCGGCAGGACGCCATTATCGCCAAGGATCACTTCCCGCACCTCCGGATCCGCCGTTACGATCGTAATGATGATATCGGTGTGTTCAGCGACCGCGGCGGGCGATGCGACCGCCCTGGCGCCCAACCCCTCCATCTCCTCAATGACGTGAGGACGGCGCGCGTAGAACGTCAGATCGTACCCGGCCTTGACCAGATTGATCGCCATTGGTTTGCCCATAATACCCAGGCCGATAAACCCTACCTTTTCCATCGTTGCCTCCTGTCGTCTGACTCCGGCAGCATTCTGGTGATCGGGTGACCGCGTCCACTGAAGACGTCACGGGAAGGACCCGCAGTGCATCACCGGCGTCTTCCGTTCAGCCATCTTCAGCGCGGCGGGTCTGCAGGACCATCAACTGGCCCACGGGATTTTCGATAGCCCCAAGCGGACGCTGTTTCTCCTCCGACCAGATGTCGTTTGCCGTAATGTACAGATGCCCGCGGGCCACTTTGCTGTAACACAGCTGGGGATATCGTGATTGAGGCACATCGGGAACCAGCAGATCGAACGTATCGCTTTCAGGGTGATAGGCGATAAAGCGGTCCATAAAGTGATAAGGCAATCCGTCCACCCCGATGTGCGGATCATCCTTCATCTGAATATAATCGCCGGTCTTCTCGTCGTACCGGAATCCTGAATCATACGTGCTCAGGTTGTTCAACTGCCACTCCTGGTAAAAAACCCCGCCGCCGATGAATCCGAAGTCCTCCTTCCATCCCGGCACATCCCGTTCGTACGTCTCTCCCGTTCGACGGTCCAGCCGGATGAGCCGACCCTCCCTGTAATTCACGACAAACCGCTCAGCACGCGCTCCCGGCCGTGACGGCGGCGCCGGATGCGAATCTTCCGCCAGGAACCCGCGCACATCGGGATCGTAGTACACGCGGCGATGCACGCCGTCGTTTCGTGGAACCGCGAATGTCTCCAGCCGCTCGGGCCAATCGACCTCATCTATGTCCGGCAGCGCGCCGGGTTCCGGATATTCGAGGACCTCCCCCTGTTCCGTCTCAACGTCCCAGATGACCAGACACGGCCTCGACCGCTCAGGCATATAAAGCACGTTGCGCGCCTTATCCGCGTGACCGTACCAGAGATTCGCCTCGGGAAACGGCTTGTCGACCTGGTACACGCGTTTCGCCTCAACGTCGAATACCGTAAATTTTCCGTTTGTCTGCGGCAGGACGTAAACCTTGCTCCCGGCGCAGAGACACTGGCTTCCCCCGTGTTTTTCGGGAATCGAAATCGTGTCGATCTGCCCTGACTCGGGTTCGTACCGGTGGAGCACAGGCAGACTGCCCGTAAACCACAGTGCGCCGCGGTCGTCATCGTCGATCCCGTAGACACGTGTATTTTTCGCGTCGACCCAGACCGGATACATCCTCGGCAGTTCAGGCATCACTTTCCTCAATCCAACGAATCTGTCGGACCGGTCGCTCCCGGGCGCCGACCTCGCCTTCAAACCGCTGAACGGGTCGTCCTGTGAAGCGTTCAACAGCTCTGATGTCTGTGTTAGGACTTGACATTCGTCTATTAGTAGGTACCATTCGCCCATCTGTCAACGTGAATCTCCCTGCCGCAATCAGGGCGGTCCGGAGTCCGCCGACGTGGGATACAACGACAACAGGTCCAATGCCGCGCAATTCTAAGGTCATGTCACGTTATCCTTTACTGGCTGGAATCGACATCGGCACCACGAATATCAAGGCGCTTGTCTTCAATACCGCCGGCCGCGTTCAGGCCTCCGCGAGCGTGCCGACGCCAACCCATTACCCCCGGCCCGGGTGGGCCTATCACACACCGGATGAATTGTGGACGTGCACGCTGACCGTGTTGCGGGACGCGGTTTCGCAACTGGATGCGGCGGACACGGTTTCGAGTATCGCCGTTTCAAGTATGGCCGAGTCCGGCGTCCCCCTTGACGCGGGAGACCGCCCCACCGCCAACGTCATCGCCTGGTTCGACGGGAGGACGTCAAGCCAGGCCGCGTGGCTGAGCAAGACCGTCGGCGAAGAGCGGATCTACGCCATTACGGGGCTGTCGCTGAAGCCCATATTCGGTCTCTGCAAGGTCCTCTGGTTGAAAGAAAACAACCCGCAGGCTTACGCGAGAACGGTCTCGTGGCTGAACGTCGCAGACTATATCGGGTTCCGCCTGTGCGGCCAGAAGGCAACCGACCATTCTCTCGCTTCCCGGATGCTCGCCTTTGACCTTCACCGGCGGGACTGGCATTCAGGCCTGCTGGATGAAGCGGGGGTCTCTCCGGGACTGTTTGCGCCGGCATTGCCCTCCGGCACGCTGCTTGGCCGGATCCTGCCCGACGTTGCGCGGGCGTCCGGCCTTCCGTCCCGCGTACGGGTGGCA
>JAGWBX010000027.1:96680-159496 GCA_021295655.1 Candidatus Latescibacterota bacterium
GCGTGGCTCAGCGATCAGTTTGCCCGGCAGGGGTATACCACGGGCGCCCACGTCGCCCGGGATCGGTACTATATCCTGGGGAGCATCTACACTTCCGGAGCCTGCGTTGAGTGGATCCGCAACCTTCTCGCCAATAACGTCGAATACGGCACCCTCATCTCGGAAGCGGAAACGGCCCCTTCCGGAAGCCTGGGCGTCCACTTCCAGCCTCACCTTCGCCTCGGCAATCCTCCGAACAACGACCCCGGATCGAGGGCCGCGTTTGTTGGTCTCACCGCCGACGTAACCCGCGGGACCCTGTTTCGGGCCGTGCTCGAGGGCTTGGCCTACGAGTGCCGTCTCTGCCTTGAAGCGATCGTGTCCAATCCCGATATCGACAGACCGAAACGAATTGTAGCCATCGGCGGAAACACCCGCAACCGGCTTCTCATGCAAATCAAGAGCTCGGTATTCAACCAGAGGATATCGGTTGCAGACGTGGAGGAATCCGTCGCTCTGGGCGCCGCGGTACTGGGCGGCATCGGCGCTGGCGTTTACGCGGACATCGATTCTGCGCTGAAAGAACTGACCTACAACAGCTGGACCATAGAGCCGGACGCGGAGCAGGTCGAGATCTACGAAACCGGATTTCAGACCGTTTACCGCGGAATATTTCCGGCGCTTCAATCCCTGCACCACAGGTTGGGAGACATCCGGCAAACGGACCGGTGATCCGTCCGGAAGACAATCTGTGTAAATCAGTCCAGCGGGTGCCATACCTCGCGCGAAACTTCGAATTCACAGGATCCAAGGGGAGTTTCCATGCACACCATCAGCTGCGCCATCGTGGGGTACGGCGGCATTGCGCGCTTCCACACGCGCGCGTTCAGCCGTATTCCGGGGGTCCGCCTTCGTACCGTCATCGGGCGCAGAGCCGAACCGGCCGAATCGTTCAGGGAAGCGTGGGGCTTTGATAACGCCACCACCAGCTACGAAGAAGCCCTGGCCGACCCTGATATCGACGCGGTTGTTATCGCCTCGCCAAGCGAGGTGCATTACGAACAGACCCGGTTGGCGCTGGAGGCCGGCAAGAACGTCCTGGTTGAAATCCCCGTGGCGCTGTCACACAAAGGCGCCGCCGAGATTGCCGGCCTCGCGAAAAAATCCGGAAACAAATTGCTGGTTGCCCATACCCGCCGTTTCAACCGCACGGGACGGTTTGTTAAGGATTTTCTCGCAAACGGCCAGGCGGGACACGTGCACCAGCACCATACAAACGAATTTCAGTTACGCCGCGACAACGTCGGTTGGACGGGCTACAGGCGGAGCTGGACCGACGATGTTCTGTTCCACCACGGCTGCCACGTACTCGACTATTCCCTCTGGACCATCGATAGCCCCGTTCGCCGGATTCGCGGCGAACTCAGCCCGCTCGACGCGGGAACCGGCACGTCGCTCGACGTCAGTATGCTGCTCCGATATACCACGGAAACCATTGCGGCACTTAGCCTTTCCTACAACGCCCGAGCGGGCGTCAGCAGCAATTTCTACCTGTGCGACGCGGGCACCCTCGTCGTCTCGGGCAACCAGGTCACGCTAAATGGCAAGACCCTCTTCGAGAGCGACGACACCCTGGAGGACGACGTCCTGGTCCAGAACACCGAATTCATCGAGTCGATTCGAAAGAACAGACAACCGGAATGTGGCGCCGAACGGGCCCTTGAGGCCCTG
The DNA here is from genome assembly GCA_021295655.1 of Candidatus Latescibacterota bacterium. Classification (GTDB taxonomy): domain Bacteria; phylum Latescibacterota; class UBA2968; order UBA2968; genus JAAXHE01. The sequence continues at coordinate 98,391 of JAGWBX010000027.1, forward strand.
GGTTTGCTGCAACAGGTTTACGACCAGTCCATCACACTGGAACAGGAGGACAAATACAAACGGATGTGGGAGATTTAGTCGACGGGCGGCGCCGTTAATGCTTCAGCGACATACTCGGGCCGTGGCGGCGCAAAGACGTCGATGACAAGACTGTCTTCCAGCACCCGTGAGCGATGCGGCTCATCCGACGCAAAATGGAAGAACGTCCCCGCCTCAAACAGATAACGGCGTTCCGGCTCCCCAACGAAGAATTCAATTCGCCCGCGAATAACGTACCCCATCTGCTCCTCAGGATGCCGGTGTACGGTGAACTCCGCCCCTGCCTTGACCTCATATCGGGTGATCATCAGATTTTCTCCGTTCACCGTTCGACGTACCGCCAGGTTGGAAAGCCGTTTTGGCGATATGTCGCTATCTTTCACAACTAAAGGCATTTATACAATTCCTTTCGAGAAATGAATTAAAGGCTTCGGGCGGACGGGGTTCGTTCGCCGGCATCACATCCGCCATTTGCGGACACCTCCCGCGTCGTGTACGAGAGAACACGGCTGACCCGTTTACGTTACAGGACCATCTCAACCAGCCCTCGACTCCTCTTGTCCAACGCGCCGAGGTCCGTCACCTCGAACCTGTTGCCGTCCACGTCCAGAATCAACACGCGCTTTTCGTCCAGCCACCGTGCGTCCTCTCCCACGTTCTTTACCACAAAATCCCGCGGTCCCCGGTCCGTGGTAACGTCCCAGTACGAGACCCCGTATTCGCTGCGAATCGAGTGAACCCGTTCAATTCGCGAGGTCATATACCGCCGCGCCAGTTCCTCCCGGATAATGCCCTGATACGCCATGGGGAGTTCGCGGACGTCGTCGACCATGCAGATCACCTCGTCGTTCGCATCGAGGAAACAGATGTACCGATCCGGCTCCGACAACGGGACCGCTCGGACGATCTTCACCGTCAGATACGAGCGATCGCCTTCAATGGTCATGCGCAGTGACCAGGCCGGTTCCCGGAAGAGTCTGATATTGCCGGTATCCACATCCTGTGGATGGGTCACGTCGATCGGCGAGGGTTTCCATCCGTCTTTATATTCCATATCCATGGTTTCCTGCAATCCTCAATTCCTTCCCGTTTCGTCCTTGCCGCCGCCGACAGCCATCACCGCCGATGTTTCCTGCTGGCGCTTTGCGAGGCGGTAGAATATACCTTTACGCGACATCAATTCATGATGGGTGCCAGTTTCGGCCACCTTGCCGTCGTCCAACACCACAAGCCTGTCGGCGGTGCGCAGCGTGGATAGCCTGTGCGCGATCGCAAAGGTCGTGCGGCCCTTTACCAGACGCGAGATCGCCTTCTGAATCTTCCACTCCGTCCGCGTATCCAGGGACGACGTCGCCTCATCCAGAATCAGAATTCGCGGATCGTGCAGAATCGCGCGCGCGATGGATATACGCTGCTTTTCTCCGCCCGACAGTTTCCCGCCTTTCTCTCCCACCTTCATGTCGTATCCGTCCGGTTTTTGTACGATGAACTCGTGCGCCTCCGCCGCAGTGGCCGCACGAATGACTTCGCTGAACGTCGCATTCGGCTTGCCGTACGCGATATTCTCGGCAATCGTCGCGTCGAAAAGGAATGGCTCCTGCTGAACCATGCCGATCCGGGACCGCAGGTCTTCCAGGCGAACCCTCCGCATGTCCGTACCGTCGATTTCGATGCGTCCCCTGTCCGGATCGTAAAATCGGCAAACCAAATTGATCAGTGTGGATTTGCCGGCGCCGGATTTCCCCACGAGGCCAACCATCTCTCCCGGTTGCGCAACAAGAGCTATACCCTTCAGAACGGGCTTTCCACCATCGTAGCCGAAAATCACGTCCCGGAACGCGACCTGCCCCTCCATTCGCAGCAGTGGAACCGCATCGGTACCGTCGCTGGTTTCTGGTTTTGAATCTGTAACCTCGAAAATCCGTTCGGCGCCCGCGAACGCCCGCAGCAGGACGTTGTAGAGTTCGCCAAACCACCGCAATGGCTCGTACAACATCCACAGATAGCTGATGAAGGCGACCAGAGCGCCCAGCGTCATCTCACCGCCCAGAATCTGACGGCCACCAACATACCAGACCAGAAACACGCCCCAGCTCATCAGGAAATTCGTCACCGTAAAGAACACAAACCAGTTCCGCTCGCCAGCAACAGTCACCTTGCGCAAATCCTCGTTTCGCCTGTCAAATCGCTCGCTTTCACGGGATTCCTGTGCGAACGCCTTTACGACCCGGATGCCGCCAATTGATTCACTCAGGTGCGACGAAAGGCGCGACCACCTCGATCCCCATTGGATCCAGTGGCGCATCACACGCTTCCAGATGCGACTTCCGCCCAGCACAATCGGGGGAACGGGCAACAGTACAAGTAGCGCAAGCTTCCAGTTTGTCGCCAACAACAGGCCCAGAATCCCCGCAAAAAGCAGGACCTTCGATACGACCAGAGGCAGGTCAGACGCCAGAAACCCCTCCAGCCTGTCGGAGTCGTTCGACATCCGCGAGATGAGACTGCCCGTGCTGCGACGATCGTAAAACCGCAGCGGCAGAAACTGCAGCTTTCGGTAAAGGTCCGACCGAATGTCCTGCACACCCCGATGTCCCAGGCGCAGGGAAAGCCATTCCGTAGTCACCGCAGCCGCACAGAACAGCAATCGCACCCCCAGCAGACCCAACACGAGCCAGACCAGCAGATTGAAATTGGTGCGGGGGGTAAGCACGTCGTCGATGATATGCTGCGTAATCCTGGGCGGCAGCAGTTCCAGCGCGGTTGAAACAAGGGTCAGTATCACGACCGATGCCAGCCGCCACGGCTGCGCCGCGAGATATCGCAGAAGGCGGCGCAGCGTATGCCATTTCCTGATGCACGCCGCACAGATGCCGTTCTTTTCAGGCAGCAGCCGGCCGCACGCGTCACAGCGTACCCGCTCTACCTCCTCGGGCAAAGACAGATTCCTGCCCTCCGACAACTGCCGGATGCCTTCCGCCACTTCGGCGAATTTGGGTGTCAGTGATTGCGTATATGGTACCAAAAGCGGGCCTTGCTTATGTCGATCCACCGCAAGGAAACCCCCACCCACCTCCTCTTCCGTCCGTACGCCCGCCATCTCATCCATCGGCACCACCACGATGTCTCCATCGTCATCGTGCTGAACGACGATTAACCGCTTCTCCGTAACGACGACCCACTGCCGGCCGAACTGCCGGTTCGGCAGCAGATCCGTCGCGACGTGCAAAAGCGCCGGCTCATCGTTCAGGCCTTTTCTTCCAAGCATCTCCGACACGGATGCCGGCAACGTCTCTTTGAACCCACTCATGGTGTATACCAATGCAGCCGGGCCGCCGGAATCGACAGGGCCCGATTACGCCTCTACGGCGATGATTTCGGAAACTTCCTGCTGCAGGCGTACCAGATTGTAGAACACGCCCTCCTTCGACAACAGCTCACTGTGCGTGCCTGCCTCTACGATCCGCCCGCCATCCAGAACAACCAGGCGGTCCGCGTTCCGGAGCGTGGACAACCTGTGCGCGATCGCAAACGTCGTCCGACCGCGTACGAGGCGAGACACCGCCTCCTGAATCTGGACTTCCGTCTGAACGTCGACGCTGGAAGTCGCTTCGTCCAGTATCAGAATCCTCGGATCGTGGAGGATTGCCCGCGCAAGCGACACCCGCTGTTTTTCGCCTCCCGACAGGTTCCCTCCCCTCTCACCCACGTCGGAATCATATCCATCGGGCCTGGACACGATAAAGCCATGCGCATTGGCCGCCTTCGCCGCGTCCATGACTTCATCGAGACCGGCGCCGGGCTTGCCGTAACCGATGTTCTCCGCAATGGTACCGCTGAATAGAACAGGTTCCTGAAGGACGATGCCGATTTGCGCGCGCAGATCCTCCAGCCGTATATTACGGACGTCCATGCCGTCGATCTCGATTCCTCCCGCATCCACGTCGTAAAATCTGCATATCAGGTTTACCAGCGTTGTCTTGCCCACACCCGATTTGCCCACGAGTCCGATCATCTCTCCCGGCTCGACGTCGAGATCGATTTCTCGCAAAACGGGCTTGGATTTGTCATAGCCAAAGGTCACATCTCTGAACCGGACTCGACCCTGCATTGCCGGCAGGGGGGCAGCATCGGGGTCGCCGTACGCTTCGGGCGGAGTATCGATGACTTCGAAGACGCGCTCTGCCCCGGTCAGCGCACGTGACATCCAGTTGCTCACCATGCCGAACCACTGCAGCGGGCCGTAGAGGAGCCACATGTAGCTGTAGAACGCCATCAGCGTGCCCAGTGTCAACTCCCCGCCCAGCACCTTACGTCCCCCGAAAAACCAGACAATCAACACGCCCAGTCCACTCAGAAAAGTGGTCGTCGTCCAGAAGACCGCCCAACTGGTTTCCGCCCGTACGGCCCTGAACGTAAGATCACGGTTACGACGCTCGAATACTTCGATCTCCCGTTTCTCCTGAGTAAACGCTTTAACGATCCGAATGCCTGCAACGGCTTCGTTCACGCGGGCGATCAATTCAGACCAGCATCTGTACCACCTGGCATAATGGGTGCGCATCCGTTTCCAGCAGACGGCTGTTCCGGCCACAACAAGCGGCACGGGAATGAGCACTAGGAGCGTAAGGCGCCAGTTCATCATCAGCAGCGCGACCGTAATTCCCAGAAACATCAGGCTGTTGGTGATGAGATAGGGCAATCCGTCGACCAGAAAATGCTGCAATCGCTCGGTGTCCCTCGTCACACGCGACATGAGCGCACCGACCTGACGCTTGTCGTAGAACTGAAGCGAAAGCAGTTCCAGGCGTCGATACAGCTGACTTCGAATATCCGCCGTCACCCTCGCACTCAGCCAGGTCGCCGTCCACCCGTGCAGCCATTCTGCCGCCCACGTCATCAACCGGACACCCACCAGGGCAAGCACCAGTTGAACCAGGAGTCCGAGCCTTTCGTCGACGGCGGATATCTGACTGGGAGCCAGAACGTCATCAACAATCAGTCGGGTTATTTGAGGAGGAATCAACTCGGCGCAGGTTGTGAGGATGGTTGCGAGCGCGAGCAGCGCCGCCCGCACCCTGTAGGGCCTCAGGTACATTGCGATTCGAGCCAGCACATCCATCTTCCTGAGGCATGCCGGGCAGATCCCGTTCTTCTCGGGCAGAAGCCGGCCGCAGGACTCGCATCGCGTCCGCTCCGGGTCCATATCCGCCAACTGCGGCTGTGATTTCCGTAGCCGCTCGATCCGGCGGGCCAACTCTGAAAAGTCACCGGCCTGCGTCTGGGAATGTAACACGTGCACGGTTGGCAGTGCCTTGCGCCGGATCTCCAGTTGCGCACCGCCAACCAGGGGTTCCGTGGAGACGAACGACACATCCGAAAGGGGAATTTCGACCAGGTCCTGCGTACTTTCATCGCGGAAAACAAGGACCCGTTTCCGTGTCACCACGACCCACTGACTGCCGTAGTCCCCCCGGGCGTCCAGGTCCGAACGCACCTGCAGCAACGGCGTTTCGCCGTCGTTCAACACCGCGCGGACGCGACAGGCAAGTTCCTCGTTCGGCATGTCACGCCACGAATTCATGAAATTCACGTCCTTTGACACCCGCGCGCCGCGGATGCCCATGGTGGGTTTACCGGATGCCACCATCGCCGACGGCAATCCGGATTCTGAAAGCCCCAACGCCACGGATCAAAAATGGTCGCCCTTCGTACGAACGGCGACTTTCAAGGTCGTGACAGTGCATCTGATTTCACACGCGCCGATTCACTTCACAAGTTCGATTGTGCCCCACAGACTCGGGTCGTACGCAACAGGAAGGGGCTCGTCGGCGGTCCAGAACTGCCGTCCCTGTCTCCGATCCTGAAGCAAATAGGTAAATCCCAAATGGCGGTTTTCTTCCGGATCGAACCCCGTCAGCGTCTTTGCCGGCAGATGGACCTCCAGCCGATATCCGGTTCCGGACGTGTCGCAGGCGACCGGCAACTCCTGGGATTCGCACAGTTTTGAATGTGCGCGAGCCCGGCGGATTCGTGTCTGTCCGGCCTTTGGCTTCAAGCGTCCTGCACCGGGCAGGAAATAGAAATGGTGGCAGTACCGGCTCGCCCTGTGCGCGTTCCGGACGTCTCGTGTATCCACCCAGATCTGCAAGCCATCGCCCTGTAACGGCCGCCGACGGTCCACGTTCGCGCCAGCGGCCTTCTGAACGTTTACTGCGAAATAGAGACCCCGCTCGCCCCAGGCGGCGTACACTTCCGCAAACGCCTCTCGACCGTCCAATGCCATAAGGTCCGGCAACCGGAATCTACGGTCCCAATCCTGAAGGTCTCCGTCGATGGCCGGCGGCACACTGCGATGCGGGCACCGCCACGCGAAATTGAAAAAAGCCCGTTTCGGGACTTCCAGATTCATCGAGTCGAGTCTCCGGGCGGCCCAACCAGGTTGCCGGTCTTCCTCACGACCGCCGATTTCTCCATTGCGTTCGCATTAAGAAGAATCGGCCGGTTCGTTCCCGTCTGGTCGTTGACGATCAGGTCGACGTTTCGAAAGTGATTTCCCGTAACCGACATGCCCGCTCCAGTGAGCCAGAGAGGGAGCCGCTTTGCCGGGTCCGGCCCCCGGATCACGTTTCCCGAGATGGACGTGTTGAAGCCCCGCACGTCCATGGCCAACGCCAGACGCCCTCCGGTATTGACCGTCACAATATTACCCGAAATCACATGGCCCTCGGAATCGGCCCAGGACCGGAAAGCGATGTCCAGGTCGCCTCCCTCCCGTACGAACACCTGATTATTCGCCATAATGATGGCGTCTCCGGCATCTGATCCCACGGCGACGTGCGTACGACCGGTAATCTCGACGAAATTGCCCATCACGAATCCAGGTCCGCCCAGAAGTTCCACCGCATCTGAATGCGCGTTGCCCAGGCGGTTGTTGATGACCCTCATGTTGGGCCCCTGCAGCATGATGCCCAGTCGCTGGGCATTCAGAACGGTACAATTCCGTATGGTAACGTTGTGCGTCGGCTTCGGACATGAATTGCCGGGCTCCGCGCAGAATGCCTTGATGCCGTTGTACTCGAACCGCCCGTGTGAGATATTCTGGAACTCGGCGCCGTTGTACGGATTCTGGTCCCGATTCTGGTCCACCCAAAGATCTCGTATCGTGATATTTCCCACCCCGTTCCCTATAATGCGGATGACGTTCGTATTCTGACCGGCCGCCAGAATCAGCCGGGTCGCGGCGCCCTGCCCTGCCAGCGTCACGTTGCTCCGGTCGATGATCAGCCCGCCGAGCGTACCCGCCACCCTGCGGATGTCGTAGACACCTTCCTTCAGGACGACCGTGCCGCCCGACGGCGGAAGCGATTGAATCGCCGCGTAGATTTCCTCCTGGTCGCCGTGTCCGTCGCCGACGATATCGGCTGCGTTCCTGGATTTCTCAGACGAATTCCGGGTTGCGACTATCATGTTATTCCCCCGAATGTTGACCGTGAAACTCCGTTACAGGCGCTATGGTACACTCGGTACGGATGCATCTTGCGAATGACCTGAAGCGACGAGGCGCCTCAGGCGGAAACGTCGGGCGATTCCGATAAACGCCCGTTGCCGCGGTCGAGCACCGTTCTCAGGAACCGGCCCGTGTGCGATGCATCGACTCGCGCCACGTCCTCAGGCGTGCCCTCCGCAACCAGGTACCCGCCCTCATCACCGCCCTCCGGCCCCAGGTCGATGATCCGGTCCGCCGTCTTGATGACATCCAGATTGTGCTCGATAACAATGACCGTATTGCCGGCGTCTACGAGTCGATTCAGGACATCGAGCAGCCTGGCCACGTCCGCAACATGCAATCCGGTGGTGGGCTCGTCCAGCAGATACACGGTCTTTCCCGTACTGGGCCGGGCGAGTTCCCTGGCGAGTTTTACCCGCTGCGCCTCGCCGCCCGACAGCGTGGTTGACGCCTGACCCATCTTGATGTACCCCAGTCCCACGTCAACCAGGGTCTTTAGGGTTCGCCTGATTCCCGGCACATTTGCGAACTGCCGTAGCGCATGGTCGACCGTCATCTCCAACACCTCGGCAACGGACCGGCCCTTGTACAGCACACTCGCCACGTCCCGGTTGTACCGTTTCCCGTTGCAATCCTCGCAGGTCACCCAGACATCGGGGAGAAAATGCATCTCGATACACCGTGAACCCAGCCCCTTGCAGGCGTCGCAGCGGCCCTTCCGGTGATTGAAGCTGAAGTGCCCGGGCGAAAACCCGCGTATTCGTGCATCGGGCAATTGTGCATAGAGCTTGCGAACCTTGTCGAACACTTTCACGTAGGTCGCCGGGTTGCTGCGCGGAGAGAACCCGATCGGGGACTGGTCGATATTGATTACCTTGTCGATGCAGTCCATCCCCCGGACCTCGTCGTGTTCGGCCGCGGAACGTGGGACGTGATTGACCCTCGCGGCAAGCGCCCCGTAAAGGACGTCGTTTACAAGCGATGACTTCCCCGACCCCGATACACCCGTGACGCCGATCAGCATCCCCAACGGAAACTTAACGGTCAGGCCCTTCAGATTGTTGTGGCGGGCGCCGACCACCTCAAGACATCCTTTAAGCGGCATCCGCCGTGGCGGCTGTGGGATGGCCAGCCCGCCCGTCAGATATTTCGCCGTCAGTGATCCATTTTCAATACTCAGGCGTTTCGGAGGGCCCTCCGCCACCAGCATTCCCCCGTGAGCCCCGGCACCGGGTCCGAAATCCACAATGTGATCCGCCGTTTCCAGCGTCTCGCGATCGTGCTCGACGACCAGGAGGGTGTTGCCGAGGTCCCGCAACTGACGCAGGGCATCGAGCAACCGTCGATTGTCCCGCTGATGAAGTCCGATCGTAGGCTCATCCAGCACGTAGAGGACGCCGGTCAGTCCCGAACCGATCTGGCTGGCGAGACGGATCCGCTGCGCTTCGCCGCCCGACAACGTGGGCGCCCTTCGCGAAAGCGACAGGTAACCCAGGCCGACTTCGTGCAGGAACCGCATCCTGACGCGTATTTCCTGGAGGACTTCGCCGACGGCGTCCAGCTCTCGCCCGGTCAGCGCCAGATCCATAAGCCAGCGCCTTGACGCGCCGATGGGCAGGTCAACCAATTCGCAAAGCGTCATGCCGCGCAGACGGACGGCGGCACTTTCCGGCTTGAGGCGCGCGCCTTTGCACGCACGACACGGCACGTCTTCTACCAGATCGCCCATCTTTTCACGAAACCGCGGGGAAAGCCTCGCCAACTCCTCCAGGGAATTGAACAGACCCTTGTATTGGAATCGCATGCCGTCCGTGCCTTGAATCCATCGTTCCCCGGTTCCGTAGAGCAGCACTTCCTTTGCCGTCTGTGACATCTGCGCGACCGGCGTTTCCAGGTCGAACTCGCCCACTTTGCCTACCGAACGAATCAATGCCGCCAACGGACCGTCTTTCAGTGCGCCGAGAACCGGGACGGCCCCGCGGGACAAGGACCACTGAGGCTCCGGAATCAGCGTGTTCTTACCCATCCCCCTCTGGGTTCCCAGACCTTCGCAAGAGGCACACCAGCCCTCATGGCTGTTGAACGAAAGGTGTTGCGGGGTGACCTCTTCGAAGCTTCTCCCGCACGACGGACAGGACAGAACCTGGCTGAATCTGGTTTCCCGGTCATCATCGGGAGACGCCACGATGACGACGCCGCCTGACAACACCAGCGCCTTCTCGATGGAATCAGCGATGCGTTTTCGCACGCCGGGCCGGAGCGTGATTCGATCCACCAGGATCTCCAGCCTGTGCGACTGCCGATAGTCGATCTCGGCGGCGGTATTCAGGTCAAACACGTCCCCATCCAACCGGCCCCGCAGGAATCCTGCCCGCGCGGCCCTGGAAATCAATCCGTTATAGTCCTCCCCCTTTCCCGGCCGCTGGGGGCTTAGCAGAAATACCCGTCTTCCAGATGGCATTCCAAGAATTCGGTCGACGATTTCCCGAACCGCGAGCGCCCCGGCGCGCACCCCGCAGTCCGGACAATGGACCTCTCCCGCCAGCGCGAACAGCGCCCTCAGATAGTCGTACACTTCGGTTACCGTACCCACGGTAGAGCGCGGGTTCCTGCTGGCGGCTTTCTGCTCGATGGCGATTGCCGGCGACAAACCGATAACGCGCTCGACCTTCGGCTTGGGAAGCTGACCCAAAAACTGCCGCGCGTATGCCGAGAGCGATTCCACGTATCGCCTCTGGCCCTCGGCGAAAACCGTATCCAGGGCCAGCGAAGACTTTCCCGATCCAGAAACACCCGATACCACGGTCAGCCGCTCCCGTGGAATCCGCACGTCCACGTTACGAAGATTGTTCTCCCTCGCACCGGTTACCTGAATCTCCCGAACGAGTTTCCTGGCCCCGTCCTGACGGCGATCTTCCCCGCTTGTCGACACGGGGCCATGTTTGTTCGCCAATGCGGACCGCAGAGGATTCGCCGTAAGCGAACGCCTGGACCGCCCCACGTGTTCCGGCGTCCCCTGCACCACCACGCGCCCGCCGGCTTCACCGCCGCCGGGCCCGAGGTCGATCACCCAGTCCGCAGTCTTGACGACATCCATGTTGTGTTCGATGACCACCACAGTATTGCCCAGTTCCACGAGCCGGTGAAGCACCTTCAGCAGACTCTGTATATCTGCAAAATGCAGCCCTGTCGTGGGCTCATCCAAAATATAAAGCGTAGCACCTGTCTGTTTGCGGCACAGTTCTTTAGCCAGTTTTATCCTTTGAGCTTCTCCGCCGGACAGCGTTGGCGCCGGCTGCCCGAGTTTCACGTAGCCCATCCCCACCTCGACCAGCACCTCCAGTATGCGATGGATCTGTGGCACGGCATCGAAAAAGGCGCATGCCCGCTTCACCTCCATTTCCAGCACATCCGCTATGGACGCACCCTTGTACCGAACGTCCAGCGTCTCCCGATTGAAACGCCTTCCTTCGCAGACGTCGCACGGCACCCATACGTCGGCCAGAAAATCCATCTCGACGATATTTGCGCCATTTCCGTTGCAGGCCTCGCACCGCCCGCCCTTCACATTGAAACTGAACCGTCCCTGCCGGTACCCCCGTACCCTGGATTCCGGAAGGTCCGCGTACAACGCCCTGATCGGGCCGAACACCCCGGTATAGGTGGCCGGATTGCTCCTTGGCGTGCGCCCGATCGGCTGCTGGTCGATTTCGATAACTTTGTCCAGCGCATCGATGCCTTCAATGCGGTCGAATTCCCCGGGTTCGGTTTCGGCCCGATTCAATTCTCGCGCCAGCGTCCGGTAGACAATGTCGTTGATGAGCGAACTCTTCCCCGAACCGGATACCCCGGTCACACAGGTGAATACGCCCAGTGGAAGTTCAACGTCGATTCCCTTCAGGTTATTCTGCCTGGCGCCGTAAACCGACAGATGCAGTCCCGTGTGCGCCCTGCGGCCGGGTACTGCGATGGATTCTTTCCCGGCAAGATAGGCTCCCGTTCTGGACCTTTCCGACAATGCGATCGCGGGCCAGGGACCGGAAGCGACCACCTCCCCTCCCAGGTGGCCGGGGCCCGGCCCGAAATCCACGATCGAGTCCGCCCTCCTCATCGTTTCCTCATCGTGTTCCACGACAATGATGGTATTGCCGGCGTCCCGCAGCAGGCACAGCGCGTCCAGCAGCCTCCTGTTGTCGTGTTGGTGCAGCCCGATCGAGGGTTCGTCCAGCACGTACGTGACCCCGACCAGGCCGCTGCCGATCTGACCAGCCAGCCGGATGCGCTGCGCTTCGCCCCCGGACAGTGTCGGGGCCGTACGTTCCAGCGTCAGATAGTCAAGGCCGACGTCAAGCAGGAATCTGAGCCGGCCCAGGATTTCCTTGAGTGCATCTTCCGCGATCATCCGGCGGCTTGCGGTAAGATTCAAACCGCTAAAGAATGCGTAGGCGTTTCCAACCGACATCGCCGCGACCGCCGGCAGCGATTTTCCCTCGATAGTCACCGCTGCGGCTTCACCCCTCAACCGCGCGCCGCCGCACGTGGGACATCTTCCCGTCCGCATGTACGGTCCCAGCCTTCGCCGCCAGGCCGGTGATCCGCCCTCCGCGTACCTGCGTTCCAGAGGCGGGAAGATTCCCTCGAACGAATCGTAATGCGTCCAGACTCTGTCGTCACGTTTCTGCCACTCGAGCGTTATGGGCTTTTTCACTCCGTACAGCAGTTCCTCCCGTGCGGTCTCGGTAATTTCCTTCCACGGTGTATTCACGTCAACGCCATGGCGTGCCAATACACCGTTGTAATAGTGCATCTTCCACCGGTTTCGAGGCGCCCCGAGCGGCGCAACTGCGCCGTCCATTACAGACACGGAGTCGTCAGGTACCGAGCGTTTCGGGTCCAGGGCAATCTGAGTACCGAGACCCTTGCACGTGGGACACATCCCCTGCGGATTGTTGAACGAGAACAACTGAGGCGTCGGTTCGGTCGCGCTCAATCCGCAATGGGTGCAGGCAAAGCTGGAACTCAGCAGCAGATCCTCGTCTTCCTCGAATCCGACAATCAGCGTGCCTCCGCCATATCCAAGGGCCGCGTCGACCGCCTCGCCGATGCGCCCATGTCCATCTTCCCGCACGACAAGCCGGTCCACGACAAGGTCGATATCGTGTCGGATGTGTCGTTCGAGCCGCTGCGACTCGGTCAGTGGTACGATACGGCCGTCGACGCGGACACGGAGGTACCCGTCCCGTTGGAGATCGTCGAACAGATCCAGATACTCCCCTTTTCTCCCGCGTACAAGCGGCGCCATGACGTGGATCCGCGTTCCTGCGCCAAGCGCCATGATCCGGTCCACGATGCCGTCACGTGTCTGTGCGCCGATCGGTGTTCCGCACGACACGCAATGCGGCACGCCAACCCTTGCGTACAAAACGCGAAGGTAGTCGTAGATTTCCGTCATTGTGCCCACGGTCGACCTGGGATTCCGTGCGGCTGCCTTCTGTTCGATCGAAACCGTTGGCGAAAGACCCGTTATCTGATCTACATCGGGCTTCCGGATCTGACCAAGAAACTGACGGGCATACGCGGAGAGGGACTCGATATAACGACGCTGGCCCTCGGCAAAAATCGTATCGAAGGCCAGCGAGGACTTGCCGGAACCCGAAACACCCGTGAAGCATATCAGTTGATTTCGGGGCAGGGTCAGGTTCACACCCTTCAGGTTATGAACCCGTGCGCCCCTGATTACGATATCTCGCGTTTCCATGCATCCACCGCGTTACCGGATTATACGCCGGAGAACGAACCGCCTCCTGTATTGGCAGATCTGGCAATCGGATCCCGATCTGACGTGCGGGATGTCATCGTGGACATACCCCTGCTGTCACCCATCGTGAAAAACCATTCCCGAAGCCGGTACAGTGCAGAATTAACCCCAATTCGAAAAAACAGCAACTCGCCAATGAGACGAAAAGCCCTGAAACGGGGCGCAGATCCGTTTCTGACACGAACCCCGTGAGATAACGGATTCGAAAGATACTACTCAAATGTTCAGGTATCAAGGAAAAAATCAAACAGGTGTCCACTCCTGAACAACTGCATTGGGATGCCTGAAGCCGACCGGTTCCTCTGGAACACGCCGCGTTCCGAGTCCTTTCATCGGTCCAAACGACCAAAAGCGCCTCTGGCCCGGATGGACAGAGACGCTTTCGTACTCTCTTCCAGTTGGTGGATGGCTCTATTCGGGCGGCTGCGTCTTGAAACTGGCGACCGCGCGGTCCACGGTGTCCAGAGTCCGGAATATACCCGCGAGTTGCGTGACCATCAGGATACTCTCGATTTTCCGCGTAATGCCGGTCAACCGCATATCTCCACCCGCGTGCCGGACCGTTGTCAGACTCGCGGTCATGACGCCGAGCATCGAACTTCCAAACCATTTCACCTTTGAAAAATCAACCACCACCCTGCTGATGCCATCCTTTACCAACCGTTTGATGTGGTCGTGAAATTCGGCCACTTCGGGACCGGACATCAGGGCGCCCGTTACCGTCAGGACGGCGACATCTTCCCGGATCTCCTCATTGACTTTCATGGTTCTTCCCCCTCAATGGTTTCGGGTAACGGCAGATTGCCGCACCAGTCGCAATGACGCGTTTCAGTCCGTTTGATCTGCGAAGAATTGTTGCAAACCAATATAATCGGTATTGTGCACAGGATCAAGTCAGGAATTTCACCCGGCACAACGGTTCCGACCGGATTCGGCTTGACAAGGCCCGATTCGACAGCTTATTTGTCTACCGCCAATTCAGCAAAGCAACCTCTCAATGCTAAAAAGAAGGCGAAGCTCATGGAACTCGGATGCAGCACGATACTTTATGGCGGGTACAACCTGGAAGTCGCAATGGAACGGATCCGCGCGGCGGGATATCGGGCGATCGAACTCTGTTGTATTCCGGGAATGGCGCCACACCTGGACATCGGCGAGAGCGACGCGTATTATCGGGATATCAGACGCCGTGCCGCGAATCACCAGTTAGCGATCGAATCCCTCGGAGCAAGCGGTAACCTGGACGACGGGGACCGCTTTCTGCATATCCTGGATGCGGCGGCCTCGGTGAGCGCACCCGTCGTCACAACGGGTCCCGGGGGAATACCTGACGACGAGAAATCGTTTACGGCAACCGTCGATAAAATCAATGCGCTGGCAGTCCGGGCCGCCCGACGCGGTGTCAGGCTAAGCATCAAACCACACGTGGGCAATGCCGTCTACAACACCGAAACGGCTTTCCGGTTCATGCAACGGGTCGATCGGAGGTGGGTCGGGATCAATTACGATGCAACCCATGTCTGGCGCAGCCCGCAGCGTGAGGTACCCGGAGAAAGCATTGACAGAATCAGCGAATATATCCTTTCCTTGAGAATCCGCGACGTCAAGGGCCGCCAGACCGCGATCGGGCCGGTTGAGAACCAGGTGGCCGGTCAGGGCGATATGAATCTCCATGCGCAGGCAATCGCCTTTCGAAAGATCCCCGGGCTCAAACACGCGGTTCTGGAAATCGTGGGTACGCGGGACATGGACGTGGGCGACATCGACAGCGTTCTCCGGCGGTCGTTCGACTATTTCCTTCCGCTGTTCAAATAAGTTGAACAGAATTTCGAGAGCCAGTCTCCACAGGTTCGATTGACCCCCGGTTACAGTGACAGCGGTTTTCCGATTCGTTAAAGGAGTACCTGTATGATCCGCGTTGGCGTCATCGGCATGCGCGGCATTGGCGGCCAGCATGCCGCGGTATACGTGAACAACAGCAGAACACACCTTGCGGCTGTCTGCGACCTGGTCAGGGAACGCGCGGACAGCGCGGCCGAGCGGTTGGGCGCGAAACCGTTCTACACCATTCAGGACATGCTCCGGTACGAAGAACTCGATGCCGTGAGCATAGCGACCGGCGGCTTCGAGAACGGAGGCGACCATTACGAACCTGCAATCCAGTGCATGGAAGCCGGATTAAACGTCCTGTGCGAAAAGCCCATAAGCAATAACATCGACCATGCCCGGCAGATGGTGGTGAAAGCCCGGGAGTGTAACATCCGTTTTGGAATCAACCTGAACCACCGGTTCGTCCCGCCCGCTGCAAAAGCCAGGGGCTGGATCGAGGAGGGCCGCCTCGGCCACCTGCTGCTCATCAACATGACCATGTGGATCGGAAACCCCAACGAGACGTCCCCCTGGTTCCACCTTCGGGCCCTGCATCCCCATTCAATCGACATCATGCGTTACTTCTGCGGAAACGTCAAACGGGTACAGGCGTTCCTGAACAAGGCGCCCGGACGCAGCGGAGACAACGCCTCGGTGTGCTGGTCGAACGCGCAGATCAACATGCAATTCGAGAACGACGTTGTGGGCCACCTGACCGGCAGCTACGACACCAATCCGGCCCACAACCTGGAACGCTGCGAGGTGCTGGGAAGCGAGGGGCGATTTGTACTGGACAACTGCTTTGAGGACTTGACGCTGTATCCAAGACGGTCCGAGGAACTCACCGTCGTACGGAACTCCATTATGGGCGGTCTGGTTTTCGAGGACACCTTTCCAAGGCGCATCAACCGTTGGATCGAGCAACTGGACGAAGGCGCGCCCCAGTCGGAAATCGAAGGATCCGGCGAAGAAGGGCTGGCCGTACAGGAAGTCATTGAAGCGGCCATCCGCTCGTGGAACGAACGGACCATCGCAGACGTGCCGGCCGTACCTGGCACGTAGCGTGCTGCCCCGACGATACCCCACCGTTCGGCCGCCTGTCTGCGTGCGTGAGATAGCACGCACAGGCAGGCCGATTCATCCTGTCTCGCCGGCCGATTCTTCTTGCAGGGTACGCAGATGGCGACGCATCTCTTCCAGATAAAACCGGACCGG
This sequence comes from Candidatus Latescibacterota bacterium, assembly GCA_021295655.1. Taxonomy (GTDB): domain Bacteria; phylum Latescibacterota; class UBA2968; order UBA2968; genus JAAXHE01. The sequence continues at coordinate 114,842 of JAGWBX010000027.1, forward strand.
CAACGCCGGGACCGTCTGCCCTGTTACGGCCTGGCCTTTATGCGGACGCTTGCGCTGGACGGATCTGCAGTCGAGGGGCTCGTCTTCGACCGCTGTATTGTCCCGTCGCCGGTGCGGGAAGTATGAGAATTGAACTCAACGGCGTGAATTATCGCATTCCGCAAGCCTCCGTCGCGGTCATCTGCGTCGACGGCGGGGACCCGGAGTACATAAAGGCAGCGCGGAAATCCGGAGCGATTCCTGCCATTGCCCGATTCATGGAATCCGGGTTCACCGGTACCGCCCACTGCGTCATTCCGAGCTTTACCAATCCCAACAACCTCTCCATCGCCACGGGCGCCCCTCCCGCTGTGCACGGTGTATCCGGCAATTTCTGCCTGGACCGGCATACCGGCGAGGCGATTGCCATGACGGACCCCGCGATGGTGCGCTCGCGTACAATTTTCGACGTCGTTTCAAAGGCCGGCGTCGAAACGGCCGTCATCACCGCGAAGGACAAACTCCGGCGGCAACTCGGCAAGGGAATGGACGTCGGCAACGGCAACATCTGCTTCTCCTCCCAATGCGCAGACCGCTGCACCCCCCGCGAGAACGGAATTCACGACGCGCTCGGCTGGGCCGGCCGACCGTTGCCCGACATGTATTCAGACGCGCTGTCGCTGTTCGTACTCGACGCGGGCATCCGTTTTTTCGAACAAGATAACCGGCCGCGTCTGGCGTACCTCTCGCTAACCGACTACGTCCAGCATAAGTACCCGCCGGACCATCCTGCGGCACTTGGTTTTTTTGCATCGCTGGACCGGCGATGCGCAAAGCTCGATCGCCTCGGCGCGATCGTCGCTCTGGTCGCCGATCACGGTATGAAGGACAAGTGCGCAACCGATGGTGCGTACAATATCATCTATCTTCAGGACCTGCTGAACAGGCGCTTCAGTCCGGGAAAAACGCGCGTTATCTGTCCCATCACCGACGATTTCGTGGGACATCATGGCTCGTTGGGGGGATTTGTCCGGGTTTACTGCTTCGAAGACCTGAAGGTCAGCGACGTGATTCGATATATCGAATCAATCGATGGGATCGAGACTGTCATAGAGCGAGGCGACGCGGCGACGCGTTTCAAGCTCCCGTTCGACGTCGAGGGAGACGCCGTGGCGATCGCCGCCGACGGGTTCTGCATTGGCATGACCCCGGCCGATCACGATCTCGAAGGGCTTCATGGGGAGCGCCTCCGTTCCCACGGCGGCCTTTCCGAGCAGGAGGTCCCGTTCATACTGAACCGTCCGCTCAACGGGAAATACATGGCGCGCGCAGCGTCGGAACAACTGATGAACTACCACATTTTCGAATATGCATTGAACGGGGTAAGGTGAGGCGACCTCGAGGTCGCCGATATATCGAAACTTCCAGCCCAAGAGGGAGAAAGGACGATATGGAGATGGATTCGACGAAGCTGTACGAAGCCGCTTTTCCCTATGCCGACGACGTCCTTGCGCTGCCAGTAGAAGATATCGACACAGCTTCAACGTGGTACTGTAACGCGTTTGGACTCAACGAGGTAGAGCGTCATTCCAATCCTTTTCCCACGGTCGTTCTCGAGCGGGACGGCGTCCGGATCGGATTCTCAGTCAATGGCGGTGACCCTGAACAGGAAGGGGCGGCTATTCTGGTGTCCGATATCTACAAAGCGAGGCGGGAGCTGGAGGTGAACGGAATCCGGATTGGCAACTGGCGCGTTGACGAGAACGACGGCCGAAAATTCCAGGTCTTCTTCGTTGTCGCACCGGACAGACTCTGTTACTATTTTCACCAGCCGATCGAAGATGCATAGACACAGCAAAAGGCCGGACTCGGAGCCCGGCCTTTCTGAATATATTCCTGGACGAATACGAGGAGCGGAGACGAATGACTATCGTCGGTTCTTCCTCTTTTTCTCCTTCCTGGCAAAAGATTCCGGTATGTACGAGGCCGCATCCGGTGTCTTGCAGTTCGTTTCGCCGTGGTCCACCTCCACGGGGCCGATCCGTTTCGCCGCCCCGATCGCCAGATCGCGATAGGTCGCACTAAACGTCCCTATAGCGATCAGCGCGTTGTTCATCGCGTAGCGGACGCGGTTCGGCTGGCTGTGGATCTGCATTTCGATTCGATCGAGGCAGGCGTCCAGAAGCGCCTCGTCGACGTCCCCGTGATCGTTCAGAACCATCTCCGTGAACGTATTCCACCCCGCCGTGGCGACCCACTCGCCCCGCCTCGACGTCCATTTTCTGAAGCGTGTCAGACCGGTCTTCGAGACGCTTGCCAGGGCACCGAGTTCTCCGGCAAGAATCGAGTTGTCGATATCGCGCGACCAGACGTCCAGCCGAGCCGCGTTCATTCCCGTCGGGTCCGCCACTCGCGCAGCCAGTACACGCGCGTCGTGAATACCCGTGGCCCACAACGCATCGGCCAGTTGCTGGTCCCGCCTGATCTTCCGAACCACCCTGTTCAGGTTGGCATAGCTGACGCCGTACATGGGCGGGTTGACGCCGTGGCGCGCATAGACCTTGCGGTTCTGCGCCGTACCCAGTTCTTCAAGCATTGAAAGTGTCTCGCTCAGCGTCATCCTTCCCCACCTGACGGAGGTTTTGCGCCATTTCCGCGGCGGTTGCTCCCGCAATTTCGGAACGGTCCGGGACTCATTCCCCGGGATACTCGAAATTGATCTGCCATCTGATGCCGAACCTGTCGACGCACATCCCGAAATAGGCCCCCCAGAACATATCCTGCATCGGCATCACCGTATTGCCGCCCTCCGACAGCGCGGCAAGCAGGCGGTCGGCGCCCGCCTTGTTGTCAGGGCTGACCGTTATGGAAAAATTGCTGCCCGTCTGAGGAGCGGGTCCGAATGTCGAGACATGATCGCTACCCATGAGCACGCTCGAGCCAACCGGCAGCGACACGTGCATGATAAGGTCGCGTTCTTCTTCCGGCACCTGCAGATCGGCGGGGCCGTCTCCGAACGTCTGAATGAACAGGAAGTCTCCGCCGAACACGGAACGGTAGAACTCGAAGGCCTCCCGACACTGCTTTTCGAAGGTCAAATAGGTATTCAGTTGCAAGGTCGCCTCCCTTGAGACATGCGGCAGGCTGCGCGCCACACAGTGAATTGATTGCTTCCGCGTTCAGAATTCAATTGCGGAAGCGCCGGAATTGAGGCGTTTCTGCATCGCCGTACTCTCTGCTCCTGATCAGAGTGCATTCACAGCGTTACAGATACAGGCCGATCATGCAGCCGGTGAGCATGGTGGCCAGGGTTCCGCCAACCAGGGATCGCAGCCCCAGCCGCGCCAGGTCGCCGCGCCGGTCGGGCGCGATCCCCCCGATGCCGCCGATCATGATGGCCACGGATCCGAAATTGGCGAAACCGCACAATGCGTACGCCGCGATCACAAAGGACCGTTGACTGAGCGGCTCCGGCCCGTTCATCAGCCGACTCAGGTCCAGATAGGCCACGAACTCGTTCAGGATCGTCTTCAGACCCATCAGCTCTCCGACAATGCGGGCATCGGCCCATGAAATCCCCATCAGCCAGACGAACGGACGGAACATCTCGCCGGCGAATGCCTGCAGGCTCCAGCCGCTGGAACTCGCGTTCACCAATACGTCAATCCTGCCGATAAGGAGGTTGGCCAGGGCGACAAGGCCGATGAAGGCGACAAGCATTGCGAGGATGTTGATGACCAGGCGCATGCCCTCGGCGGCGCCGCGAGCCGCGGCATCGAGCCCGTTCAGCGTGTCTTCCCGGGGAAGTTCCACCTGGCTGCGAGAGGTGACGGGATCGCCTGTTTCCGGAATCATCAGTTTGGACACGGCAATCGCCGCCGGCGCGCTGATCAGCGATGCCGTGAACAGGTGGCCGGCGACGTCCGGATTGACGGCACCCAGAATCGTCGCGTAGATGACCATGACCGTTCCGGCGATCGTGGCCATTCCCACGGTCATCAGACAGAACAGCTCGCTCTCGGTCATTCGGCTCACGTACGGCCTGATCAACAGCGGGGATTCCGTCATTCCAAGAATGACGTTGCCGGCGGATCCGACGCTTTCCGCCGAACTCAGGCCGAGGGACTTCTGCATGGCCGCGCTCAGCCTGCCGATCACCCAGGGCAGGATCCTGTAGTGGTAAAGCATCCGGGAAACCGAAGCCACAAAGATCAAAACCGCCGCGATTTCCAGTGCAACGACGGGACCGTATTTGCTCGTGAATTCGGGATTGGACAATCCCGAGAAGAGGAGCGATTCGTTGGCCTTCAGCGCGGTCGTACGAAGGATGTCGGTGAGGGCGCCGACCACGCCGAAGACGTAATGCCGCAACCCCGTCCTGACGAGGATGCCGGTCAACAGCAGCTGAAGGCCGCTGGCAACCGCGACGGTCTTCCAGGGGATTCTCCTTGAGCGCCGGCCCAGGCACCATGCAACGGCCAGAAGCACGACATATCCGATGGCGCTATGAAGCACCGTCAAGTCCGGACTCCTCTTCGTGGAACGCGGGGGCAGAGGCGGATGATTCCAATAAGAATGCGACGCTTCCGCCACGTTCGAGACCGGCGCCAATAATAGCCGATAACGCGCTACTCGTCAAGCCATTTCCCTCTCGAAGGCCCTGACTCGCCCTGGTACCTCTTGACAAGAATGAACGAAAACCCTATTGTTGAATCTGCCGTCGTCGTACGGCCCATTCGTTGCAACTTCGTTTGCCGACGCCATTTGCGCCAGTCCCGGACACCCGGCATGATCGCAAAGAGTGACATGTATCCCCTGTACGAGACACGTTTCGGAATCCGGTCGCCGCGAGGTCCGCATGCGGTCTGACACCCCCGAAAAAACTGCGCTGATAACGGGAATCACCGGCCAGGACGGCTCCTATCTTGCGGAGTATCTGATTGGAAAGGGCTACGTGGTGCATGGCATCATCAGGAGGGCGTCTCTGTTCAATACCGATCGGATCGATCACCTGTTCTCCGGCCCCCAGGATCCCCACCGGCGAATGATCCTGCATTACGGCGATCTCACGGATACGGCGAATTTGATTCGAATCGTCCAGGAAGTTCGACCGGACGAGATCTACAACCTGGGTGCGCAAAGCCACGTGGCGGTGTCCTTTGAAACCCCTGAATACACGGCGAAGGTGGCCGCGTTGGGGGCGCTCCATCTGCTCGAGGCCATTCGCATCTGCGGCCTTGCAGATCGAACTCGTTTCTACCAGGCATCCAGTTCGGAAATGTACGGCAAGGCGACCGAGACACCCCAGAGGGAATCGACACGGTTCTATCCCCGCTCGCCATACGCCGCAGCCAAGGTATACGCCTACTGGATCACGGTGAATTATCGCGAAGCGTATGACATTTTCGCCTGCAACGGGATCCTGTTCAACCACGAGTCCCCCGTCCGTGGAGAGACGTTCGTGACCCGGAAGATCACCCGGCGGCTGGCACGCGTGACGGTAGGGTTGGACGAATGCGTGTACCTCGGCAATCTCGACGCGATGAGAGATTGGGGCCATGCACGGGACTATGTTCGCGCCCAATGGATGATGTTGCAACAAACGGAACCCGAAGATTACGTCATCGCAACGGGACAACAGCATTCGGTTCGCGCATTTGTAAACCTTGCGGCCGGGTTTCTGGGGCTGGAGCTGGCGTGGCGCGGGACGGGCGCCGACGAAGTCGCAATCAACAGGGCAACGGGAAGTGCGGTGGTGCGTATTGACCCGCGGTACTTCCGGCCAACCGAAACACATTCACTCCTGGGCGATGCATCCAAAGCGCGCAGGAAACTCGGCTGGCGGCCGCAAATCAGTTTCGCAGACCTCGTCCGGGAGATGGTCGAGGCCGACCTTCTTCTGGCAGAGCGCGAGGCGTCCGCACAGCTTTGAATATCGATTAACACAAATCCGCAGGGTCTGCAAACCCGCGTTTCCCACACACGGGAAGCAGATCAACAGGCAGAAACGAAAGCCAATAGAGGGAGTTCGGTCAGGTCCATGGGCGACAGAACGCTTTTTGATGCGTCATACGAAAAACGCAGGAACCCGTTGCTGAAGCAGGTGCTGGAGCGGTTGTACCCGATTTACTCGCCTGAAGAACGCGAGGTCATACGCATTGATTCCATCAGCAGGGAGCTGCTCTCCCGCCCCTCGGGGCGCGGTTTTGTCAACCGCGACCTCCTCGAGACCGTTCTGGGCAATCTGCTCGAATGCGTCGCGCCGGGCTCCCATAACGTTCAGGCAGCCGGGCCGACCGACAGCCTGGAGGATGCAATCGGAGAGATCGCCGACCAGATCTATGCGATGATTGCGCAGTCGTTTCTGGCGGCGGAAGGGAACGGCAGAGATATCGAAACCCCGACTCTGGACGCCACTTTCTCGCTCCTGGCCGACCTGCCCCACCTTAAAAGCCGGGCACTGTGGAACCGGTTCGCTTCGTTGAAGGATCCGGCGGTATGGGATGCCTATATCGTGGCCAAACATCGAACCCAAATCGGCAGGTTGGCGGACCTGGACCACGGTTCTGTGCTGGACAACGCGATCGATGTCCGTGATTTCAATCCATATCGGGATTTTCTGAAGACTCGGAATCTGGACTTTGCATTCGACTATCTCATGCAGTTGGTGATCAGCACCTACCCCGGCTGGCGTGTACTCTTCTATCATGACGTAGCCCACGCCCTCACCAGGTCCGGTTCGGCGGAAGGCCTGACAGATGTCGAACGCAAACCGGTCCCGCTTCTGCCGCGCGCCATATCGGAACTTGGAGGCCGGTATTATCAGGCCGACCTGCATCCCGAAACCGTGATCGGCGATGCGAACTTCCTGGATCATCCGCATCGGGGCCTGACAACCGGACAGACCGGCGTCATCGGCTCGGGCTGTTATATCTATCCCTGCACGATGGGTGGCCTCAGCGGCAGAGTCAGGCATCGGCATCCTGAAATCGGGGATCACGTCCAGATCGGGACCGACGCCACCCTCCTGGGGCCGGTCAGAATCGGCAACCAATCGACCGTCGGGCCGAATACGCAGGTGTACGGCTACGTGCAAACCGACATGGAATGCCGAATCGCCTCGTCGGTCGTGGTCGGCACCGTCTTGAGTGGAGACAGGAGACCGGGCAAAATCCATCTGGGCAAGGGGGTCCGCGTGGGCGACGGGACCGTGATCGAAAACAGTACAGAACTCGATCTGATCATACCGGACAAGGCTGAAATACCCGCCCGAAGCCATGTGATTAATGACGGCTTCGGCAATCCGCGTTTCGTAAGGGAGTAAAAGAACAGCGGAGCGTTGATTTCAAACGCTCCGCTTCACAGGATCCCAGGCCGGCCTCCGGCAATCTACCGTTGGGATTGAACACCTGGCGCCTCCCTGTGGAATTGGATATCGGCATACCACGTCGACGCCCGGCTGTTCGTATTGTCGGTGTCCGTCATCAGATAGACCCGCAGTATCTTGCCAGGCTCCTCCCCCGGATATCCCCGTTTGTAGTCTTCGTAGAGATTCCGCACTTCCGGCACCCACTGCTTCATGCGGGCCGACCCGCTTTCCACAACAATTCGCCGCCACGACAGCTTCCAGACAAACGGGATTATGGTGGTCTCGGACTTGAACATCAGTGATTCGGGCAGCGTGTTGGACCAGACGTATGCGATCTCACGGATCTTGTTCGTGCCCTTTTCCAGGATCGCAATCCCCAATTTCGCATTGAAGTCGTCGTCACGCTTGTTCAGCTTGCCACCCTTCTCCAGCCGCTGCCGGCCGATCGTCGAATAATCCACCTTCCACCGCCAGGTCAGATAAGGGTTCTCCGCCACGTCGATCAGCGTGTCGTAACCCCGGCTTCTGATCCTGTTGCCAAACTCTCTCGGCGGCCGCTTGCACCGCCCGATCCACGGATTTCGGTCCGGATCCAGCGCCATGGGTCTGCCCGATCGCGTCGGTATCTGCCAGAGAAGCGCGGCGGACCCTTCGCTGACGAAGCGCACCGCGTTGTTCGCGTACTGGAACTTCGTCTTTGAATTGCATTCCGCCCAATCCCGTTGAAGCCATGAGCCCATATCAACCCGCAACCCGTCACCTCCCGCCTTCGCGATCGCGAAGGCGCCGCCGGTCCACCACGCGAGGACGAGGCAAGCAATGCTGCATATCCGCCGGACGCGTGCCATGCCAATCCTTGACAGCCCATGAATTTTCACGAAAATATCTCGTTATAGACGCCAAGGGTCTTTCGCGCGCAGTCCCGCCATGTGTACCGGCCGGCCTGAAGCCGTCCGCTTACCACAAGACGTTTCCGCAATGCGTCATCGCGAATCAGACGGGTCATTCCGCCGGCAATTGACTTGACATCCATCGGGTCGACGAGGACCGCAGCGCTGCCGGCGATTTCCGCAAGCGATGATGCATCGGACGTCAATACGGGACAACCGCTCGCCATCGCCTCGATAACAGGCAGCCCGAAACCCTCGGTAATCGATGGAAACGCGAAGAACATGGCTTCCTCAAAGCACGCTCGAACCTGGCCATCGCTCAGTTGCTCGGTAAATATGACGTTTCGAGTGATCCCCAGGTTCCGGGTGAGTTCAGCCAGGGTGGCGTACCCGTCGCCCCGCCCGCTGATCATCAGGAACAGATCGGGACACTGTTTCGAGACCAGACCGAACGCCTCGATCAGGCGTCGGATGTTCTTGTAGGGTTTTGTATTGCCCAGGGAGAAGATGAACCGCCGGCCCCGGCAGACTTCAGGAAGGTCGCGGGAATCCCCGTTACCCGCACAGGACCCGTCGCTTCCGTGATGTATAACCGTGAATTTGGATGACGGCACCGGGTATCGCGTGATCGCGGCCTGCCGCGTTGATTCCGAAATTGTGATGACATGGTGTGCCCTTCTTACGGACTCTCCGATCCATGGGCCCGCGAATCGCCGCGCCATCCAGCCACGCCAGCGGGATTCATAGGCAATATCCGGATTGTTGATCCAAATCAGATCATGCAGGGTAAGGACAATCCGCCCGGCGCGGACGCCCACGGGAAGAAGATGAAAGAGACAGTGGTATATGTCGGCCCGGAGCGGGTTCACAACCCTCGCCCCACCAAGGAGATTTCGCCCCGTTGAGATCCCGAATGGAACCGCGATATCTGTAAAATTGGGCTGCACCACAATCGGACGGGGATAGGCCGCCCGCCTGAGCAACAGGTAATCGTTGTGCCGGTCGAGCCGGGCGATCTCCCGGACCAGGCTGAACGCATACCGGCCGACGCCGGTTTCCACGTTCCGGACCTCGCGAGCGTCGATACAGATTCTCACCAAGCCTCCTGTTGGAAGCAGTATTTAGGTTCCCGGTGTGTTCCCGAGCGCGAGCGAAGGGGTGTCGGTCCAGTCGGGCGAATTCGTCACCCCTGTCTCAATGTGTCGAGGCTGCGCGCCCCTCGCCTCCGGGATGGAATTGACCACCGCAGCCCGGCACGTCTGCAGCCGGGCAAAGACCGCAGGGAATCATATCACAGCTTCTTAAACGAAAATGCGTCTGATCCGGCGATAGACCCGCATGCCGAACTGCTTTTCTTCTTCTTCAATGCCGAGCAGAAAGAGAATTCCGCCAAAGCACAGAAAAACCAGCGCGGCGTGGCTCAGAGCATTCCACAGCGCCGCCGACGGAGCAGGGGGTCCATACACCATCATCAGGACTGCGGTTGCGAAGCCGGCAAGCAAAGGCTTGCAGAGTTTGATTGAAAACGCGTGAACTTTCAGCCGTCGAAATACCCACCAGGAGGAGAGCGCCGGCGATAAAATTGCCGTGAACGTTGCGCCGATTGCGGCGCCGGCAGGGCCAAACCGGCGCACCAGAACAAAGGTGCCGGTCCCGCTGATCAAAAGCGTTACAATTCTGACGCCCATGAGGGCGTTGGGATGCCCGGTCATCACCAGAACATAGCCCGACAAACCCAACAAAGCCGTTGCGGCGGCGCCGAGCAACAGAATCAGCAGCCACGGGTATCCTGGCGCGAACTCCGATCCCACAAATGTCGCGATCTGCCTTCCGTTCAATGCAAATACGAGCAGAATGGGTATGGTAACCAGCGTAACCCATCGTGTCACAAGTTTGAAGAATTCGTCCAGGCGCGAGATCTCACCCCGGGCGTGGTATTCCGTAAAGAAGGGATTCGCAATTGGGTCGAAGGCGCCGGAGACGGCGCGTATGATTCCGGCCAGCTGGATCATCACGCCATATACGGCGATGGTTTCGGATTCGATGAACGATCCGACAATCACGACGTCCAAACGTCCGTTCAGTTCCGTAATCAGATCGATCAGAAACATCGACAACGAGAAACGAAAAAGATTGCGCTCAAATCCATGTCCCTTTCCGGACCACTTTCGCCACGGATAAAACCTGAATACCGGCAAAATGGAACAGAAGAACACGATGGCTGTTGCAACCAGATACGCCGCGCAGATCCCGGTCAGATCCATACCGAGAAGGTAGAACAGGATCGCAAAACCGATCAACAGCGCGGGTTCGGTGAGTCCTTTGACGTACAGCTGATATTCCATCACCTTGTGCGCGATGGGAATCTGCAGAAGCAACCCGCCAACGGTCTGGAAGAAGACGACGAATGCCATCCATCGGAGTGCGATTTCCACCCGCTCCCGACCGAACAGCCCCCCAAGTGTGTCGGAAAAGACAAAGCAGCCCAAACTCACCCCCAGGCTCAGAACGCCTCCCGCGAACAGGGCGGTTCTGACACACTCGAGGGCCCGTTGCTTCTCGCCCCGGGATTGATGGTGGGCCACCTGCCGGAGCAATGCCTTGTCAAGGCCAAAGAACGCGAACCTGGAAAACAGATTCACCCAGGTCCAGGCAAGATAGTAGAGGCCATAGGACGCGGTCGAATAGAGACGCGCGGCAAGGAGATAAAATGCCGGGCGGCCAAGCTTCGAAAACAGCGCCAGCAGATTGACGCCCACGCCGCGGGAGAGTGTCGCAAGATCCAGCGCGCTTCGCGCCTCTTCCTCACTGTGTTCAGCCATTGCGCCTCGCAGACCTGGACCCGCCGCGGGCCTTCTGATACAGACCGATCCCCAACTGGGTTCCCCGTGCCAGCGCCAGTAGTTTCGACGGCATCGTCCACCAGAAACCGAATGAGCCAAAGCGGCCGCGGAGAATGAAGAATCGCACGAACAGATTCAGAATAAAGTACGGCGTGAGCCGGCCGTCCAGGTGTTTCAACCAGAAATACATCTCGTTGGCATAGGTCAGCGGGTCTGCCGCCTGGTCCGAAACGCGGCAGCCACCGTAGGGCGCCGCATGGTGGAAAACCACAGCTTCCGGTTCGAAAACCATGCGGCCGCTTGCGTACTTGAGATAGCGGAGACAGAAATCCGTCTCCTCCCGAAGCTGGCTTCCGGCGAACTGCTCGTCAAACCCGCCACAGTTCAGCGCTTGTATTCGAAGAAAGGAAAGGTTCCCTCCCCCACCATGAGAGACGTTTCGGCGGCGGGTCGTACCATGTCACCTCGCCGCAACGCCTAGGCTCCCGACGGCCCCGGCTTCGCGAACTTATGATTCGGCCGGCTACCGCGCTGACGCCTTCAGTGTCGTAGTTGCGCATATGTTTTGCGATAAAATCGCCGGGCAAGTCAATGTCGTCGTCAAGACAGAGAATCACTTCCCCGCGAGCGATGGCCATTCCCAGGTTCTTCGCACGCGTCCCACACGCTGTCTGCGTATGAACGTACCGGATGCGCGCACGGATGGACCCCAGGAACTGCGTTATCTCGGGCGGGTGTTTGTCAGTCTGATCTATGACGATGACTTCGAACGAGGGGTAGGACTGCCGCAATACATGCTCCAGCGTTTTCTTCAGAAACGCCGAGCGGTTGTAAGTCGGGATAATGACCGACACGCGTTTCATATCGGAGGCAGCTTCGATCGGTGTTTCGGGCATAGGACCAGGTTGTATTATTGCGAACGTGGACTGTACGTTAACCTTCATCCAGCATGGGCAGCTCTGCGGATGGCGCGTCAGACGCGCAGAACGAAATGACCCGGTCATCCAGGGACGGGCCGTTCAACTCTCTGTAATACGCGAACAGGTACTCGTTCACGTATCCGGCGTACTTTCCGCCACGCGCCTCCGCCCACTCGCAGACCTTTTTGTCCGGCCCCTTGACATGGTACCACTCACGGGCGAATTTGAGCACCCACGTATCCACGGGCACGGCATCCAGTCGTTCAAGCGCGAAGAGGTCTATACACTTGCCGACCTTAAGACCCACGCCGGTACCAGCCTGTTTTTTCAATGCATCCACAATTTCGCGCCAGTCATCCAGGGGCAATCTCCCCGGATCGCTGCCCGCGCACCCGGAAACAAACCGGGCCGCTTCGGCCACGCGTTCGGACCGCCACCCGAAACGGTTGGATCTGAAATACGGGCCTTTCAGCCGGGCCAATGCACCGGGATCGGGAAACGTACAGTATTTCCTTCCCATGAACTCGATTTCGCGGCCCCACGATTCAGCCAGAAAATTGACCCGCCGCTTGGTCAGATTCATGTGGGCCTGTACCGACAGGATATACGAAATGATGCACTCGAAGGGCATCTGCCGGACAAAACGGAATCCCTTCAGCCGATCCCTCGCCCGTCGCAGGTACCCGTCTGTGCGAGGCACGCGAATCCGGGGCCTTTCCTTCAGTCTCAGGTACCACTCGAGAAATACTGCAACCGGCATCTCGCCCAGATAGGTCGCGACGCGTGACGCCCCGGCGCGATACAGCAGCGTATCCCCCGCCTGGCGCAGATGGAACACAGTGTCGTAGGCAACGCCTTTCCACCACCCATCCACGTCGCGCCCCCACCGGAAAACCTGCCCTCCGGCGAGCGTATACCCCAGATTGAACCCGCTGGTTTCGATCCGGCCGGTTACCGGCCGGCGGGAGGAGGCATGGTTTCCCCGCAGCGCCGGGACATACCGCGCACGCTCCGGCGCCGTGCGCTCCGGTAAACGGTGTTTTATTGACATTTCGCCCATTTCGTTAAACCATTATAGGTATTTTGTCGGAATGCGGCAAGTTTCCAGTTATTCCAGCAATTCCGATGCGAGTCCTCTGCATTTCCGTTGTGAAGCAGCGATTCGGCCGGACCGGCAGCCGGACTCACGGATCTTCCGTAAGCCAGGAACCCTCGCCCCCTTACGAGACGCAGTTCCTTGTGCGGCGAAATCGCGCAGAGACGCCGGGAATGAGCGGCATCGAGACATGGCAGAAGGCGGGCTGCCCCGCCGGACACCGGCCCGGTCAATCGTAAATCGAAGGCCTCACGCGAAAATCCGTTGCTTGACTCTGTCGAAGTCTCCTGTTATTTTTGGATAGCCAACGCCTGCGAGTCGCACAGGCCCCTGCCAGAACATCCGATTTGTGACAACAGGACTCCACGTGGACACGCCAGGCCAACGCTCCGCAGAAACGCCATTCCTCGATGAAATCCCTGAAGACATTGATGCCGCCGCTCGTGCCGTCCTCGAACCGGACGAGGAGATCCTGCTCTCTGCGGCTACGGATCTGCGGTTCGACGGCTCCTATGGGACGGCCTGGCTCCTAGCGACGGGGCGCCGCATTATCGGAATCAGCCCGTCGGATCCCGAGCCGCCGGAGACCGTCAGTGTTCCCCTCGTGGATATTGACCGCGTGGAAGTCCGGGAACTCTTCGGCAGCGGCGTTCTAAAGGTTGTGACGCCGGGAAGCGGCGCCTCACTGGCTTTTTTTACCAAGTCCCTGCTCTCCAAGTTTACGCAGATTCCCCCCGAGATCGAGCGGCTCATCCGCCAGGCCAAACCCGTTCCCGAGGACACGCGAATCGTCAACTCCAGCGTAGACGTGTTCGCCGGACGAAAGAAGCGGTGCGAAAGGTGCCAGCAGGTGATCCCGCACTGGATGGGCGTCTGCCCGATGTGCCTGGATTCCCGCAAGCTGTTCTTCCGTCTCCTGGGTTACGCGAAGCCGTATTGGCAGATGGCTGCAGGCAGCCTCCTCCTCCTCCTGACCGCCACGTTTATCGGCCTGACGCCGCCACTGCTGATGCGCACCCTTATTGATGACGTTCTTGTGGCCGAAATGGGCGGCTCGACACCTGGGGCGTCCCTGATCCCTGCCGAGACGCGTTCTTCCGTTCCCAGGAGCCAGGCGCCGAGTCCCGCGCCTTCCACGGGGACCGACAGGCGCACGATGCTTGGCGTACTGGTGCTGCTCCTTCTGCTGGTCAACATATCCCGGAACGGGCTCAGCGCCGTGCGCACGTATCTGCTGGCGAAGCTCGGTCAGCGAATCACGTTCGATCTGCGCAAGGAGGTCTACCGGCATCTCCATTATCTCTCGCTCAGTTTCTATAATGAACGGGAAACCGGGCGCATCATGTCGAACATCACCCAGGACGTGAGCCGGCTTCAGGACTTCATCTCGGACGGCCTCCAGGAAATCATCCGGGACATCGCCACCATCATCATCATCTGCATCATTCTCTTTTCGCTCAATCCCGCTCTCGCGGCATTCGTCCTTCTGCCCACGCCCCTGCTGATCCTGTTTACGCGGTACTTCGGACGAAGGCTTCATGATCTTTATCATGGTCTCTGGCGCCGGTGGGCGGACATCCACGCTCTGTTGGCCGATACGATTCCCGGGGTGCGGGTCGTTAAGGCCTTTGCCCAGGAAAAACGGGAAGTGAGCAAGTTCGAGAACAGGAGTTGGGGCCTGCTGTCCGGCGAAATCCGGGTGGCGAGAGTACGGAGCACGTTTACGCCCATTATGACCTTCCTGACCTCTCTGGGCACGCTCATCATCTGGTGGATGGGCGGCAACAAGGTTCTGAGCGGCGGGCTGTCACTCGGCGAATTCGTGGCGTTTACCGGATACATGTGGCAATTCTACGGTCCCGTGGAGAGCCTGTGCCGCCTCAACCATCGTTTCCAGAGGGCGGCGACTTCGGCCGAACGGATATTCGAGGTCCTCGATACACAGTCCGACGTCGCGGACCGGCCCGACGCCGTTTCCCTGCCGCGAATATCGGGTTCCGTGGAATTTTCCGGGGTCACGTTCTCGTACGAGCCCGGCAAACCCATTCTCAGAGATCTGAGTTTTCGGGTGGAACCGGGTGAGATGATCGGCCTGGCCGGTCACAGCGGCGCAGGGAAGAGCACCCTCATCAACCTGATCTGCCGGTTTTACGACATCCAGAAAGGCACGATCTTCGTCGATGACCGGGACATCAGGGAAGTCTCGCTGAGTTCCCTGAGGGCGCAGATCGGGGTGGTGCTGCAGGACCCGTTTCTGTTTAACGGTTCCGTTGCGGAAAACATCGCCTACGGCAAACCCGACGCTACGCTCGACGAAGTCGTCGCGGCCGCAAAGGCGGCAAACGCACACGATTTCATATTGGATTTCCCCGAAGGCTACGACACGTCCGTGGGCGAACGGGGCCTTCGCGTTTCCGGAGGGGAACGCCAGCGCCTTTCCATCGCCCGGGCGATCTTGAGGAACCCCCGCATTCTTATCCTCGACGAAGCAACGGCCAGCGTGGACACGGAGACAGAAGCTCAGATACAGGACGCCATCGCGCGCCTTATCGAGGGCAGAACCACGTTCGCAATCGCCCATCGCCTGTCAACGCTCAAGAATGCCAACCGCCTGCTGATCCTTGACAAGGGCGAACTGGCGGAGATGGGTACGCACGCCGACCTGATCAGACTGGACGGGATCTATGCCCGCCTGTGCCGCATGCAAGCCGAAATGTCCAAATTGAGGGCCTGGTAAACCGGAACGGCGTCACGCGGACCGCGGACTCCATGAATCGCTATGCAGGAAGAATACCACCTCGAACAGGAACTCTCGCTACTGGATCCGGGCGAGATGCGGCTCCGTCTGGATGAATTCAACGACTTGATCCTCGAATGCCCTGAGGGACGGCGGCCGGTTACGGCCCATCGTGCATTTCCGCTCACGGCTGCCGGTCAATTCATCGTCCTCAAGGGTGCGGACGGCTCGGAGATTGGCTTGATTCGGGACATTGCGGCCCTGGAAGAAGAAAGCCGCACCATCCTCGAGTCCGATCTGGAACGCACGTATTTCGCGCCGGTCATCCTTCAGGTAAACAAACTTGAGGAAAACTTCCATATCCCGAAATGGGACGTGGAAACCGACAGCGGCCACCGTGTGTTCGAGGTCCGCAGCCGCAGACGCGACATTCGCATCATGTCCGGAGGCCGCATCCTGTTGAGAGACGCGGACGGAAACCGATACGAGATTCCCGATTACAGAAAACTGGATCCGGTCAGCCGCGCGTTTGTGGAAACATTGATCTGATCGCCTTCGTTGACTCGCCACGGCCTTTCCGGCGTCATTGCGCATTGCGATTCTCAGCATCCATTCGTATATTTATGCAGACGCCCGAAACCATCATATCGAAACACGGGAGATATCCCAATGGAAACCACCGCGCACGGCACGGCGCCGGCCTCGCTCGACGGCGAAATGATCCCGCAGGCGCCCCGCGAAGACCTCGATCCGGACGCCCTTGTCTACCACCGGCTTTGCCGGGCGGATGAATTCAGCGAGGGGGAAGGCAAGCCCTTTACCGTCAACGGCTCCCATATCGCGGTCTTCCTGTACAACGGTGAGTTCCAGGCCGTTGACAATCGCTGCCCTCACATGGGTTATCCCATGTCGAAGGGCAGCGTCCGGGACGGCGTTCTGATTTGCCACTGGCATCACTGGGAGTTCGACCTCAAGACCGGAGGCTGCTTTGAAACGTCCGGTTCAGGGAACGACCTGAAGAGTTTTCCGGTGGAGGTCAGAGATGACGGTTTTCTTCACGTGGGCATGGCCGCGGATGAACGGCAGGCGGCGCGTCAGAGAATGATCGACCGCGGCCGGTATATTCTCGAGCAGGGCCTGAAAGACAGGAGTTCGCTCATCATCGCAAAGGGTGTGACCGCCCTGCGTCACGCGGGCGCATCGCCACAGGATATAATACAACAGGGCCTGTTCTATGGATCGTACAAGACCACGGAGGGATTCTCTTCGGGTCTGGCCATCCTGTCACTCTGCGCCAACCTCTGGAACGACACCGCCGACCGCGACCACAACCTGTTCCTCGTACACGGACTCGTACAGATTTCGCGGCGCACCACCGGGGGCTCCCGCAGACAGGGGTTTCCGTTTCCCATCGCAACGGACGAACCCGATCGTGCGACCTACAAACGCTGGTTCAGACGCCTCGTGGAACAGCGGAACAGCAATGCGGCACAGCGGATCCTGATCACGTTGAACGACCGCGGATTTCCCAGGGAGGCCATTGCAGACCTGGTTTTCACCGCCGCGACCGATTACTATTTCACTGGCGACGGCCATGCCCTGGACTTTGCCAACAAGCTTTTCGAGGCCCTCGACTACGTCGAATGGCAGGGAGCGAGTGAAATCCTTCGCCCCATCGTGATCGACCTCATCACCCGTACGCGCCACGAGGAGACCGCACGCTGGCAGGACAGCGTGCCAATCCTTGAAGATGTCTTCACGCGCCTGGACGACATCTGGAAGGAGAACCAGTCGAACGAATCCTCGCTGGACACCTCGGCTTTCGCGCAAGTCCTGCTGGGTGAAGACGCCGGCCCCATCGTCTCGGATATCGAAACGCTTCTCCGCCGCGGGGTGGACCCCACGCAGATCTGCAGATCCATGGTCTACGCCGGTGCCATCCGTACCGCCAGGTTCCATCTCAAGAACGAAGGCGACTGGCACGACGTGGCCAATATCTACTCCTATGCGCACGCCCTCTACCGCGCTTTTGAACGCGCCCCGTCAGGCGATCTGCTTCGAGGTATCTTCCATGGTGCGGTCTTTCTTACGTATCTGCGCTGGCTGAATATGCCCGCGGCACGGGTGCCGAAACCCGGTCAACGTCTGAACGGCACCTTCGACTCCGAGTCCCAGATGCTTGCCAGGCTGCAGGAATTTGCGGATTTCCAGAAAGTGTACGAAGCCGAAATACTCGTGAACCAGTACCTGGAAGAGGGCCGGGACATCACCCGCCTGAAACACGCGCTCGCTCACATCATGCTGCGCGAAGACGCCGAATTGCATATGTTCCAGGTCCTGGAAGTGGCATTCCGTCACTTCGAACTCACGGACGACCCGGAGGAAAAGCGAATGCATCTGCTGGCGGCCACCCGTTACATAACCGCCCAGAAGGTGATGAAAGCCATTCTCTGGTCCACGGAAAACGCCGAACGACTCCAGCGCGGCGATCTGTTGAGCGAAAGAGAAGACGACAATTAGCCCAAATTCGAAAAAAACAGCTCCTCGGCAACGCGACGAAAACCCCTGAAACGGGGCGTAACGGTCGTCAAAAAGGATATTTTTCAATTCACGTCCAATGACCTGGTGTATCCTGGTAATCAGAAGTTAAATCACCTTTATCCACTTGCCCATTTTCGATTCTACGTCCCTGAAAAATATCGAAAACAAGGTTAAATCGCCTTTATCTACTTGCATATTTTCGGTTTAACATCCCCGAAGAATTGAGAATCAGGGTTAGGGAAGTCGGTCCTCAGTGAAAATCTCCGAATACGCCATACGTAAACCCATCACCGCAGTGATGCTGGCCCTCAGCGTCGTGGTGTTGGGCGCGATTTCCCTCTTCCGGCTGCCGCTGGAGTATCTGCCCGACATCACGTTTCCCGTGATGTACGTGAACGTCGACTATCCCTCCTCCTCGCCTGAAGAGATCGAACGTGAAATCGTCCAGCCGCTGGAAGAGGTGATGGGTACACTTTCCCACGTTAAGCAGCTCAGCTCAAGATCGTACGCCAATCGGGGCTACGTTCGGTTGGAATTCGAGCTCAATACGGATATGGACCTCATGGCGGTTCACGTCCGGGACCGTCTCGACCAGGTAAAGAATGACCTTCCCGACGACGTCGAGCGCATTACGATTCGTCGCTGGAACACCGAAGATTTCCCGGTGTTGACGTATGCGCTGAGTTGGCAGGGTCAGGATCAATCCGAACTGGCCGGCGTCTACGAACACACCATTCTGCCGCGCTTGCAGCGGCTGGAGGGCGTTGGCAGCGTTGAGGTGCGGGGTTTACGGGAAAAAGACCTCCTGATTGAAGTCGACCAGAACCTGTTGCACACACACAAACTGGACATACGTGCGCTCAACAGAGCGATCAGCTCCAACAACGTCAACATATCAGCCGGTTACGTCAACGAAGCCGAGAAACGGCTGGCTGCTCGTACGATCGGTGAATTTGAGAACGTCGACCAGATTCGTCACCTTCCCCTTCGCACAGGCGTCGAAGTGGGAGACGTGGCGGACGTCACCTACGACTTTCCGGAAGAAGAAGACTTCGAACGGCTCGACGGGCGCGACGCCGTGACGATCGACATCCGCAAATCCTCGTCCGCCAATCTGGTAGCCACCGCGAACCTGGTAAAGAAAGAGATCCGGCGGATCCGGAAGGACATCGGCGATGGCAAGCTCAGGGCGCAGGCCATCCGCGACCGGTCGCTCGACGTCACCACCGGCATCAAGAGTCTCACACAGTCGGCAATAATGGGCGGCTTCCTGGCCATCATCGTCATTTTCGTATTTCTCAGAAACTTCCGGAGCACGCTCATTATCGGCTCCGCCATCCCGATATCGGCCATCACCGTCTTTATGGTGATGTACATCCTCCGGCAGGTCTTCGGATCCAATATCACACTCAATCTGATGTCCATGATGGGCCTGATGGTCGCGATCGGTATGCTTGTCGACCCCGCCGTCGTTGCCCTCGAAAACATCTTCAGGAAGAGGTACGACGAGGGACAGACGCCATGGAAGGCCGCACTGGACGGGAGTCGGGAAATCGGCATTCCCGTTCTCGCAGCCTCGCTGACGACCGTCTGTGTCTTCGTGCCTATCATCTTTGTGACTGACTCCCGGAGCGCCATGTTCATGAGGGATTTTGCGCTAACCGTCTGCATTTCCGTTGGCGCGTCCTTCTGCGTGGCGCTTTCGCTGATCCCGCTGGCGGCATCCAGGGCATTCAATGACACCGCTTCCCGGCTGGACCGCTGGCTGAAGTTCGCGTTCGTAATCCTGATACTTGGGCTCTGCGGCTACGTGGTGTACGCCCGAGGCCTGCGGGAAACCGCCTCGTGGCTCCGGGAAAATGCGAACTATGTGTTGGTCGGCCTCGCGGCAATACCCGCCGTGGCGTGGGTGTTGTTTTTCATGCTGCTGACCGTTGTCGGCAGTCTTTTCTATTTTTCCCGAAGGACTCGCGGCATCAAGTATCTATATTCCCGTCTGGTGGTCAACACCCTCCGCTACAGATGGACGACCGTCTCGATCGCCTGTGCGCTTCTTGGCGCCGGCTATTACTTCTTCACGCAGATTGAACAGCAGCCCTATCGCTGGCAGCCGACGCGCCGGGTCGATATCTCGGTCGAACTGCCTCGAAGCTACGACATTCATGAAGCGCTGGCGCTATTTGAACGCGTAGAGGCCATCCTGCTTCCTCGAAAGGACAGCCTGGACATCGCGGCCATGAGCAGCCGGTACAGCGACAGACGGAGCAATCGCATCACCCTCTATCTGGTTCCCCCCGATGAAAGCCGTCTTTCCACCGACGAGGTCAAACGCAAAGTCAAGGATCTGTTACCTGATGATATACCAGGTGTGAGGTTCAAGTCCGGAAGAACATGGGGTAGCAGTTCCACCGGCGCCGGTGTTGAAGTCAAGGGCCGAAACCCGGACGTACTCGCGATGCTGGCCGAGGACATCCGGCTGCGGATGCAGGGCATCCGAGGGGTCCACGAAGTGGAGACCAGCCTGGAATCCGGCAACGAGGAAATCCAGGTCACCATCAACCGGCGCCGCGCCAGGCGCTACGGGCTTACGCCCTGGCAGGTGGCGACGACGGTTGCCAGTGCGCTGGGAACCCGGGGCAACAGCAAGTTCAAAACCGAGAACGGAGAAATCGACATTGCCGTGCAACTCAAGGAAGAGGACCGGGCCACGCTGGAACAGCTCAGGAACACCTATTTTGAGAGCGAAACCGGAAATATGGTCTCGTTTGCCAGCCTCGCGGATTTCCGCGTCCAAAAGGGGCCTCAGGCGCTCGAGCGCGAAAACCGGATGTCCACGTTGACCGTTTTCGCCAATACGGAACAGCAGGCCGTATTCTCAGTTGGACGTGAAATGAGCATGCGGATGCGCGCGATACCGCTCCCTGCCGGTTACTCGTGGCAGATGGACCGGCGATTCCGCTGGATGAATCAGGAACAGGGCGAAACCAACCTTACCATGATCTTCGCCGCGCTTCTCGTATATATGATCATGGCCGCTCTTTTCGAGTCCTACGCCCACCCGTTTACGATCATGTTTTCGATCTGTTTCGCGTTCATTGGCGTGTCGTTTGCGCTATATGCTTTCAATATCCCCATGGACAGCAACGCAACCTATGGTCTGCTGATACTTTTCGGCATCGTGGTGAACAACGGCATCGTCCTGGTAGACCATATCAACCGCTATCGTAAACAGGGCCTCTACCGTCGTGACGCCATCATCCGGGGCGGTCAGGACCGATTGCGTCCCATCCTGATGACCGCAACCACGACGATCCTGGGCCTCACGCCCCTGGTTTTGCCAATGATCTATGGCACGGCTGAAGGGACCGCGCGTCGATGGGGTCCAATCGGTTTTGTCGTTATCTCGGGACTGATGGTCTCGACCATTCTTACGCTCGTCATCCTGCCTACCGTGTACTCGCTCATGGACGATCTGGCGTCATACCTGAAGCGGACGGTCGCGACCGTGAGAGGCGCGTGAAACAATCCGCCGTCGTGCTGCTCAGTGGCGGGTTGGACAGCTGTGTCACTGCCGCCGTTGCCCGCCAGAATTTCGACCTCGCTCTCTTTTTCCTCGACTACGGCCACCGGACAAACCTCCGCGAACGCCGGGCGTTCCACGACATTGCCGACCACTACGGCGTACCCCCGGGTCATCGCCTGGCCACCGGAACTGACGCACTCCGGCAAGTGGGCGGTTCTGCGCTGACGGACCGAAACATACCCGTTCCAGACGCCGATGCCGATCGGAATGACGTTCCCGTCACGTATGTACCCTTCCGAAACGCACTCTTTCTCAGCCTGGGGGTTTCCTGGGCCGAATCCATCGGCGCATCGAGTGTGTATCTGGGCGCCGTCGAAGAAGACAGTTCAGGATATCCCGACTGTACGCAGGCGTTCTGTGACGCGTTCGCCCGTGCGGTCGATTACGGCACACGCCCGGAGTCCCATATCAGAATCCTCACGCCGGTCATCCACCTCAAGAAGCACCAGATCGTCCGACTTGGCGTGGAACTGGGGGCCCCGCTGCACCTCACCTGGTCGTGCTACAGAAACAGCGACCGCGCCTGCGGTCGCTGCGACAGCTGCATCCTCCGTCTGAAGGCTTTCGAGACGGCCGGTATCCCCGACCCCATCCAATGTGAATCCTGAGCCTGCCGGACGCGCCCGGACTAACCGGCAACCGCGAGCGCTTCTTCCATCATCGACTGTCTTTCGTTTGTGTCCTTCCAGCGCTGTTGGACGTCGGGTGCCAGACAGTCAATCGGATCAAAATAGAAAAAATGCTCTCCGGGCCGCACGGTGGGACTTGAAAACACGGCGATTCCCGTTTCTTCGTTGTAATGTTCGTAGGAATGTCCGTCTCGTTTACCGCCGCCGCCCAATGTGTCGACAATGAACGTTGGCGTATTGAATCCGGCCGTCGCGCCCCGCAGCGTTTTCTCAATATCGAGCCCGGTACCCAGCGTTGTGCGGAGGTCCTCGACCCCCTGTACCAGATCGTGAAAAAACACGTAATACGGCTGAATATTCAGATAACTCAGCCGTTTCACCAGTATCTGCATCGTGAGCGTGTCGTCGTTTACGCCGCGCTGAAGCACCGCCTGGTTCCGTACCGTAACCCCCCGCTCTGTCAGCAGGTCCATCGCATCCTGCGTCACGCCGGTTATTTCACCCGGATGGTTGAAGTGGGTGTGCATGACCACTTCCTTGTGCATCCTGCGTCCACGGTCCACCACATCCACGAGCGCGTCCACCCAATCCACGTCGCTCAGGATCTTCCCCGGCATGACCGCGGGGCCTTTAGTAGCAAAACGAAACCGGCGAATATGCGGAATGTCCAGCAGGGTCTCGCCTACCTCCCGGATCTGCGCCGCCCTGAGATTGTAAACGTCGCCGCCACTGACCACAACGTCTTCCACCTCGGGTCGCGACCTCAGATAGTCGAATACCTGAGACCAGCGACTCCTGTTGGCACTCAGACGGACTTTTTCCACACCATCCGTATCGAGCCCCACGGCGTAGCTGCGCGTACAGAAACGGCAGTAGACCGGACAGGTGTCCAGCGTCAGAAAAAGCGCCCTGTCGGGATACCGGTGGGTAAGTCCCGGTACGGGAGAATCGCCCAGTTCGTTCAGAGAATCCAGGTGGAGCTCGGGGTGATCCGGCAACTGCTGCGAGGCCAGAGGCAGGAACTGCGTACGCAGCGGATCCCCATACGGATCATTCCAGTCGATCAGGCTCAGGATATATGGTGAAATCCGAATGCTCATCGGCGCCCTGCGCAACCCTTCCCGGAGGTCTGCATAAAAGGCCGGCCCGACAAGCCCGCCAAGCACTTCCTGCAGACGCTCCACGCTGGTTGGCGAATTGCGCGCCTGAAACACGTGGGAGTGAAACGTATTTTCGTCCACATTCGCGTATGCCGGGATCGTCTTCCAGAACGCATCCCTGCGCAACCGGCGATGTGCGAAAGCCACCTCGGGATCGCCCACACCTGCGATAGCGGCTTGGGCGACGTCCACGCTTGCAGATTCCATACCTGACGCTATTCCTCTGAACCGGGGCGTTGAATGTCCACGTTCATCCCGGCGGATTGTCTTCTCTGGCGGAGTCGTAAACCATATGAGGCGCAGGGCGTCCCGTATAGCCCGGAGGCTCGCCGCGTGCATTGCTCCACCGTGCGTGCTCCCCGAATCGGGAGCCATTCAAAGCAAGATATGATATCATCCCTGCGAAAATTGTCAAGGATTTTCCAGTGTCGGCGGCGGATTCCGGGAAAATCCGCTTGTTAGGGTTATTTATCCTGCTTATATTTCATAAGTTGGAGAATGTGATCACCTTAACGAAAACTCAACCCCGGACAATGTCAAAACGAGCCCTCAAGTTTCTTCTTCCACTGGCCGGCTTGCTCCTTGGATATACGTGCATTCGCCTGGTTGTGTATTTTTATACCGACTGGCTCTGGTTTCAGAACCTGGGATACGGGCCTGTTCTCGTCACCACGGCCCTCGCCCGCCTGCTTTCGTTTCTTGCTTTTTCAGCCACCTTTGCGGTCATCGCGGCGGTCAACATCCACATTGCGCGCAAGTACGGCCGAGTTACCCGTGAGATGCCGCTCGAGGTCCTCGTTGCCCACGCACAGCCGGTTCTGCCGGAACGACGCAGGCGCCAGTTAATCCTCTGGACCGCCGCGATCGCCCTTTTGACTGCGGCAACCGGCCTGATCGGCGCCGCCGCCTGGATGCCGCTGCTGCGCTATTTCTATCCCGTCCCGTTCGGGGTCGTCGACCCCGTCTTCGCCAACGACCTCAGCTTCTACTTCTTCAAGCTACCCGCCTACAGTTTTGTTCAGGGCTGGCTGGCTTTCGCCGTTATTCTCAACATCGTCCTCGTCAGTATCTCCTATCATCAGGACCGTGCACTGCGTAAGGTGGAACGAGGCTGGGCATCCACCCCGCACGTCCGCGCTCACCTCACCGTGCTGATGGCGATTCTTGCGTTCATCTTTGCCTGGTGGTACTGGCTCAAGGAATACGACATCCTCTATTCCTTTCGCAAGGATGCCTTCTTCGGCGCCGGTTATACCGACGTCCATGTTCAGGTCTACATCTACCGTCTGATGATGGTGCTCTCCATCCTTCTCGGCGCATTGCTGATCTACAACGTGCGCGAGAAGAAGTGGTGGCCGATCGCCGGTGGCGGCATCGCCTATGCCTCAGCCATTCTGCTTCTCAGCTGGATGTTTCCAATTCTCTTCGATCAGTTCGTGGTCAAGCCCGATGAACTGAGACTTGAAGAACCCTACATCAGGAGGACCATAGAACACACACAGAGAGCGTACGGCCTGGATAGGATCGAAGAGGTGCCCTTTCAGGCGGAGTCCGATCTGGATTTCCAGGATATCCGCGCCAATCTGCCCACCATCCGCAGCATCCCGCTGTGGGACCGCCGGCCCCTGCAAGCGACCTACAGCCAGCTCCAGGAAATCCGGTCCTATTACCGTTTCGGAAGTATCGACGTGGACCGGTATTCAATCAATGGCGAATACCAGCAGGTAATGGTGGCCGCACGGGAATTCTCCAGGGAGCAGATGGCGATTCAGGGCGAAACCTGGGTCAATCGCCACCTGGTCTACACCCACGGTTACGGCTTCTGCATGAGCCCGGCAAACGAAATCGGCGAAAAGGGTCTGCCGGAATTCTATGTCAAGGACATCCCGCCCAGTGCATCGGTGGACATCCGTGTAGACCGCCCGGAGATCTATTATGGCGAAGCCAGGCAGGACTACGTGATTGTCAACACCAGGACGGAGGAGTTCGACTACCCCCGCGGTGACGACAACGCCTATACCACCTATCGCGGTACCGGTGGCGTTCCCGTCAATTCGTTCCTGCGCCGGCTCCTTTTCGCCCTGCGCTTCGCCGATCCCTACCTGCTGGTTACGCAGAACCTGAAACCCGATAGCCGAATTCAATTCGACCGGCACATCGGCCGACGGTTCAGGGACGAAGGACCCAGGCGGTTTCAGAAACTGGCGCCGTATCTACGCTTCGACGAAGACCCCTATCTGGTCACGGTGAACGGACGGCTCGTCTGGATACAGGACGCATATACCGAAAGCAACATGTACCCCTACGCGGAGCCCTACGGGAGGCCCTACGTACGGGAAGCCAACTACATCCGCAACGCCGTCAAAGCCACGCTCGACGCCTACGACGGCACGGTTACGTTCTACGTCTGGGACCCGGACGACCCGCTCATCCGGTCCTACATGGAAATATTCCCGGATCTCTACCGACCGATGGAGGACATGCCGGACGCGCTGCGCGCCCACGTTCGCTACCCGGCAGACCTGTTTGAAATCCAGGCTTCTCTCTATAACACGTACCACATGGCCTCACCCCAGGTATTCTACAACCGTGAAGATGTCTGGGAAGCGGCCAAGGAAATCTACGGGGTTTCCGAACGCCCGCGGGTCATGGCGCCGTATTACATCATCGTCAAATTGCCGGACGCGGACCGGGAGGAGTTCGTGTTGATGCTGCCGGCGACGCCCGCCGGAAAAGCCAACATGATCGCGTGGCTTCTTGCCCGATGCGACGGTCCCAACTACGGCCGGCTCATGGTGTACAAGCTGCCCAAGGAGAAACTCATCTACGGTCCGATGTTGATCGAACGCCGAATCGATCAGGATACCGACGTCTCCCGGGAAATTACACTCTGGAGCCAGAGGGGCTCGGACGTGCTGCGCGGCAACCTGCTCGTCGTGCCCATAGAAGACGGATTCATTTACGTTGAACCCCTCTACCTGCGGGCCACGCAGAGCGGCATGCCCGAACTGAAGCGGGTACTCGTGGCGCACGGCGATCGACTCGCGATGGCCGAAGACCTCGAAGGTGCGCTGAACCTGGCTTTCGAATCGCGAGTAACCGTTCCGGATACACGGCACCACGCGTTGCCGGCATCAACGGGTCTTCGAAAACTGAGCCAGACCGCACTCACACAGTTCGACACGGCGCAGACAAGACTTCGAAGGGGTGACTTCGCGGGGTACGGAGAAGCCGTTGATAACCTTCGCAAAACCCTTCAGCAACTGCGCAGCGATGCGGAGAAAGAGTGAAAACAGGGCTATGTCCGATGTGAACACATCAAAATGGGCCTCGCTGCCTACGGAACAACCGAATCCCGCCAGCGCGCACATCGACGAGGCATCCACGCTGGGAATCCTCCAGATCCTCAACGATGAAGACAGGACGGTCCCGGGGGCCGTGAATGCCGTACTGCCGCAGGTGGCGGAGGCCGTGGAACTCGTGGTTATGGCGCTGAGGAACGGCGGCCGGCTCTTTTATGTTGGCGCCGGCTCCAGCGGCCGGCTCGGCGTGATGGACGCCGCCGAGTGCCCGCCCACGTTCGGAACCCCGCCCGGGACGGTTCAGGGGATTATCGCGGGCGGGGCGGGCGCGCTTCTCCAGGCAGCGGAACGCGCCGAGGATCGGCCGGAAGACGGCGCGTCGGAACTTCGGGGCCGAAATCTGTCGGAGCGGGATATCGTGATGGGTATTGCCGCCAGCGGGGTGACGCCGTTTGTGCTGGGATCGCTGGAGTATGCACGTCGCGCGGGCGCCCAGACTGTCTTTTTCACCTGCAATCCGGAAGCGGCGGGACAGGTGGACGCGAGTGTCAATATCGTGCCGGAAGTCGGCCCTGAAGCCATCACCGGTTCCACGCGCCTGAAGGCCGGTACCGCGACCAAAATCGTACTGAATATGATCACGACGGCAGCCATGGTCAGGCTGGGCAAGGTGTACGGCAACCTGATGGTGGACCTGAAACCCACATGCGCAAAACTGAACGACCGCGCCGGGCGGATTCTGATGGAAACGACAGGGCTTTCCCGCGAAGACAGCCAGCGGCTACTCGCTGCAGCCGGCGATCTCAAGACGGCCATTGTGATGGCAAACCGGGCCGTCTCCATGGAGACGGCCCGTCAATTACTCGTGAAGAACGGGGGCATCGTTAGACTGGCTCTTACTGACGGGGCCTGACGCTATTGCGCGCGCACTGATTTTTCTCCAATTGTACTGTAAAATGCTTTGACCATCCGATCCAGATGCACTTTCGCCTGTTCCGCAGCATCTTTGTCGATCGTATATTCGGACTTGCCCACCAGCTTCAGACCGTGACCGTAGTCGTCGAATAAAGTCTGACACAACGCTTCGATCGACACGCCGTCACGGGCCGCGGCATCCGCCAAAACCGCTTTTGCCGCATCCGAAAACGTCAATACAATGCCGTATGCCTCCAGAAAACGCGTCGAATACGACGAGATATCCCGGTGGACAAGCAACTGCTGCAGTTGGAGCGTCGGGTTTTCCACAACATCGGCGGTAACGGTAAACGAACGGATATCGGTGGACGGAAGCGCCTTCTCGAATTTCAGCAGCGCCCTTTCACAAACACTGACCAGCGCTCGCGCTCCCGTCTGTTCCGTGGACGCCTGCTCGGCAAGCTTGCGCAACGCGGCGTCTTCAAAGTTCAATTCGATACCGTAGGCCAGGAAATCCCGCTTTTTTCCAAGAATGACCGAACTGGTCGGACTCTTTAGAATCTGATACAAGTCCTCGACGGAAAGCGGTTCGAGTACGGCCACGACCGGCAGGCGCCCCACGAATTCAGACTCGAAACCGAAAGCGATGAGATCTTCCGTCGTTGCCTGCTTCAGGTAGGAAACGCGGTCCGCTTCATGGTTCTGCGGCCGCTCCGTTTCGGCCTTGAACCCCAGACTGTTTCGATTGAGACGGCGTTTGATCAGGTCTTCGAACCCATTGAACGCTCCGCTTACGATGAAGAGTATGTTTCGTGTGTTGACTTTCTTGCGCTCCATTTTGCCGCTTTGCTGATATTGCATCATGACTTCCATCTGTGAAGCCAGATCGTGGGGCGCTTTCAGGTCCACCTCGGTCTCTTCCATAAGCTTTAGCAGGTTGCGCTGAACACCGCTTCGCGAAACGTCCGGTCCCACCAGGTTGGGGGTCGAAGCAATCTTGTCGATTTCATCCACGTAGATGATGCCGTATTGGGCCTTCTCAATGCTGCCGCCGGCCTCGCGAACCAATTCGCGCACCAGGTCTTCGACGTCGCCGCCGACATATCCTGTTTCACTGAACTTCGTCGCATCGCCCTTTACAAAAGGAACGCCGATTCGATGCGCGATCAATTTTATCAGATAGGTTTTACCCACTCCGGTCGGTCCCATCAGCAGGATGTTGTTCTTGATGTTACCCACGGAACGATGTTCGAATTCCGGATCTTCGCGATCCAGCTTCATCCGATTGAAGTGGGTGCAGATCTTGGTGGCGAGCACTTCCTTCGCCTCGCCCTGTTTGATCACGTATTCATCGAGAAAGGCCTCGAGTTCCTCAGGCTTCAGATCAAAATCGATCGACTCATTCTGTGTTTCCTCCGTACCCGGTCCTTCGTCGCTCCCTTCGGCCTCGGCCTGTGGAAACACGACCTGGGCGCCGTACTTCTGCTCGATGAGTTCCTTCAGGTCCTTCTGCAGTTCCTTGGGATTGACCGGTCGCTGTTCAGGCATTGTCCTCCCTCTCCAGAGTTGCGCCGCCAAATCGGCGCCCGATACGCGGTAAGGGCCGTCTAACAGTCCGTTGGAAAAGTCGCTCTGCAGGCGAGGCATTGTGGTCGAAGACAAGGCGCGCGACCGCGTCGAATCGGGTG
The DNA here is from genome assembly GCA_021295655.1 of Candidatus Latescibacterota bacterium. Taxonomy (GTDB): domain Bacteria; phylum Latescibacterota; class UBA2968; order UBA2968; genus JAAXHE01. The sequence goes on from JAGWBX010000027.1 coordinate 144,494, forward strand.
ATTCGGGAAGGGAGCGCAACGCAGGTGTTCGGCCACAAGGGCCGGACGCCTGTCTGCGTGCACCGCACAGGCAGGCAGCCCGGATGGACTTTTTCAACGGGCTGCTAAGGATACCAGGTCCGGTCATAATTGTCAAGAGATACAGCGCTTATCCATCCCTCACCCGGGTCCGTGCGGTGGATTCGGCATACGCAGGCGGATCCTTCACGGATCCTCCCTTAGAAGCTGTTTTATCATTCACGGCGCCGGCGGATACCAGGCCGGCGGCGCACACGACATCCCCTTGAGGCAGAAGTGCGTGCATGAACCTCAGCTACTTCACACTGAGACGCCTGTGCCAGGAACTGAACGAGATCCTGCAGGGAAAACGCTTCCGGCGCGCGGCCCTGTCGGGAACGTACGAACTTGCTGTCGAAACAACCGACGGCATATGCCTGCTGCTTTCCGCCACGCCAAACGCAGGCCGCATGCAGCGGGTACATCGACCCCCCGCGGCCTCACGCCCGCCACCGCCGTGGGTTGAACACCACCTTTGCGACAACGTCGTCCTGGGAATCTCTCAAATCCCGCTGGAGCGCGTCCTTTCATTCACCCTGTGCAAACGCGACCGGCTGGGTGGAGAACGCCGCTATCGCATGTACGTGGAACTGATCCACCGGTACAGTAACGTGATTCTGACTTCGGAATCCGACCAGCGGATACTTGGTGTGCTGCGCCGGGCGGGGGAGAAAACGAACCGCCATCGGCGTATTCTTCCAGGCGCGACGTATCGTCTCCCGCCCGAACAGGATAGAATCCTCCCCCACAAGCTCGCGCCGGCCGATCTCGCCGATACGTTCCGACAGCGGCCGGATCAGCCTGTCCGTGCCCTCACGGGTGTCGTTGCAGGACTGGACGTGCTGACTGCCGCATCGCTGGTCGCGGAAACAGGCGTCGAACCCAACGTGGAACCGGCGCCCGAAACAATACGGAATCTGGTCGGCCGGATTCAAACCGTGTTTACCCACCCGCCCTTTCTGGATCAACCCGAGATACTGAGCATTCCCGGCAGTCCCCCGACGATCCGGGTTCTGAGCCTTCGGCACGGGCCGGGTGACGTGGAACAGGTATGCGAATCCGTCAGCGATGCGATCGCGCGCGTGGCCCTGATGGAGGAAAACCGGGCACACGTGGACTCTGACCGGCGCGAGATCGTCACTGTACTGAACCGGCGCCGCACATCCCTCAAAAGCAGGATCACACGGATCCAGTCCGATCTTGACGACTCCGAGAACGCCGAACGCTATAGAAGATACGGGCATATCCTCCTGGCCGGGCTTCACAGAATCCGTCTCGGCAATACCTCTGTCACCCTGCCCGACGTGTATAATCCGTCCGGTCCGCCGGTGACGATCCCGCTTAGACCCAACAAACTGCCGCACGAAAACGCGGCTGCCTACCTGAAGCGGAGCCGAAAGGTCGAGAAGGCGCGTCCCATCCTCACGCGACGCCGGGAGGACACACGAAAGGATCTTGCGGGGGTCGATGCCTTTCTGGAGCGTCTCAACAGGGCCGACAGCCCGGATGAGGTGACGAAGATCCGAAACGAACTGGCAGGGGCAGGATGGCTCAAGAGTCGCACGCGGAAAGCCAACCCCGCCAGAAACTCTCCTGCCGAAACGCATCCCAGACGTTACCGGACCTCCGACGGCTGGACCGTTCTGGTGGGCCGGAACAACCTTGAGAACGACCATCTCACGAAAGGATCGTCGAAAGACGACCTCTTTTTTCATGCACAGGGCTGTCCGGGTTCTCACGTCATTCTCAAGCGCGAGGGAAAACGCCAGGAGCCCTCCGAAACCGCGTTGAATGAAGCCGCCAGTCTGGCGGCCTACTGGAGCAAAGCCAGGAATTCCAGGACCGTGCCGGTCAACTGCACCGAGGTGCGGTACGTACAAAAGCCCCGAGGCGCTGCCCCGGGGCTCGTCAACATCCGGAATGAAGTCACGCTCTTTGTTGCACCCCGTCAGCTCAGGAGGACCGAAGCGTAGTCCGGGCCCGGAGAAAGCGGGCGGGTCAGACTCCTACCAGATTTGCGAGTAGTACACCAGTCGGACCTGTCGATCGATGTTTGTCGACCGCTTGCCGTCGCGAAACAGGTTCTTGACGTCCACTTCGAGATTCAGCCGCTCGGAAGGCATCCACCGTCCGCCCAGGTTCAGCCTCCCCCGGCCCGACCCCAGCGAGTTGTCTTCGTTGTCGTTGATCGCGAAGTCATATTCCACCAACATGGCAAAGACACGCTTAAACTCTACATCGGCACCCAGAAACCCCGAAATATCCCCATCCCCGTCACCGTCTTCCAGACTGCGATTCAGCCCGGCGTGCACCCCCATATCTCCTAATGGGAATCCGTAGTTCTTGCTCGCCACCGCATAGAAGCCCTTGGACTTGACCGCGTATCGGCTCAATCCCTCGTCGTACTCCCCGTACCCCTGAGAGTGATAACCCAGAGCGACAGCAGGGACCTTCAACTCCTCCTCGATCACCCGGACGCGACCTGCAACTTCCACGCGCGGATTCCATGCCGCGTCACGGCTGCCCACGATATGTTGTCCGCCGAATGAAACCCCGATGCTGATACGACTGTGGACGCCCACTTCGATCTGAGAGAGCATACCGCTGTCGCCATACAATCGCAGGTCCGCGGCCAGGCGGCCGGCAGGCAGCATGCCGGCGGTCGGTCCGTCGACCAGCCACCTTGGAACGTTGCCCTGGGCAAGCGCGGGGCCGGAATGCCCCGAACAGACGGTGAGCAGCAGCAACATCCCCCTTGCATGGCGTGTCATGTGCTTTCTCCGTAGTCGAGCAAGATTCTGCGTGAACCGGAAACTGCCATTTCAATCCGGATGTGCAGGGTTCGCTCAGGCAGCAGCGATCCGGCGCGTTCCGCCCATTCGATCAGACAGATGCCGTTACCGGCAAGATAATCATCCCACCCCAGGTCGATGAGGGCGTCCGCATCCGGGAGCCTGTAGAGATCGAAGTGGTAGATCGGTATCGGACGCGATACGGCGTCACGGCCAAGGTATTCGTTCACCAGGATGAACGTGGGACTGGTCACCCGGTCCGGAACATTGAACCCTTCACAGATGCCCTGCGCGAGGCAGGTCTTGCCGCTGCCGAGTTCTCCGATCAGCCCGACGCAGTCGCCTGGCCGGAGACGAGCGGACAACTCCCTGCCGAACGCTCGCGTCTGATCCGGGGACATCGTGTTGATTTCAGCCCTTGAGATCTGCATCCGGACTCTTTTCAAGGGCGGGGTCGGGCGTCACCAATCATCGGCCAGGCAGAGGGCCTGCAAACCCTGTTCCCGCCAACCGGCAGGTATCGTGAGGTTTACGCCGCGGGCTATTTGCCGTTCAGCACCGCGACCGGCAGGACCATCTCCTCCAGTGAAATGCCGCCGTGTTGAAAACTGTTCGCGTAATACCGCTGGTATTCGTTGAATTTCGTGGGATAGACGAAATAGTAGTCCTCCCGCGAAATGATGTACGTGGTACCCATTCCCAGATCGGGCAGTCGATAGATGTTCGGATCCGCAACATACAGCGCGTGTCTGGTGTCGCATCGCAGGTGCTTGCCATATTTGTACCGGAGATTCGTCGACGTATCCCGGTTGCCGTGCGCCATGGTTGCGCGCGAACTCATGACGCAGCCATGGTCGGTCGTCAATACCACGGTAGTATCCGTTTCCGCCAGCTTTCGCAACATTTCAAACAGCGACGAATGGGAAAACCAGGACCGGCTGAGCGACCGGTACGCGGACTCGTTTGGCGCCATCTCTTTCAAAATATCCGATTCCGACCTTCCGTGCGCCAGAATGTCCAGAAAAATAAACACAACCGACATCAGCGGGAAGGACCGGTACGAATGCACCTTTTTTACGAGATGATTGCCTTCGGCAATATCCAGCACCTTGACGTATCGGGTATCCAGTTTCAGCGTGGGATCCAGTTCCTGAATCTGGCGGTCCAGGAGCTGGTGTTCGTGCCGGTTGCGGCTGTTGTCGTCGTCCCAGCCGGAACGCCATTCCTGAGGATACAACCTGGCCACGTCGCTTGGGAAAAGGCCGCTGAAAATGGAGTTTCTCGAGTAGGGTGTGGCTGTAGGCAGAATGGAATAGTGGTAGTGTTGCTTTATATTGAACAGTTCTGACAGAAGCGGAGAGATCGCCAGCCAGTGATCCAGTCGCATACAGTCCACAACCACAAAGAACACCTGTTTTCTCTCCTGGAGCAAGGGCAGGACAAACTCGCTCACGATATCGACCGACAACACCGGGGAGTCCATATCGTCCTGGAGCCAATGGGCATAGTTGGCCTCCACGAAGCGTCCGAATGCCCGGTTGCACGCACGCCGCAGATCCTCATGCATCTTTCGCAGGCCGGCGTCATAGATCCGGTCCAGTTCCAGGTCCCATTCGGACAGCTTCACATGGATGTCGATCCAGTCCTGCCACGTCATGTCGCCCGCCATTGACGCACGAATGCGATTGGAGACGGCCGAATAATCCAGCCCCATGCGGCCCGTTACGATCTGCCGCGCGTCGAGCAGTTTCTAGCATGCCGAGAGTATCTGGCTGGGGTTCACCGGTTTGGTGAGATAATCGTCGATCCGATGGCCGAGCGCTTCCTCCATCAGGCGCTCCTCTTCATTCTTCGTTATCATGATCACGGGGATATCCGGGTTGATTTCCTTGATCATCGCCAGCGTGGAAAGCCCCCCGCGTCCGGCCATCATCTCATCCAGCAGTACGATGTCGAATCCCCGCTGTTTGACCATCGCAATCGCGTCATCCCCGTTTGTAACGGGCGTTACCTTATATCCCCGAGAACCAAGAAACATCGTGTGCGGCCTCAGGAGGTCAATTTCGTCGTCTGCCCACAGAACCTGCTTTTCTCTCATAGCGTTCAAGCTCCCGGCCGTTACGTGGCCTTCAGCTCCTCTTCCGGCCTCACCGGTAATGAAATCAGGAACGTGGTTCCCATTTCCGGCGAACTTTCTTCAACGGAAATTCTGCCCCGGTGATAGTCTTCTACGATACGTTTGACGAATGTAAGCCCCAATCCCCAGCCCCGCTCTTTGGTACTGTAACCGGGCAGAAAAACCTGCTTGACGAGATTGGGCTGAATCCCTTTGCCATTGTCCCGCACCCGCACAACCACCCATTTTCCTTCGGACCGAACTTCTGCGGAAATCTCTATCTTTCCGCCCTTGCCCTCCATCGCGTCCGCGGCATTCTTGAACAGATTCTCAAAAGCCCAGCCCAGCAATTGCCGATTCAGCGGGACGGGCTGAATTTCGTAGCTACTCTGTACAATCCGCACTTCCCGCGAGAGTCTGTCGCGCAAATAGGAGGCGGTCTCTTCGATGACGTGACGAAGGTTTTCCAGTCGAAGCTCCGGCGTGGAACCGATAAGGCTGAACCGGGAAACGATCGTATCCAACCGGCTGGTGTCCTCCTCCATCGCAACCACGATCTGGTCGAATCGCCTGCGCGTCTCTTCATCCACCGGACCGGAAGAATGCTCGAGCTCCGACTTTATCAACTCGATCCAACCGTACAGAGACGAAAGCGGCGTGCCGAGCTGGTGAGCCGTCTCCCGTGCCATGCCCACCCAGATCGATCTCTGCTCGCTGTTTTTGACATTCTGAAATCCAAGATATCCCACCCCGATAAACAGCGCCGTTACGCCGAGCGCAACCCAGGGCAGCCATGCCAGCCGGCGTACCAGCGGTGAATCGCCAAAGTGCAACACCCGCGGACCGATCTGCGGAATCTCGAACGAATACGGCGGATTCTCGCTATCCAGCCGTCGCACGATCCTACGCATTCGCTCCCGGTCGACCGGGCTGAGGTCTCTGGGGTTGCCTTCGGGAATCTGTATGGCCTTCCACAAATGCGGCTCGCCCCGGGAGTCTGTAATGACCACGGGGAAATTCGCATTCGTAATGGTCCGGAAGATCTCATTGACGTCCAGGTCGCTGACAACCACGGTATCCTGGGTGGCCAACCCGTAAAAGAAGGCCAGACGTTTGATCAGGTCGCGGGAGTCCCGGCGCATCGGATCCACGACCAGGATTTGCATGTACACCAGAAACGCCAGTATAATCACCGTTGCGGCCGGAAACAGATAGGCGCCCAGACTGTACGAACTCCGGAGACCCACTTTCATCCGGCCTTTCCGAACGACCCGCGCGCCCATTAACCCCGTATGTCCGGGCCCACCTGTTCGACGTGTGACATCCTTTGTTCGCGCACCCATCGTTGCCGCTCCCCTGTCTTTTCTCAACGTCCAATGTCTCGTTAAGTTCCGCAGCATTCCCCGGACCGCAGGTTTCAGGCGCCGGCAACAGAAACGGACTGCGCCGCCCGCGATGACCTCCCGGCGCCTGTCGCGCTCTTGCGGTGCGGGTCCGGCGAATAAAGCGGTAACGCGGCGTCAATTCGGGTGAATTGCAGCGATCGACAGTGTGGTGTTGAAACCCGTGTCATCGCACAGAAAGTATACGTCTATTGGCAGCATTCAGTCAACCAAAGAAAAACCGTTTGCATAATACCCTTCCTATTTATATATTTAGAGCCATTAATTTCCTGTAAGACATGGCATGTCGGCAGGCAAACGAGCTGGCGCATGGCCGCCGGTTCTTCCTGTTCCGGAACATCCATTGTTTCCACAGGAAAGGGAAAGGAGGGAATTGAGCTTATGGCCAGGGTTGTGGTGAGAGATGATGAGCCATTTGAAAAGGCGCTGAAAAGATTTAAGAAAACCTGCGAAAAAGCAGGCATAATGACCGAGATGAAGAAACATCAGCATTTTGAGAAACCCAGTGAGCGCCGCAAGCGGAAAATCGCCGCAGCGAAGCGCAAACGCATGAAATTCGAAACGCGTTTCAATCAATAATTCAAATTTGCGAGTATGGCAACGACAACCGCACCGATTCGCCTTCGGATGCGGTTGTATTTTTTGCACATCGTCGTTGAACTGAACCCCGAATCAATGCAGTTCCGGCGCCCCGTTTTCGCGAATGTTTCAGCAGACCGGATGGGCTCTTTAAGCGGGCTGCCAGAGGGAGGGCCGAATGAACTTTGTTGATCTGATCTTGCTCATCGGGCTCTGCTGGATGGTTTTCAGGGGTTGCCGCACAGGACTGGTCCGGGGTCTGGTTGGTCTGGTCAGTTTTGTTCTGGCTTACGGACTCGGCCTTACGTACGGCGGCGCGGCATCCGAGTGGATTTACGGTGAAAGTGCCGGTCACGGCCCCGCCCTGTTGGGCTTCGTCTGTGTATTTCTTGCGACGCTGATTACATGTTACCTTCTTGGACGAATGCTTCAGGCCATGCTCAAGGCCACCCCCTTCGGCGTCGTGGATACGTTGTGCGGCGGCGTACTCGGCCTGGCGCAGGGGTTACTCCTTCTTGGATTGCTGATCCTGTTGCTGCGCGCGTATTCGCCTCACCCGGGGGTGAAGGCGTACATTGACGACGCGCGATTGACACGCCACGTTCAGCAGGCCTGCCTGGTCGTGATGGACGCCGTAAAGGCCGCTATTCCCCGAGCGTCGGAACTCTACAGAACCCTCGTGCCGGACAACCAGGAGTCATCGACCCATCCGTTTGTGGAAAGTATGACCCGGGGGACCGGAAAAGCACGGGAACGTCTGAAGGGACTCATAGAAGAATCTCAAAACAAAGAAAAACAAACGTCGGGCAATCCACAAGCGCCCACGTCAGACGGCAGACAGGAATAACGGGTCCGCCTGCCGGCAAGGATATATTCTCAACGGAAACCGTCCGTGGCTTCTCCAACCGAGTCAAAACCCGATGACCCTGCCGCCCAAAACCGTCCAGGCCCTCGAATTCAACAAGATTCTCGACCGTATCGCGGAACGCACCGTTTCCGTTGCCGGGCGAAACGAAATCGAAAGCCTGGCCCCGACGGACAATCCGGATCGCATTGAAGCCCGGCTCCGTCCCGTGCTTGAAACCATGGACCTGATCGGGTACGACGATCCCGTCCCGATCGGACGCATTCCCGACATCCGCGTCGCGGCAGACACCGCTTCGGTACCCGGCACCACGATCACCGTCGGCGAACTGGTCGAGATCGAGGAAGTCCTGCGGATGTCTCGCCGCTTTATGGCGTATTTTAGCAAACGCAAGGCGAAGTATCCCCGACTCCAGGAGCTCGTATCCGGGTTGTCCCGGCACCCCGACCTGGAAGCCGGCATTCAGCGTTCCATCGATCCTTCCACGGAAACCGTCAAGGATTCAGCCAGCGTCGAACTGAAGCGGATCCGGCGAAGCCTGGAACAGACCCGGTCCGGCATCCGCAGTTCCGTTGAGAGCATCCTGAGCCGGCTCCCCGATACCGTCGTGCAGGAACGGCTGATCACCATCAGGAACGGACGCTTCGTCATTCCCGTTCGCGAAAACCTGAAACACCGGCTCGAAGGCCTCGTGCACGACCAATCGGCCAGCGGCGCCACGCTTTTCGTCGAACCGATGGCCACCCTGGCGCTTAACAATCGGTTGCGGCAACTCGAACTGGCAGAGCAACAGGAGATCAAACGCGTACTTCACGAGCTGACCAGGAGCGTGGGCCAGGTAAGTGACCGTCTGATTGAAAACCAGCGGATTCTTGGCAGGTTCGATGCCATATACGCGACGGCGGGCTTTTCACGCGAACTGAATTGCAGCGAACCCGTTTTCAACGTGGAAGGGTGCCTCGAGCTCCACGGTGCGCGTCATCCCCTTCTGTTCTGCCGGCTGAACGGCGAGGGCAAGACCGATTCCATCGTCCCGCTAAGTCTTTCTATGGGCAGCGAGGGCATCCGCACGCTCGTCCTGACTGGCCCGAACGCCGGCGGCAAGACCGTTGCGCTCAAGACCGTCGGCCTGCTTGCGCTGATGGCTCAGACCGGGTTGCCGGTGCCGGCGGCGGAACATTCGCAGGTTCCAATTTTCACCGGCGTCTTTGCCGACATCGGCGATGCGCAGTCTATCGAGAACGACCTCAGCACGTTCTCCTCACACGTGGCAAATCTGGTTGAAGTCACCAACCATGCTGAAGCCAGTTCCCTTATACTTCTCGATGAAATCGGCGCCAGCACCGACCCCGACCAGGGCGCGGCCCTGGCGATGGCCCTGCTGAATACGCTGAATGAACGGGGCTGCCGCACAGTGGCTACGACCCATCACGGCGCGCTTAAGGCATTTGCGCACCGCACGGAGGGGATGGCCAACGGGTCAATGGCCTTCGACGCGGACACACTGGCGCCCACCTTTCAGCTTCGTCTCAACACCCCGGGCAGCAGCTATGCCTTCGAAATCGCGCGCCGGCTTCAGATGCCGTCAGAGATCGTCGACGAAGCCAGGCGCATTGCGGGAAGCGATATCGGCCGCCTGGAGGCCCTCATCGCAGACCTCGACGACACGTACCACCACACCAACGAGGAACTGGATCGCGCACGATCCTTCCGACGTGAAATGGAACGTTTGAAGGCGGAGTACAGCGGCCGCCTCAAGGAAGTGGAACAACGCGAGCGTGAGCTCAAACGTGGCGCCGAGGAAGAGGCGCGGCGTATTCTGGATGGCGCCAATGCCCTCATCGAACGCACCGTTTCCGAACTCAGACAGCGCAATGCCGACAGGGACTCAATCAAGAAAGCCAGAGCCAATGTTGAGCGGGCGCGGCGTGAATTGGCAACCGCTGTGGAGGAAACGCATGCGGCAACGCCAATACTGGAACCCGGGTGCCGCGTCCTCGTGCGAAGCTTGGGAAAAGAAGGCGTTGTGGCGGACGGAAGGAACGAGGGGTCGCGGGTACCGGTCGAAATCGGCAAGCTGCGAATGCAGGCACGCCGGGAAGACCTCAAAATCGTGGAATCGGCCGAAGAGACCACGTCGGATACTGCCCGTTTCGGGCTTGTCCGGCGCGACGCGGTTTCCAGCGAGGTGGATTTGAGAGGGTTGACCGTGGATGAGGCGGTGGATACCGTCGACAGGTACATCGATGAACTCTACCTGGCCGGGATGGAGCGCGCGGCGGTGATTCATGGAAAGGGCACGGGTGCGCTTCGCCGGGCGATCAGCGCCCATCTCCGCGGCCACGAATTCATCAAGTCCCAGCGACTGGGCCTGCATAACGAAGGCGGCGCAGGCGTCACGGTAATCACACTCGACCAGGATCCCTGAAAATGCCCGTTGTTGTCAGTCACAGTCGCGCCGCGGCGGTATTCGGCTACCGAACCGGCGTTGATTGACACCTCACCGGGTTTCGTCTATATTAGTACCGAGACGGATACAAGCCCCATTTCGGCCCGTAACGTGAATCTGCCAATGCTGATTACCGACCTGCAGACCGATCCCGCGCAATACTGCAACAGTCTCACCGAATACAGCCGGTACCGGACGCGGGAAGTGTCCATAGGCCATATTCCACTTGGCGGGGACAATCCCATACGAATCCAGTCCATGACGACGACGGACACCATGGACACGCTCGCCACGGTTGAACAATCCATCAGGATCATCGAGGCGGGAGGAGACTACGTCCGCATCACCGCGCCCAGCCAGAACGAGGCGCGAAATCTCAAGGCCATCAGGGATGAACTCCGGGCAAGGGGGTACGTCGCTCCGTTGATCGCCGATATACACTACACGCCCAATGCGGCAGAAATCGCCGCGCGGATTGTGGAAAAGGTGCGGGTCAACCCGGGCAACTACGCGGACAAGAAGAAATTTCAGATTGTTGAGTATACCGACGCGCAATACGCTGCAGAGATAGAACGCATCCGCCGGAAATTCACGCCGCTGGTCAACATCTGCAAGGCATACGGCACCGCCATGCGCATCGGCGCCAACCACGGCTCTCTCTCGGACCGCATTATGAGCCGGTTCGGCGATACGCCGCTGGGAATGGTCGAATCGGCACTGGAATTCACGCGCATCTGCGCCGACCTGGACTACCACGACATCGTCCTGTCCATGAAAGCCAGCAATCCCCAGGTCATGATTCAGGCCTACCGCCTGCTGGTCAACCGCATGGAAGCCGAGGGTTTCAACTATCCTCTTCACCTGGGGGTCACCGAGGCCGGCGACGGCGAAGACGGGCGCATCAAGTCCGCCGTGGGCATCGGAGCGCTCCTGGAAGACGGTCTGGGCGACACCGTTCGCGTCTCTCTGACTGAGGAGCCAGAAGCCGAGATTCCCGTCTGTATCCGTCTGGTTGAACGGTACGCGGCCAGACCGGGGCATCCACCGATTCCCGCGATCGTCCGGAATCCGATCGATCCGTACACCTATACCCGGCGCCGGACCCGGCCCGTGGAGCGGGTGGGCGGCGACAATGTGCCGGTTGTGATCCTTTCCCCGCGCGAACTGCAATCTCCGGTCTGCCTGTCCCCCATCGGCTACCAGTACGACGACGCGCTGGACAAATGGAATATCGGAGACATGGCGCCTGACTTCATCTATCTGGGCAACCGGGATATAGACTTCGGCCTTCCCGGCACACTCGGCAAGATCCTGGACCACGAGGCATGGCGTGCCCGGCGCGAGGCGTCGAACGCCTATCCGCTGTTCGATCCGGCCACCTTTCGCGACGCCCCCTGTCGGTCCGAACGCCTGAATTTCGTACTCGCCGAACCCGATGACCTGGACACGGATGCCCTGGAAATGCTGCGGAGAGCCGCCAACTGCGTGCTTGTCCTGCGTTCGGACAATTCTCACGCGATGCCGGATCTGCGCCGTGTTCTTGCTGAACTCCTCGAGCGTGACATCCGGATTCCCGTTGTCATAAAACGGGAGTACGATGCCATTGACGACGATGCACTCATCCTTCACGGCGCTATCGACACCGGCGGGCTGCTCACCGACGGCCTCGGCGACGGTATATGGCTGGAATCGACGGAAGCCCGGACGGGGGATCTCAACCGCCTCGGGTTCGGTATCCTGCAGGCGACTCGCACCCGCATCTCGAAAACCGAGTATATCTCCTGCCCCTCTTGCGGCCGCACGCTCTTCGACCTGCAGGAAACCACCGCCCTGATACGTGGACGCACCAACCATCTGAAAGGCGTCAAGATCGGTATCATGGGATGTATCGTGAACGGTCCGGGCGAAATGGCCGACGCGGACTACGGTTACGTGGGCAGCGGCCCCGGCCGGATTACGCTTTACCGCGGCAAGGATATCGTCAAGCGTAACATCCCCACCGCCGGCGCCGTGGATGAACTGGTCGAACTGATCAGGGAAGACAACCGGTGGGTGGATGCCTGAACGCCGGGCGCGCCCGCGCTGACGCCTCACATGCCCTCTCACCTGCGATTGCGCAGAATTCATCACATTTGCATTCCAGCAACGCTGTTTTTGTTTTCAAACCGATTGGCCCTTCTTCATGGCCCTCATTCCTGAAGATACCGTCGAACAGGTCCGCAACTCGGTGGACATCGTCGACGTCATATCGGAATTTGTCGGGCTTGACAAGCGCGGCAAGAGCTTTCTGGGACTGTGCCCGTTTCACGACGACCGGACGCCGTCCCTGAATGTCTCCCGGGAGAAGCAGATCTACAAGTGTTTCTCCTGCGGCGCAGGCGGGAATGCGTTCAGGTTCCTGATGGATCTCGAACGCATCAGTTTCGTCGAATCCGTACGCAAGCTCGCGAATCAGGTCGGAATCATACTGCCTGAGTCCGAATCCTCAAGTCCTGCGGAAAAGGACACGAACGACGAGCTTTACAGGACGGTCGAATTCGCGAGGAAGTACTTCCGACACATGCTGATGCGTCACCCGTCCGGCGAGGCCGCGCGGGATTACCTTGTTGGTCGCGGCGTGTCCGAGTCGATGATGGAAGCCTTCTCACTGGGCTACGCCACCAGCGCGTGGGACGGACTGCTCGGCGTGGCGGGCCGGCGCGGCTTCAGCGCGCAGATGCTCGAACGCGCGGGCCTGGCTGTACCCCGAGAAAACGGCGGATACTACGACCGCTTTCGAGACCGCGTGATCTTTCCCATCGAATCGCACACGGGAAGGACGGTGGCTTTCGGCGCCCGCGCCCTCGATCCGGAGCAACAGCCCAAATACCTGAATTCACCCGAGACCCCCATCTACAACAAGAGCGCCACGCTTTACGGCCTCTGGAAAAACCGGGAACCCATCCGTTCAACCCGGTCCGCGGTTGTGGTCGAGGGATATATGGACGTCGTCGCCCTGGCTCAGTTCGACGTCCGCAACGTTGTCGCATCTTCAGGGACCGCGCTCACGCAGGACCATGCGCGCCTGCTCAAGCGTTATGCGGACGGGGCCGTGCTCGTCTTTGACGGCGATGCCGCGGGCACTGCCGCTGCCGTTCGCGGAATAGGAGCGATGATGGCGTCCGAGCTGGAAATTCGAGTCGTGACGCTGGTCGGCGGCGAGGACCCGGACAGCTTCGTGCGGCAGCGGGGTTCGGATGGCTTTAACGAAATGACCGAATCCGCCGCGCCATTGATGGATTTTATCTTCGGATGGGTCCGGTCGCAGGAAGACCTGTCCACCTCGGACGGCAAGACACGCGCCGTCAGGACCGTATCGGAAATCATCGCACACGCAAAGGACAATACCCGGCGGGGCTTTCTGATCCAGGAGACCGCACAGAGGCTGGGGATTGAGGAAGCAATTGTCATCGATGCGGTGCAACGCGCCACTCGTTCCCGGCGAACAGGACGCGCCGCAACCGACGGGGATGCAGATTCCGAGTCGGCGTCATTCGAACCGGGCCCCCGCATGGAACGGGAACTGATCACTCTGATGATGGCTGACGATTCCACGGCCGACAAGGTGCTTGAGCAGGTTGATACCCGTCATTTTTCCAACAGTATGTACAGGCGGATTTCGGGAATGATCGCGGAGGCGCGAAGGGAGGGACGGACCGCGTCCGCCGCGGCGCTGCTGAATCGAAGCGAGGACGCCGGCCTGGCCGGTATCGTATCCGCGCTATCCATGGAAACCGGCCTTCTCAACCCGGAAGGACGGATACCGCTGCAGGATTACCTCACCCGGATGCAACTCAACTCCCTGGTCGCTCGTATCGCGGCCGAGGAGGCGCAACAGAGGGCGGCCGGTGCAGAGACCGATCCGATGGCGCTGATCGCCAACGCAGGGAACTGTTCGCCGACCGGCACCGTCCAACCGAAACAGCGCCGCATTAAACACAAAAGGCTTGTCCTTTCCGCCATATCGCGTAAATTTCCCTGTTAGCGGGCCCTTAGCTCAGTTGGTTAGAGCGGCGGACTCATAATCCGTTGGTCGCAGGTTCGAGTCCTGCAGGGCCCACCAGAACACAAAGAGGGAGCCGACGGAAACTTCGGCTCCCTCTTTGTGTTCTGAACCCGGTTTTTGACTTGACGCGATGTTCTTCCAGGGTCAAAAATCCTCAACTTCCGCGGCAGGTGTGTCGTTGTCCACCCGTTCAGGGCATTCGCTTACCGGAATCCTGCAGAACCCGCATTCTCCATGGCTTGGGACTCTTCTGGCCGGTTTATTGGACGCAAGCTTTCCTATCAACTCCGCAAATCGCTCGATGAATTTACTGTCAACGGCCGATGACGGGACCGGGACCTCCCGCTCTCCATAGACAACCCGCCCCTCAAATGCAACATCCTTGTATCTGTCAGGAAATGCTTTCGGAACGGCGTACATATAAAGCATTACCTGAACGTGATCCGATGCCCTGGGTTGTCCCGTTTTGATATCTACAATCAGGCCGCGATTTCCCTTCACCGCGATTAAATCGGGCTTTCCCCCAACCGTCGCCGTCCTTCCCTTGAGGTGGAAGGAATTCTGAGATTCGGTTGACACGTCGAAGCCTCTATCTTCCAGCGTTTCCTGATGTTTGTTTCTCGCCGCCGTATGTTCGATCTGCCAGGTGGTGGAATCGAAATCACCCGGCACTTGAGTCCAGGTCTTTCTGTCATGC
>JAGWBX010000084.1:0-1536 GCA_021295655.1 Candidatus Latescibacterota bacterium
GTTTGTCGTCACGAGCTTCTGCGCTTGCGGAAGCGATTCGGTGATGATGCCGGACCTTGAACGGGGTCTGCACGAGGTTGGAAACCTGACTCGACCCCGAAATCTGCATGTCGCGACACTACTGCAGAATGGCAAGATCCTGATTGCCGGCGGCAACGCGGCACTACCTCCCGCGGGAGAAGGTGTCGTGGAGTCCGATCTTCTTGTCAGCGCGGAGATTTTCGATCCTGAAACCGGGATCTCAACGCCTACCGGAGACCTGACTGCCAGTCGCAAAGAGGACCACGGAATATTGCTTCCCGACGGTCGGGTTCTGATGATATCCAGCTTTTGGGGTAAACTCCCCATTGAGATGTACGATCCTCATTCCGGCAGATTCGACGCCGT
Organism: Candidatus Latescibacterota bacterium; assembly: GCA_021295655.1. Classification (GTDB taxonomy): domain Bacteria; phylum Latescibacterota; class UBA2968; order UBA2968; genus JAAXHE01. The sequence continues at coordinate 388 of JAGWBX010000084.1, forward strand.
TGCAGACGCGCCATTGACATTCGGGACCAGATCTGCCACCCTGTTGCCCAACGGAAAGGTCCTTTTGATCGGCGGGTCACCCGCGGGTGGACGATGGCGTATTTTCGATCCCGCTACAGGCACATTTTCCGACACATTCGTGATGGACCATCCCGGACATGGCCATACGGCGACTTTGCTGAAGGACGGCCGCGTGCTGATCGTTGGGGGAGCTCACAGGGGAATCGAGTTGACCGGACGGAATCTGATCTACGATCCTTTCAGAAGCAGGCAACCTGCAGGTCGACCGCGTACACAGCCATAAGGCGGTGCTCCTTCAGGATGGCAGGGTACTGATCGTAGGCGGCTACGGCGGAAACGGGCGTCCCGTACAGACGGCCGAGATCTACGACCCCGAAACAAACACCTTCTCGCCCGCCGGAACGTCCGGAATGGATCCGTTAGCCGCCCTGCTGCTGCCGTCCGGCAGGGTGTTTTTCATCCACCGTGACAACGGCAGTATCGCACTGTATAATCCGGACACTCGGGTAATTTCACCTACGGGACACAGCATAGGGCCGTGGCGATACGGGGCGACGGTGACGCTCCTCGATGACGGCCGCGTCGTTATCGCCGGTGGATTGAGTTGGAGTGATCACGGTCGTTCTCCTGGGTCGATTACGGATCAGATCCTGATCTTCACGCCTTAGGGGCACACGTGCGCAGACTGTCAATCTGAGAAAGCCGCCAGGCTGAAGACGTCTCCGCGCACATTCGTTTACTGCGATTCTGCGTCAGGACAATCCACAAGACGGGAGATTCTTCGCTACGCTCAGAATGACATGCTTTGCAATAACCATCAGCGAAATGTGTCGGCACAAGTTGTCGTGCTGAGGAAGCCGGTGTGAAGGTGGGGCCTGCCTGCAGCGCGGTGCGCTGCGCAGGCAGGCGGACATTCCTGTCTGCCGCCACGTAGCGTTTCTGAGGAAGCCTTGAGGCGAAGGAAGCGTCCGCGCAAATGTGTTTACTGCGTTATAGCGTCAGGACAATCCACAAGACGGGAGATTCTTCGCTGCGCTCAGAATGACAATGGGCCGATCATTAAGCGCGAAGTACGGTATTCATTCGACGTTTTTATCACTCCCCCCTTGAGGGGGAGTCGCAGAAGCC
>JAGWBX010000084.1:1552-1948 GCA_021295655.1 Candidatus Latescibacterota bacterium
GATGGGTCGAAGGCGCTGCCCTGACCCTGTCGAAGGGGCAGGCGCCTGCCTGCGCCAAGCGGAGCGCGGCAGGCAGGACGGCTGATGCGGCGGGGGGCGCCAGTTCATTTCTCGACATGGAGGCAAACCTGATGACATCCAGAATCGTAATAGCGCTGTCTGTCGTCTCTACCTTCTGGGCTTGCGGAAGCGATTCGGTGACGACGCCGGAACAACCGACACTTGAAAGGGGTCTCCACGAGGTTGGCAAGCTGACCCAACCGCGGTATTGGCATGCCGCGACACTGTTGCCGAACGGCAAGGTCCTGATCGCAGGCGGCCTGGCGGAGCCACCTGCAGAAGTCCCTGACCCGTCCCCGGGCGGTACCGTCATTTATCGGCCCTCGGGACCTCTCG
>JAGWBX010000084.1:2058-3134 GCA_021295655.1 Candidatus Latescibacterota bacterium
GGCCTGGCGGAGCCACCTGCAGAAGTCCCTGACCCGTCCCCGGGCGGTACCGTCATTTATCGGCCCTCGGGACCTCTCGCCAGCGCGGAAGTGTTCGATCCCGAAACCGGGATCTCTTCGCCAACCGGAGACATGACCGTCCGACGTTACGCGGACAATGGAATACTGCTATCCGACGGTCGCGTCCTGATCATGCCCAGATATGGACATCTCCCCATCGAGATATACGATCCTCATTCCAGGCGGTTCCAGGCTGTGGCGGACGTGCCTTCCAATGTCACCATCGCGACGGCAACGCTGCTACCCGGCGGAGAGGTCTTTCTGACTAACCTGGACCACACGGGTGTCTTCGACCCGGATGCACGCACATTTCACTCCATCTTCAAGAGGGAGGAAATTCGAAGGCTACATACAGCGACGTTGTTGAAGGACGGCCGCGTGCTGATCGTTGGAGACGGGCTGGTTGGACGGAACGTCATTTACGATCCTTCGTCCAGGGGAGTTTCCCAGGCCGGAATTCTGCAGGTCGACCGCATCAACCATAAGGCCGTGCTTCTTCAGGACGGCAGGGTCCTGATTGTAGGCGGCACCGCGGGTAAAGGGCCCTTCGTGCAGACGGCCGAGATGTACGACCCTGAAACCAACACGTTTTCACCGGCCGGCGTTTCGACAGGCGATCCTCTCTCCGCCGCGTTGCTACCCTCCGGCACGGTGTTGCTCGTCCATTCCCACAACGGTGATATCGTATTGTATAACCCCGCCACACGCGCATTTTCTCCTACAGGACACAGCATAGGGTGGCGGTCATCGCCTACGGTAACGCTGCTTGCAGACGGCCGCGTGATGATTGCCGGTGGAACGAAGGATACCGGCAATGGACACACGTTCAAGGAGGAGATTACGGATCAGATTTTTATCTTCGCGCCTTAAGCGGGACCTCAATCTGAGGAAGCCGCCAGGCTGAAGACGTCTCCGCGCACATTTGTTCACTGCGTTTCTGCGTTTGGACAATCGAATAGACGGGAGATTCTTCGCTACGCTCAGAATGACATGCTTTGCAATAACCATGGTCGAAA
>JAGWBX010000084.1:3307-11858 GCA_021295655.1 Candidatus Latescibacterota bacterium
GTCGCCTTTCCCGGTGTGAAGGTGGGGCCTGCCTGCAGCGCGGTGCGCTGCGCAGGCAGGCGGACATTCCTGTCTGCCCACATCGCCAACCCATTCGCATAAGTGACTCACTGAAAGACTGTAAACACGGGGTAAAGCGATGACCGCCAGAATCTTTATTGCGTTGTTTCTGATCTCAAGCCTCTGGGCTTGCGGCGGGGATTCGGTGACAACGCCGGAACAGCCGACCCATGAAAGGGGTCTCCATGAGGTTGGCACGATGACCCGGCCGCGCTATGAGCACGCCGCGACGCTCTTGCAAAGTGGAAAGGTCCTGATTGCCGGCGGCAACGCGGAACGACATCCTGCCGGAGGTGGTATTATCGTGCCAGAATATATCGTCAGCGCAGAGATTTTCGATCCTGAAACCGGGATCTCAACGCAAACGGGAGACCTGACCGCCGGTCGCGAAGAGGACCACGGAATATTGCTTCCCGACGGCCGCGTCCTTATCATAACCGGCCTTGGTAGTTTCTCTATTGAGATGTACGATCCTCATTCCGGCAGATTCAACGACGTGGCAATCTTGCCATGGAGGGTTGGGACTCAGACTGCCACCCTTCTGCCCACCGGAGAGGTCTTTTTGACCAGTTACTTAAACGCGGGTGTCTTTGACCCCGCTAAAGGTGTATTTTCCGCCAAATCTGCAATGTTTCCTGCCCGGTCCGGCCATACGGCGACTTTGTTGAAGGGCGGCAGGGTGTTGATCGTTGGAGGAATGATTTTCCCAGGGACATGGTTGATAGGACTGAATCTTTTCTATGATCACTCGACCGGAGCCTATTCGGAAGCAGGTCACATGGAATTCGACCGCGTACACCATAAGGCGGTGCTCCTTCAGGACGGCAGGGTCCTGATCGCAGGCGGCATCGCCCCTGAAGGGCCGTACGTTGAATGGCCGTACGTACAAACGGTCGAGATCTACGACCCCGAAACAAACACCTTCTCGCCGGCCGGAACTTCTGCCATCTGGCCTTCCGCCGCCCTGCTGCTGCCGTCCGGCAGAGTGTTCCTCATCCACGTTCCTAACGGCAATATCGTACTGTATAATCCGGACACACAGGTATTTTCACCTACGGGACACAGCATAGGGCCGTGGCGACTTGGGGCGACGGCAACGCTCCTCGATGACGGCCGCGTCGTTATCGCCGGCGGACTGAAGAACATCGACGATTCGACAGAACGTGAGCATGCGGAGCAGGAGATTACGGATCAGATCCTGATCTTCACGCCTTAGGGGCACAGGTGCCGACAGTGTCTTGCTGAGGAAACCCGGTGTGAAGGTGGTGCCTGCCTGCAGCGCGGTGCGCTGCGCAGGCAGGCGGACATTCCCGTCTAATGAATGGAAAGGTATGGTCATATGAAGTTGAGAGTCGGATGGAAATCCTGGGTGTTTATGGGCGTCGCGGTGGTCCTGGCGGGTGTCGCCCTGGGACAGATGCTTACTGAGACGCCGGAACCGGAGAATGCGCTGCCCGTGGGACCCGCCGCCCCCGCCTTCTCCCTGGACAGCCTGGACGGATCGGTCGTGCGTTTATCCGACAATAAAGGCCGGGTTGTCCTGATCAACTTCTGGGCGACGTGGTGCGTACCGTGCCTGTACGAATTGCCGCACATCCAGAAGTTGCACGAACGGTATCGCGATAAGGGCCTGACGGTCCTTGCCATAAGCTCCGACTTCGACCGGGCGCGCGTGGCGCCGTTTATCCGGAAAAACGGCTACACCTTTCCGGTCCTGTTCGCGGATCCGGGCGTTCAATCCGACTACGAAGTCAGGAGTATTCCAACCACTTATCTGGTTGACAGGAAGGGCCGTCTCAGGTTCGCGCAAACGGGCTACGGACCCGATACGGAAACCGAACTCGACTGGGCCCTCGAACAGCTATTGGGGCGGTAGATGGACAATGGGAGGGATGAATCGAGGAGTGGCTGGGGGATATCAAAGCAAACCGGCAGCCGCGCGATGAGTAAGCGCAAAGCCGCCGGTGATCGTACAATTGCAGGATCGTTTTCCGCGGCAAACAGGGTTCAGGTCCAGGAATGCATGGCGACCCGGTTGCCTTCGCAGTCTTCGAAATGGGCGACGAAACCGTGTTCGCCGATGCCTGTTTTGGGATTCAGCGTCCTTCCGCCGCTGGCGTCGATCTTCGCCAGCGTGTCTTCGACGTCGGTAACGGAAAAGTAGACCAGGGCGCCTTCGTGGGACGGGACGTACCCTTCGGATCTGATCAGCGTACCAGCGGCACCGGGCCCCTCGGTCATTGGAAACCACGCCACCTCCGTGTCGCCCATCCTGCTGGTAGCCAGTTTGAGACCCAGTACGGATTCATAAAATCGCCTGGCCCTTTCCAGGTCACGCACCGGTATCTCGAACCAGCCGACGGGATTCCTTTCATCCGCCATAAGAACCTCCCCACGTCCGTTCCGTTCCCGCTACGGCATGGCAGGGCGTTGCGACGCTTCTACGGCGCCGGCGTTGACGGCGGAAGAATAACCGCCACGGCGTCCGCGGTTTCTTCAACGCGATCGAACAGGTCGACTGCCTGCCGACGGTTCATCTGAAAGTCGATCGTGACCGATTCCGTGGGCTCGAATGCCCCCTGCGCAAACACCGACACGCGTTTGTCGTTCACGGGATTCCAGATTTCAACGACCCTGCCGTCGAACTCGCCCCCGAAGGCAACGTACGCCACGTTGCTCCGAGGTCTGTTCCCGCTGGGAACGCCCACGCTGATCACTTTGCCGAGATACTGAAACGGAGGCTGTAATCCATGCGCCCGGCCGCGAAGATCGGCGATCAGCGGGTTCTCCGCAATCGCGGCTTCGAGTCGCGCCTTCCGCTCTTCAATAGTTTCGCTGCCGCCTTCCGGCGAAACCGGCATTGCTTCTGCCAGGCGCCCGGCAATCGCGCTGTTCCGGTAGTGATAGACGTCCCTGGCCGTCAACCATCCCAACGTCGCTTCCCTGGCGAAATCCTTGCTCCAGATCGAGTCCAGGACCACGTCGTGCGCCACCATCTTGTCCTCGATCCGCATTAGAATGGAATTCTCGGCATCGTAGTTGACGGTGATATCGACGGGGGCGATATATGCGATGTACGCCAGGTACGCGCATCCAGCCGCCAATACGACCTCAATTATCGTACGGACGATCGAGTTTGACATCTCTTCCCTCCTCTTTTCGACGGTTCACCGTGAGTTCAGGCGACCCTTGTTTTGGCGCTTGTCGTATCAATGCTGTCGCAGGCGCCCGGAGCAACGGTATTCAATCGCTTCAGCGCTCCTTTCTCCGACGGGCATCCGTCAGCACCTTTAAATTCCGGTTGTTTCCTGCCGTTCCACGTCAACTGTGTTCATTTTCTTCCTGTATACGCCCGTCCCGCCTTCGCCACGGCCTCCCCACCGCCGGAGACGATCATCACACCTTCGTCGATCACTTCTGTGACGTTCTCCGCGTTCGCGCCGTTAAGGAAGAACAGTCCTGCGTCCTTGCAGGCCGCCATGACGCGGGCCCGGGCAGCACCCATCTCAGGCGGATAGGGCGGGTCGTGCCGATCGGCGTGCCCGAGCGACATACCCATATCACCGGGACCCCACTCGCCGAATGCGAGTCCCTGCACCTTCGCCGTGGCCTCCGCGTTTGCCAGTGCGCGTCTGTTCTCGATCTTCACGCCGAGCATCAATTCTCCGTCCGGGCTCAACGGCCACGGGTCGGCCTTTTTCAGATATTCGGCTGCAGTAACGCCCCAGACCTGTGCGGCCCAGCCCTGTCCGCCAGCCCCTCGCCGGCCGTCCCCATGTCCCGCGGCCGGCATCCGGAACGGGTACCTGCAACTTTCCACGAAAGCCCGAACGCCCTCAGGGTCGTCGGCATGACACAGCAGGATACCGTGCACGCCGCGGGCCAGCGCCTGCTTGAACATCCAGGCATTGGCGCGAACAACCGATTCACTCGACCCCTCGACCGGCAGGTCCACGATGACGGCCGGCGTCCGGTGACCGCTGGCCGTGGGGCCCCCGTCCACCAGGCCCCGCATGAAATCACCCAGGCCCCGCATGTCGAATGGGCCGTGCTCGATGCTGACGTTGATATAGTCGGCCCACGTCGCGGCCATTTCCACACCGGTTTCGTACGACAGTTCGGAGACGCCGACATAGTAGATCGGCTGCCCCTGTTCCAGCAGCTCAATCGCTTTATTGATCCGGTTCGGCATGTGTCATTTATCCTGCGAATAAGGAAAACTCAACTTGCTTCGTTAACATAAAGCCGCCGCCACGAAAAATCAATCGTTCCCCGGGTTGCCCTCCAAGGGGCGGGGCTGGTTTGGCATGCATCCGTCAAACCCCGTCCGGTTATCGCGGACTGTGCGTGACATCCGGGATCATTCTTGACGGCGCAATGTCGGGCATGTATCTTGGCAATTCCACGTTCGTCGCACCGGGAGACCGGCACGAGCAAGCCGGTCGCCGAGCGACTTCAACAACCCGCAGCAAACAACCGGAGGGGTGAATCCATGCTCGGCGTAGCAATCCAGGGCGCGGGAAACGTCGCCACCGAACACATCAGGGCCTACCTGAACAATCCTCACACCCGGCTGGTGGCCATCGGGAGCCGTACGCTGGAAAGCGCCCGGAGAAAGGCGGTGGAACTCGGCGTTGAGTGCGACCTGTTCGATAACTACGACAGGCTCCTCGAGCATCCGGACGTCGACGTCGTTTCCATCTGTACGCCGCCCGATCGCCACGCCGGAGAAGCCATTGCCGCCGCCTGCGCCGGCAAACACCTGTTGATCGAAAAACCGGTGGCCACGAATCACGAAGAACTGAACGCGATGCACCGGGCCGTGAAACGCGCAGGCGTCAAAACGGTCGTTGGCTTCGTGCTTCGATGGAATCCCCTCATTGTTTCCATTAAACAGGCTGTCGAGAAGGGCTGGGTTGGCGTTCCGCTGCTTGTCCATGCCGACTACTGGCACGGCCCCACCAACGCCCGCCCGGAAAAATTCAGCCGGACAGGATGGAAACCGTTCGTGAACGGGGCTATCGTGCACGGCGGCTGCCATGCCCTCGACGCCGCACGTTACATACTGGACAATGACACCGTCACCCGGGTGACGGGTATTTCTCCGCGCCATCGAACGCATGGAGAGGACTACCGTTCCACGACGGTCGCAACGGTTGAATTCACGGGGGGCGCCGCCGGGAAGTTCTCGGGTTCCACGGCTTTCTTCATGCCTTACGCCTTCAACGTCGAGGTGTTCGGAACGGAGGGCGTGATCCGGAACAACCAATTCTACACCCGACAACTGTCCGGCCAGGACGCGTTCGGCAGTTTTCCCACGGTAATGCCCGACAGCGGCGCCGTTGCCCACCACCCTTTCCAGGAAATGGTCGATCACCTCGTCGAATGCATCCTGAACGACGTGGAGTCGCACGACAACCTGGCCGTGGCCGTCAACACCCACGCCGCATGTTTTGCCGCGGAAGAATCGGCTGCAAACGGTTCCATGCCAATAGAGATAGAGTAGGCGAGAAAGCGAGGGGCTTCAATGCCGGGAGGACCCATAAAGGTCGCACTCGCGGGTTGCGGCGGGCTGGGCCGGGCCCACGCCAGAAACGTGGATGCGCTGGAAGGCGCGCGCCTTGTCGCCGTCTGCGACGTCGTATCGGAATCCGCTGCGCAGCTTGCCGCGCAACTTCCTTCCGGCCCGACGCCTTACGCGGACCATCGCGCCATGCTGGCCGCCGAGAAACCGGACGCCGTGCTGGTGGTAACGCCCAACCACACGCACAGCCGCATCAGTACGGATGCCGCGCTGGCGGGCGCACACGTCTTCTGCGAAAAGCCAATGGCGCTGACCGTAGGAGACTGCGACACGATGATTCGCGCCGCGGAACAGTCAGACGTATTCCTGATGATCGGCTACGTGCGCCGGTTTCAGGCCGCTTATCAGGAACTCAAGCGCAGGGTGGACCGGGGAGACGCGGGGGAAATCACCCTCGCGCATGCCGTGCGTCTGGGCACCGGCGCGCCGGGCGGCGTGGGAGGATGGCAGACCCGGAAGGGAACGTACGGCGGTATGTTTTCCATGTACAGCCACGAACTCGACCAGCTCGCCTGGCTGGCAGGTGAAATCCGCGCCGTCAACGCCGTCATGAAATATGGAGATGACCCGAAAAACGAAGTCGAAGAAAGCATCTTTATCGGCATTGAGTTCGCATCGGGCGCGGTCGGCTCCTTAAGCAGCAGCCGCGTCTACCCGGTCAACAGCTACGAACTCGGCGTGGCCGGAACGGCAGGCGCGTTCAAGCTCAATGACGCGGGCGGCCCTATCCTGTTCGCCCGGCACGGCGACAGATCCACGGCCATCGAGGCGCCCCGAAACAACGGCCTGGCGGACGAGATCGCTCACTTTGTCGGTTGTATACAACGTGGCGAAGCGCCCCGGTCGGATGGAAGGGATGGAAGGCGTGTTGTCGCGGTTGCCGCCGCCGCTCACGAATCTGCGAGGACCGGGAAGCGCGTGGAAGTTCCAGTGACGACGTGAGGAGGCGTGTTGAGCCCGGTTCCCCGCTATCCCTCAGCGGGACGCATATCCTTCAGCACAAGCTGCACCTGAGTCCGGCCGTTCCAGGTGTTGGCTTCAAGCGCACACGCCACGTCCACGCGATCGCCCCGGCGAAGTCGACCGGCCAGTTCACCCTGCCCCCACCAGACAGCGTCACATATTTGCGGGCCCGACCGCGTTGACCTTCCCGCCTGATCGGCCGACGGAACCGTGTCCAGATTCATCTTGAGGTGCGCCCCTTTCCCCACCGCAGTGGCGCGTTCGATGGCACAGTTCGGCGCGATGAACAGCGGCGCTTCGTTTCCCGGCCCGAACGGCGACAGGGCCGACAGCGCCGAGACCGTATCCAGCGAGATCTCCCCCGGCCGCAGCGCGGCATCCAGTTCCAGCCGGGTTCTTAGATCATCGTCCGATATGCGCTCCGCCGCGTCGGCCTCCAGCCGTGTCTTGAACTCCGCAAAATTGTCCACGAGACCCGTAAAGCCGGCCGCATCGGCGTGCCCGCCGTACTCTGTCAGCAGGTCGGCACACCTGAAAATCGCCTCAGCCATATTGTAACCTGCCGTTGAACGAGCAGAACCCGCAAAACTCCCGTCCCCGCGGACCTCGGAGCAGGCGATGCCCGGCCTGCCGTATTGCTCGGCCAGACGACCGGCAATCAACCCCACCACGCCCAGGTGCCAGCTTTCGCCTTTCGTGACGAGAATCCGGTGCTTGTCCAGCGCCATGGACGCCACCTGCTCCCCGGCCTGTTTCACCCCCACAAGCTCGAGCTCTCGCCGCCGTCGGTTGAGCGCGTTCAAACGCTCTGCCAGGCGGGCGGCCTGAGCGGCCTCCGAGGTGCGAAGCAGGTCCAGCGCCAGATCCGCGGACTCCAGTCGCCCGGCGCTGTTGATGCGCGGTCCCAGGAAGAAACCGATCGCCGTTGTATCCACCGGACGGGAATCGGCGCCGGCGACGGCTTTCAGGGCCTGAAGCCCCGGACGCTGCGTCCGGTCCAGAATCTGCATCCCCCTGCGGGTCAGCAGACGGTTCTCGCCCAACATGGGTGCGATATCCGCGACCGTTCCGAGTGCGACCAGGTCGAGCAGCGAATTGAGATACGCCCTGCGTTCCGATGCGTCGATCAGCGAATCCGAAAGGGCCTGCACGGCTTTGAAGGCCACGCCCACCGCCGCGAGCCCCTTGAATCCGTAGTCGCAATCCGGGCGGTTGGGATTGACCACCGCGCAGGCGTCGGGCAGCCGGCCGTGAGGCTCGTGGTGATCGGTCACCAGAACGTCAACGCCCGCGGCGTTCGCCGCCTCAACCGCCTCGAACGAGGAGATGCCGTTATCGGCCGTCACGATGACGCGCGCGCCGGCTTCGACCGCTCGCTGAACGCCGGCCGGTTTCATGCCATATCCGTCCCGGTAGCGGTCCGGCAGAATGGAAACGACGTCGGCGCCGACCCTGTCGAAAAAATCCATGAACACGGCCGTGCTTGTCACGCCGTCCACGTCGTAGTCGCCGAATACGACGATGCGCTCGCCGGAACGGACGGCCTTGGCAATCCGCTCGGTAAGCAGGTCCATGTCCTTCATCGTAAACGGATCCTGGAGTACATCGGGAGAATCCTCGATATCCTCTGGCGTCAGACCGCGATTCGCCAGCACCACGTCCACGAGCGGAGCGACCGGGTCTTCAGCGCCGGAATCGGAACCCCTTGTATGCCTGATCGTCCAGATCGGGTATTTCTGCATTGGAACCTCAAGAAGGAATTGGTCTGTCCATGGGAGCGTCGTTTAATATATCATGAGTCTTCGCATCGGGCAAAAGCCATGTGGCCATCAGCTGTCAGCCAGGAGCAAATACAAAAGGCAACGTCAAAATCCATCTCCCCACTACCCCGCAGACCTCTCCCCCCGGCCCCTCAAAAGCGGGAAGACGTGAGACGGGAGAGGG
>JAGWBX010000084.1:11993-12716 GCA_021295655.1 Candidatus Latescibacterota bacterium
TCAAAATCCATCTCCCCACTACCCCGCAGACCTCTCCCCCCGGCCCCTCAAAAGCGGGAAGACGTGAGACGGGAGAGGGAAGAGATTTCCTGCCTTGTGAGGTTTCTTTTCGTGCCGGAGGCAAGAAGGGATAAAATATGGGGCAAGGATTTCTTCTACCGTCTTCCCTCTACCGTCTACCCGCCTTCAGGCGACCTCTCCCCCCGGCCCTCTCTCCTAAAGGAAAGGGGGTGCAAGGCGGGACGTCGCCATGCCGGCCAATTAAAATCACTTTGCTCGATAGGACATTGCTTTTCCGGGACTTTTGCAAACCCGGTAGATCCACCCATCACCATTCCACCTTTCTTCAAGAAGGGGGCCAGGGGGTGGGTCTCGGCGCGGATCCGGGCGGATGAAAATGCCTTTTGCGAAAATATATTTCTTGGCGCCTTGGGCGAATTCGGTATATTTGAAATTCGGATAACACACCTGGATAAAACGTGAAATCGAAACGGTTCCCGGTTTGCCCAGAATTCTTCTCGCGGAAGATGGTCCCACGGCCATGACCCTTGCCGGCGGGCTGTTCGATCACCAGAACGTGGAACTGGACGTGGTTACCGACGGGCGCAGCGCCCTGGAGACGCTCGCGGCAAGCCCCAAAGCTTACGCCCTCGTCATTCTCGCATACGATCTACCGGAAATCAGCGGTCCGGATTGCATTCGCTTCATTCGAAAAATGCTCGC
>JAGWBX010000085.1 GCA_021295655.1 Candidatus Latescibacterota bacterium
CTTTCGGTCCTGCTCGAGCAGGCGGACGAGGAAGATGACGGGGTGCTGCAATCCTTTGCATCCGCGTCCAGGCTCGTTCGCCGGCAGCAACCGGACGCTGCCCTCGCCGCGTTCCGGACGTTTGCGGCAACCCATCCGAAGTCACGGCTTCTGGATCGTGCGTTAGCGAGTCAGACCGCGCTTCTGGATACGCTTGGCAGGTACACCGAAGCCATTCAGATGTCCCGTCGCCTGATCGCAAGCGTGCCCTGGAGCCCGCTGTGCCCCGGGGCAATGGCGACCATAGGCAGGATCTACAACCGGAAACTCGGACAATACCGGGACGCGCTGAAAACATACCAATCCGTCCTGTCAGCATATCCGCACAGCCTCGAGGCCGCGGAAGCCCGGGAACAGGTGCGGGCGCTTCGAGAAAAAATCAAGACGCTTGAAACCAGACGCAAGGAGCCCGGATAGGTGAGGATCCGCGGCCGTATGTATCGAGATATATCCAACGCGTGTCCGCACGGGGCGCCGGGTTTCAATAACGCACCACGTACGACACGCGGACCCCTTGTCAGGGCATGGGTCCTGAGTCTGTGTCTGTTCGGGGCCTCTTCGAACGCAGCCGCGGACAAACTGCTCATCCCCATGGATCTTGGGCAGACGAATCATCTCAAGGCCTATGGGCTGGCTTATTGGGCGCTGCAACAAAACATCGAGGTGGAGTGGCTGCTCAACTACCGGGGCGGCGCCTTTATGATGGACTACGTGGAGTCGGCGGCCGGGGAGGGGCGTCTGCGCGACGTCGATTTCAAACGCATCGCCGGCGCCGACGCCGTTCGAATCTATGCGGAGGTCGAACAGGGAAACAAGAACTCCGTTCGACTGGAAAAGGCCCCGAAGATCGCAGTCTATACGCCGCCCAACAAACAACCCTGGGACGACGCCGTCACGCTGGCCCTGTCCTACGCCGAGATTCCTTACGACGTTCTGTGGGACGAGGAAGTGCTGGCCGGGAAACTCTCCGAGTACGACTGGCTGCATCTGCACCACGAAGATTTCACCGGTCAGTACGGGAAATTCTACCGCAGCCATGGCCGTGAACTCTGGTACCGGCGCCAGCAGGCTCAGTACGAAAGCCTCGCCAATCGCCTCGGTTTCAGCAAAGTCTCCGAGGAAAAAGGCGCCGTTGCCCGGGCCATTCTGGAATACATCTCCGAAGGCGGGTTCATGTTCGCCATGTGTTCGGCAACGGATACCTTCGACATTGCCCTTGCCGCAACAGGCGTTGACATTGTGGATACGGTGTACGACGGGGACCCGCCCCACCCCGACGCGCAGGCCGGATTGGATTTTTCGAGGACGGTCGCCTTTGAGAACTTTTCCCTGGTCACGGATCCCATGGAATATGAACACGCGGACATCGACGTCTCGCCCACCACCGGGGCGCAGTTCCGCGGACCGGACGCGGACGCATTCACACTGTTTGAGTTCTCGGCCAAATTCGATCCGGTGCCGGCCATGCTCACCCAGAACCACGTGCCCGTTGTCCGGGGGTTTCTGGGCCAGACCACCGCGTTTCGCAGGAGTCGAATCAGGAAGTCCGTCACCATTATGGGCGAGGTCAGCGGCACGGACCAGGTCAAATACATCCACGGAAATGTCGGCCGCGGCACGTTTACGTTCTATGCCGGACACGACCCGGAAGACTATCGCCACTTCGTAGGTGATCCGCCCACGCAACTCGCGCTGCGCAGGAACTCGCCCGGATATCGGCTCATTTTGAATAACATCCTGTTCCCGGCGGCCAGGAAACAGAAACGTAAAACCTGAACGCGACCCCGGCGTCCCTCATCCGGCATCCGGGAGCATCGCCAGAAACGGCCACGACCACGCCGCGGAGGAACGCCCGACCATGCCCGAAAAACGCCCAGACGACCTCGAAGCCGTTGAAAGACTGAAAACCGCCCACACCCGTATCAGGGACGAAATCGGAAAGATTATCGTGGGTCAGAACGAGATCGTGGACCAGTTGCTCATCGCGCTTCTGTGCGGCGGACACTGCCTGCTCGTCGGGGTTCCCGGGTTGGCGAAAACGCTTCTCATCAGCACCCTCGCCAGGGCGCTCAACCTCGGCTTCAGCCGCATTCAGTTCACGCCCGACCTGATGCCCTCGGATATCACCGGTACCGAAGTACTCGAAGAAGACCAGAGCACGGGCCACAAGACCTTCCGTTTCGTAAAGGGTCCGCTCTTTGCGAACATCATTCTGGCGGATGAGGTCAACCGTACCCCGCCGAAGACTCAGGCTGCCCTGCTGCAGGCGATGCAGGAACACGAAGTCACCGCGGGCGGCGACACGTTTCGCCTCGAAGAACCCTTTTTTGTGCTGGCAACGCAGAACCCGATCGAGCAGGAAGGCACGTATCCGCTGCCTGAAGCGCAGCTCGACAGGTTCATTTTCAACCTGTGGATCGACTATCCCACGGAAGAAGAAGAGAAACAAATCGTTCGTACCACAACCAGCGCCTATGCAGCGGAAATCGAGCCGGTATTCGACGCACGGGAAATCGTCGAACTGCAGCAGCTTATCCGAAAGGTTCCGGTGGCCGACTATGTGATCGACTATGCCGTCGGCCTCGCCCGGAGGACCCGGCCCGGAGCCGATGGCGCGCCGGATTTCGTCTCCCGCATGGTCAACTGGGGCGCGGGTCCACGCGCCTCTCAGTTCCTTGTTCTGGGCGCCAAGGCCCGTGCGATCCTGGCGGGACGGTACGCCGCCGCGGTTGAAGACGTCAAGTTTGTCGGCGTTCCGGTACTTCGCCATCGCATCGTCACCAGTTTCAACGCCGAGGCGGAGGGGGTCACGCCGCTCGAACTCGTGCAACGCCTTCTCGAAGACACCGCCTGATCTCTCAATTCCCAGCGCCGATGCCCGATTTCCGCACCTATCTCCAGCCCGAAGTTGTCGCCCGCCTGTCCGGCCTCGACCTGGTCGCCCGGCTCGTGGTCGAGGGTTTCATTACGGGCCTGCACCAGAGTCCTTACCACGGATTCTCGGTTGAGTTTTCCGAATATCGCCAGTACATACCGGGCGATCCGCCGCGAAACGTCGACTGGAAGGTCTATGGCAAAACCGACAGGCTTTACGTAAAGCAATACGAGGAAGAAACCAATCTCAAGGCCTATATCCTGCTGGATGCCAGCGCGTCGATGGCCTATGGCTCGAATTCCGTCACCAAGTTCCAGTACGCTTCTTATACCGCTGCCGCTTTGTCGTACCTGATGTTGCGCCAGCGCGACGCCGTCGGCCTGGTATCCTTCGACCGGGGCATCCGATCCTACCTGCCGCCGAGGTCCGCGGGGACGCATCTCCACGCCCTGCTCGAAACGCTGCGGAATACCAGCCCCGAGGGCGAAGACACCGACCTGGCGGCATCCTTCCACAGCCTTGCCGAACGCATTGTGCGCCGCGGTCTCATCGTGGTGCTGTCCGACCTGATGGACGACCCCCGTACTCTGCTTTCCGGCCTGAAACACTTCCGCCACCGCAAGCACGAAGTTATCGTCTTCCACATCCTGGACCCAAGGGAACGCGACCTCGATTTCGGTCGCGAAACTCGATTTGTGGACCTGGAAACCGGCGCCGCCGTCACCACCGAACCCTGGCATGTCGCCTCCGATTACAGTGAGCACATGGACGCCCTCACCGGGCGATTCGGCCGCGAATGCCGTGAAAGTCTCATCGACTACGTCCTGCTGGACACCGCCCGGCCGTTCGATACCGTGCTGTTCAACTACCTGGCCAAGCGCAAACGCCTGATGTGAATTTACCTTGATTCGTAACTTCTTCGGGAAAGTAAAACCGAATAAATGCAAGTAGATAAAGGTGATTTGACTTCTGATTACCAGGATACACCAGGTCACTGGACGTGAACTGAGAAACCGTCCTTACATTTGAGAGGATACCTATGGAACGCGTGCGGGTTGGCATCGTCGGTGCGGGCAAAATGGGGCGTACGCACATCGACGCCCTCAAGGATGTGACGCTGGGAGAAGCCGTTGCCGTGAACGATCCGGCCAATCTGCCCGACGTCGGCCCCGGCCTCGCCGACGAGTACGGTCTGGACGATGAAGATAGCCTGGAATCTCTCGTTTCCAGGGACGATATCCACGCCGTTATCGTAACGACGCCCCACGCCCTTCACGCCCATCACGCCATTTCCGCCCTCGACGCGGGTAAACACGTCCTCGTGGAAAAGCCACTGGAACTCACCCTGGAGAAGTGTGACGCCATCATCCGGGCTGCGGAACGCGCCGGCCGAAAACTCATGGTCGCGCAGAGCCACCGGTACTGGGAGGGCGACGCCATATCCAGGCGCCTGCTGGACGAAGGCGCGATCGGGCGGCTGCTCATGTGCAGGGATACGCTGGCCACGCCCGGCTACCGCAGGCCCGATCCCCGCCGTGCGTGGTTCACGGACCTGGACCTCTATGGCCCGGGCGGCCTGATCGCGTGGGGGGTACACAACATCGACAGGCTGCGCTGGTGGTTCCAAAGCGAAGCGGAGTATGTGTTCGCACGGTCCTACTCGCTACGCACCGAGGTGCCCGGCGACATCACGTCCAACATGGTGATGATTGGCTTCCGGAACGGCGGCAGCGCCCACCTCGTCTACTCGGAAGCGCTCCCTCCTCCGGGCTGGAAGGGCTTCAGTTGCGCCGCCGAACTCGTTGGGGACAAGGGTCTGATGGAGGTGGACCCGTACAATAAAGTCAAGGTCGTCCGCGATGGCGCGTCGGAGTGGGAGACGGTGTACGACCACGCTTCGGTGGCGGACCCGCGGCAGAAGGCGTTTGCCGATGAGGTGAGGGACTTTATCGCCTGTATCGTTAACGACACCCCGCCTCCGGTCAGTGGTGAAGACGGTCGCGCGGCCGTGGAGATCGCCCTGGCCGCCTACCGGTCCTCCCGGGCAGGCGAAGCGATCGAGCTGCCCCTCGAAGATTGACCCCATGGGCCGATACGTCACGGCCTGCCGCGTTCGTCATTCGATCATTGCGCAGGCTGAGTGCTGTGTCGATCAGTTTCCTTTGGCGAAACGTTACGTATTCTGGAGCGTGGGATATGGATTACGACTCACGGATTGAAATGACCCCGCTGGACTTCGGACGTTCGTTCCTGATTGGGAAGGGGAGTGCGAACGAGGTGCGCTTCTGGATCGAGTCGCGCACCCGCCTCGTGGACGAAAGGACGGGGACCTGTGAGGAATTCTATCAGACGGCCTCGTGCAAGAGCGAGAACACGTTCCACGAGAAGGACCTGTTCCAGAAGGACAACTACGACTACCTCCCGATTTTCAGCCTGAAGTATGGACTCATCTTCCGGCGTCCGGCCCGTCTGACCGACCGCTATCGGGAAACGCGGCCGTACGCGGAGATGTTCGGCGGGTACAACCTCCACCTTGTTGAGGGCGCGAGCGTTCGCGAACTGCATTCGAACGCGTCCATCCGCGAGGAAACGTATCGCTTCGCGCCGCTGGTCTCGCAGACGGAGATCCGAGACGATAATAACGGACTCAGCGCCCTGATCGAATGTCCGGTGAAGACGATGAATACCCGCCGCGAGGACAACCGCTACCAGGTCGATACGGGTCCGATCGCCTTTCCTGATCTCTCAGAAAGGCCCGAACGGCTCGTCGACTGCCTGTCGCTCGCCTTCGTGGCCTTCAATACCCCTCACTTTGCCAACTTTGTGATCGAAACGCCCACTGCCGTGGATCCCGAGAATCCCGATCTGAAAGTCCACCACTACTCCAGGATCGTCAGCCTGCCGTCGCGTAACCGGCTGTACGCGGTGGAGTAGGAATATCGCTACAACGTAGCTGCATCTCCAGCTTATCTTTGTGCAAATCACGTTCAAAGGCTTGCCCAGAATGGATCTGACGATACCGGACGCCACCACCCTGGCAGGCTTCTTCGGCAGACCTGCCGAGAACGCAAACTCATTGGAACGATCCTCGCCGGTCTAATGGCCCTTGACAGTGCGTGAAAGGGGCATTAATTGTAAGTTGTTGTCCTTTGATTTATTCCATTAAGTGCGCGATTACGGTCGCGACGCGGATCTCACGCTCTTCCACAAGGTACTCGTCAGCCGGAACCGCATCTGGTAACGGCGTTGCCAATTGAAACGAAAGGCCTTTTCCCATGATTACTGAAATTGAGATCGGGGGCTACCGGCTACTTGACGAGTTTAAGGCGGATTTCACGCCGCTCACGGTCGTGATTGGTGCGAACTCGGTCGGCAAGAGTACATTGATTGATTGCCTCCAACTGATCTCGGAATGTTGTGAGGTCCCACTGAATACAGCAATTGGATGGCACTATGGGGCAGCGTCCATGCTTTCTTCGGGGAACGCGAACAAGCAACTGACTTGGAGAGCCACTTTTCGCAATCCTGACGCATGGGATGTTTTGCCATTGAAAGTTGGAGAATCTCTAGTGTACGAAGTGACTCTGGAAGCCGATCCACATGGCCAGATACACCCGCAATACGAAGTTCTCAGAACACAATCGCCAAGAAGGGGCTATTCCAATCCCCTCAAGTTTCTCGAGGTGACCCCTTATCGACGACAAATATTCGACAAAAAACAGCGTCAATTGGTCTCCTTCGATGAAATGCAATCCGAAGCTGATGTCGTCCGCGAGTCCGGTTCGCCGGAATCTGTCGATCCGATCGGCTCGCCGCAGGCCACGCAACAGGAAGCCGCCTTGCTGCTGTCACAGATTAGGTTCTTTAACGAGTTTCCCGAACCTTCTTCGGCACGCTTTTTGTTGGCAAATATGGCGTTCTACCCGGGCTTCGATGTCACACGGTCTTCCTCGCTTCGCACAAAGGCCGCCGATATCGTGCCGGTTTCAACTTTGTCGGCCAATGGCGACAACCTAGGTACAGTACTGCACGAAGTACTAAATCGATTTAAATACCGGTCAACTGCAGATGAGTTGCGCGATTTTCTTCGGACGGCATACCCCGCATTTGAAGACATCCATTGTGAGACAACCTACGGTGCGCCGCAAGTGCTCGTTGGAGTGCGGGAGAAGGGAATGTCCCGACCAAAGTATCCGATGGACCTTTCGGACGGCATGCTCCGATTCCTCTGCCTGGCGGCAGCGCTATTGAATCCGGCAGCTCCCCCACTGGTAGCAATAGACGAACCTGAACTGGGCTTGCACCCCGCTGTGTTGCCGGTTGTCGCCGAAATGATCAAGACAGCGGCAGAACGCACGCAGGTGCTTGTGACGACGCACAGCCCGGACCTGCTTAACTGCTTCGATATTGCCGATGTTGCCGTGATGGCACGTAACGAAGACGATGCAAAGGTATCATGGCACCGTCCGGCGAACCGCAAGACGCTTGTGGAGATGCTTAATAACGTTACCGAAGACACCTTGGGCGACCTCCACCGTTCCGGTGAACTGGAGGCCGGTGCATGGAGGTTTGGGTCTTTGTTGAAGGAAGGTCAGACGTTTCCGCACTTGACGCTTTGTACGGCGGTTGGAAGCAAAAACTGATAAGGAAGGGCTGGGGGATTCAACCAATTCCTCTCGATAACAAGCACAAATACCTGAGAAAGATCGGCCCGCGAGCGACCGAAAAACTGAAGAACGATCCGTGCGATCTTGTGGTTGGCTTGCCAGACCTTTATCCGAACCGGGGCATTTCCGACAATTACAGACATCGGAATTTGGAGGAATTTCAGATTGTGCAAAACTGGCTTGTACGGCGTGAATTGGAAAAGACCAGCATGAGTCGAAAGGAAATTGAAGGTCATATTGCTAGATTTCACGCAACGCCATGAAACATGACATGGAAGTGCTGCTCCTCGCGGCGACCGGTCAACTTCAGTCTCGACTGAAGTTGTCGAACAGTCCCAGCGGATGGCGGCGACCTCCGGAAGAACAGAATCAGGACAGACCGCCTAAGAGAATCGTCGAGGAACTATTCCAAAGACACCTCAAGAGGTCCTATCGCGAAAACATGGATAGCCATTCCATCCT
>JAGWBX010000086.1:0-6733 GCA_021295655.1 Candidatus Latescibacterota bacterium
CAGCCATTCCTTGTCTCCGGAGATGTACGGATTTGCACGGAAAAACCCCCCATACCCCCGGTCGCCACGTGTGAAATTCACTGATGGGGCGAAACCTACCCCCTGACCCCCTTCCTGAAGGAAGCGGGAACCGGGATCCTGTTTCGTGACCCGCTTTTCCCTTTCCTTCAGGAAAGGGCGCCTGCCGCCAAGCAGGCGGGACAGGTTCTGCGAGGGGCCGGGAGAGAGGGCCGAGGGGAGCGGCGCGGTTATTCGCTAAACGATCCGATTCCCCCGCCGGTTCGATTCCCGCCCGGGACGAATGGGCGAAGCACGCACGACGTTTTCGGGATCGTAATCGAGCAGCTTGAGCCAGTCCTCCGTGTTGTCCGTAGGCGGGAAGATCTCGTTCTCCGTGTATTCGGTCTCGACTGCCTGGAGCAGGTCGTCCTGGGAAATACCCTCCACTACCCCGGATGCGATGGACCGGCGGATGGCCATCTCTTTCGCCCGCCTCACAATGGATTCCATGATTGCCCCGCTGGCCAGGTCGCCCCGGCGGAGGACGTCCTTCCGCCCGCTTCGGAGGGTCACTTCCAGAAATCTCGTATGGTCCCGTTTTGAAAAAATCTCTTCCGCCGTGCGCGCCACGAGCGCGTTCACGGCCGCGACGCCGTCCCCGCCGTGTGCTTCCATCGTCTTCCGGTCGATCGGGAGACCGGGCGACAGATAGATCTTGAGGATGTCGAGCGCACCATGCCGATCCGGACGCTTCACCTTGATTTTCCTGTCGATCCTTCCCGGCCGCAAAATGGCGGGATCGATCAGGTCGGGGCGGTTGGACGCCAGTATGATCACCACGTCCTGCAACGACTCAATGCCGTCCATTTCCGAACAGAACATCGGTACGACGGTATTCGAAATGCTGTGCGACCGCATGGCGCGGCGGGTGCCGAGAACCGATTCCGCTTCGTCGATGAACACCACGGGCAGGTAACCCTCCTTGCGCTTTGCCCGCGCCCGGGAGAAGATCTCCCGAATCTGGCGTTCGGACTCGCCCAGCCACATATTGAGGATTTCCGGCCCTTTGACGTTCATGAAACATTCCTTCAGGTTCAGACCGGCCTCCTGCTGGGCCTGCTTGACAAGGTTGTACGCGGTTGCCTTGCCGATCAGCGTCTTGCCGCAGCCGGGCGGGCCGTACAACAGGAACCCCTTGGGTACGCTGTACTGGAACCTGGAGAACAGGTCCGGATGCAACGCCGGCATCTCGATCGTATCCTTGATGGCCTGGATGGCCTCTTCCTGACCGCCGATTTTATCCCAAGGCAGGTTCGGAATCTCTTCGAGGAAATATTCTTTCGCCTCTTTTTCGGGCATGCGTTCCAGCGCCACGCGGAAATTCGGGTCCACGCGGACCTCGTCGCCCGCCTTCAGAGACGCCTTCAGGAGGCCGCTGGATCGTGATAGCACCGTGATCTGGCCGCCCGGCTCCTGCCCCACCCGCAACCGGCCGTCTTCGAGTACGTCGGATATCTTCGCAACCTGGCCGGAACTCGAAAAGCCCAGATCGCCAACAATGGCGAACGCGTCGTTGACGAGTACCCTCGTGCCCACCTTCAGCGCCTCCGGTTCCAGCCGTGAATCGACGTTGGCGTAATATTCCGAGCCGCCCACACTGATGTAGGCCACGCCGTCGCGGGGGGATTCCAGAAGCGTCCCCACGCGGTTGGCCGGCGCCGTCACCTTCTCGAGCGCGGTCTCCATCTCCACGATGGTCCGCCTCGCCTCCTCGAACGTAATTTCGTCTTCCTGAAGCTGCCGGCGGAGATGGTAGAGCAGGGGACGCCGTTTGTCCTTTTCGTCCATTGACATCAGTATCTGGTCTATAATGGACAGCGACCGGAAGGTGTGTTGCATATCCACGTAGTCCTGCAGAAAGTCATCCGGCGACTTTCGCTGGCGAGGTCCTTCTTCCGGGCCGTTAATGGCGCTCACCTCCGGAATCAAAATGGCGACTGCGAACTGGGTCTGTCAGCGCTGCGGGAGCATCTGAGACCAGTATTTTCGTGGATTTCTATTGGCCACTTAATGCCGTAAGACGAAAGGCGGGGAAACGAAATCTGTGCGATATGGTGTGGTCCTCTCGCTTTTTCTTTATCGCATCCTGGCAGGTCGCCTTCTGGCGGAAAAACCACTCCCTACACCACCGTACGGACGGACAGTCGCCCGGGGAGTTCATCCTGGTGGATTCGCCTGAGTCCGCCGTTTGCCTTTCGACTTTGATTCAAGCTGACGGCCGTTGGCTGTTAGCTGCTTCCTGCTGCTTCTCTTCCGACAGCGTCCAATTTGCATTCGCAGGGGCAACCCTTGTGGTTGCCCGCTTTTCCCCGTCCGCCACACCACACGGGCAATTCGCGAACCGCCCTTACAACAAGCCCGGATTTCCGAAAACTAATATCGCGGACAGATGTCCGGGCCGGGTTTAGCTGACTGCTTACTGCTGATCGCTGACGGCTGTTTTTCGCTAATCGTCCATTTCGCGTTTGAAGGTCAACTTCATCTTGGCGCCCGCGTTCTCGACCTTGACGTTGCCCCGGATCACGGTGACGTCCACCTCTTTAAACGACATATTGATCTCATGCCCGATGACAATGCCGCGGTTCACGTCGATGGTCCATTTGCCCTTTCCCTCACCCGTCCCTTCGACCATAATCGACACCGCGTTGGAAAATATCCAGCCCCGGTACCGCATCTGCCGGGTCTCGTCTATGAGAGCGACCCTGCGGCCCTTCTTCTTCGCCAGCCGCTTCAAGACGTAGACGCTGTTGATCTCCACCGAGCCTTTATCCTGCAGCGTGGGGATTGGAATCTCATGGCGGCGAATCCCGTTCCACGAGTCCCCCGAACCGACCTCCCTCCTGGGCAGGACCGGATGTATTTCTGGTACCCAGAGCTGCTGCAGATCGCTGACCGCGGCTTCGCGGCGCACCTCGTACGTCTTGAAACCGGGTTTGAATCCCGTCACGTCGCCCGTTGGGGACACGATCCACGAAAACGTCCGACCGTTGAACATGTCGAGCAGATACGGAAAGTTGGTCTCGCTGATCTGAACACGGTCCTCCATGACCGTGCTTTCGGCATTCTGAACTGTCGCCGTGACGGTTGCGGCTTCCGCTGAGATTGCAGTGACGGCTTCCGTGCTCTTCCACTTTCCATAGGTCCGCACGTCGACCGTGCCGGACGTCTTGTCGTCGTCGATCAGGTCGGCGCGGCCGCTGTAGTATTCCAACGTCCAGGAGTTCTTGTAAAGATTCGACTGCCCGGATTTATACACGAAATTGAGTGTCACCTTTTCGGCGTACACCGTGCCCGCAGAAACGACCAGGACAAATGAAATTATCAGGTAGAGTAAACGATACCGGACCATGGTTCCCTCCATAGACTGTGGTGGATAATGGGTCGTTGGATCGTGTAAAGGCTACGCTGATGCATAAGTATAGCCCGGTGTTTTTCGAATGTCAACCCGGACTGTGATGGACTGTGATTAGAGTCGGCATTCCGTTCGCAACTGCCTTCCTGAAATGACTTTCCCGATGAAGTTTGGTAAAATGGCTTGACAATGTCGCAGGGTTGGCCAATGTTTTAACCATATATGGTCGGCAGGACGGTCCCTTGCGCCTTCCGGGTGGCGATGCGCGTCGACCTGGAGGTCCGGGACCGGTCCCACCGAAAATCGCAGGTTTCCATCGCCGCGCCATCGATACCGGTTTCCAGGAGGCGCGCATGAGGATACAGGGCGGCCAACGATGAGATTTCTTTCCGGTTCGTTGTTCCTGCTGTTGACCTTCGTTCACCCGCTTTCCGCGCAGAGGATCGGCGAACCGGAACCGGTCAACCTCATCGGAACCTCGACCCTCCTGACCCTCGAGTTTTCCGACCGGGACTATCTGTTGATCCTCTATTCCCTGAATACGGAAGCGACGCCCGATCTCAAGGAGAATCCGGAGTACGCGTTCTCTGCTTTCAGCATCTCGAGCGACGCCACTTCCGTGAGCGTTCGCAGTCCGGGCGCGAGGGTGTCGTCTCATTCGGGCGGCGGTCTGGAAGCGCAGCTTCGACGACAGGAGCAGGCACTCGCGCGCCGCGTACGACTCAGCGGCGGATACCGCCCTCCGGCGACGAAAATCGCGCCGCAACAGTTCACCACCCGCCGGTTCGTGTTTTCCGCATTGGGAAACGTGACCGATACGACCATTACCGCGGCGCTCATCGTGGGCGGTGCCCGGGCGAACGCCTACGTGGACGTGGCCGACACGGGCCGCGTCAGCAGGTCACGGATCCAGGCCGACGTCGGCCGTTTCAGCACCGTGATCCATCCCCTTGTCACCTCGGCGCTCGTACGCGATCCAGGCACGGAGGATATCGGGAGGGTTTACCTGCTCTACACCAACCTCGTTGACGAAGTGGGTGACGAAACCACAAAGGTACGCGGATTCTTCAGCGCCGCGTCAGTCCTGCCCGTGAACCAGGGCGGCAACGGCAACCTGACCAACCTGCTCTATATCAATCCATTCAACGATCCGGAGGTCAACGATGCCGTGCTCGCCCATGAATTTCAACATCTCTTCAGCTTCCACCAGCACGTGCTCATCCGCAACGGGCCGGCCGAGGAAAACTGGCTCAACGAAGGGCTGTCGCACGTCTGCGAAGACCTGATTGGCGACCACGAGGCGCACAACCGACAGAATATCGAACGCTTCCTCGCCAACCCCAGCCGAACCCCGCTGCGCGGGTCCGTGGACAATACGGCTGTTCGGGGCGCCGCTTATCTGTTCGTCCGGAGCCTCATTGAAGACTATGGCATGGGAATCCTCCCGCGCCTGGTTCAGACGAACCGGAGCGGCCTGCGCAACGTCAAGGAAGCCACCGGCGGCCGCATCACCGACATCTACGAGAGGTATCTGTCGCGGCTGTTTCTGAGCGGATCGGGGCTCAACGCCGCGCTCGACTATACCACGCCCTTTCTGGCGGACACGACAAACGGCGCGCGCCGCTTTCCCCGTCCGGATGAAATCCTCCTCACACCCGAAACCTCTCCCGCACAGGGAAGCGTTCAGCCCATGGCCGCGGCCTTTCTGCGGTTGTCGTACGACGGGAACAGCACAATCTGGATTCAGACCGACGCCGAGGGTGCTCCCGGGGCGTTCCTTATCCCTGTTCCGCCCGGCGACCGATCCGGGATCTCGATTCCCACCCATTTCTTCACGGGCATTACGCTGGATGCATCGGTTTCCGGACCCTTTCTGTCCTACAAGCCGATTCGTTTTTCAGGCGCGGTTTCCGACCCTTCGATATCCGAAATCGAGTTTGTGCTCCTGCTCAAGGATTACAGCACCGAGAACCGGTACGTCGTTACGGTGCGTAACGGAAAATTCACCCATACGTTCTTCTTCTCACACGAGCAGGCGGGCGACTACCGGCTGCAGGTCCGAACCAGGCGGGAGGCACAGCCGGACTCCGATCCCGCCGGTACTTTCGGCGCCTTCACAATCGCGGAAGGGCCGGAGACGTCTCCGATCCCCGCCGGTTTCTTCACTGACATTGTCTTCTCCGCGCCCATCCCCGTTGAAGTGCGCACGGGACAGCCGATCCGGATTTCCGGCGCCGCATCGGATCCATCGCTGACTGCAATCACTTTCAGTTTCTGGCACGAGGATATCGACCGGTCCGTACACTTCGAGGCGCCCGTGATCAATGGGCAATTCAGCAAGACGGTCCTCTTCACGCACGCCCAGTCCGGCGTTCATCAGCTGTCGATCAACAGGCAACGGGGCAATACCAGCTACGTGCTTCCACAGGATTCATTCAGCCCCTTCGTTGTGAAGCAGGGAGAAGGACCGGTCCTGATTCCCGTGGATTTCTTCGAAGGGATCCAGCTCGACGCGCCGATGCCCGTTGAATACCGCATCGGCGTTCCGGTGCGGATTGACGGCGCCATATCCGATCCGTCCGTATCCCAGATCGAATTCACGTTCTCCACGTTTGCCGGGGATACGGAAGCGCCCTGGGGATTGTCGGACACGCGTTTCGTCGCGCCGGTTGTGAACGGGCAATTCAGCACGGACATTGCTTTCTCGCGCGAGCAGCAGGTTTCGGACACCTATACGGTGGATGTGTGGCTGTGGAGAAACGGGGAGCGCACGGGGGGATTCAGGAGATTCGAGCCGGTTTCCATCGAGGCGGCGCCATCGCCAGACTTCAACGGCGATGGAACGGTGGGCTTCGCCGACTTCATCGCCTTTGCGGAAGCCTTCGGCAGCACGTCCGCGGATGCGGACTTCGATCCGAGGTACGATCTGGACGGCAACGGGAACATCGGGTTTGGGGATTTTGTGATCTTTGCCAAAGCCTTCGGACAATAACTGACAATCTAACCCACCCAACCCCCATAACGTCCCCCTTTTCCTTGCCCTTTTTCTTGAATCGCCCAAGAAAAAGGGCGAAAAAGAAGGGCGCCCCTCGGCGGTGGGCCGGTTTTTCCGTGAATCACCTCGATGGTAGAACCGGGATCTGGCGGCCTGCCGACCTTTCTGCAGTACCGGTGCAATTGAGCTGGACGCCTTAGGACGGAGAACCTGCCTCCGCCCGCGCAGCGGGTGACCTGTTGTTCCAGTGGTTTACCGGAACAACAGGGGACGCGAGGTCTTTGCGTCCGAGGCTGCTGGTGAGCGGCGCGTTCTTTGCCGCGAAC
>JAGWBX010000086.1:6812-20079 GCA_021295655.1 Candidatus Latescibacterota bacterium
TTCGTGACCCGCTTTTCCCTTTCCTTCAGGAAAGGGTGCCTGCCGCCAGGCAGGCGGGATAGGTTCTGCGAGGGGCCGGAGGAGAGGTCTGCGGGGAGGCGGATTTCGATTTTGATTTCGCTCTTAGCTGACTGCTGAGAGCTGATGGCTGACAGCCTTTTCCGAGAGGGCCGGGGGTGAGGTCTATTTTCGTGGTTCCGCTCCCCCGCAGCGGAGCATGGTGTGCGCGTTGCGCCAGGCGATGGCTTCCCTGACCTCGTCGGGCGCGTCCAGGATCTGCAGTTTCAGCAATGCGGGTGCGGGGGTATTGAACGGCATGCCCGAGCCGAAGGCCAGGCGCTCGATGCCCCATGCCTGCGTCAGTTCCTGGATGCTGCGCTCCAATACCGCGGTGAGCCGGGAGATGTCCACCAGAAAGCGTACATCCGGGGGCAGTATGCGCCCGGTGAAGCCGGCGCCGTTCAGAATCATCCAGCGGACGTGGGGCCGCAAATTAAAAAGCCGGCGAAAGGTCGCCGGCTTCAGGTCATCGGCCAGATCCAGGGGATGCCGCTGTCGCCGGTCCACAATTCGCATTGGCACCTGAACGGGCCAGCCCAGGTCCGCAACAGCATCCAGAAAGTCCAGCGCCGCTTCGGAATCCAGTTCATACCCGTGATATTGCGGATATAGACGAATCCCGCACAGCTCCAGGTCTTCGGCGCACCGGCGCAGGTCCTCCTCCCACCCCGCGTAGGACGGATTCAGCGTGGCGAAAGGGATCAGCCGGTCCCGGTGGCGCAGCACCTGTGCGGCGAGTTCCTCGTTGGCCGAATGGGCGTTCCTGTAGAACACCCCGTGGATTGAGGCCACCACCGCCCGGTCGATGCCGCTGCGGTCCATCAACCTCAGCATGCCCTGCACCGTATTGTGGCGCAATTGCCGGAACGGCCAGTGCCCCACCCACGCGTTGACGTCGATGATCATTTCAAATCCCGCCGGAAATCCCCGCCTCAGCCATACATATCCTGCACGAATTCCTGGTACCCGTTGTACAGAAGCGTGGGACGCACGAGCGGCTTCGACGCGTCGGTTGTGATGAACCGCTCCGTGGCCTGGGACCAGCGCGGATGCGGGACCTGCGGCTCCACGTTGGCCAGGAATCCATACTCTCTCGGGACGAGTTCGTTCCAGAACGTTGGCGGCTGTTCCGCCACGAACTCGATGGACACGATCGATTTCGCGCTCTTGAATCCGTATTTCCAGGGGATGACGAGCCGGACCGGCGCACCGTGCTGCTTCGGCAGTTCGTGGCCGTAGATGCCCGTGGCGACGAACGTAAGCTCGTTCATCGCTTCATCCATTCGGAGCCCTTCCTGGTAGGGCCACGGCCACTGGGGGCGGTCAAACTGCCCGGGCGCCTGGTCGGGATTGATGAACGTGTTGAACTTGACGTGTGTGGCGCCCGCTTGCGGCTCCACGGCGTCGATCAACGCCTTCATCGGGAATCCCGTCCAGGGGATGGCCATGGACCACGCCTCCACGCAGCGCAGGCGGTAGAGCCGCTCTTCCAGCGGGAATTTACGGTGCAGCGCGTCATAATCCAGCGTGAGCGGATTGCCGACCAACCCCTTGACCTCCAGTGTCCACGGATTGATCACGAACTTCTCCGCCTTCTCCAGAACTCCGGTCTTCCCGCGGGTGAACTCGTAATAGTTGTTGTATCCGCCGGCAATCTCCTCATTCGTCAGGTTGCGGTCCAGCTCCGAGAATTTCGGATTCGTCTGCGCCGGGTACGCCGGCTTGATCTCTTCTTCTTCTTCCTCTTCCTCCTCCTCTTCTTCCTCCTCTTCTTCCTTGTCCGTATCCGGGTCGGTGGTGCGCGGTTCCGGCTCGAACGGCTCGAACACCCGCTCGCTCCCGCACCCCGCCAGCATGCCCGCCGCGCCGAACGCGCCCGCTGCCTTCAGGAATTTCCGCCGGTTCACGTACACGTCTTCAGACGTGGCCTCCCCCTCCGGCATTTCCCATCCCTTTGGAATCACAATATTTGCCATCGATAAAATCCTCCTCTTTTCAACCATGCGTTATCGACAATCCTCAATTCGAAAAAAGACGCCCGTTCAATTGGCCGCAAAAGGCACAAAAAGCACAAAAGAACAATAAGGGGGTTGTTTGAAAAGAGCTTCTATCGCTTCAGGGCCACGCCGACGAAGAAGGTATTGCCCGCCGTGGTGTTGCATCCCGATGCGATATGGATCAGGTCCATGCTCACTTCCACCCGCGGGGTCACCCTGTAGATGATTCCCGGGGAGATCTTCAGGATGTTCTGGTCGCCAATGAGACCCACTTCATCTCCCGGTTCGCAGTTGCCGAACGTCCGGATGCCGGAAATGAAGCCTTTGATCAGGACCCGATCGTACGTAACACCGCCCTCGAGCGTGTAGAACCATTCGTTGCTGAACGTCCCCCCGCGCAACCGGTACCCCACCTCCCCGGTAAAGTAGCCGGGAAACGGGTAGAG
Organism: Candidatus Latescibacterota bacterium; assembly: GCA_021295655.1. Lineage (GTDB taxonomy): Bacteria > Latescibacterota > UBA2968 > UBA2968 > JAAXHE01. The sequence continues at coordinate 9,316 of JAGWBX010000086.1, forward strand.
GGACTTTCCAACCAAAAGGCGCACGTCTCCGTCGACCTTCTTCGTGCTCAACGGCACCCGCGTACTCTCATCGTCTTCGAGCCAGGTGGGGATTTTCCCACCCGCGGCCACGGATGCCACGAAGTCCCTGTTCCACAGCAGGCGGCGCATCCGGACCTCCACGTCCCCGAACCCCCACCGCCTCTCCAGGGCGGTTCCCGTCTGGAACGTACGGGTATCCTTCATGTTCTTGTACGGGGCCGTGGCCACCAGGGTGAAGGCGTCTGTAATCCCGTACTCCAGATAGGCCGTACAGTTCACGTCCCGCAATTCCCCTTCCCCGTCCTTCCGGACCTTATCTCCCGCGGCGTCGATATCCTGGGTTGTATTGAGGTATCCGCCCGCGAGTTTAAAATAATAGTCGCCCCTTTTCTGCGTCCAGGCGCCTGCGGACGCGTGGGACGCGATCAGGAACGGCAAAATTGCGGTGAAAAATATGATTCTCTCTCTCATATGGTTCTCCTGTTTTCCCTTTCACCTTCTGTTTAGACGAAAACCGTAAGGGGCTAATCTCTTTAACGAATATGGGATACGTTCGTTCCGTAGAATCGGGGAGAGGGAAGACGTGAGCCCGTAGAAGAAATCCTTGCCCGTTATCTTTTTCCTGTTGGCTCCGGCAGGAAAAGAAACCTCACAAGACAGGTATTCTCTGACTTCTACCCTCTACTTAATGCTACCCCACCCCCATAACGTCCCCTGTTCCCTTGCCCTTTTTCTTGCTGCGCCCAAGAAAAAGGGCCAAAAAGAAAGGCGCCCCTCGGCAAGGGGCCGGTTTTTCCGTGATTCACCCCAGAGGCGCTAATGGGAATTGGGCGGCCTGCCAACCGTCCAGTATCACCAATGCAACTGCGCTGGACGCCTTAAGACGGAGAACCTGCCTCCGCCCGCGCAGCGGGTGACCTGTTCTTCCGGTGGTTTACCGGAACAACAGGGGACGCGAGGTCTTTGCGTCCGAGGCTGCTGGTGAGCGGCGCGTTCTTTGCCGCGAACGTCGCCAGATGTGAAATTCACTGATGAGGCGAGACCTACCCCCTGGCACCCTTCCTGAAGATCAAGGGAAGCGAGGGCTTCGCTCCGGATACCGGGGGAGAAATCCCGCGATGTAAAAAAGAACCGCCGAACGAGAAGTTCGGCGGTTCTCTTGATGCTCCCATCTGCGCGGCTGCGATTACTTGAGCAGCAGCATCTTCTGGGACAGCGTGGTGGTTCCGGCGTCGACCCTGGCAATGTAAACGCCGCTTGCAACGCCCCTGCCCTGATTATCGCGCGCGTCCCACTGGACCGAGTAGCGACCGGCCGAGTTGAATTGCGAAATCAGGCGCCGCACCTGCTGGCCCAGCACGTCGTAGATAATGACCGAAACCGGAGCGCCTTCGGGCAGATCGTAGGAAATCGTGGTGCTGGGGTTGAACGGGTTCGGATAGACGCTGACCGCAAACTCCGTGGGCAACGGCATCCGGGCGCCCAGAAGCACCTCGATGACGTTCGACTGCGAGATCGAGCCGTCCAGGTCCACCTGCTCGAGCCGGTAGTACACCTTCTCCACGCCCGGCAGGTTCTTGTCTTCAAAACGGTAGTTCATCAGGGCATCGGCCGTTCCCGCGCCCTGTACGAAATCGCCGACGGCCTCAAAGGTCTCGCCATCCACGCTGCGCGTGATCCGCCAGCCCGCGTTGTTCGTCTGCGAGACGGTGGACCAGTTCAGCACGACGCGGTCGTTCTGCACCGCTCCGTCGAAGGAAGCGAGTTCGGCCGGGTTCAACTGCGTGAATGTAAACGTCACCGGCACGGTATCTTCGCCGTTCACCGTGGCCTTCACCGTCACCTGCAGGCTCCCGCCGGCCACCTTAATGACGATCTTATCTGCGGTCACCATCATATGGTCGTCGAGCTCAAGCATCATGTCGTCTTCATCGAGGACACTCAGCGTACCTTCGCCCGTCGTCGTTACCGTGTAGGAAATGCTCGCGTCGGCCGGGAGGTTGTCCAACCCGATTGTCACGGAAGCGCTACCGCCCATGGCGGGAATCTGAACCATATTCCCCGCCATCAGATCGTCGCCCATGCCCATGATTGTCGGGCCCTTGGGCGCCTCGACGGTGATGATGGCCTCGGACACGTCCAGGCTGTCCTGTTCGAACGAGGCCGTGCCGATAATGGCGTGCCTCGCGTAGAAGGACGCGCCGTCCGCAATGTCGGCCTTGGCCATGATCTTCACGGTGGCGAAGTAACCATTGTCTCCAATTGTGACAGGCGTAAGCCCGCCAAGCGTAAATGAATCGTCGCTGATGCCGCCCGCACCGAGTACGGCAACGATGCCATCGACACCCACGACCTTCCAAGAGTCGTCGAACATCATATCCATATTGCTATCGGAGAACGCGACCGTACCTCCAATAATGTCGTTGCCGCCGCCTTCCTCAATAAACAGTTCCACCTTGATCGTGTCGCCGGCCATGGACATCGACGGCGCGATCGTATTCACGCCCTCATTCACTTTGTCGTCGTTGTCCTCAACCATATTGAACACGGTGTCCACCAGCAGCTTCTTGTCCTTCAGGGCGCCCGCATCGGCTCCGCTTGCAACAACGGCCACAAGAAAAGCGGCAACCGTAACGAAGCTCAGAATCGGTTTAACTCTATACATCTCGCCTCTCCTTGTCGGTGTGTGTGTTTCGCTCCAGAATTCAGTGCTCGCTCCAGAAGGAAAACGTGAAGTATGGGAGATCCCGTGGGACCTCCCATACCCTTCCTGACTACTTGAGCAACATCAACCGCTTGGCATCCTGGAACTTACCGGCAACCGAGACCTGATAGAAGTAAATTCCACTCGAAACCGATACTCCGCGGTCATCCATTCCGCTCCACTGAACCGTGTAGCGGCCGGGCGTCTGGCGCTCGCGCACCAGCGTCCGCACTTCCTGACCCAGCAGGTTGTAGATCCGGAGGACCACGTCCCCGCTTTCAGCCAGGTCGTAAGGAATGTTGGTTTGCGGGTTGAACGGGTTCGGGAAGTTCTGGTGCAGCGCGAACTCGGTGGGTGTGCTCTGCACGTCCAGCGCGCCAAGCGTCACCACCGGGTTCTGCAGCTTGTCAGGATCGAACACCACGCCCTGTGCGATCTCGAAGCGGGCATTGTCTTCGAACTCCCTCAGAACCTTGAACGTGAAGGTCACCAGTTCACCTTCGCCGTCCACCGATCCCGACTCAACAATGGCGTTGACCACCGAGACCCGGCCCTCTTCCGGCCAGTTCTTGAACAGCGGCGTCTCGCCACCTTCGGACTTCAGCAGATCGTTTTCGGCGGGTACGGCGCTGACAAACTCGAACTTGTCCGGGTCATACACCAACTCCAGACCGAAGCCGTTCAACTGCCTGGCGTTGGCCATGGAAACCGTCAACGAAATCGTCTCACCAACCAGCACCTTATCGCTGGCCAGTTCGAGCGTCATCTCCGTATCGGCGTTCACACCCGGACGCTGCGGAACCACCGCCAGCTTGCTGCCGGCAGGCACCACCGCCGTGCGGCCGAACGACGCGGCCGCCGTTATGAAGTCGGAAAAGTCCACGGTGCCGTCATCATCGACGTCGGCCTGCGGATTGTAGTTGGCATTGCCCTTCTGGCTGTTGAAGGCTGCCGCGAAGGCGATGAAGTCTTCGAAGTTCATCTCGAGATCGCCACCCTGCGACGGCAGCACCATCAGGTAAACCGGATCGCCGTTGGCGTCCTCGAAGGACATACGGATTGCAATGTTATCGACCGTGATCAGATCGCTCATCGCCACGTTGTTGTCGTCATACGCGTCGACGCGATACACCAGCGAACTGACGCCTTCCGGCAGGTTGTCATCGCTGAACTGGGTGGATCCCGGGGCCAGCGTGGCGACCATCTCGAGGTCGTCGGCAGACGTGCCTCGCATCACCTTGTAGCCCTTCACACCCAGAATTGGAATGTTATAGCCCCGATACGGAATGGAGCCTACCACGCCGTCATTCGCCGAAGCCGTCCAGCGCAGCACCACACCGCCGGTGCCGTCGCCGGAAGCATCCGTAACCGCGGCGGGAGCGATGTCGTCAGTGGCTGCAACCGGCTCCTCGGTGACCGTGCGGGCGGACGAAAGCAGATTGCCCGCTATGGCGTGGCCGTCGGTCCGGATGTTGGACGGAACGGCCGCGCTGCCCACCAGCGCGCTCAGGTCCGGATTCACCGGCGCGAAGATCACGTTCTTCTGATCGCCGATCACGGACTTGACATAGTCTTCAGGCGCGTTGAACTGATTGCTCAGCTCCTCGTCCGTCAGAAGCTCCGCCTCAGGCGCCATACCCAGCAACTGCAGCGTCTGCTGGATGCTCTCCTTCGTGAACACGCGCTTGCTGGCCGTGGTCTGTCCGGATTCGCCGGCGTTGTTGACCGCCGTAACGCCCCAGTTGGTGGCCACATTGTCGATTGCAGGGACGATCACGGTCTGCATATCGCCGCCCGGGTCGCCCAACTCGTCACCGGCGTCGGCCGCGAAGCTGACGCTCGTCCAGGGCACCCACTTCTTCACGGGCTCGTCGAGCTCAACCACGTTGCCTTCGTCATCAACGCCCGTGGTGGAGTCCATCTCCCTGCTGATCTGGTAGGCCGACACGGCGTCGTGCTGCGACGAATTCGGAAAGCTCACGACCACGATACCGCCCTGGTCGCCACTGCCGTCAGCGCCCTTGTAGTCCTGCACCACGACGTTGGCAACCGCGGCAGGCGCACCCGGATCGGGTCCGTCGCCGTCGTCAGTTACGATGTTGACCGTTACGCTACCCGTCAGCGCGGCCGTCGCTTCATCATCCGTACCCGCGTTGGTCGTGATATCGTCAACCGTACGGACGGTGATAGTTGCGCTGCCGCTGATATTGGAAGCCACGGCGCCGAAGTCCGTACCGCCGGCAGCGACCGACTGCTGACCGGAAGGCACCGATACCGCGCTGTTATTGGAACTGAAGTTTACGCCAACCGACGTCCACGTATCGGCGCCGACCGCATTGGTCTGCTTCGTACTTGCGTTGCCGAACTGGTCCACCGGCAACACGTTCACCGTAAAGGCGCCGGCCACGTTGCTGCCGGTAATCTGCCCTTCTCTGGCCGTTACCGTGAACGCGGAGAACTCAGCGACCTCGACCGTGATCGTATTCTCGGCCTGACCGCTGATGCGCAGCGTGAAATCACCGGTGGCCGGGTCAAAGGCGCCCTCCGCCGCCATAATCGTTGCGCCGGTGAGCGGTTTCGTGGACTTGACCTTGACCTCACGCTGTCCCGCGTGCCAGCCGTCGCCGTCCAGAGTAGCGGCTTTGGCCACCATTCCCAAGGCTGCCAACTCGGCGGGAAGCACGAACGCGGGCGCGGACTCAACACCCGTGCCACTGAAGCTCACGCCTTCAAGCGCGTCGGCCTGATCGCCGGAAACGATCACCGCAACCGCGGACGGGGTGTGATAGGTGACCGCGCGAACGTCCGTTCCCTCTTCACGCGTCAACGTTGTATCCAGCACCGACATCGTCAACGTGATATCCACGCCGGCGACCTGTGTCTCTTCGGGCGCCGCTACGATCTTGAACATATCCGCGTCCGGATTGCCGAAGCCCTTGGTGAACGTGAGGTTCCCGCTCTTCGCCACGCTGGCGTTGCCCGCCAGGTCGATGGCCAGGACCTCCAGTTCATAACGCTGGCGCTCCGCGAACGTGGTATCTTCCACCGGCCACGTGACCAGACTGCCCGTGGTCTCCAGACGGATGTTGCCCGGACCGAAGCCCTGGCGGATCTGCTTGGAGCCGCCCACCTCGGTGTACCGGACGGCCAGCGAATCCAATTCCTCGTCGATCTGGAAGGCCGGGTCCTTGGTGGCCAGGTTGATGGTGGGCTCGTCGTCGTTATCCGCGTTCTTGGGCGCGGTCGCGGCCGCGGGGAACAGGTTGTTGATCGCGGGCTTGACGCCGTCGTGCACGATCGCGTCATTGACCAACTCGGCTTCGTTTCCGAAGGTGTCCCATACTTTGACCGTCAGGTCACCCAGGGTCCCGCCGGCGGCCGTATACATGAAGCCTTCGTCGAGCGCGAGTACGGCCGAAGAATCGGCGCCCGTCGGGGGCAATTCTTCATTTCTATTGCCATCGCCATCCACATCAAGCGTGTCGAGAAACTTGCCGAACCCCATCGTGCTGTCGCCGTGCGTGACCAGGATGGAGTCCACTACCTCGCTCACGCTGATATGCAATGGATTCACGGAAGGCGGGACGTTGCCGGCCTCGAACGTGTAGCTGTCCTGAATATCCTGCGCGACGGCGGCCGTGATCCGGGTTTCATTGGCGCTGTCCGGATGCGGATAATTCATCGTGATCTTGGGCGAGGTGCCGTCGATGGTAATGGTGTACCCGTTGCTGTCGAACGCATCGCCGGAAATGGCGCCACCAGCGAGAACGTTGACCGCCGGATCGCTCAGGTTGCCGGCAAAGTCGGAGAGATAGGCCTCCAGCCTCACCGATTGCAGGTCCGCGAACGAGCCCTCCTCGATCACCGCCTCCACCTTCGCGGCGGTGGTATTGTTGTAGAGCTTGTCCCCTTCGATGGTGAACATGATGGGCGCCGTGCTGAAAGCCGAGTCCGGCTCCACCAGGCCGACCTGAATCTGTGTCGCGCCGGCAGTCAGGATGGCGGAGTTATCAATATTGAAGGTGAGGTTGACTTCATCGCCTACCTTCATTCTTACCGCATCGATATCGCCCGCATCGGTCGTATCGGTCTCGAGGTCGTCCGTATCGAGTACGATACTGGTAAATACACCGTCGGTTGTCGGGCGCAGGTTATCGATACCGAACTTCACCCCGTCGCCTACGATCGTCGCGCCGAAGCCGGCGGTAGCGGGGGTGATCTTCTTGTCGGTCGCCAAGTTGTTCACCGGACCGTTGTTCGCATCCGTACCTACCGGGTCGACCACGATTTTCACCGACCGATTGTTGGCGGTTGTGATGGTACCGGCGGGAATGGTAATGGTTATCCGGAATGTATCGATGCCAGCATTGTGGCCTTTTACAATCGCCGCGTCGGATGCGTTAGTGCCGGTGGCCTCGAGGTCGCGTTCATCTGTGAGTGCTTCATTTCCTACTATGGAGGAGTTTTCGGGCACGCCTAAGGTGAAATGAATGGCACCCTCGGTGGCGTCGTCCGCAACTGCGGAATCCCTGACCGACACCGTGAACCCGGCATCCAGCCGGCCGTCATACGTGAGGATCCGAATCTTGATCTCGTCGTCGATTGCCGCCCACGTATTGGCGTCAGGTTCGTCGACGCGAATAACCACACCCTGCGTGGTAGCCACTTCCTGGGCCGAGGCCACGCCAACCACACCGAAAACGAGCAGAAACGCCAAACCAATGCTTGAAACCGTTTTTAACTGCATTACCAACCTCCTTGTGAAACAGGACGCTTCGTAAAACCTGCGGTAAACCTGCCTTGCTGCGCCTTGAAACCACTTCGTGAACACCGTAAAGACCCCCGGTGGGGGGTGCCGGTAATCGGAAACGATGTGGAATTTAGCTGAAATGGCGTTCCTCCCTTCGTTTGGATAATTCAGAAGTTCCTTGCCTGCAACACCTTAGCGTGACTATCGATATAGGTTGAACCCTTGTAGACACTTGGCCCTGTTACACCTCCTTTTAAATGCACAAAAGCCACCCCCTCGTCTCCCACCTTCAAGAGATAGCACAGTTGACTCATAATGATTGTGTTTTGAGGTTTCAACAACCCGGTTCCGATAGTCGATGAAAACAGCCGTGAATTCGGCCGATTTCGCTGTTTACACGCACATTATGCGGCAAACAGGTTCCTAAGTATACGCAACACTAAACGGGCTGTCAAGTGTTTTTTGTACTTTATTCGTCCTGCTGAAAACAGAATCCAAAACGGCCCCTAAGCCCTGTAAAATACAGCGCTTTCGCGCCGTGCGAGACCACAATATAAAGGGGCTCTTCTATTGGCTACCACAATACCCCGTGTCAGCGTATCTGATGCTCGAGGCGCTGGATTTCGTCGCGCAGGCTGGCCGCCTCTTCGTACTGTTCACGCGCCACGGCTTCCTTCAATTCCGCCCTGAGGGCCGTCAACCGGTCCGAAATCCCGCCTTCGACCCCTTCCACCTCGATATCCACAGACGAACTGATTGGCAGTCCAGCCTCCTGGATGACCCGGTCTTCCACGAAAACCGGGGCGCCCGTGCGGAGGGCCAGGGCGAGCGCGTCGCTGGGCCGTGAATCCACGCCGATGGTTTTGCCTTCGGCATCCAGGCTGACCTCGGCGAAGAAGACGTCTTCCTCCAGCGCACTAATGAGCACGCGCGTGACCTTCACGCCCATGCCGTCCAGTATGGACCGGAGCAACTCGCAGGTGGGCGGCCGGGGCGGTTCTTCATCATATAATGCCATATAGATGGACGTGGCTTCGAAATTACCTATGGAGATGGGGAGGAAAATCCGCTGCTCCCTGTCTTTCAGCCAGACCAGCGGCCGGTTCGTGTTGGGTTCCACCGCCACGCCGACCACGTTCATTTCTACCATGGGATGCACGTCCTTCCAGGCGCGGGGCGCCCTCACCCCCCGGCCCCCTCTCCCGCAGGGAGAGGGGGTGCAAGGCGGCGATTTGTTTTCCGGCAAATGCACTTACCAAACAATAATATATGGCGAAGGGCGGGTAAAAATCAAGGGAAAAAGAAGCTATCAGGAAAGGCAGCAGTCAGCCGTCAGCTAAAAGCAACGGCGAAAGGCAACGTCAATAGCAACCCCTCCACCCGGCCCCTCACAGAACCTATCCCGCCTGCCTGGCGGCAGGCACCCTTTCCTGAAGGAAAGGGAAAAGCGGGTCACGAAATAGGATCCCGCAGGGGGCAGTTCCGGGAAAGGGGGTGCAAGCCGCGATCAACGGATCAGGATCAGGCGTCTGGCATCCTGGAACCCGCCGGTGACGGTGATCTGATAGAAGTAGATGCCGCTGGAGACGGGTACGCCGCGGTTGTCCGATCCGTTCCACGGCACCGTGTACCGTCCGGGCGGCTGGCGCTCGCGCACCAGCGTCCGCACCTCCTGGCCCAGCAGGTTGTAGATCCGAAGGACCACGTCCCCGCCATCGGCCAGGTCATACGGGATGCTGGTGTGCGGGTTGAACGGGTTCGGATAATTCCGGTGCAGCGCGCACTCGGTGGGTGTGTTCCGCACGTCCAGCGCGGTAAGCGTTACTACCGGGTTCTGCAGCATGTCAGGATCGAACACCACGCCCCGCGCGATCTCGAAGCCGGCGACGCCCTCGAACGCCCTCAGGACCCTGAACGTGAAGGTTGCCAAGGCGCCTTCGCCGCTCACCGATCCCGACTCGATGATGGCGTTGGCCGCAAAGACCCGGCCCTCCCCGGGCCAGCACCCGAACAGCGGCGTCGCGCCGCCTCCGGACTTCAGCAGATCGTTTTCAGCGGGTACGGCGTTGACGAATTCGAACTCGCCGGCGTCATAGGCCAACTCCAGGCCGAAGCCGTTCAACGCGCTGGCGTTGGCCGCGGACACCGTCAACGAAATCGTTTCGCCCGCCAGCACCTTCTCGCCGGCCAGTTCGAGCGTCATCTCCACATCGGGGTTCAAGCCCTGACGCCGGGGAACCACCGCCAGCTTGCCGCCGGCAGGCGGCACGGCCGTGCGGCCGAATGACGCCGCGGCCGTTACGTAGTCGGAAAAGTCCACGGCGCCGTCGTCGTTCACGTCGGCCTGCGGATTGTAGTTCTCATCGCCCTTCCGGCTGCCGAACGCCGCCGCGAAGGCGACGACGTCCTCGAAGTCCATCTCAAGGCTGCCGCCCTGAGTCGGCAGGACGATCAGGTACACCGGGGCGCCGCCGGCGTCCGCGAACTTCACGCGGACCGGGATGTTGTCCACCGCGATCAATTCACCCGGCGTCACGTTGTTGTCGTCATACGCGTCAATCCGGTAGACCAGAGACGTTGCGCCGTCCGGCAGGTCCTCGTCCGTGAATTCCATGGATCCGGGAGGCAGCGCGGCGATTTCCTCCAGGTCATCTCCGGACGGACCCCGCATCACCCGGTAACCCTTCACACCCGGAATCGGGACGTTGTAGCCGCGAAACGGAACGAAGCCCACAACCCTGTCGTCGGCCGAAACCGCCCACCGCAGCGCCACGCCGCCCGCGCCTGCGCCCACAGCGTCTGTAACCGCGGCGGGAGCGATATTGTCCACGGCGCCCACCGGCGTCTCCGTGACCGTGCGGGCGGAAACCAGCAGCCCGCCCCCGGCCGCCGTCCGGATATTCTCCGGAACCGGGGCGCTGCCTGGCATTGGGTGCACGTTGGGACTGACGGGTACGAAGACCAGGTCGTTGCGATCCCCGATGACGGACCTGACCACGTCTTCGGTCGCGTTGAACCTGTCCGTCAGGACCGGTTCGGGCGATATACCCGGCAGCCGAAGCGTCTGTTCCACGCGCTCCCTTATAAAGACGCGCTTGCCCGCAGCGGCCGCAACGGAGCCGGCGACGGACCTCACGCCCCAGCGGGTGGCCGCGTTGTCCGGAGCGGGAATCACGGCGCGCTGTACGTCCGCGCTTGAGTCGCCCATCTCGCCGGCGCTGTCCAAACCCGCGCCCGGACCGATGCTCGCCCAGTGCAACCACTTCTTCACGGGCGCTTCGCCGTGGAT
>JAGWBX010000028.1 GCA_021295655.1 Candidatus Latescibacterota bacterium
GAGCTTCTCCCTCAAAGACAGCGACCTCTTCCTCGGATACCAGAACCTTAAAAACCAGACCAACTATTACCTCAGCGCACTGCATACACGAAATTTCTTCATTTCAAACGGTCAGGTCGTAGCCGATCGCATCTTTGGCGGCGGGGCTGTCTTCCAGCGGCCGTTCAATCGATTTACACGGCTCGAGACAAGCATGCAGGCGATAAACATCTCGCGCGAAAACCTCGGCTCATATCAGAGTCAATATCTCCGAGGCGGCTACACCGGCAGGGTCATCCGGGGGAGCGGAACGCCTGTTTCCAGCAACAAAGCCGTTATCAACAGTCTGGAACTCGTCGACGACAATGCGTTATATTCCCTCTATGGACCGACGAAGGGAAGACGGGCGAGGTTGTCCGTAAGGGGCAGTTGGGCGGGAATGCGGTACGGCACGGTGCAGGGCGACTACAGGAAGTATATTCCGATGCTGGACGAGTACACTTTCGCCGTGCGTATGTCCGGCGGAAGCAGTTTCGGCCGGAACTGCGAGGTGTTTTTCCTGGGCGGGGTGAACAATTGAATCAATCCGAATTTCGCCAGGTTTGCGGGAGTGTCCAGTTTTGTGTGGCCCCTGCGCGGCGCCGACGTGTTCGAGATGGCCGGCGACTCGTATGTGCTGGCGAATGTCGCTTTTCGCTTCCCGCTTCTCAGACAGTTGGCGATGGGCTGGCCGCTTCCCCTGTTCTTCCAGAATGTACAGGGCGAGTTGTTCCTTGACGTGGGAAGTGCGTTCAATCGCGACAGCTTTGAACCGTGGGAAGCACGAGACGGTGGGTTCGAACTCAGGGACCTGAAAGCGGGCTATGGCCTGGGTGTCCGGGTGAATATGGGGCTGGCGCTGTTTCGCTACGACCTGGCGTGGCCCACCGATTTTGCGGAAACGGGCCATCCCAGGCAATATTTCTCGATTGATTTCACCGGGCTGTTCTAGCGCGCCTTGCGGTCGGCAGGGGTGTGCGTTACGGAAAAAGAGACGCAAGATGGCGGGTCGCCGAATCACGGGGGTATTGCTCGCGGTAACTGTGATTGCGGGATGTGGAAGGGGCGTAAACGATTCCCGGCCGGAGCCTCCCGCGACCGATAACGGCAACGGGCAGGTCGCCGGCAACAGGGTGGATGGGTTCACGGTTCGGACGCTGGCTACGGGCCTGGATACGCCCTGGGATCTGGCCTGGGGGCCGGACGGCCACATCTGGGTGAGCGAGCGTGAGGGCGCGATATCCCGGGTGAATGCCGGGACGGGGGCGGTTACGGAAGTGGGCCGGATCGATGCCTTCGAGCTGAGCGAAAGCGGGTTGATGGGTATCGCGTTCCACCCGGATTTCGAAAGCCGGCCCTTTGTCTATGCGGTCTATTCATATAGCACGGGCAGCGGCGTCCGAAATCGGCTTGTACGGATGCGGTACGACGGCGCGGCGCTGGGCGCGCCCGAACTCCTCCTGAACGCCATTCCCGGTGCGCCCAATCACGACGGGTCGAGGCTTGCCGTTGGTCCCGATGACCTGCTGTATCTCACAACGGGCGACGCGCAGTCTCCCGCACTTTCACAGAATCTGAATTCACTTGCGGGTAAAGTCCTTCGACTTGACCTGGAAGGAGCGCCCGCACAGGACAATCCGTTCGGGACAGCGGTGTATTCATTCGGACACCGGAATCCTCAGGGGCTCGTCTTTCACCCCTCGAGCGGGAGGCTCTACAGTACGGAACACGGCCCGCTCGACAACGACGAAGTCAACCTGATTGTGCGGGGGGGAAACTACGGATGGCCAGGCGTTCGAGGGTACTGCGACAATGACGTGCTAACCGGGGAATCCGAGTTTTGCGCGGCAAACAACGTCGTGGAACCGCTGGCGGCGTGGACGCCGACAATCGCACCGGCAGGCGCGGACCTATATACTGAGGACCTGATTCCGGCCTGGAGAGGAAGCCTGCTGTTTACGACGTTGAAAGGGCAGGCGCTCTGGCGCATAGGGCTGTCGTCCGACGGCATGCGTGCAACCAGCCGGGAAAACCTTTTCAACGGCCGTTTCGGTCGTCTTCGGGATGTTCTGGTGGGACCCGAGGGCGAGGTATACCTTGCCACCAGCAACCGGGACGGACGCGGTCAGCCGAGGACGGACGACGATCGTATCCTGGTGATCACGCCGTAAATGCAATCAGTTCGGGAAGCTGAATTCCCGTCACCGTTTCTCCGTTGCTATCGTTCAGGAGGCACGTTATGAAGGCGTTCAAGACAATTTTAGCCTGTCAGGTATTACTGGTAGCCGCGTGGTCGGCGTCGGCGGCAGAGCGGGACCCGGTCGAGTGGGAATCTGGTGAGGGGACGTGTGTTATTCACGATGGCATGGGCCTTCCGCGAACAGATGAAACGCCCTGGACTGGATTGGATATCCCTGGACCTTCGTTGACAGAAGGATTTGGAAAGACGGGCGTTCCCTCGGATGGGGTCCGACACGTCAGGTGGACCGAATATGCGGAGGAGGGGGACATTCACATGCCGAAACACGGCATGAGAGACAACAACGGATTGAGCCTTTATTTCTCCAGCGCCACAGGCGGTTTCGGTTTCCGTATGGGCTACGACCGGCGGCTATCACCCGTTCTTCGGCTGATTGCGGGAAACGAATATATGACGTACGGACCGTTGCAGGCTCTGGAAAAGCTTGGCGAGCATCTGCGCCCCGGGGTGCAGCGAGTGACGCTCATATCAATGCCGGTAGGATTGCAGCGACAGTTCCTCGTGAAGAGACGAATCGTGCCCCACGTCGGATTCGGAGTTGGACCCTATATTCGATTCGACCACAGGGGTGGCTATGGCGGTTACCCTTCGGGTGAACTGGGCTTCGGCTCGGGGCCGGGAGTCGGTTATCGCGGCGCGGACGTGAGGTTGACGCCCTGGTCGAGTCCCGTTGACGGATTCTCGAATTTTTCATTCACGTTGGGCGGTTACGTTCTGTCCGGTCTTGACGTTCGGTTCGGAGAAAACAATGATCTGGCCGTCACAACCGACGGGCGTTACACCCTCGCGCGTTTTTCGGATGCGCTGGGCAGCCCCGGAAACCTGAGCGGATTCACTCTTTCAATAGGCATCGGGAAGTACTTCTGAATTGTCACGTGCGATTGAGATTTCCGTAAACGACAAAGGTCGCAGCCGATCACGGTGGTCGGAACAGGGCAAACCTTCCCGATCCGGGGCGCCAGAGTCACAGGTAGAGCGAGAAACCGGCAGTGCGGAGCTATCACTGCCGCAGATTCTCTCAATATTGAAACTTTGACGCTGCACATACGTAAAAGGACATAGAAACGCCCTTTCTCCCGCGGTTGTCCTTTTGGACCTTCCCTCCCGCCAAAAGGTTACTCTGCGAAGAGAGGGCGTTTCTGCGTACGCGGCCGGACGGACAGCGGCTACATCAGGCTTTCCAGAAGCTTCCTTCCCTGGACGAGATCCCGCACCTTCCGGTCCCAATCCGGAATCTCGCGTTCCATAGTGATCGGGCCACGGTATCCGATCTGTTTGAGTTTGGCAATGAAGCGGTCCATTCCCACGTCGCCGCTGCCCAGGGGGTATTCCGTGCCCAGTTGCCCTTCCCCCGGGGGTCCCTTTCCGTCCTTTGCATGAACGCTGACGACGTAATTGGCAACAATACCGAGGGCCTCGATGGGCTCTCCGCTTCCGTAAAGGATCATATTGGCCGGGTCGAAGTTGACGCCTACGTTTTCACGATTCAGTGTTTTGAGAAAGTGGTCCAGCGCGGCGGCCGTCTCCTGGCCTGTTTCCAGACAGAAGTCCTGCCCGTTTCGTCCGCAATAGTCGGCCAATCTCCGGACACATTGGACCATGGCGTGGTGGTCCGGGTGATCCGGGTCATCCGGGACGAAGCCGATGTGTGCGGCCACCTTGCCAACGTCGAGCGCTCCGGCGAAGTCGGAAATACGCTCGGTTATTCTCATTCGTTCTTCCCTCATGGAGGGATTGAGATATCCCACCGTATCTCTGACCGTGGGAATGTCGGCGTAACTCTCTCCTGAGAACCCGGCGAATACAGTGGTAATCTGAATTCTGACAGAACGAATGTCCTGTATCAGCGCGGAACGTCTGCTGTCATCCTCCAGGACGTCCTCGTACGGGGCGTGAATCTGTACATTGTCGAAACCCAGGTCCCGCACCTGCCTGAGCTGGTCGAGGGTCCATCCTGCGCTCATCATGACGCCGATCGGCATCTCGCTCATCATCTTTCTCCTCCTTTGGTGCGTTTACCTCACTCGTAAACCTCAAACGTACCGTTTCTAACGACCAGAACGACCGGGTTGTAAACCGCGTCTCCGTTGCGGTCGAACGTGAATTGACCCAGAACGGTGTCCAGGTCCCTGATGCCGGCCATCGCGTCACGAATGGCGCCGGGATCCGTGGAGCCGGCCATTGCAATCGCCTTTGAAAGCACAAAAAGCGCGGCGTACGACTGCGCGGCCCACCGATTCGGTTCCGAACCGAATTTCAAACTGTAGTCCTCAACGAAGGATTGATTCCCCGGTGTGGTTGCCGCAGCCGTCCAGCCGGTAATGGCGATCGCACCCTCGGCGGCATCGCCGGCATTCCGAACTTCGTCCTGGGTCAAGCCCGGTACGATAAAGGGAATGTTGCCGGGAATGCCCTGACGCCGGCCCTGGACCAGACTCTGAACGCGTTGACGAGACAGGGCGGAAACGAAGACCGCGTGCGGATTCAGACCGCGTATCCTTGCCAGCTGATCGACAAAGG
The DNA here is from genome assembly GCA_021295655.1 of Candidatus Latescibacterota bacterium. Taxonomy (GTDB): domain Bacteria; phylum Latescibacterota; class UBA2968; order UBA2968; genus JAAXHE01. The sequence goes on from JAGWBX010000028.1 coordinate 4,799, forward strand.
ATGTATCGTCCGTGCCGAACGTCTCTCTCGTCAAGACCTCGACACCCTCCTCGGCGAGGGCGCGTTGCAGCGCGTCGTCGCTGCTTCGGGAAAAGACGTCCGTGGAGTCGACCATCAGGGCGACCCGCCCGTATCGCAGCTTCTCGTGAGTGAGTGAGACACCTCCGGGGATGAGTACGTCTACACTCAGACTCGCGCGGAAGATGAATTCGCCGATGGCGCTCAGGCCCGACGCGGCAGAGGTTGTGCTGAAGGCAACAACCTGGTTCTGCTGTGCGACAGGGAATGCCTCTTTGGCTTCGGTGGAGAGAGCCGGGCCCAGGATGACGGGGACGTAATCGTGAAAAATCAGTTTGTTGAACGCGTCGACGGCGCCCTGCGCCATCCCGTGTGAGTCCTCTGTCTTGAACACGATACTCGCGCCCTCCAACGTCGATGTGCCGTTGATCTTTTCGAGAGCGAGTTCCAGGCCGCTTTCAATGGCCACACCGTATTGGGTCTGACCGACCGTCAGGGGCGCAACGACGCCGACCGGGATTTCCGCGGGAAGACCGCCCGGTGTCAGTACGGTTGAGCCCGTGACGCGTGCTTTTTCTCCCACCGGCAATTCAACGGTGACCTGAACGCCGTGGTTTATCGGGATGCTCGACCACGACCCGATCAGGATCCCGTCCTTTCGCGCCTGCGCGCGATAGTATCCGCCCGTCTGCGTCCCTGCCAGCGCCACGTGCGCCTGCCCGCGCCCATCGGTCGTGCCGGCCCAATCGTAGCTGGCGCCCCTTCCCGAGACGGACCGTGAGAACGTAACGGCGCCGCCGTTTACCGGGGATTCGTCCTGCCGGAGGCGGACAATCGCGACGGACGATGTCACATTTCCATTGACAGCCAGTTTGCCCAGAGACTTCTCCGCATTTTCCTCCGGCAGCGGATCGGACGATGGGGTCAGGCGTTCGCCGCTGCAGCCCCACGCCAGGACCGCCGCGACCGGGAGAATGAACCAGCTGCGAATAAAGCTGAACATCACGCGCCTCCTTACAGGAAATGCATCTCTTGTGCTAAAGAAGGATTTCAGTATCGGCGTCTGCCTGGCCGCTATACCCGAAAGTTGGGAAGGATGTACCGATAATCGAGCGGTTATCCCATATCAAATCCAACGTCATTGGAAGGGTCTCGGCCGACATTCAATATATGGAAGCGCGTTGGCCCGTGTAAAGTCAATTCACGGGAGCAGTCAAATCCCCGCCATCCGCGTCGTGGCATCGAGTAGACGTGCATTCCCCGAAGGATGGCTTGCTGCGCCTTGACAACTGTACATTTATTCAGTTTCGGAACGCCAGGGGGCGGATTTTCGATGGAAAATCCGCCCCCTGGTCTCGGTACAATCTGCAGGTAATCAGGACAGGTCTACAATGTCTTCGAAATACTTGCCCGTTTCAGCAATGGTGACCGGTACGCCCGAATGCGCTTCAACGTCATGAATCAACTTCAGCACGGGATCCGTCAGGGCGTCACGGGTGCGGGCACCCCGCACGTCCGGATCGAGGTGGTCGCAGAACGTGAGGGCGATCTGCGTAGGGCCGTTGAGCATTACCGCCTCTTCAAGGCGCCGCCAGGATATCCGGCGGGCTTTTCTGCGGCGCCGCCCGGTCGTGACGCCGTATTCGACGATACCTCGCCGGTCCTGTTCCGCTTCAGAAATCTCAAACGGCAGCGGACCCGCCCCAACGCGACTGGGTATTGCCTTGACCACCAGGATGACGTCCTTGATGTGCTGCCAGTTCAGGCCCGCGTCGTCCGCCGCGGCCACGGCGGTGCAATTGTCGGAAGTGCAGCAGGGATAGTCCCTGGTTAACGCGAGGGACAGGTGGGTGCCCTGGCTGGATTCGATGACAACTGCGCGCCCCTCCGTGCATGCCGTGTTGATCTCTCGCGGGACGTCGGTGAGGTAGTCCTTCAGTTCGGGGATGTCTCGGGCCTGCCGGGCCCGGCGCATGACAAAGTCGGCCCTGGCGGCGCCGCTGCCGCTGCATACACTGCCCACTTTGCCGGCAAGATGGGTGTCCCGGGCCTCACGCGCCCGATGATGGGGCGCAATCACCGGACATCGCAGATCCACGCGTGCGCGGTTGGCGAGTTTATAGCTGTTGATTTCGCGGAGGAAGATTTCAGGGTCCAGCGCGACGCCACTGCCTATCCGAAGTTGCGTGCGAGGATATAACCAGCCGCAGCACAGCTGATGAGTACGAATTTCAGAGCCGTCTTCAAAGTATATGCTGTGGCCGGCGTTGGTTCCGATTCCGGCGCGTACACAGAAGGCGGCTTCCTGCTTGAGGGCGGCAAAGGCGGCGATTTTTCCTTTGCCGGAATCGCCCCAGAACGCGTCTACAACGAGGGTTGCGCACACAATACACCTCCATATGGGGTATGTCCGTGAAATCTGCGGATTCATATGTTCCGCCGGGTCATGCAGGACGGAGAAATGATAATGAATCAGGTAAAATAAGGAAAATTTATTAATATTATTTTTGATATATTATATATTTATGGGAACTTGCAGGATTTCACGGTGGCGCCGCAAAGCCGCCGGCTTTCAACGATTCGTCTCAGCAGCCCAGTGGAGTACTGACAAATGGACCTGGACCGGCTCAGGGGGTTTGTGGAAACGGCGCGTGAGAAGAGCTTCACGCGTGCGGCAGAAAAACTGTTCTTGACGCAGCCGGCGGTGAGTCTTCAGGTGAAGGCACTTGAAGACGAACTCGGGGAAGACCTGTTCGAGCGGCGTGGCAAGCAGATTCTATTGACCGAGGCGGGCCGGCTTCTGTTCGCGCGAGCCGAGGCCATTCTGGAGATGGCCGAACAGATCCGGCAGGACATGGCGGCCCTCGTACAGCTGCGCACGGGGCGCCTGAGCATTGGAACCAGCGATACGAATTGTGCCTATGTCCTGCCTCCCGCGGTTAAAGCCTTCAGACAGGCATACCCCGGAATCGAAATCCGACTTACCGACCGTATGTCCCCGGAGGTTGTGCGGCTGGTTCTGGAGGGGGCGGTGGATTTCGGACTGGCCACGCTTCCGGTAACGGAACCCAGGGTGCTGACACGGCCGTTATTCATCAGAGAAGACGTGGCGATTTCCAGTCCGACCCATCGCCTGGCATCCGTAAAAACGGTCGATCTGCACGCGCTCGCCGACTGCGCGATGTTGATGCTTGAGAGAGGCAGTACCAGCAGAGGCCTGATGGACCGGATGTTCGCGGCGGCGGGACTGCAGCCGCACGTTATCATGGAACTGGGCAGCATAGAAGTGATCAAGCGCTTCGTTGAAATCGGCCTCGGCATTGCGGTCGTGCCCGAAGTATCGGTTCGGGACGAGGTGAGATCGGGCAGGTTGACCGCGATTCGAGTGACGGGGCTTCCGGCGCGCCAGGTGGGTGTGGTGCGCCGCGAAGGGGGGCGCCTCTCGCGGGCAGCCGCGGCGTATATGAGGTTCCTGGAAATGCATCTGGAAACGATTGGGCTTCGCATCCAGGAAGGTGAAGGCCGCGGCGTACCGGAGTAGCCCCGCGCCGGCGGTTCTGAGGGGGCTCACGCGATGGATGCGAATCGCGCTCATCGACAGGTCCAATCAACGCGCAATGCAGTGGATAAGGCATTAATGGCCCCTGTTCGAACGCATTGAACAGGGTGACCCAATGTGATCTTTCGTTGGGCCGTGCTTGTGTTTTAAAGGGGTTTTTTGTATCATTAGCCCGCGGTGGCGGCATTGTGTCGCGCGGGCCATAACGCACGAAACACATACCATACGACAACCCCTTTTTTCGGACGGCAAGCCCGGCGTCCGGTTTCCGCGCGTATGAGCGCAAAACTTCCTGGATGGGAATTTATGCAGATCTCCGGCGACCGTGTCAGCCCGCCCTGGAGGCGGATGATCAGGCGACAGGGATGGTCGCTTGCGGTATGCGCGATGTTTGCGTGGGCCGGCCTGACGCAGGTGCAGGCCGGAGATAACGAAGCACTGGCCCGCGCAGAGGCGTTTTACAACCAGGCGGTTGCACGGGAGGCGGAGGGGGCATCCGCGCAGGCGGCCGAATTGTTTCAGTCTGCCATCGACGCTTACAACAAACACGCGCCTTCCTACGTGGGTCTTGGACACATCCATCTCGCACGGAGCGACCTGGATGCCGCCGAAGCGATGTTCCGGCAGGCGCTTCGCAAGAAGAAACGGTTTGCGCCGGCCTTCAACGGCCTGGGCCTCGTCTACGGGCGCCGGCCAAAAGCCCTTCGTCAGGCGATCGATGCGTTTCGGAACGCGCTCCGGGCGGATAAATCCTATGTTGAAGCGCAGTACAATCTGGCTGAGACGTACCGGCGATTCGGCAGCAGCGAAACGCTCGGCGCCTACCGCAAGGTGGCTAAAATGGATTCCGGCCACCCGGACGCGCTGTTCCGGATCGGCGTGATTGAAGAATCGAAGGGCAAGTACGGGAAAGCCGAAAAAGCCTACCTGAATCAGATTTCGGTGAACCCACACCACTACGAGGCCCGGTTACACCTTGGAATCGTCCTGAAACTGCAGGACCGGACCGATCAGGCAATCACTGAACTGAAGCCGGTTGTCCGGAACACGAACCGGCACCAGCGGCGGGCGGTGCTGGAACTGGCGGATATCCACCAGAGGCGTCGGGATTTCGATCGTTCACAGGCGTTGTTCGAAGCCTATATCAACCGTCTGGAACCGGAGGAACAGCGGCTATACTACGATTTGAGCCTGGTTTCCAAACCTTCGGACGATTCCAGCAGCAGATCGCTGGACGAACTGAAGGTCGCGGCAGAGGAATTCTGGATCTGGCAGGACCCGGCGCCGGTATCGGCGGCAAATGAGAGGTTGGTAGAACATTATCGCCGCGTGGCCCTGGCAAGGGAGAAACACGGGGAGCACAAATTCCCATGGGACGATCGCGGGGAAGTTTACGTGCGTTTCGGGGAACCGGATCACGTCAGCCATTCCGGAGACGTCCGGTTCGAGACGGACCCCCGGGTGCTGGTGGTCAAGGAACGCCTGGTTGCGTCGGCGGGGGCGGCTGCGGCGAGGCTGATAATAGACGAAGTCCAGTCCCAGGGAGAGGTTGCCCAGTCGTCCATACCGGGTCGGCCGGTCTCGTCCATACTGGGTCGGCCGGTCTATCCCGTGGGTGGCATATGGGAATACTGGATTTATACCGGCGTCGGGCAGGGCATCGAAATGACCTTCGTGCAACCGAATTTTCCCGGACCGTACGAGTTCGCGAGAATGCCTCTGGGCACCGGTCGGATCACGAGAATCTGGCAGAGAATGAACCCCAAGACGGTGATGCTCAATCAGGTGGCCCGGCAGCCGGCCGCCTATCGGCCCACGTTTGCCACGGGACCGCTGGACTTTTATTTCTACACGGCCTCGTTTCGGGGTGAGGATAACAAGACGGCGATGGAGGTCTATTACGGGATTCCAACCCGGGAACTGGCGTATCGCGACGGCCACCTCGGGCGGCTCGCGACCCTTGTCCGGGGCGTTGCTGTCTACGACGGCGACAACAGGCTCGTGCATCGTTCCGACGACGAGATGAACCTTCTGGCTTCCGGCGCGGTGGATACCTCTGCGGGGACATTCATTCCGGAGATAGATCGCTTGCTGTTGCCGCCGGGGGCCTACCGTGTGGACGTGCAGGTGATGGACCGTAATTCAGGCAGGACGCAGATATACAGGGAAGATCGCATCCTGAAGGCGTATCCGGCGGCGCCGCTTTCACTGAGCGAGGTGGAAATGGGCGCTCGTATCCACGTGGCCGATCGGGGACGCTTCGTAAAGGGCGATATCGAAGTGATCCCTATGGCGTCCAGGGCGTACCGGCCTGGCGAACCGGTGTTCATATATTACGAGATTTACAACCTCGCACGAGACGAATTCGGGGCAACGCGATATCGCATTTCCTACCGGATTCGGTCTTTGCGCAGGACAAACGTGGGCGCGCGGATAATGGGCGGCCTGGGGCGGTTGATCGGGAAGCGCGAGGACGGCAACGTCATCAGCATCGAATACGATCATGTCGGAACCCGTCCGGACGAAAGGGCGTACCTCGAGCTGGACATGGGAACGACCGTACCGGGACGGCAACTGTTGACCATTATGGTCACCGACGAAAACAGCGGCCAGACGGGCCGGTCGGCCATCAGTTTCGACATACGACAATAACTATCGTCCCCGGTTTGTAAGCCGCAACCACGTAACAAACCGGTTTGCGGATTCCAGGAGCAATGGACATGCGGGAGTTCACGGTTGCCAGGATGCGCGGTGACGCGGCGTCAATCTTTGACAGGGCCGTGGCGGCCGTGGACGCGCAGGAATGCGTGAAGCGTTTCGTGAAACTGCAGGGACGGACGCTTCGGATCGGAGGGGTGGACTACGATCTCGAATCCTTCGAACGGGTGCTGGTGGTGGGAACCGGAAAGGCGTCGCCCCGGATGGGTGTGGCGCTGGAGGAAGCGTTGGGCGACCGGATTTCGGACGGGGTCATCAATACCAAGTACGAGCATTCGGAGCCGCTTCGCAGAATACGAACCGTGGAGTGCGGCCATCCGGTACCCGATGAAGCGGGTGTGGGCGGGACCCGGGAAATCCTGAAAGTTCTGGAGGCGGCGGACGACGGGACGCTGGTGATCTGCCTGATTTCCGGCGGCGGGTCGGCGCTGATGCCGGCGCCGTCCGAGGGCATTACGCTGCAGGAAAAACAGGACACGACCCGGCTGCTTCTCGAGTGCGGCGCCAATATCGTGGAGTTGAATGCGGTCCGCAAACATCTGTCCCGTGTAAAGGGAGGGGGTCTCGCCCGGTCGGCGTTTCCGGCCACGGTCGTGTCTCTCATGTTGTCGGACGTCATCGGCGATCCGATGGACGTGATCGCGTCGGGTCCAACGGTGCCCGATACGTCCACGTTCAAGACATGCGTGGAGGTCATTCAAAAGTACGAGGTTTCGAATCGCCTCCCTGAAGCGGTTCGGGCGCGATTCGAAGCAGGTGCGGCAGGCGAGATCCCGGAGACGCCAAAACCTGGAGACGCCGTCCTGCAGAGATGTCACAACGTCATCGTCGGCAGCAACGGTCTGGCGGTGGCTGCTGCCGCCGACCGCGCCCGGGATCTGGGTTATAATACGCTCGTGTTGTCCACGCGCCTGGAGGGTGAGGCTCGAGAGATCGCTCACGTCTATTCGGCAATCGGCAAGGAAATTCTTACGTCGGGGGCGCCTGTGGCGGCTCCTGCATGCGTGATTGCGGGCGGCGAGACAACCGTTACCGTTCGGGGCAACGGCAAAGGAGGGCGCAACCAGGAACTGGTGCTTGCGGGCGCCATGCATCTGTCCGGATGGGAAGGTACGGTACTGTTCAGCGGCGGGACGGATGGAACCGACGGCCCCACGGACGCGGCCGGGGCGATCGCGGATGCCGAAACGATCGGGCGCGCACAATCTGCGGGGCTTTCCGCTATGGAATCGTTAAAGGACAACGACGCGTACCACTTCTTCAAGCCGCTGGGCGACCTGGTGATGACCGGCCCAACGGGAACCAACGTCGCGGACGTGGCATTCGTCATGGTTGGGGCGACGTAGGCGGATGAAACGCCATCAGGCGCGTCCGGATTGGGAAACGTGTTGGCTCAGGCTTTTCCCGGGACCCGGCCTGGCTTCAGGTCTCCGTATTGACAATGGCGACGCCGATCCCCACCATGAGCACGCTGATCAGAAGCGTCGCCGAGATCGCCTCTCCCAGCAGCACGGCGCTGAACACGACGCCCACGACGGGTGTAACGAAACCGAACACCCCGAGGCGACTGGCTCTATAGCGTCGCAGGAGCGTTACCGAAACCAGAAAACAGAAACCGGCAACCACGAGACCCTGGTAGATGATCGCACTGGCGATGCCCGGGCTGATCACAGCGGTATTCAGGTCCTCCAGCAGGGCACTCAGCAGAATGAACACCGGCAGGCTGAGCGCGGCCTGCCATAGAAGAAGACGGGCGGGATGGATGTATTGGGTCAGTTTCTTGGTATAGACCTGCCTGGCGCCAAGCAGCAGACCGCTCGTCAGAACCATCACGTCTCCCGGCAGATAGCCGAGGCGTCCACCGGTCATGCTTTCAACGAACACGAGCACCACACCCGCAAAGGAGAGGGTCATTCCTGCAATCTTGAGGCTGCTTAGCCGGTCTCCAGGCATGAACAGGTGGGCGAACACCGCTGTAAAAAACGGGTACGTGGATATAAAGACGGTCGACCGGCCGGCCGTCGTTATATTCGTGCCGGCATTGAGCAGATAGATTTGCGCGACAAAAAGCAGAACCAGCTGAAACAGACCTCGTCTTTCGCCCGGTCCGGGCCGGAGTGGGACGCCGGAGAAGAACGCCCACGGGATTAAAGCCAACCCGCCCAGAAGAAAGCGGGCGGCCGCCAGCGCCAGCGGCGGAAGGCCGTCCAGAGCGATTTTGATGGCAATGGAGTTGCCTCCCCACAGGACGGCGGTGAGCAGGGCGAGGCTGCCGGCCTGAAGGGTCAGGCGTTCGTTGAGCACGTTCACGGCGCCGGTGTCCGATTGGCGGGGAAGCGACGGCGAACGAGAACATAGCCGATACCCAGCGGCACGAGAAACCACGCCAACTGCAGCGTGCCCGCCGCTGTACCTGCCTGCCCGAACGCCCCGCAGAGGATCAGGACGTTGCAGACGTAAGCAGGCGCGGGTGGTGCGCAGGAAACGCCGATCCGCTGGAGGAGACGATCGAACCGCGCGGGGCGAATGCTCTTGAGGTGGTTTCCAACGAGGATGGCGGCCAGTGAAAGCAGGCCTGCAAAGAGGTTCGTCCCACGGTCGATCCACCCCAGCCCGATGCCCAGCAACAGGAGGTGGCTGTATCCGAACAGAAGGACCGCGCCGTTCCGGAACGGATCGTAGAGGCCGACGTCCTTCAATTGACGCACGCGGTTTCTGTCGACATAAGGGATCAAGCGAAAGAAGAGATAGACGAGGGTCATTGCGCCGGGATGCAGAAAAACGCCTGCGCGTTTGTTCAACTCGGCGTCGATCCGTCCGAACGCGTCCCAGTGTACCGGTATCCGTTCCGGAAGATGGTCGTAGGCCAGGTAGCTCGCCAGAAGCGCGAGCAGGATACCGGCAATTGGATCCCGTTGAAGGATGTTCATGCTGGGAGGACCGGGGGGCCACGGGCGTGGACGTCGCGGGTCGGAGGATTCCGGTCGGAAGTCGCCGTTGGAGGCCGGGTTACTATTGTCGCCGTGAGATTGATGCGCCGGCGGGCAGCGCGGCTGGTACACCTGAGAATAGCAACCCGCCGCACCGCGTCAGGCGAATCGATAACCTCGGCATAATAAAGGGATTCCAGGAACATGTCAAGGTATTCAAGCGTGAACGGAACCGGAGCGAATTGTGGTCATCGGGGACGATTTCGGAATAACCTATCAAATGGAGGCGGTCGGTTGAAACGGACGATTGCTGCAGTCTGTTGCCTGGTTCTCTGGTGTGAGGGCGCAACTGCCAGGGACTTTCTGGCGGAAATCGGCGCCCATGGTGCTCACGGACGAGCCGATTCCGCGCTGGTCACGGCCCGGCTGTTCGCGAAGACATTTCCGGACAGCGCGAACGCTCACGGCGTCCTCGGCATGGTATACGCGCAGTTGGGGCAGCCGGAAGGCGCAGTCGAGGCCTTTGAGACGGCGATTGATCTTGGGCCGAATCTTGAAGCACCGTACGACGCGCTGTTCAGGATCCATGCACAACTAAACCGGGGTCGCGAAGCGCTGGACGTATTGAACCGGGGATTAACGCAGATTCCGAATTCCGTACTCCTGCTGATGGACAGGGCGATACTCTATCAGGAGGCCGGCAATCCAGGTCTGGCGGTACAGGACCTCAGAGCCGCGATTTCGCTGGATCCCGGAAATATCGAAGCCTACCAGTCTCTGGCGGGGCTGCATGTCGCGCTGAAGGACCCCAATAAGGCGCTTTCCGTTTTCGATGAGGGATTGAAGAACAACCCTGAAAGCGTCGTCCTGATGATCAATCAGGGGCAGATCTACGGGGCGTTGGGTAAACCTCAGGAAGCGAATCAACTGTACGAACGCGCGATAATGGTGCTGGAGAAGGAACTCGAGAAGAATCCGAACGATGTTTCGCTGCTGGTTAACAAGGGCGCCATTTACCATTCGATGCGGCGGACCGCGTCAGCCTTCGCCGCATACCGGCAGGCTGCTTCTATAGCGCCGGACGACCCTGAGGTGCATCGTTCCATGGGTCAGATGGCGGCCGAGGTGGACTCGCTGGACGTTGCGCGGAAAGCCTGGGAGAAGGTGTCTCAGTTGGAGCCACGTGATCTGGATACACGATCAGCGCTCGCGCGGCTGTATACGGTTCAGCAGGAATGGGACCTCGCGCTGAACGAGTATCGGTTACTCCTGGAGATAGCGCCTGAGTCGCAACGTGCGCGTCTCGAGTACGGTGTCGCGCAGGTTTATCTGCAGAAGGGCGACATGGCGCAGGCAAAGACGGCACTGGAAGCAGCGATCAGTTCGAACCCGAACGTCCTGGAGCCTTACGGTGATCTTGCCCTGATCTACGCGGGACAGCAGGACCTGGACTCGGCCATTGTGGTCTACAACAGGGCATTGGCGGTGGATTCCACGAATGCTGGCGTTCTCTTCAACATCGGTCTTGCCCGAACGTCGAGGCGGGAGTTCGATCAGGCCAAGCGTGCCTTCGAAAAAGCCCTTGTATACAGCCCGAACGAAGAAATCGCGGGCGCGGCACAGATGAAAATTGACGAAATCGAGGGGATACAGTCGGGAAAGCTCTGGGCGTACCATATTCTCGTGGAAACCGAAGTGGAGGCCCGGGAAATCCTGAATAAGCTCAAGTCGGGCGAGGATTTCAGAGTACTTGCGCGCCAGCACTCCAGCGATTCCTCTGCGGAAACCGGGGGCGACCTGGGGTTCTTTTCGCCAGGCGATTTGAATCCGGCGTTTGAGGAAGCGGTGCTGAAATTGCGGGTGGGTGAGACCAGCGGGGTCGTTCATACACCCCTGGGTTATCACATTATCAGGCGGCTGAACTGATGACCGGACGTTTTGCCGGAATGGGCGACGAGGCCTCTGGATCGTCGCCCGTTTTGTACGCGGGTAAGGGCGCGAGAAGGACCAAAGTGCTTTTTCTAACCGGTTGTACGGGGCGGGGAGGAGCCGGTAACAGTCTCTTCTACCTGTTGAAACATCTCGATCCCGCCGCGCTCGAGCCCCTGGTCGTCATGCCCAACGAAGGCGTGTTGAAAAGCAGGCTTGAGGAGATCCGGGTGCCATACCGTATCGAACCCCGGTTGAAGGAGCGCCTGGCGGAGATGCGGTTCCGGGGCCGGAACCGCATCTGCACAACGGCGTCGGTGATTCTGAACGCGATCGACGGCATACGGTTTACGTTCGATCTGGTTCGCATGGGCGCCCGGGAGAATGTAGGGGGTGAAGTTAATGGGCACAGTGGCCGGTGCGGTGTGCGGCACTCCGGTCATCTGGCACTGCCGCACACTTTACGGAAAGACCTTCAGAGGATGGTTTTTCAACAGGCTTGCGCGCTCTGCGAGCGTGGCAAGAATTGTCGCGGTATCCGAGGCGTGCGCGGAAAATTTCCCGTCAGTAAAAGAAAAGGTCCAGGTTGTGTACAATGGCGTGGACCTGGTCAGTTTCAATCCTGAAACCGTTCAGGGGTGTGTGCGCAGGATGTACCGTATTGGCCCGGACGAAGTGGTTCTGGGATTCGTCGGGCGAATTGTCGAGTGGAAGGGCATCGATACCCTGCTGTCGGCGATGAAGCGTGTTCTGGCGCAACGCAAGGACGTCGTCCTGGTGGTTGTCGGCGGGAGCCCGCAGCGGTCGTTGGACCTCCTGGATCACTATCGACGCGAGGTGGCCAACGGGCGGTACTCGGGACGGGTCCTGTTTACGGGATTCCGTACCGACGTCCGTCCGTATCTGAAGGATATGGATGTCACGCTCGTACCATCCGTGGCGCCGGACCCCTGTCCCCGAAGCGTTATCGAATCTCTGGCGCTTGGAACTCCGGTGGTCGGGTCTGCAACAGGCGGTGTCCCGGAGTTGATCAGGGATGGTTACAACGGATTCCTGGTGAAGCCGAACGACGCCTCGGGTCTCGCGGATGCCATCCTCAGGGTGATCGAGAACAGGGAATTGCGACGGCGAATGGGTTCGGCTGCCCGCGTTTCGGCGGTTCAGGGGCACGACGCTGTAGAAGTAGCCCGGCGAATACAGGAAATCATCCTTGAAACGCTTCGCGCGTCGCGTCCTCACGCGGGAGCATTCCGCCTTGCTTTGAGCGGCTGATCCCGTCTCCGTCCGGCGCCGCGCTGCTTTTTCTTTCGAACGTTCAATATGCACAGCGGGTTGGTTTGTTTCGTGGCACGCCTTTCGCTGGTCTTCTACTTATTGCCTCATGAAGAAATATGATTCGAAATGAAGATAGCATTGAAATTTTCGAATATTTTACTGTTTTTTCCGCATAAATCCACACGCCGTATGTCCGGGAGGATGACGGGGGAGGCGTTGCAATTTTCCCACACATGTCGTAAAATTTCACACCTGACAAGGTTTCCTGTTTCAATTGTCCTGGTCTGCGTTGTCGGGATCGGCATCCGCCCGTGTTATTCCGGATCCGGACAGCGCCCATACGATCTTGCCGGGTGCATACGGATGGCATTCGCGTCGAGCCCATCCATTCAGGCCGCCGAGACGGACCTGCAGATCGCGGAGAACAGGCTCCGGCAGGTATACGCTGCGCGATTTCTTCCCAGTCTGGATTTCACCTGGATGTTCGGGCCCTCGCCGGAGGCGAGAGGCGACGCGCTTACAGGGGTGAGCAACTGGCGGCAGATGAGTGTGTTTACGAGAACCGAACTTTCGATGGTTCAGCCACTCTTCACCTTCGGAAAGCTCGATGCAGCGGTAGAAGCGGCATCCGGCGGGATTGGCGCGCAGCGCGCCGGACTTGAGAGGTCCCGATTCGACCTGGAGCAGCAGGTCGCCAGGGCCTACTATCTGCTGCTACTGGCAAATCAGCTTCGGGCCCTGGCGCATGAGTCCCGGGCGGAGATCGACCGGGCACGTCGAACGATCGCGGAAAAGCTGGAAGCCGATACGGGGGTTTATACGTATACGGATCTGCATCGTCTTGACAGGTTTGTGTACGACGTGGAGGAAAATGCAAACAAGGTTTTCAAGAGTCAGGCACTCGCACGTTCGGCGCTCAGAATTCTCATCGGACTTCCTCAGTCCGATTCTCTTGTTCTCGCCGACGGAAGTCTGAAGCCGGTTGACGTTCAGATCCGTACACTGGCGCATTATCGGTCGCTTGTCGACGGGCGACCGGACCTGGCTCAGCTTCGTGAAGGGCTGCGGGTGCGGTCGGCACAGGCGCGTGCCGTCCGGACCGACCTGTTTCCGCAGGTTTTTCTGGCCGGGCGGTTCAAATACGGGTTTGCGCCGAACAGGGACCGCCAGCGGAACCCGTTTCTGAAAGACGAGTTCAACGTGACAGAATTGGGCGCCGTGCTTGGCTTCCGGCAGTCACTGTCATTCGCAAGTACGAGAGCGAAGGTTAAGGAAGCCCGTCTGGCCTACGAAAAACTCAGCTATCAGGCTCAGTTGGCTGTACAGGGCGCCCGGCTGGAGATTGAAGGCGCCTATCGGTCGCTTATTGAGGCGAAAGCCAATATCGGGGCGGCACGAGACGCCCGAAGGTCGACACGGCGGTGGTTCATTTCGGCAAGAGATGGATTCAATGCCGGGCTGGAGGAGGCGGGGGAGATGGTCGATGCGGTCAAGGAATACGGCATTATTCGCGCAAAGTACTATCAGGCCGTGTTGGAGTTCAATCTTGCCTGGGTGGCATTGCGGCGTGCGACGGGTCATTCGATTCTGGAGTAAATGGGGAGGGTGTAATGGTAGACAAGGCGGTGATTATTGCTGCCGGAATGGGCAGCCGACTGAACGGTCACGGACGCGGCAGACCGAAGCCGCTGGTTAAAGTGGCCGGCGTCGGGTTGCTTAAGAGGGCCATATTGACCGCCAAACGGGCCGGTATCACGGAGTTTGCCGTTGTCATCGGCTATCGGGGCGACGAAATACGTGAGGCCATTGAGGACGATCAACAGATCGACGTACACATAGACTGGGTTGAAAACCCGGAATGGACGCGTGGCAACGGGCTTTCCGTTCTGAAAGCCCGGGATTACGTGGAGGGGCCGTTCCTTCTGCTGATGGCAGATCATCTGTTGGAACCGAAGGTAATCACCCGCATGCGGCGTCTGTTGCTGGGCGCCGGCGAATCGGCGTTGTGCATAGACACCCGGCTTGAAGGGATTCAGGATCTGGATGACGCAACCAAAGTCGTCCTGGACGGCGACCGGATCCTGAAGATCGGCAAGGGGTTGAGCAGATACGACGCGGTGGATACGGGTATTTTCCTCTGTAGTCCGGCGCTGTTCGACGGTCTTGAGCTTGCCGTTTCCGGCGGCGACGATACGCTCTCGGGAGGTGTCCGTATCATGGCGTCGCAGGGAAACATGAGGGCGGTTGACATCGATGGCCTGTTCTGGCAGGACGTGGATACACCGGACGCATTGCGTCATGGAGAAACGGCATTGTTTGGCCGGTTGGGCAAGCCGACTGACGGAATTGTGTCGCGGCATTTCAACAGGAAGGTTTCTTCCTGGATTTCCAGATTCCTGGTAAAGACGCCGGTGACTCCCAACCAGATTTCGATCGCCGCAATGATGGTGACATTTCTGGCAGGCTGGGCGATGGCGGAAGGGAGCCATTTGTACGTAGCTCTGGGCGGGCTACTTTTCCAGTTTGCGTCAATTGTCGACGGCTGCGACGGCGAGATTGCCACGCTCAAGTTTGCGGGATCCCGCTTCGGGGAGTGGTTGGATACAGTCGCGGACAACGTCTCCTATCTTGGATTCTTCTCGGGTGTCATATACGGGATGTACAAATTAACGGCGGAACCGGTTGTCATCGCGCTGGGTTTCATTGCCCTCGCGTTGAATCTGCTTGCAGTCCTGCTCATCTGTGTGTACCTGAAGCATAGCGGTTCGGGTAGCATCGTAAGCTTCAATATGGGTTTTTCAAGCGAGGTACCGGAGGAGCGCCGCGGATATCTGCACCGCGTCTACTGCGGATTGAAGTTCGCGTGTCGCCGGGACTTCTTCGCCGCTTTGTTCTGCGTGCTGGCTGTTCTGAACTGCCTTGAGGCGATATTCTGGATCTTTGTGCTCGGTTCCGGCATGGTCGTGAGCGCCGTTTTCGGATACATCGGACACATCATGCGGACCCGTACGACGGAAGCGGAGAAGCTGGTTTCAGGAAAGGCGGATTGAAGAGAGAAATGGCTGCAGGGAGATTATCTGAGGTATCGAACGGGTATCGAGCCGGCCGGAAGGGTATTCCTGTGCCGGTTCGTTTTGTTTCTGGCCGAAAAAGGAACTGGCTAAAATGAGAATTTTGTCGTATATTATTGTGTTTTATGCTTTTGTTGGATTTTTGGGTGAATGCTCTCCCCTGGGTGCGGACCAGGCTGAACGGTTGCTCCGGTCGATGAAGGAACGGGACAGGTCAATAAAGGCAATTGTGAATTCGGAAACGGCGGGAGAGACAGCCGACGAGCGGGAGCAGCTGAGCGCAATCGTCGAAGCCATGTTCGATTTCCGGCGGTTCGGCAAAGTCGCGTTGGGCCGTCACTGGCAGCGGCGCACAGAGGCTGAGCAGGCTGAATTTGCGGACCTGTGCAGGCGTCTGATCGTCAAGAATTACGCGGATCCGAAGCTGTATACGAAGTCCGAGAAAATCGAGTACGTGGATTCGGAGGTCGACAGCACGGAAGGTGTGGTTCGGACAATCGTCCATTATAAGGATGAGCAGAGCCACATCGACTACAAGCTCCATCCCGTCAACGAAAAATGGCTGGTATATGATATGGTGATTGACGATCTGAGCGTTGCCAGAAATAATCGATCTCAGTTCTACAAGGAAATCCGCAAGTCGTCATACGAGGGCCTTGTAAAGAAACTCAGAGACAAGCTGAACGAGGACGCGGCAGACGGGAAAGGGAAGGAATGATTCATGCAGGATAGGTTGAAGTTTCTGGCGGACTTTGTCTATAGACGGCACGCCATCATTGTTGTTGTTTCAACTCTCCTTTCGATTTTTTGCAGTTTTTTTGTCTATCGTCTGATCCAGCGCCTCGAGACGGATATCGCGGCGCTGATTCCGGAACACTATCCCAGTGTGAAGACACTCGAAGATATCAAGGCGCGCCTGGGTGGCGTGGGAAGCCTGGTTGTTCTGGCGGAGTGTGAGGATTTCTCGGCGTCCAGGCGATTCGTGGAAGACCTGAATGTTGAACTGAAGGCCGAGAAATATTGGAAATACGTAAATTATGTCGATTTTAAGCGTGAAGTGGACTTTTTCAAGGAAAACGCGCTGTTGTATATGGATCTCGAGGATCTGGAGGACATACAACTTCGAATCGACGATCGCATACGGCAGGAGAAACTGAAGCTGTCCCCGTTGTTTCTCAGTCTCGACGGCGCCGAAGACGACGAACCGCTGGATTTTTCGGATATCGAGTCGAAGTACAAAGAGAACGGAGACCGCGGGCACGAAGTCTATTACACCAATCCGGACAGTACCATCGTTGCCGTGGAGGTGATGGCATCGGGAACGGTGAGCAATATCGGATTCGCCAAAGAGATGTACGGCGTAATCCGGAGTGCCGTGCAGACCCTGGATCCGGTATCCTACCATCCGGGGATGATCGTCTCAATCGGAGGATCGTATAAGAACAAGATCGATGAATACAACGTCATTCTGGGCGATATCAAGTCGACAGTCATCTTCGGATTTGTAGGCGTCGTCTTGCTCCTCACGTTTTACTTCAGGCAGCCGCTGGCTGTCTTTTTTGTTGCCATCCCGCTCGTTATGGGGCTGACGTGGGCTTTTGCCATTACCTATTGGGCGATTGGCAACCTGAACACAATGACCGGATTCCTGTTTGTGATTCTGTTCGGCCTGGGAATCGATTTCGGCATTCACATGTTTTCCCGGTATCTGGAAGATCGAATGGCGAACATGGATGTCAGGCAGTCGGTCGAGACGATGTTGATCCAGACGGGTCAGGCCATTCTGACGGCCGCGCTGACCACCTCGATGGCGTTCTATTCGCTCACGATAACGGATTTCAAGGGATTCTCGGAATTCGGCTTTATCGTCGGCACGGGAATCATCATGTCGCTGATATCAATGACAGTTGTATTGCCGGCCTTTCTCGTTCTTGCCGACGAGCGATTGAAGCTCGTGCGGATGCGGCATGTACTTGGACACCACCGGGGCTCCAACAAGGGCCGGTTTCCGATGGCGCCGGCCGTGTTCGCGGTTGCGATCGCCGTTACGGCCTACCTGGCATACAATCTCGACCGGATCCAGTTTGAATATGACTTCACCAACTTACGTTCCAATCTTGCGACGTCGAAGCAGGTGAAAGACAAGATCAATTCGCTCTCGAAATTCAGGGGCGAGTCGCATTCGCCAAGCGTCGTACTGGCCGACAGCAAAGAGGAGCTGAACGAAATCGTCGATGCGGTAAACGGCAAGATCGCATCCGACGATCCAACGCCGACAATTGACAAGATCAGAACGCTTTTGTCCTTTCTTCCCCAACAGGAGGACGAGAAACTGGCGTTGATCGCCGAACTTCGCGAACTGGTGGACGGCGAAGGTGCGAAATTGCTGAAAGGCGAGCAAAAGGAGCGAGTGGGCGAGTTGCGCGAATTGATGGACGTGAAAAAACTGAGGGTGGACGACCTGCCGAAGAACATCCTGCGCAAGTTTGCAACGGTAGACGGCAGCCGTGCCCATTTTGCCTTCATCTATCCCAGCGTGCAACTTCGAGACGGACGACAGGCCATTGAGTTCGCGAACGACATCCACCTGATTACGACCGAATCCGGAAGGGCCTTTTATTCATCCAGTTCCAGTATCATATTCGCGGATATGCTCAAACTGATGATCCGGGACAGCAGGTGGGCGATTGGCATCACACTTCTGGTCGTCTTCCTGATCGTGTTCATCGATTTCAGAAGCATCCGAAACGGGCTGCTGGTCATGTTGCCGTTGATCTGCGGCGCCATCTGGATGTGCGGAAGTATGTTTCTGACCGGGATGAAGTTGAATTTCTACAATATGGTTGCCCTGCCCACCATCATCGGGATGGGCATCGATAACGGCGTGCACCTTTTTCACAGGTATCAGGAGGAAGGCGCGGATTCGATGCCAGTGATCCTTCGGAATACGGGAGGCGCGATGATGGTATCGATGATGACGACGATGATTGGCTTTTTCGGCTTGATTACGGCAAGGCACCCCGGTTTGAATTCCATTGGGAAACTGGCCGTGATCGGCCTTCTGACCTGTTTCGTGGCGGCCGTGATTGTCCTGCCTGCGGTACTCGAAATTCTCGATCGAATCAAGCGGAAGCGAGGTCCGGTCAGAGTCGGGAGTGCGCGGCCATAGCAGTCCGTTGCAAAAGTCGCTCTGCGGTCGAGGCCGAGACATTGTGGCCGGAAGCCTGTCTGCGTGCGTACGCACAGGCAGGCAGCCCGGATGGGCTTTTTCAACGGGCCGATAGCCCGTTGCGAGGCAGGAGTCCGTCTGGCTCGAATGCGTCGGCAGTACCGACGGGACCTGAAATCCTCTCGAAGACAGAAGACGCGGTCCGACGCGTGTTCTGTCCTTATTGACGGCTGTCGGGGCGCCCGCCTATGAGTTTCTGGTTGCCGTTTCTCGTCAGTTTGACTTCAGGTTTGTACACGTCGTTATGGGGCGCATTCAAGGACTCCCCCTTTGAGGGCATGAAACGCCGCACGTTTCCCCGCAGCGTTTATTTTCATGCCGTTATCTTCTGCGCGCTTTATTGGCTGCCCGCTTTTGCCGAAGATTTCCGCCAATTGAGCCTGTTTCAGGTTTTCTTTGCCACCATGGGCCTGGAACGGTTCCTCGCGGAGCTGTACAAGGGATTCTTCAGGTCGGAAGATCAGTCGAAATACGCCGTGCCTTCCAGAATCACGTTCTTCGGCCGGCCGGTTACGAGCGAACCGTTGCGGCTCTTCTCAGGCGTTGTTCTGGTTTCGGCTGTCTTTTCCCTGCTGTTTCTCTCAGTGCGAATCGTGGACTTCGCGGTGTTCGCAGCGGTCGCCTTTTCCACGGGAATGCTGGTTTCTCTCGGAGGAGCATATAAGGACGCTCCCTTTGAGGGATTCGCGCCGCTGAAATTCTTCCGCTCCGCAACGGTCCTCGCCGTCTGTTCGCCCCTGTTTTACTATTCAAACGATCCGTTATCGCCGGCGCCGCTCGGATATCTGATCTTCATGAACGGCGGATTGGAGCGGTTTCTGGTTGAGTATTACAAGACGTACGTGCAGCGCACGATGTCAGGCAAGTTCAGACCGGACCTGCCGCGGATCATACGGAGCATTGAGACACGCGAAAGATACCACTATATGGCGTGGATCATTATCGCCGGATTGATGGTTCTGTACGTTTATGAGCTCACGACCCTATGAAGCCATCGTGATCGGTTCGGGTCTTGGGGGCGGCGCCGCGGCGTTCGCGCTCAGCCGGTCGGGTTTCCGCACGCTGCTTCTCGAGCGCGGCGGGTGGGTGAAACGGGACGTGCTGGACTGGAGCCCGCGCGGGATCCTGATCGATCAGAGGTACAGAAGCCGGTCGCCGGTGGATATAGAAGGTGAACGGGGCCTTCACACCGTGTATCCGAACGAAGCGGTCGGCGGCATGTCGGTATTCTACGGCGGGGCGTCGCTGCGGTTGCGTGAGACGGATTTCTCGAACTGGCCGATCGATTACGGTGCAATGGAGCCGTATTATACGAAGGCGGAGCATCTCCTGGAGGTACACGGTCAGGCGGGGGCGGATGTGCACGAGCCGCCGAGGTCCGGAGCCTATCGTTTCGGAGGGATTGAACTCGCGCCTCCGGCGAAGCGGATATTCGAGGCCGCAAAGACGCTCGGTCACCGGCCCTTCAAGATTCCTCTGGCGCTTAATTTCACGAACAAAGACCGTCCGGTATGCATCCGATGTTCGACCTGTGACGGGTTTCCGTGCCGGATCGAAGCCAAGAACGACGTGGCCATGACACTTCTGGCAAAGGCACAGGCATTCGACCTGGCAGTCATGCCCGGTATGATCGTACGGCAACTGGAAACCCGAAACGGAAGGGTCGTACGGGTCCGGTGTCTGGACGGGACGACAAAACGGGCGGTCGATTTCAGTGCAAAGATCGTGATACTCAGCGCGGGGGCCCTGCAGAGCCCGGCCATCCTGTTGCGTTCCGGGCTGGAGCGACTCGACAACCACCGGCTGGTGGGCCGATTCCTGATGCGGCACTGCAATGCCGTGGTCACCGGTCTCTTTCCGTTTCGGACCAATCCCGACCGCACGTTTCACAAGCAATTGTGCTTTACGGATTTCTATGAAGACCTGAGAGACCGATTGGGCACGTCGGTGGGTACGATTCAGGACATCTACACACCCGCGCCGGAAGTGCTGAAGCACTACGCGCCCTTCGGATACGGGAGTCTGTCGGCCCTTGTAACGCGTTACCTCCAAAACCTGCTTTGCATCGCGGAGGACGAACCCCGATATGAAAACCGTGTGCAACTGACCACTCGAATGGACGACTACGGAATCGCGATTACCCGTGTGGTTCATCGATATTCGGAGGCAGACCGCCTCCGAAGGGAATACCTGACAGACAGGGCCAGGCGCATCTTGAAGCAGGCGGGCGGCCTGTATCACCGAATCTACAATCTGGATACGTTTTCCCATGCGGTTGGGTCGCTGCGTTTCGGTAACCGCGCCCGGGACAGCGTTCTGGATGAGTCATGCAGGTTTCGTGGCGTTGACAATCTGTTCGTCCTCGACGGCAGTTTCATGCCCACGTCGGGAGGCGTCAACCCAAGCCTTACAATCGCGGCCAACGCATTACGGGTCGCAGATGTCATTCGCGCCGAATACGGATAGAGATCCGCTCCCCGGCCGTCCGCAGGCTGGCCGGAACATGACGTCGCTTGTCCGGAATCAGAGAAATGAAGAAAATCTGTCTTGTGGGCTGCGGGACCATTGCCCGCCAGCACGCGAAAAATCTCACGGGCGCCGCCGAGCTTTTTTTCTGCAGTCGATCCGAAGAAAGCGCCCGGCGTTACAATATTGAGTTTCGCGGTAGCGGCAGCTTCCGCCGTCTGGAGGATGCGCTGGCATCGCCGGTCATCGACGCGGTGGTGATTGCGTCCCCTCCCGAATTCCATAAGGACCAGGTGATACGTGCGCTTTCGGCAGGTAAGGATGTGATGGTCGAAAAACCCATGTGCGTATCTCGGGAGGAGCTGGAAGCGGTCGGCGCGGCGGTGGCTTCGCGTCCGGAAGCGCTGTTGATGGTGGCTGAAAACTACTATTACAAACCGCTGCTCCGGAGAATCAGGGCATTGATCGCCCAGCGCCGGTTTGGAGACATCAGGACTGTACACGTGAAGAAGATGTTCACGCAGGCGACGTCCGGCTGGAAACGCCGGTACGGCGCCTTGCTCGAAGGAGGTATTCACTTTGTCGCGTTGATTTCCGAGATGTTCGAGGTTGCTCCGGAACGCGTCAATGGCCGGTTTCCGGGAAGGCGCGAGGGAGAACCGGAGCGGACGTCGGTCATTGAATTGACCTATCCCGGTAACGTGACGGCCGAGTTAAGGTATTCGTGGAATACGAAATGCCGCGCAAGGGGCGCCTTTCAGCACTCCCGGATTCAAGGCACGCAAGGACGGATCGTCTTTGAAAGCAATGGCCTTTATGTACTCCGGAAGGGTCCTCGAGGCGTCCGTCTCTACTTTCCCGGAATATCGGATCTGATGGGGTTTGGGGAGATGACCAGGGACTTCATGCGCTGCCTGGAAGACCGGAGCCGGAAGCCGTATTCCAGCTATCTGCGGGCCAGACGGGACCTGAGGATCGTTTTCGATGCCTATCGCTGGTAACGGTCGGCGCACTGACGCGTCTCCCGTCTGTCCGGGCGGCCGGTTCGCTGCGTCCCCGGCCGGAATATAAAAACGGTTGACCGCTTTTGTGCCAGTCGCTATATTCTCGGGCAACTTCCTCCCCGACCTCCTCCTTCCTGTGTAATACTCCTGCTCATCAAGCTATCCGGTACCAGTAACTGCAAATTTTCGTCTCCTCCTCATAACGGCCACGATCGACGCCGATGCATCGTGTTTACAATGGGCGTCTTGCCGCCCGGATAACGGTCCGAGGTAAAGCCGGAATCGACGCTGTGGAGAAGCGTGCGAGGGATCTGCCGGTGAACGATCGCCTGAAGTCTTATCTCGAATCCTTTGTACCCCTCATCGATGCAGAGCTATTCAGGTTTCTGCCTCAGGCCGAGCCATTCGGCTATCTGTACGAACCCATGCGGGATTATCCGATTCGCGGCGGAAAACGGTTTCGGTCCGTACTCGTGCTGCTTGCGTGTGAGGGGCTTGGAGGCGCCGCAGAGAAGGCGTTGCGGACGGCGGCGGCGTTTGAAATGTTCCAGTCTTTCGCGCTGGTTCACGATGACATTGAAGACGGCTCGGAAATGCGCAGGGGCAAGCCCTGTCTGCACCATCTTCACGGTGTTCCTTTAAGCGTCAACGCGGGCGACGCGCTGCATTCGAAGGTGTTCGAAATACTCGCCAGCAACCGGGAGATTCTTGGCGATGCCGTGGCGCTCGACCTGATTCAGGAAATGCTTCACGGCGCCCAGCGCACGTTTGAAGGACAGGCGTACGACATCGGCTGGATCGAATCTGGCGAGGTCCCCGAAGTTGGGGGTTTTCTGGAGATGCTGCGCCTGAAAACGGGCTGGTACAGCGGGAGAGGGCCGTGTACCGCGGGTGCGATCGTTGCAGGTGCATCCCCGGATTTCAAACGGGCGGTTGGCGCGTTCGGCGAGCGAATGGCGGTGGCGTTTCAAATCAGGGACGATCTGCTGAATCTGACCGTTCGGGCCGAAGATGCACACCAGGCCCCGGCGACAACCTCCGGAGGTTACGGAAAGGAACGCGGCGGAGACATCGCGGAGGGAAAACGGACCCTGATGGTGATCGATCTGTTCCACAGATGTTCTCCGGATGAACAGGCGTGGGTGCGGGAAATCCTGAACCGGGAACGGTCACGGACGAGGGCGGACGAGGTTGAACGGACGATCTCACTGATGAAGCACTATGGTTCAATTGAACGGGCGGAAGACGCGTGCCGGGCGTGGGCGGCGGACGCGGAAGCGCATCTGAACGCCATTCCTCCCTCCGAGGCCCGGGAAACGATGCGGGAGATGTGCAGTTTTCTCGTTGACAGAGCATTTTGAGTCACCTGTGCCCCATTTCGATTCATCAACAGGAATGATCAGGTTGCAATTTGAAGATTCTCCGAATCCACGACAACCAGGGTCTCCCTCGATAACCAAACCGCAGGAGGGCGAGCGATGAAGTTCTTCATAGACACGGCCGATCTGGACGAGATTCGCGAGGCCAACGAGATGGGCGTGCTGGATGGCGTGACAACCAATCCGACGCATATTTCAAAGGAAGAAGGCACGTTTGAGCAGATCATACTCGAGATTTGCGAGTTGGTGGACGGGCCGGTCAGCGCCGAGGTCGTGAGCACCGAGTGGAGACTGATGCTCGAGGAGGCGCGCCATCTGGCAAGCATACACGACAACGTGGTCGTCAAGGTTCCCATAACGCTGGATGGGCTGAAGGCGATCAAGGCCTGTAGCGATGAAGGGATCCGCACCAACGTGACGCTGTGCTTCTCCCCCAACCAGGCGCTGCTCGCGGCGAAGGCCGGAGCGGGCTACATCAGTCCTTTTCTGGGTCGCCTGGACGATATCGGGCACGTCGGAATGGAGGTGATCAGGACCATTCGTCGGATTTACGACAATTACGGATTCGAAACTGAAATCCTGGCAGCCAGTTTGCGGCACCCTCTCCACGTCATCGACGCCGCTTGTGCGGGTGCGGATGTGTCCACGTTGCCGCCCGACGTATTGAAGAAGCTGCTCGCGCATCCACTCACGGACGACGGCCTGGAGCGCTTTCTGAGCGATTGGAACGCGTGGAAGGAGAACCAGCGGGACACGGTTGTCGTTTAACGTCGCCAGGGGAATCAGCCGGCAACAAGAAAGGGCTTGTGTAATCGATCACACAGGCCCTTTCATGCAAATGGAGCCACCCAGCGGACTCGAACCGCTGACCTACGCATTACGAATGCGTTGCTCTACCAGCTGAGCTAGGGTGGCTGACAGCCCGTTGAAAAAGCCCATCAGGGCTGCCTGCCTGTGCGGTGCACGCAGACAGGCGGCCGGCCCTTCTGGCCGAACACCTGCGTTGCACTCCCTCCCCGAATCCCCGGATTCGACTCGGTCGTGCGCCTTGTCTTCAACCACAACGGCTCGGTCTCGCCTGCAGAGCGACCTTTCCAACGGACTGCTAAAGCAATGAAAAACACGCGATTATCATCCAGAATTCCGAGCGCCTAAAATACAGAAACGGCGTGTGCGTGTCAAGGATAATTCCATCGAACCCACCGAATCGGATACAGGGGGATTCTCGAGTTCAGCCCCGGAAACGGGCTGCCGGAATTCGGCCCTCGGGACGGGATGAATCGGTGGGAGAATAGTGATGTATTTCCGGGACGGGACACAGGGAGGACGTGATGCCGGAAAGGCTGACGATGGGCGCGGCAAAGGTCGACGTGACGCCGCCGGTCGGAATGTCCATGGCCGGGTACTCGGGTCGCAAGAGCCCGGCAATCGGTACCCATCTGCCGCTGTGGGCGAGGGCGTTTGTGTGCCGGCAGGGTTCAATTCGGGTTGCGCTTGTCGTCGTCGACGTGGTCGGATTCAGCGGGCACACCACGGATACGATTCGGACGGCGGTCCGGGAACGCACGGGAATTGCAACCGACGGTATTCTCATTGCGACGACGCACACCCACTCGGGACCGGTAACCACCCGGTTCCGCGACGATGCACCCGACCCTTCGTATATGGGAGACCTGAAGGAACGGATTGTCGATGCGGTGATCAGAGCATCCAATGATCTGAAGCCGGTTACGATTGGCTTCACGCAGACGCGGGAACCCCGGTTTCACCATAACCGGCGCAAGGACGGTCAACCGATTGATTCCACGCTCGGGCTGGTGCGTTTTTCGGGAGAGGACGGACACGCCGTGGCCGCGTGGGTGAACTACGGCTGCCATCCGACCATCCTGACCGGTAAAAATCTCTATTGGTCCCCTGACTTTCCCGGTGTGGTCTGCAATGAACTGGAAGAAGCGTGGGGAGGTACGACCGCTTTTTTCAACGGCTGCCTGGGCGACGTGGGGCCGTACCGGCCGCAGCAGAACTTCGCAGAGGTCAATAAGATCGGCGGCGGGCTGGCGGGTTCGGTGCGGGAATTGGCAGCGGACATGAAACAGACCGGTGTTTCCGGACTCGACGCGCAGCGGCTTTGTTGCACGTGCCCGCTGGATACACTGCCGACAGATGCAGATCTTCAGGAACAGTTGGCGCGTTCCGGACCTGAATCGTACCAGGCCGGCTGGGCGCGGGATCAGCTGGCGATGCGAGCGGCCGGTGATGCGGTCCCCAACACGGTGAGGCTGGAGGTGCAGGGGTTTCGGATCGGTGACGTCTTCCTGGCGTGTTTCCCCGGGCAGTTATTCGGTTCGTGGGGGCTCGAACTCAGACGTCGATGGCCGGACGACCGTCTGCTGGTGGTGAATCAGGCGAACGCGCATGCCGGCTATTTCCCGTCGAAGGGAGCGTGGGATGGAGGCGGTTACGAGGTCCGCTCCGCGTTCATGTTCAATTCCGATCTGCCCGCGCCGATGACGTGGGAGGCGGGACAGGCATTGGTCGATGCGGCGCTTGCCCTGGCGTAGCGCGATAACGAATACGGATCCGGGTTGTATTCGCCCGGAAAACCCTTCGAATCAAACAGCAAAAAGGCTTCGGGAAGAACCCGGAGCCTTTTTTTGGCCGGAGAGTGCCCTGTTTCGTCATTTCGGCTTGATTTTTCGCGATTGGGGCCGGATTGACTCGATGACGGCTGTGACGGACGGGGTTCCGTATATACGCAGCTTGTAGTCGATGTTGGGGTTTGGTCCCACAACGGGCATGTTATAACTAAAACCGGACCCTGGGTTGGCAACAGGCATGTTATCCAGCGATGATCTCGGTACCAACAGCCTCTCAAGCGCGACCATAAACGGTTGCGTCTCAACATCCCGTTTTCGATTCAGCCTCTGTTGCAACCCCTTCAGCCTTTCAAGGCTGGACGGACCATTTGCGCCTCGTGGTAGCCGGCTCTTCAGCGAATCGGCCGGCGCCGGCGGCGCTCCAACCGCCGGTTCCGCGAAAAAAAGCACAGAGACAACAACCGAAAGCGTGAGGAAGAAAGTGCCGGGCATCACCCGGGCCTCCTGCGCAAAAATGGAGAGTCGATAACAGCAGATAACCTTGAAACGCTCCCACCGGTTCGAAGTTCCCTAAACAGCCCGTTGAAAAATCCCATCCGGACTGCCTGCCTGTGCGGTGCACGCTTGCCTGCGCGCAGCGCGCAAGCAGGCAGACAGGCGTCCGGCCCGACATTTCCCGTCAGGTTGCCTCGAGGGCCTGTGCCGGCAGTCAGGAGGTCTCGGACCACGCCATCCACGTCTCTCCGGCACGGATATCGTAGCCGCTGTCGCCGCTGCGAGTGACAAGTACGGGCCTGCCTTCGGATTCGGCCAAGGCGAGGACCGGGTAGGCACGGGTCATCTGTCGGCTGTCGGTGACGAAGATGTGCCTGCCTTCCAATTCACGCAACCCGGTCGCTTCGCCGGTGGTCACCAGGCCGGATTCGCCGTCGGTCACGAAAGTTTCCAGGACGGGACCGGACAGCGCCGCGAAGGCGTGCGCGAGGGAGATCTCCCCATGTCTTAGGCCTGTGCCTCCCACCAGCCAGGCGTGATTACCGGAAACGAGGCCGAATCGGCCATGGAAACTCAGTTGGAGATCGCCGTGCCGGATAACTTCGGGTGCCTGTCCGCATCCGGCGCTGATTAATGTGTCTTTCCCGGCGTTCGTGGTAACCTCTACGACCGCACCGAGGGTAGCCCGGTTCAGGTAGGAGACGCGGACGGACCTGACGGCGTCGCCAGCGGAATACACGGTAACGAAGGTACTGGCGCCGTTGTTTCTTCGGCGCACAATGTAAGGTATGGCGGCGCCCCTGTCGCGGGCTTTGCGCTGTCCGAATCCGTCGCCGATAAACACCTGTTCGGCTTCGCACGCCGGGACGTGCATACGGAAAGCAGTCCCCTTGCCGGACGTCCACGCGGCGGACCAGGGGGATACCGACCGGCCATTTCGGATTTGTTTGAGATCGAAGACAATATCGTCTGCCGGGTTGGTCTGCATGCCGGAGAGCGTGAGGGAGCGGTCAGGTCCGTGCATGACCCAGTCGTGTCGTTTGCCGCCCCTGACGCGGAAGATGTCCACGATGTATTCGTCCTGTCCGCTGCCGACGGTGGCGATTGTCCGGCGGTAGTCCGACGCGCCCGGATAGACGTTGGAAGAGGCCTCCATCACCTTCGCGCGCGGAAATGCCGAAAAAAGGTGAAAGGTTGCCCGGCGGCCGCGCGATGCCTGTTCCTCACCGTCAACCACCACCAGATTGTGCGCGAGGGTACGGTTGACTCCGTAACGGAGGTCTTCCATATCCCACAGATAGCCGAGATCGGTGAGCAGTTCCCGACCTTCCTTCCAGTAGTAAAGATTGAGATGGTCGTGGTGGTGGTGCCCCTTCCAGTCTGCGCCGTACAGAATGACGGCAGAGCCGTTTCCCTTTTTTCCCGTGCGCTGGGTTCCGATGTTCAGGTAGGGCCCGAGATCGTCTGTGAACCGGGGCGGCTCATCCGGCAGTGCGGCGGACTGCCGGTAGAAGGCGGCCGCGGCGTCCAGGTTGCCGCCGTACCAGAACTGTGCGATGCGGCCGGCATAGCAGCGTTTTTTCCTCGCAACGTCGCGTTGAAGCATGCGGTGGTTTTCCGACGGATAGTTGCGTGCCAGGATGTCGGCGAACATGGCGGAAAGGTGGCAGGGAAGCCGGTTGTCGGCCAGCAGAGGATAATTCAGGTCCGGCAGAAGCGGACGGGCCATGTTCTGCCAGACTGCACGGTAGCGCGGCCACCTGTAAAGGTCCACCTGATGCAGCGGCGCCGACGGAAAGTCCACGCCATCCGGATCCGAATAGCGCTTGAGCGCTTCGGCAATGCGCCAGATACCGGACAACATCATGCCTGCGTATCCAATGGACTCAGGTGTTCCGCCGTCGGGCAGCCACCAGTCCCGCACGGCCCTCACAAAGCCGTCCAGGCCGAAACGGATCAGCAGCGGGTCGCCGCAAACGAACCCGATCAGGCCGACGGCGCAACGGTTCATCCCCGTCTTGTTGTTGATGGCGTCGTCCGAGTAGAGCATTACGGCCGAGTCCAGGAGCAGGTCGTGCTCGATATGCCGTTTTTCCGCGTCTGACAGGGTTTCAGCAACCAGATCGTAGGCGAGGATGAGTTTCTGCAGCGAGGTGCCTTCCATCCCGCCGGCGGAGCCCCAGCGCAGCACGGCCCAATATCCGGGATGGAGCTTCCGGTTCGGTTCGTTGCCCGGCGGACACCACTCGTCTTCGGGCAGATTGTCGGCCCGCGTCGCGGCGACTTTCGGATCGAAATCCGCAATGTCGCCATACGAGGAATGTACAAGATAGGCGGGATGCACGTCGGCGAAACGCTTCAGAATGGTCGCGGCGCCGGACGCGTAATCCCGTATTCCCGTCAACGCGTAGGCCAGCGCCAGGTCTTCGGCCGTGTTCGCCGCGTACCTGCACTGATGGATGCGGGCATGACCCGAGAAGCTGGAGTGGATGGCCGCGTACCCGTAGGCCTGCCACGACTTGCCGCCATATAGCGTGATTCTCTGCCGGGGGTCGAAGCGACTTTCGAAAACCACGTCTTCCGGATACTCGCTGTTTGGAAATACCGTACCGCAGCCCTTGCATCGAATGTGCGCAGGATCGCCCGGATTCCAGTCGTATGCGCCGTGCATCGGCGCGAATTCGCACATTGGACACATGGTGAAATGGGGTGAGTAGGGGGTCGTTGACGGCACGAAGGTCCTCGCCCACGCCCGGGAAACCGTCCCGGCGGCTTCGACTCTCTTCAGAAGCGTCTCCAGGGCCCTTCGTGCCCACGGGTGGGTGGAGACGTTTTCTCTTGCACGGCCGATATCGCCCGGTGAGAAAATTGTCGCGGGATGCCGGACGTGAGACCGGAATTGTTGCCATCGGCCGGGGTCCAGCATCTCCGTGGTATCGAATTCGCCGTGCCACGTTTCAAGCCAGTCATCCATCACGCAAGGGCCTCCCCGTTCAGGCTCCGGAGAATTGAATGGCGCGATTCTGCAGGCGCCGACCATACGGCTTGTCAGGTTTGAAGGTGGGAAACCTACGCGATACCCAACGTTATGTGCGGCCAACGGCTGGTCTGAACCGGATCCCGGGGCGTGCCGGTCCGCCTGCTACGGCAACGGGAGACCCGTCGGCGCGCCAGCATGCGGCGCCCGTGATGGTCCCGGAGGCGGGATTGTAGACGATGCCGTTCATGCCTCCGGCGACGGTGTTCACTTCGCGAATTTCGTGGCCCCGGTGGATGAGCCGGGTTCTTACGGTCTCCGGGATCGCAGGTTCGACTTCCAGTTCCTGGCCCTGGGTCCATACCCTGGGGGCTTCAACCGCTTCCTGCAGCGACATTCCGTGGTCGATCAGGTTGACGAGGGCCTGCACGACGGCGGGAAATATGCGCACGCCGCCGGGGGTGCCCAGCGCGAAACAGGGGTCGCCGCGTCTGGTCGCGATGGTGGGTGCGTTGCTGCTGAGCATGCGGCGGTTGGGACCGACTGAGTTGGCCATACCGGGGTGAGGGTCGAAGAGGGCCATTGTGTTGTTGAGCAGCAGACCCGTTCCCGGGGCGACGATCTTGCAACCGAATCCTTCGTTGATGGTCTGGGTCATTGCGGCCACGTTGCCGGCCGCGTCCGCCGTGGTTACGTGGGTTGTACACGCGGATTCGGCTGAGGGGGGAGTGCCCGGGTCCATACGGGCCGCTTCTGCCGTGTTGATATCCGTGCGCCGGTGCGTTCCGTAAGTCTTCGATACCAGCCACTCGACAGGCACCTCCACATGATCGGGATCGCCCGAATACTTCGTACGGTCGGCAAAGGCGATCTTGAAGCATTCGGCGAGGACGTGGATACCGTCGTCCGTGCCGAATCCGAGATCCGCTATGCTGAATCCCTCCAGCAGATTGAGGATCTGAAGCAGGTGCACGCCGCCTGAACAGGGCGGAGACGGAACAATGAGTTCATATCCCCGGTAGTTTCCCCGGATCGCTCTGCGCCGCACCGTGCGATAGGCGCCCATATCTTCCATGGTGAGAACGCCGCCGCATTCCTGAACGTGATCGACGATCCTTTTCCCGAGAGGTCCGTTGTAGAGTACGTCCGGCCCGCCGTCCGCGACGTCGCGCAGGGACGCCGCGAGATCGGATTGAACCATCCGGGTGCCCGCGGAAAGCGGGCGCCCGCCGGGAAGAAAAATGCGGGCTGTTTCAGGAAATCTGCGCAGGTGCCGCCCGTTCTGCGCCACGGATTCGGCCAGATACCGGCTCACGGAAAACCCGTTTTCGGCAGCCTGAATGGCGGGCTGAATGACGGTTTTCAGGTCCAGGTCGCCCCAGCGCCTGAGCGCCTCGCACCAGCCCTTCAGCGCGCCCGGTACGCCGATCGCCAGCGGGCCGGTCCTGTTCGCGTCGTCTTCGGTCCGCATGTATTCCGGCCACGCGTCGGAGACAGGTGAATACATGTCTGACGTCGCCGCGGCGGGCGCACAGGCATAAGTGTCGAGAATGACGGCCGTGCCGTCGGCGAGGCGGATGTTGATCCAGCCTGCGCCGAAGAGGCCCACCATCTGGGGTTCGACGACGTTGAGTGCGAAGAGCGCGGCCACCGCCGCATCGATGGCGTTCCCCCCGAGGGCGAACATCTGTGCGCCCGCGGCAGAGCCGATCGGGTGGTTGGCGGCAACAACCCCGCGTGATCCGGTGGCCGGCTGTTTCTGGACGTCGAAGGGTGTGGAGGCGTTGTCGCGCCAATTTGCGGGCATGTCGACCCGTGCAGTCAGGGGTATAGCAGTCCGTTGATAAAGTCGCAACGCAGAAATACGGCCACAATGACCGGACGCCTGTCTGCGTGCACCGCACAGGCAGGCAGCCCGGATGGACTTTTTCAACGGGCTGATAGGGCTGTCGGGATGAATGTTATAACAAGGGCTTCGGAACCCGGGGCCGGTGGAGCGTCAGACCTGGAGTTGACGGGCGAGCGACAGCAAGGTCTGCCGGGCCGACGCGTCGAGTCCTTCGGCGAAGGGACCCGGACCGGTGGTTGTGTACGTGTTGGCGCGGTCAACTTCGTAACCGCCTTCGGGCAGAAGTTCGTCGGTAGGAAGATAACCGCGCCCTTCCTGGCAGTAGCCCCAGGCGATCAGGTCCGGTTCTTCCAGCCAGGCTCTCGCAAGACCAAGCCACTCGGCAAGGACCTCGCCGGCAATCCATGCAATCCGGCGCTTCTCTGCAATGCGTATCAGACCGACGGGCCAGGGTACCGCCTTCACTGGTGGAATACCGCTTTCGAGCCGCTCGACCCAGTAGCCACCCAGATTCCGGCTGAGCTCGTCATCCGAATCCAACAGGGTGCGCCAGTGGTCCGCAGGGGGTATCTTCCTCTGATCGCGCGGGGCGAGGAATCGACCCTGAGCCGAGGCAATGTCGAGCGCCAGCCTCGTGCCTTCGCCGCGAAGCGTCCGGACAATGTCGGCAGCGAGTTCCGTTCCTGCGGCAACGGTGTCGGAGGGCGTTGATTTTCGGAACCTGCCCTGGTCCAGATCCGCCAGGACACGGGGCCTGACGTTACCTGCGAGTCCCTGGATGAACTGGCAATGCACGTTTGCGCCGAGTTCAGATCCGAGTACATTTCGGCAAACACCCGGAAAGTCGGCCGAGATGCCGTCCCAGGCGTAACCGTAGACGATAACCGGGTGACATCCGTAGCTGAAAATCACGCACCGGTTGCCGCCTTTCATCGCGGAGATATCGAGCAGCCACAGGTCCGGGTTGTGTGCCCCATCCGGATTGGGACCCATCCCGATCTCTCCCGACGGGCCCTTTCTGCGGCGGTTGATGCCTACCGTCGACGTTCCCCGGAATTCGGTCACCGTAACCGGTTGCAGGTTTTCCACTGCCGCGAGCGCTATACGGACGATGTTTCGGCACAGGGACTCGTCGTACGCCTGGAGTTCGTGCGGTTTGGGCAAGGGCGTGGCATAGCCTTCAAAGCCGCCCATCGGACCGCTGTGGGTGTGTGAATAATTCAGGATTACGGCTTCGACGGGAATGCCGGTGAGCGCGGAGAGGTCGTACCTGAGAGGCTCCGCGATAACCGGCGAGAGCCCGATAAGGTCCACGGAGATCCAGAGTGTACGCCTGCCATCGGAATCTTCCAGCACCGTGGCCTGCGCGAAGAGTGGGTCGAGGACGTGTCCGCCGGGTGAAAAGCGGGGGCCGCGCCCTCCCATGGGCAACCCGAGCGGGGGCGTTGTTTCAACTTCGGCCCAACCGGCTCTGGCGGTGGTCATGTCGTGTTCTCCCGGTAAACGGATGGCGCGCAACGTCTGGCGGCCGGGTTTACCCGATTCGATATTTGTCGACCTTGTCCCGGTCCAGGCTCACGCCAAGCCCCGGTCCGGGGGGCGGCAGAAGATGGCCGTCCTCGATCTTCAGGGTTTCGACGATCACGTCATCCGCATGATAGACAAAGCCGTTGACGTCGCTGGCATAACCCAGGTTTCGCATGGCGAACGCGAGGTGGGCCTGTGCGGACGTCCCGATGCCGAGTTCAGGCATGCTGCCGATGATGCAGGGCAGACGGGCTGCTTCGGCAATGGCGAAGATCTGGGCAGCGGGGTAGATGCCCCCGGCTTCGGCAACATAGACGTTGAAGACGTCCACAGCACCGGCCCTGATACAGGCCATGGCGTCTGCCGGCGTCCAGACGCTCTCGTCGGCCATAATGGGCGTATCTACGTGATTCCTGATGTGCCGCAGTCCCTCCAGATCGCTGAAGTGAAGGGGCTGTTCCACCAGCTCGAGCCGGCAGGGTTCCAGGGACTTGATGTTGCGCACGGCCTCTTTGGCATTGCGCCAGCCCATGTTGGCGTCCACCCGCAGGACGACGTCGTCCCCCACGCGTTTGCGGATGGCCTCGACGGTGGCAAGATCCGCGTCTGAATCCATGCCGATTTTTGCCTTGAGCGTCCTGTATCCCTGCACCGCCAGAGACGCGGCCTGCTCGGCCACCTGATCCGGTTCGCCCATGGAGAGCGAACGGCTCAGCAGAACGCGGTCCCGGACCCGTCCGCCCAGCAGGTTGTAGACCGGGGTGTTCAGTGCCTTCCCGACGATGTCGTAGAGGGCCATGTCCACGCCGGCTTTCGCGGGCTCGGAGCGGTGGAGGAGGCTGTTCATCAGAGCGTGGATTTCCGCGATTCTGAAAGGATCCCGGCCCAAAAGCGCCTCCGCGAGCAGATCGTTGATGTCCTCGGCCTGACCGCGGCCCTTGCGGTCCCAGATGCTGCAGATTTCACCAATCCCGGTAATGCCTTCATCGGTCCGGATTTCAACAATCGCGTTCTCGGTATCCTGGCTGCGCCCGAGACTGCTGGTAAAGGGTTGCGGACGGGGTACGCGGATCGGGGTGGCGCTGATTCGGGTAATCTTCAATCCGTACTCCTTTCCCTGGCGAGCGTCTGTCTCTGCCATACGGGAAGCCGCGGACGCGATGCCGGCGTTTCCCAATGCTGGTTCCGAAGGTTTACTCGAACGGATCGAAAAACGTCAGATCCGCGCCGAAGTTGTCCATTGC
Organism: Candidatus Latescibacterota bacterium; assembly: GCA_021295655.1. Classification (GTDB taxonomy): domain Bacteria; phylum Latescibacterota; class UBA2968; order UBA2968; genus JAAXHE01. The sequence continues at coordinate 39,066 of JAGWBX010000028.1, forward strand.
CGCCACTTCGTCTCCACGCAGTCTCACGCGTATCTTCCGGGTACGGTGACGCAGGACGATTTCACGTTCGACAAGCGGGAACTCGAATGTGATCGGACGGTTGAGCGGGGGCCTGGCGATGTAGAGATATCCGTTCGTGGGGCGCGGCGCTTCACTCGCGCCCCGGATGTTGATCTTTGACGCTTCTATCCAGGAAGGGACACGCACCCACAGCGGTCCGGTACGCTTAACGCGCACCCGCAGCACCGGATGCGTGTAGGGGGACTCGATTCTCAGGGACGGCGTTTCGTGGTCGAAGAGGAGATTGACACGGTGGCCCGCTTCGCCGGTATGCGCCACTTCCCGGTATGCCTCGCAGAGTGAGCCCACACCTCCCCCCACGATGTCCATGTTGAAGCTTACGTATTCCGTGCCGATTGGATGGTGGCCATAGGGGGCCGGAAAGCCGAAGGCGCCCAGGTGCCGGTCGGCGACCGCCCGTTTGCCGTCATCGCCGCCGGGGTTGGGTGGATCTTCGACAAACGAAACGTCGCGCAGTTGGGAAGGCAGAATGTGGCACCGCAGAATGCGTTCGGCGTCGTCGTAATACTCTGAATATCCCCACCGGCCCAGGATCAGCGCGGTTTCGAGAATGTCGCCGGAGTTGTTGATTTCTCCCCGGTCGGCAGGGGCTTCGTCACCGCTGTTTTCGATCACCCAGCCAAGCGGATCGCTGAATTCTCCGAGGCCGTTGTCGTAGAAGGCTTTCACGCGGCCCATCAGGCGGGCGTCCCGCGTCAGTTCGGCCAACTGGGCCAGCGAAGACATCACGCACGTGGTGGAGTGCGTATGCCCCCCGAAGGTCTCGCGGTTGTAGTCGCCGCCTTCGTTGAAATACTCCAGCGCCTTGTCTTTGAGGACGATGGCCAGTTCGAGTGCGGCGCCGTACCCCGTTGCCTTATAATACTTCACGAGCGGCCCGATGGATCGTCCCAGGCCGACGACAAAGGTGGAGCGATGGACCCGGAGTCCGAGTTCGCCTTCCAGGTAATCGTAGTCCCAGCCGTTTACCGGACTCCAGTATTTCGGAATCGTGCGGATACTGGCTTCCGCGATCTCGCGGGCGCGTACCGAATGTCGGAAACGTACCAGCGGGTACAACGCATGAAATCCTTCCCGGCAGTTGTGTGGTGTGAAGTTGACCTGCCGTCCGCCAACCTCGTCCCGGTTGATCGGCAGGGCAACCGGGCCGCTGTAAGCAAGAAAGGCGGCGTTGGCGTGGTTGTCAATACTGCGTTCGTCCAGCTCGATCCCGATCGCGTCCTCGGCGTTGAGCAACGCGTTCAGGTGGCGCCCGGGAACGTGGGACTCGGAATGCGCGGGACTGAAGCACAACCGGGCTTCCGGGAGCACGCGTGAACCGAAAAAGGGGACGTTATTGTCATCCGCGTTGAACACGCTGCACATGGTGCGGCAGCCCAGGCGGATTGCGTCCTCAATATCGGTGGTGTTCACGTATCTGAGTCTGGGCACGGGGCCTCCGGATCGTGACACTGGCAGAATTCGTTGCATATGCGCCGTCGGTCTCTTGTCGATTCCCCCGGGGTCGGCTGCGGATGCGCGTTTACCGATTCCAACGGCAGCATAATATATCTATCGCCGCACCACCCGGCAACACCCTCGCGCATGGCTGCGTCAATGGCGGAATTTGACTTGACTTTTGTGGTGTGTTGGTTGCTAATTGTCTGCCGTAGCAATGCCCTCCGCGACAACCGGATCCGGTTTTGTGGATGACAGGGTGCCCGACGGATCGGATTCGGCGCGGCCGGCCAATGCATCCCTGCTCGAATGCCGGAAGGCAGAAGGGGAAAACGCATGAATGAGACGCTCGAGTTCTTCGCGGAAAACGGCTACGTTGTCGTGCCCGACGCGCTGACGGATAAAGAGGTCGCGGAAGTTAACGACGGAATCGCCGCGGACCGGGCCGCGCATCCGGAATACTGGGAGCCGTCGCCGGCGGCGTCGGGTCATCTTTCGGTTGGCTGCGATGCGCCCGAACTCCTCCACCGGACCGGGGCCCTGGACAGGCTGACCTGTCATCCTTCAATCGCACCGCTCGCCCGCCGCATTCTCGGTCCGGGCGCCGCAATGTCAGGCCTGACGTTTCTCAGGCGAGAGCCCTGCGACGTGCAGCCTCCGGATGATCCGGACGGCGGCGATCCGCTGTGTCTCACGCGGGTGTGGCATCGTGAAGACAGTGGCAACGTGGAAGGCGCAGAGCGAAACGAATTCTTCGTGCCGGCGCTGCAGGTGATCTTCTATATGGAGGACGTCGACGCCGGGTCCCACTGCTTCAGTATTATCCCCGAAAGCGTCGAGTCCAAACGAAATCTGCCGAAGACGCACACCGGAAACAGCGGCTGGGGCGCACGAGACAGGCTCAGAATCGACGACGCCGACGGCGGGTACGTGGACGCGGAGCGTCCCGTCTGGGTGGACGCCTTCGGACGGGAACTGACCCGGCGCACGGGCCGGGTAGACATCTACGGCAGTGGGGGTACGGCGATCGTATTCAACAATTGCAGCTATCACTGCGGATCCGTCCGACACACCCGGCGCCCGAGGCATACCGTGCATGTGCGTTATCGTCAGCCCGAGCCCGTCGCCTCCCGGCACGCGCTCAAGCCGCCATGGGAAAGCGTCGCTCAGTTTTCGGCGGCGCTGCCCTCCAGAGCCACGATCGGTAAACTGTAGACCCGGCGGGCGCCAACTCCCGATCGGTAATATCCATTGAGAGGACGAAGGCATGTACATAGGGACGCAGGTGGGATGTCGGCATGAAACCGATATAGAGGTCCTTTCTCAGTTGGGCGTGTATCACGTGGACCAGACGCCGGCGGAGCCGTGGACCGAATGGTCGGCGGAGATGCTGATCCGGATGCGGGAACGGTTCGACAGGTACGGTATCAATCTCGAGATGATTCACATCCCGCTCGGTTCGGGCAGCGCGTACAGAAATCCGGCGGGCGCCGTGTTTCTCGCACCGAGCGATGAGCGGGACCGGCAGATCGACCGGTTGTGCGAAATCGTCAGGATGGCCTCCAAAGCGGGGCTTCGCGGTCTCAACTACAATATTACCATCCTGGGACACCTCCGGACCGAATCCCGTTACGGTCGCGGCGGGTCGCGGCTGTCGTCGTTCGAATACGCAAAGCTGGACCCATCGCTTGGAGCGTTCGAAGGCGGGGCGGCCGACGCCGATACGATGTGGGAACGTATCCAACACTGGCTCGAACGCATCATGCCGGTAGCGGAAGAGTACAGGATTCAGATGGCCTGTCATCCGTCCGATCCGGGGATCGGCGATGCGACGTACCGTGGGGTCGCCCGTGTGATGGGGATGGTGGATGGGCTGAAGAAGTTCGTCGAACTGTACGACAGCCCTTATAACGGGCTGAATTTCTGTCTCGGAACGATATCCGAGAGCCTTGAAAACCCGGGCGAGGAGATTTACGACATTATCCGCTGGTTCGGTCGGCGCAGGAAAATCTTCAACCTGCATTTCCGGAACATCAGGGGTGGCTTCCGGGACTTTGTGGAGGTGTTTCCCGACGAAGGAGACGTGGACATGCTGAGGGCACTGCGCACGTTCGATGAGGTCGGTTACAAGTACATGATTATGCCCGATCACGTTCCCGGTATTTCCGGAGAGGAACCCGCGCAGGTCGCCTTCGCCTATACGTACGGTTACATCCACGCCCTTTTGCAGGCCGTGAATGAATCCTGACAGGCCGCTCAGACTTCTTTAACCTGGACGAGTTTCCACTCCAGGCTGGAAAGAGGAAATTCCAGTACACCGTCCCTTATCGGGACGGTTTTGTTTTTGAGGGTATCCGTTGCGTTCAGGGCGCCCCGGAGTCCCAATTCCTTTATGTTCAGCCTGACCGTGACGTTTCTGCGTTTGCTGTCCATATTGGAGATCGCCGCGAGGGCGCCGTGTTCCGGATGGCGATAGATGCTGGCGTGAGCGTTTCCGGGAGAAACGCCGATCTGGTCCTTGTTTCGCCAATAGGGAATCCAATCGGCGTTTTTGCGATCGAATGCGTCCATGATCCTCCAGACCCGGGCGGCGAGGTCCAGGTCATCGTCGGCATTGTGCGCCCGTACTGGAACGTCGTGCAGAAGCGTGAACGCCCAGGCCTGTTCATACGTGTAGGCGGCGCCGGCGTGGAGGAATTCGGCGGGGACGCCCCACTGCCTGCCCATGAATTCGGCGCGGAAAGCGTCCAGAGGCAGAAGTTTGGCAACATCGACCCCGCCGCCGACACCCTGGAATTGCTCACCGTCCCAGTAGCCGGTCGCCCAGCCGAGGGTGGGCATGGTCATGCATGTGGAGTTGTGTACGTTGACGTGGCCGTCTTTCTTGCGGGACTTTACAATGTCGTAGATGCGCCGCATCGCGGAGCGCGTACTGAAGATGGGAAAGGTCTGGGCGATGCTGCCGTCAGCCCTTACATGCCCGCATCCGTGCTCGGTGTTGCAGCAGCCGAACGGATATTCGGTCCCGTCCAGATAGACGCCGTCGACGTCGAATTCATCCATGATCTTCGCCATGCCGTCAGCGAGCAGGTCCTGCCAGGGGCTGTTGAGGCAGACCCGCCAGGCCGATTGTTCCGGCTGCGGCTGGTAGTGGAAGACAGGATATCCGCCCTTGGGCAGGATGAGCGCGTCTTTGCCCACGGCCTGCCATTCGTCGATGATATCCGAGATCAGGAAACCGAAGTAGAGCAGAATCTGAAGGCCTCGATCCTTGCAGGCCCTGACGATCTTCCGGATTTCGGCGGCATGGGGTGTCCGGGTGTACGCTTCGGCGTCGGCCCAGTGTTCGAAGAGGACGACGGCCCGGACACCGGATTCCACGCACCTGTCCAGGAGGGCGTCGGACACGTCTAATCGGGGACTGAAACCTGTCGTGGTCTGGCCGATGCAGAAGACGCGTTGGTCCCAGGCGTCCTCTGTCACGGGCTTGACGGGCGTGGCCTGGAATCCGAAGGTGTAGCGAAGTTCGTCCGCGACGACACCTCCGGGCGTGAGCGGCTTGAGGTCTTCGGTCCCGAAGCCTGTAAATTGCCCGCCCCGACGGCTGCCCGGAAGGAGTTTTATTGGCGTTGAGACGCAGTGGATGCGCAGCCGTACCCGGTTCTTGCGACGGACGATTTCTGTCACTTTCCCTGGATTACGGACGTGAAAACCCGCATCCGATTCCGCAAACAACGAGATGCCGCGGTCCTCGTCACCCAGCCAGATGAACGGTCGAAACCCCATCTTGATATCGCTCTTCGGCAGCGCACCGACATTTCTGGCTTCACCCCAGCTTCCGGGAAAGTGGTACAGGTATCTCGCGTGGTCCTTAAGAACGGGCATTTCAACCGAGAGCGCGTCGAGGCGCAGGATCGTGCCGGCGGTGACGGACCAGTCGATTCGTGCCATCCCGTCGAAGTCGACTTCGAGTCTGGCCGACACGGCCAGACTCGAGGAGGATTCGAAACGTACGCTGAACACCGCCTGGTCTTTCTCAGCCGAGATCAGATCGAGCCGGCCGCGGGTCCAACGGACCTTTTTGCCGTTTACACGGGCGACCGGCCTGAGCGGGCCGGCAAGCAACTGGCTGCCGGTTGACGTCGCCTGGGCGGCGAAGGCGGTTGTCGAAAAGGTGTACGTTCTGCCCCAGCAGGTGATTTCAAGGTCGTCTCCGGATTCGGTGGCGTTCAGCGGCGTCCATGGTCCGGGAACCCGGCGGGTGATCCCCTCGCGGGACCCCAGCCACGGTAAGTCCCCCGGCCACTTGTCCTGTAGCGTACGGGTGGTGAAGCGGGTACCGGACCGGTCGATAAAGGTCGCCCTGAAGTCGCAGCATCCCGACGGTATGTCCCCCGTGTCGAAGGCGACTTCGTCGTGCCCGATGTTGCTGACGACCCTGGTTTCCCGCGTTTCCCCCGAGCGTGTGCTGTACAGGACCAGTTCCACCTTACCGCCCTGGGCGAGATGGGTTTCGCCGAGCATGTGGACACGGGCGTACACCTTCCGGTATTCATATCGGGTGTAGATCATTACCGTAACCGCTCGGGCAGGCGATCCGGTCTCGGTCGGGGGCATAAAGGGCTCCTTCCTGATGCGGTCCGGCGCGGGCGTTCCGCCGGACGATGCCGGTCACATATACCGAAGGCCGCGCTGGCCTCGCATCGCGCGCGAAGCCGCAGGCACGTATTGCCTGGCCGACAGGCCGACGAGTTCACCGTTTTTCAGCCAGTCGAGATCCTCGCCGTAGAGGTGTTCCGCCAGGCGGCTTTTGAGACGGTTCAGGGTGTCGGCATAACCGGGGTCGCCGGCGAGGTCGCGAGTCTCCCGCGGGTCGCTGGCGACGTCGAAAAGCTGTGCCTGGTTCCCAACGGGATAGTAAATGAGTTTGAATCGTCCGTCGTGCACCATGCGCATTGCCGCGGTCCCCTCACCGTGTTCGCCGTACAGTTCGTTTCGGCGCCGGTCGCCGGCGAGGCTCTGCCTGTCGACCTGATCCGGTATGGGGATGCCCGCCAGGTCCAGCAGGGTGGGCATGATGTCACCGAACTCGGCCAGGCGGTCGTCCCGGGTTCCGGCAGGAAGACGTTCGTCGTCCTTCACAGGCATGACGACCAGGGGTATTTTGGCGGACATTTCGTAAAACGGCGTCATGCACCAGAGCCCGTGTTCGCCGACCATGTGGCCGTGGTCGCTCGTGAAGACCACGATGGTGTTGTCCAGGAGCCCGCATTCCCGCAGGTATCCGATGACGATCCTGATCTGATGATCGATATGGGTGAGCGTTGCGTAATAGGCGCGCCTGGCGAATTCCCATTCATGGTCTTTTGCGCGCGCCATGGCGAGGTTGTCCGGGTTGCTCAGCGTTTTGATATGGTAGGGCAGGTCATCGAAGTTTTCCGACCAGTTGCCCGCGGCCGGGTCGTCGAGGGGCGCATCCCGGTAGAGTTCCATATACGTCTGCAGCGGCGTGTTGGGCGGGTGCGGCGCGGAAAAGGAGAGGTACCAGAAGCCGGGCTTTCGAGGGTCCCGTCGACGGATGTACCTGCACATCTCTCTCGCCGCCCAGTTGATAGGATGGCAGTATTCGGGCAGGTGCCAGGCGCGGGCAATGTATTCGTTCTGCGTCATGCCGCTCGCGTATTCCTGCCCGCCGTACCCCTGGTCGGCCAGAAAGAGCTCATAGTCGTCGGCCATCCCGTCGGGAATGTCATGATGAATGTGGCGGCCCTGCTCCTCCACCAGGACGTCATCGAAGCCCACGCGGTGGCGTTGAGGGTAGACGTGCAGTTTCCCCACGGCATACGCCTGGTAACCCGCGTCACGAAAGCACTGGGCAAGGGTGGGCGCATCCGGAAAGTCAACGCCTTCGGCATACGAGCGCATTCCGTTCGCCTTCGGACTCATGCCGGTGAACAGGGAGCGTCGGGCGGGAATGCAGGAAGGGCAGGCGGAATAGGCATTGGTGTAGCTGACGCCGCACCGGGCGAGGTGGTCGATCGTCGGCGTGGTGACGACGGGATGGCCCGCATCGCCGGTGAGCAATCCACTCCAGTGATCCGTGCAGATCAGCAGCACATTGGGCTTGTCGGACCGGATGAATTCGGGCATAAGCGACCTTTCTTCGGTTGTTCAGTGCGTATGGACGTTTTCGGCGTCCGCGTTCGGGCCGCGCCGTGCGGGTGCGCGCATCCGTCGCCGAAATCTCCTCAGGACGCTCAACAGTCCGTTGATAAAGTCGCTCTGCAGGCGAGGCCGAGTCATTGTGACCGTAGACAAGGCGCGCGACCGCGTCGAATGCGCAACGCAGTATTTCGGCCACAAGGACCGGACGCAGCCCGGATGGACTTTTTCAACGGGCTGTTAAGGCCTTTCGAATCTGTCGACGCGCAGGGGTTCGAGGTCAACGGATGGCGTCCGGCCTGTGATCACCTGTGAGACGAGCTTGCCGGTGACCGGACCGAGCGAGATCCCGATCATGGCGTGTCCGGCGGCAACGGTAAGGTTTTCGAAAGCAGGGCTGCGGCCCAGGAAAGGCAGGCCGTCCGGGGTACAGGGCCGGAGGCCCCGCCAGGTCTCGACGTGTTTCAGTCGTTTCGGGTTCAGGTCGGGCAAATAGCGTGGGACGGCGTTGAGAATGGCCGCCACCCTTCGTTTGTTGATGGAAAGGTCCAGGCCCGCCAGTTCCAGGGTGCCGCCGAAGCGGAGCATGTCGCCCATGGGTGTAACGGCCACCTTGGCCTCCGAGAGCGAGGCCGGAATCGAGGGGCACCGGTCCGGCCGTTCGAAGGTGACGCTGTAACCCTTGGCCGGCTGTATGGGCAGGTTCAAACCGAGTTCCGAGGCGATGGCCGGCGACCAGGCGCCGCCGGCGAGAACGATTTCGTTCGCGTTGAATTCTCCCCGCGTCGTGACGACCGTTCGGATCCGGCTGTTCCGTCGCCGGAAGCCGATCACTTCCGTTGAAGGATGTATCCTGGCGCGTTTATCGTTTGAAGCAACGTGACGGGCGAGTTCGCTTACGAATTTCGCGGGAACAAGGTGGGCGTCCTGTGGATAGTAAACGGCTCCCGCGGCGTGGTAGTTGGCCGTGGGATCCAGCCTTTGGAGGCCGCCCGGATCGAGTATTTCTGTCCGTATTCCCTTTTCAGACAGGATGCCTGCCTCCGCGATACCGCCCTCAAGCCCCTTTTCGGTCCCGTAAACCATAAGGCCGCCTCTTTTCTCAAACCCGAAATCCAGGCCGTCGATGGCGGCGATTTCCGCGAAAAGCGCAACGCTCGCCAGATTGAGATCCCTCAGGGCCAGAAGGGACGGTTGCATGCGCGCCCGGGTGCAAGCCGCCTGAAATTCCAGCAGCCACCTCGCGAGGTCCAGGTCCATGCGGGGCTTGATGTAGAACGGACTTTCGGAATCGAACATCCACCTTAAAGCTTTGCCGATTACGCCAGGCGCGGCAAGGGGAATGCTGTGGCTGGGAACGATCAGGCCCTGATTGCCGTAGGAACTGCCCGCGCAGACGTCGGTTTTGTCAACGAGGACAACTTCCCTACCCGCTTCCGACAGATAGTGGGCACAGCAGACACCGATGGAGCCGCCGCCAATAACCAGGATATCGGTGTTGGTCTTCATTGAACACATGGCCCTTGGCGGTCAGCCGAAGGTGTCGCCGAACGGTTCCGCGGTCCGCAGCCGCCGGCCGGGATTCGGATTCAGGGGTCTTTCCGCACTTCAACACCCAGAACTTCCTCCCAGACCCGGGTCATTCCGCCTTTGTTCAGGTTTCCCAGACCCCTGTCCAGCGCCGCGCGAAACGTATTCGCTGCGGCGGCGACCACGGGCAGGCTGACTCCCTCTTTCTCAAGTATCCCGGTAATGGCGTCGATATCCTTGCGTGCGTTTGCCATAGGATAACCGGGTCCGAAATTCCGCTCGAGGACCAGCGGCGCAAAGGTGTCGAAGCCGTAACTCTGTCCGCTTCCGGTCATCACGGCTTCGCACGTCTTTTCCGCGTTCAGGCCGAGTCTGACTGCAAGCGGGAGCATTTCGGCCAGCGCGGCGCAGGAGACGTTGAACAGGGTATTGTTGACGATCTTGGCAAGCTGCCCGTTACCGGATCCGCCCATATAGTAAATGGACGAACCCACGGCGTTCAGGAGCGGCTCGACGGCGCAAAAGGCGCCTTTGTTGCCGCCCACCATCAGGGAAAGGGTTCCATCGGCCGCGCGGCTGCTCATTCCGGAACAAGGCGCATCCAGAAAGTGAACGCCGAGATTGCCGAGAATCTGTGACGCCTCGCGTGTAAAATCGGGATGTGTCGTGCCGCAATCGATGATGATGTGCCCGGCCTTCAGCTGTGGCTCGAGGCCTTCGTCACCAAAAAGCACGGTCTCCACCACACGGGTATCGGGAAGCATCAGAATGATCCGTTCGCACGTCCCGGCCACGTGGGCTGCATTCTCCGCACACCGTGCGCCGGACGCGGCGATCCGGTCCAAAGCCTTCCCGCACGTATCGTAGGCGAGCAACGGAAATTGCGCTTTCATCACATTGCGCGCCATTCCTCCGCCCATTTCGCCCAGGCCGATAAATCCCACCTGCGAAGGCGCGTGAGATCCGTTCATTTTTAGTCCTGAGTTGGCGTCGCGGGTGTTCCCCGGGATGTGGTTTCACGCGCCAATGCGTTCGACTTCCAGGTCGTCGAACCAGCTCGCGCCGCTGCCGTCCTGACGCAGGATCAGGTAGACGGCTCCGCTGTCCGACGGCGATGGTCCGTGGATCTCCACGCTGACCCGGGTCCAGTCATTGGTACCGGTGAGTTTTTGCGAACAGATGTACGGGTATTTTTCGGGTTCGTTGAACACCCCCCAGCGGACGGCCAGAAAGGCGCCGCGCCCACGGACGTTTTCGGTCTTGATGTATGCGGTAACGCGAAAGCCGGTTGACCGGGTCCAGCGTTCGGTCCAGGCGCCGTCGCTTTCGCGATCCATGATCCATTCGGTGGGCCCGTCCGTCTGTTTGTCGATCTTGAGCGAGTACGGGTCGGAGCGTCCGTGATTCCTGCACCATTCCGCGCCGTCTCCCTCGGGCAGCCAGGGCCAGGGATCGGTGTTGCACGGGGTGGGTCTGTTGAGCTTCAGACCCCTGGAGAAACTGGTTCTGCGTTCGTAGACGGGGAGTTCGTCAAATCCGTTGTACGAAATCCGGGGAACGGCCTCCGCACGAGCCATCATTCGCGCCGCCTTCCGGTCCGGGCACAGCCGGATGCGATAGTGCGGGCACAGAGGCGCGTAGAGTTCGTCGCGCGTGTAGTGACCCGCGAAATGGACGTCGTATCCCCAGTTACACACGCCCACCGTCGTGCGATCGGCGGTGTCGCCCACAAATTCAAAGGCGGGATTGTTACCTTCATCGTATGCCAGGACAAACAGTCCGTCCTGCTTAAGCGATCTGGGATGGGGAATGCCGGTCGCCATGTGATTGAGCGGCATCTGCCAGACGGCGCCGTCTCCGGTTTCGGCCAGGAGATGCGAATACCTTTTCTCCCACATCCCCGGGAATTCGACGGTTGGCCCCGGGACGTCGTTGTACCAGGGGTCGCAATACTCAAAGTGGACCGTTTCTTCCCGGTCCAGAGCCTCCGGACTGTGGACGTCCAGGTGGGCCTTGAAGTCGTAGATGTAAGACCTTATCGTGGCGTCGTACGTCAGCGTGAGCACACGGCGCGAGGTGGCCACGCCTCCCGGATCCGCCGTGATCACCGTGAGCACAAGGCGGTCGGTTTCCTGGCCCGTCACCTGGACGTCGATGAGATCGGTCGTGGCGAGGACACGATGCTGAAACACCCAGTACATCTGCACGCCGCATACAAGCGGACGTCCGCCCGGGGCCAGTTTCAGGTCCCGCAGGTTGACCGGTCTGGCGTTGCCGTTGAAATAACGGAGGTTCTGTTCGGGCTGTTCGATCAGCTTGTCTTCGAGACGCGCGATGGGCTCGTCACGATCGTAAATCCAGGTCTCGCCGGCACAGACGCCGCCGTGGGTCTGGAACGTGAAGACGCTTTCGTGGGACATGGTATGCACCTCCGCGGCGTGAGCGACCGACGGGCGATATGATAGGTGGGACGGAATCCCAAGTCAACCCATATCGGCAGGGCCGGGGGCTGTCAGAGTGCGCGCGGTAACAAAACCGTTGATCATCGTGCGGGGCGCGCGTATCTTGTCGCATTCGCCACAAAAGATCGGTTTCGGTACGTGTAAGGAGGTTCGCTTGAAACGATGCGGGCGATTGCTTACGCCTGAGCAGGTGAGAAACGCCAGGCTGAACGCGACGCGGTTCGAATGGGCGGCCGCCCGACGGGATATTGCCGTCGAAAAGGCGAAGCGATGGGTGCGCCTTGACGACGATGCGCTCTGGGCGCTGGTGACGGGCCAGACGATCGGGCGCAGCACGAATGCGAGCGTTGAGAAGGGCTGTCCGCAATGCGGTCAGGCAATCTACCAATACGGCGGCCGCTTCGAAGTCGATGTGCTGGCGGATCCGTGGAAAATCAGATGCCCTTCGTGTAACGGACGCTTTCCGGCCAATGACTTCCAGGCATATTACCGCAGCGGGATTGCCGAAGACGGTCTGTTCGACCCGGAACGCGCGGATCGATCGTTGCTGTACAATACGAACCATCCGGATCCGGCCGATCCGGAGCACAGGTTTGCGGTAGACGACGGGACGGGTTGGACCGATGAAGAGGGAGAGTCGTTCAAGCTTGTCGGGGTTTACGCTCACTATGGAATCTGGTCGGAGATCAGTTCAGCGTGCAGCGCGTTCCGTGAAGCGTTTCTGCTGACGGGAGACCGGATATACGCCCACAAGGCCGGGCTGCTGCTCGCCCGTATCGCCGATGTCTATCCCGATATGGACTGGTCTTTCTGGGCACGACAGGGGTTTTTCAATTCCGACGGACTCAGCGGCAGGGGTCGGATCTACGGTCGGATCTGGGAGCCCGGTCTGCTGAAGGCGTTTACCGAGTGCTTCGATCTGGTTCGCACGGCCTGGAACGACGATGACGGGCTGTTTCGGTTTCTCCGGGCAAAACAGCTGCGGCATGGCCTTGTCGAGCAGGGCGATGCGGACGCATTGAGCAGGCATATTGAGCGCCACATATTGAAGGAAGGGATCGATGCCATCCTCTCGGGCGATATCCACCACAACGAGCCGGGAGACCAGGCCACCATGGCCATGCTTGCGGTCGCGCTCGACGATGATCGGACGGATGACCGGCTGGATTGGATTTTCAGGGAGGGATTCCTCATCGGCCGCCGGCCCACTGGAGGACACATTCCGCTGCTGTTTGCTCGCGAGATCGATCGGGACGGCGTGGGATCGGAGGGTGCTCCGGGATATAGCCTGGGTTGGCTGAGGTGGCCGCTTGGAATGCGGTCGCTCGAAATGATTCTCAGGTCGCGACCGTCATATACGCGCCACAGGATCCGCGACTTTGCCAGATACCGCCAGATGTACCTGGCGTTCATGCGTGTGACGGCGCTGAATCGTTTTGTTCCTTCCATCGGCGACAGCGGAAGCACAGGAAGCCCCGGACTCGGCGGACAGGACCTGGAGCAATACCTGTACGGTTTTGAGATGTTTGGAGACGATGAGCTGGCACAGGCGGTAGATCACCTGTCGGACGGCGATCTGTCGAAGGTGCACGGAGCGATCACGGATCCGGACCCGGAGGCTGTACGGGTCAGGGTGGAGGCAGCGGTCCGCAGGCGCGGTCCGCTGCGGCTGGCATCGGACGTGATGACGGGATATGGCCTGGCCATGCTGCGCGACGGAAAGGGTGAGTTCGAAAGGACGCTGTGGTTGTATTACGGGCGTAATGGGGGCCACGGACACGCGGACCGCCTCAATCTGGGACTCTACGGCTTCGGACTGGATCTGTTGCCCGATCTGGGATATCCCGAGCACGCCCGGGTCTGGCCCAAACGGTCGGGCTGGACGAACCATACGGTTTCGCACAATACGGTCCTGGTGGATCGAAGTCCCCAGAAAGTCACCTATTCGGGAAAGGTCGGTTTCGCGGGATTCACAGAGAACGTGAAGGCGGTTTCCGTGTCGTCCCCCGACGTCTATCCGCAGTGCCGCGCCTACGGTCGGTGCAGCGTTCTCGTGCGGGTATCGGACGGGGATTTCTATGTTGCCGATCTGTTCCGTGTGTCCGGCGGGCGTTCACACCATTTCATGTTCCACGCGGCCGAGGGTGACGTGAAGACGTCGGGCATGCGTCTGCGGCCGCAGGCTCGGGGAACCTACGCCGGCGACGACGTCGGTTTCGGCGAGTTTTACGATGGATCCGTTGTGGATTTAAACGGTTACAGGGGAAGCGGCTTCCAATATCTTTACGACGTCAGGCGCTGTCCTTCGCCGGAACGCGCCGTATCGGTGGACTGGAGGGTGAAAGACACGTGGAAGATCGGAGGAGATTCCCGCATTGCCGGGAAGCCGCTGATGACCGACGTACACCTGCGGTGGAGTCTGTTCAGTCCGCCGGGTGAAGTGGCGCTGTGCCACGGGGACCCGCCACAGAACAAGCCGGGAAACCCCAGGCGGTTGACCTATGGTGTGGCCTCGCACGAGGGGAACGGCCGGCTTGATTCCTCGTTCCTGAGTCTGATCGAAGCCTACGACGGCATTCGCGTCGTCCACTCCGTCGAGGAGATCGAGGTTTCCGGCGCCGCCAGGGCGCTGAAGGTCCACTTGCCGGGTGGCCGGGTCGATACGTTGATTTTCGGCGACGGCGAATCTCTCGTCGAGGTGGACGGACGGATCATGTTCGACGGGAGCCTGGGCGTGTATTCGGAGGTGAACGGATCGGCGCATTGGGCAGTACTGACGGGAGGCACGGTACTGGGCACCCGTGAACGGTCCATCCGGAAACCGTCGGGCGTATGGCGGGGCACGGTCGAAGCGCGCGAGCCGGGCCGGATCCGGACGTCCGCAGAACCGCCCGCGGACCCGCTCGAAGGCGGGTTCATTTCAATCGAAAACGACAACGAGCGCGATGCGACCTACCGGATTCGCGAGGTCCGCCGTGAGGGTGACCGAACGCTGATCGACGTGGGCGCCGTGGATTTCGTACGGGGAATGGTGGACGAACTGGATTATTCCAGGGGATTCCTGTACGATTTTGAAGTGGGCCAACCCTTTCGCGTGGTACGGACGTGCGAAGCCCGGTGGTAAGCATCTCACTTTAATTTTCCCGGGGAACAACGCGATGGCCGAATGGCGCGACGATGCCGGACTTTTCGAGTTGATGCGGCGTGAGCTGTTTAGCGCCGTGGTCGGCGACGTGATGGACGAGGTGGGTCTGGTCAGGCAGTTCCTGCCGCCGGAGATTCAGCCGCTGCGTGACGACATGGTCGTGGCTGGGCGGGCAATGCCGGTTCTGGAGGCCGATTGGACCGAACGGGACGGCGGTCTCAAGGGCGACGAAGGGCCGTTCGGCCTGATGTTCGAGGCGGTAGATGATCTGGGTCGGAACGAAGTTTACGTTTGCACCGGTGCATCGCCAACCTACGCGCTCTGGGGTGAACTGATGAGTACGCGTGCGATGAAGCTGGGCGCGTCGGGCGCCGTTCTGGATGGATTCAGCCGTGACGCACGGGGTATTCTGGAATTGAACTTCCCTACGTTCTGCGCCGGTCGATACGCTCAGGACCAGCGGGTGCGGGGTCGCGTGGTCGACTATCGTTGTACGCTGACGTTGTCAAACGGCGCCGGTGTGTCGCCTGGCGATATCGTATTTGGAGACCTGGACGGCGTGGTGATCGTCCCCGCAGCCGCCGTGACCGACGTCATCAACCGGGCGCTGGACAAGGTAAGGGGCGAGAACCGGGTCCGGGAGGCGATCGAAAACGGGATGTCCGCCAGAGAAGCGTTTGAACGGTACGGGATTATGTAGATCACCGACCCCTTTTAAACCGGTCAAAGGAGGGACGTGGCGTGAACGTCGTTCCCGTTGAATTCGTGCGGGTGATGCCGGATGACATGCGGAAATTCGTGTTCGACATGTACCGGCGCGTGAATATGTCCGAGGGCCGGTCGCGGCTGATGGCAAGACTCCTTGTGAATACCGATATTCGCGGCGTGTTCAGTCACGGGACGAGACAGTCGGCGCGCTACCTGCGTCTCCTGCGCGAGGGAGAACTGAATCCGAACCCGAAAGTTTCCACTGTGCAGCAGACCTCGGCGACGGGAACGATCGACGGGGACGGGGGTTTGGGTCATTTTTCGTCGTGGCGAGCGGCCCGCCTGGCAGTGGACAAGGCCGGGGCCGCGGGACTGGCAGCGGTGGTGACGCGAAATCATCATCATTTCGGCGCGGCGGGGAAATATTCCAGGGTAATATCCAACGCCGGCATGGCGGGATTTGTCGTGTCCTCGCACATCCGAAATTTGGCTCCGACGCACGGGATCATGTCCGCCAACGGCGCTTCACCGATGAGTTTCGCGATTCCTGCCGGCAGAGAGCATCCGGTGGTTCTGGACATGTCGACGGCGGTGGGACCTTCCCGGAACGCGGATTTCGAGATGATTTACCATCGCATGCCTGCAACGTTTTTCAAGAGTCTCGGTCTGGGTGCGGTCTGTCACGCCCTGGGCGGTCTGCTGGCGGGGATTCAGACGCATGACGAGCAGGGATCGGCCTGGCCGGCGGTGAACCAGGGTTCGTTCATTCTGGCCGTGGACGTCTCGGCTTTTGCGCCACGGGAAGCGTTTCAGCGGCAGATGGATGACTTTATTGCCGCCGTGCGAAGGCTTCAACCGTTTCCGGGCGAGGACCGCGCGCTGCTTCCGGGGGCCCTGGAATGGGAACGGGAGCAAAGCTGGGCTTCAGAGGGCATACCCATCGGTCCGGATCACCAGAGGGATCTGGCGGCGGTTGCGGCGGAACTGGGTGTGGAGACGCCGTTTTAGGACGCCGGCGGCCGGGCGTGCTCTCGAACTGAAGGAGAAAATCGTATCGTCGGCGCAGCTGGAGCAGAGTGGTGATGCTCCCGGAGCACACGAAGCGCGCCTTGCAGGAGTATCGCAAAGCGGCCGGCATTTCAGACGCTGGTCCGAATCTTTTGACGTGGAGAGGCTGCTATGAAGATCAGGTTTGCGCAATACGGTATCCTTCACGCTCACGCCGCGGGCAAAGCTGCGGTCCTGAAGGCGAACCCGGACGTTCACTTCTGTGGTGTCTATGAACCGGATCCGGCCGTTCGGGAAGCCCGGGCCGGGCTGGAGGCGTACCGGGGCGTCAACTGGTACGGCACCCGTGAGGAGATGCTCGACGACGACTCGATTGCGGCGATTGCAGTGGAAGGCGCGATCGCACAGAATCTGGGATTCGCCCGGGAAGTCCTGGAGCGCGGAAAACACGTCTGGCTGGACAAGCCCGCGGGGGATAACTGGGAGGATTTTCAGGCGCTGGTCGCCCTGGCGAAGGAAAAGGGACTGCTTCTGCAACTCGGGTACATGTTTCGATACAACGCCGGTTTTCGGTTTATTCTCGACTGCGTGAAATCCGGCAGGCTCGGCGACGTTTTCTCTGTCCGCGGGCGGATGTCCACGCTCGTTGCCGACGACAGGCGTGAGGGACTGGCCGTGCATAAGGGCGGCATACTGTTCGAGTTGTTGTGCCATCTCATGGACGTTGTCGTGGCCGTGCTGGGAAGGCCCGATCGGGTCACGTCGTTCCTCAGAAACGAGCGTGGAACCGTGCCGGCTTTCCGCGACAATACCGCGGCCGTTTTCGAGTATGAAAACGCGTTGGCAATTGTCGAGTCATCCTCTCTGGAAGTGTCGGCCTTTCCGTCGCGGCGGTTCGAAGTTTATGGAACCCGGGGGAGCGTGGTTATGGAGCCGCTCGAGCCGGACCCGGAGGTACGCCTCTGCCTGAACGAGGCCCGCGACGGCTTCAGCGAGGGATGGCAGGTCGTGCCCGTCGAGAACGAACCCAGGTACGTCGGGAGCCTGCGCTCAATGGTCGCCGAGATCAGGGGCCGGAGACCGCCCGTCCGGTCGCTCGATCATGAATTGATCGTTCAGGAGACGGTTCTCCGGGCGGCGGGTGTCTTGTAGGTCGCGGTTCACGATCGTTCAGCTGCTGAATCTGAGGACATCCAGTCCAGGGAGGAAGCTATGGGTCTGTTGAGGCACCTGGCGCTCCGCTGCGCCGACATGGAGCTGTCCAGGCGGTTTTACGAAGAGGTGATCGGCTGGCATTTCGTTTCCCGGCGCGCACACGGCGACGCGCTGGATATGAGTGACGGAACGAACAACGTTACATTGATCCAGCAGCCGACGGATGCGGATCGACCCCGACTCTCCGAGGGGAATGAATATATCCATTTCGGCGTCGTCGTGGAAGATCTGGACGCGACGTGGGCCCGCATCATGGAATGGGGAGCGGAGGTCGTGCGGGAAAACGTGAAAGAACGCAACCCGGTCCATCCCGACGTGCGTCCGCCGGTTTCGTTCAAGGTGCTTGATCCGGACGGCAACGTCGTGGATATCACGTGCAACAGGAGCGAATGGGTCGGGGCCCTTGTGGATTAGCCCAACAAGAAAAACAGCAACTCGGCGACGCGAGGAAGACCACTGAAGCGGGGCGTAACGGTCGTCCGGAAGGACGTTTTTTCAGTTCACGTCCAGTGACCTGGTGTATCCTGATAATCAGAAGTCTAATCGCCTCTATCTACTTGCATATATTCGGTTTTACTTCCCCGAAGCATTACGAGTCAAGGTTAGCTTTTTCCGCTGACCGACCGCGCACGGAGAGTACAGGCGGCGGATTTCGTCCCGCATATCGGGACGAATGTATGAACTGAATTGAGATTGGTGACGAGCGGACGGGAATTCGACGGAAGGAAATCGCACGCATGATCCTGATTACGGGTGCGCCCGGCTGGCT
Source organism: Candidatus Latescibacterota bacterium (assembly GCA_021295655.1). GTDB lineage: Bacteria > Latescibacterota > UBA2968 > UBA2968 > JAAXHE01. Next base: position 57,583 of record JAGWBX010000028.1, read on the forward strand.
GGGCACCCGACTGGTCGATACGATCGTCAATGGCAGTACCGGTATGTCGTGGCTTACGGGGCCCTATACGGATCGCCGCATACGTTGTTTTGTGTTGAACGGCGTGAACTCGGAGGAATTGTGCGGCATATCCCGAAAGGTAAGCGTGGTGGAGGGAGACGTGCGCGACGTAACGTCCCTGAAGCCTTTTTTTGGAAAATGTGAGGGGGCTACGCTCTTTCATCTCATCGGAGTGATTCATCCGAGGCGCGTCCGTGATTTTTACGACGTGAATACGGGCGGCGCGCGAAATGTCGTGAATCTGGCCATGGAACAAGGCATAAAGCGGCTGGTCATGATTTCGTCCAACAGTCCGGCCGGCCATCACACGGACAACGGGCGCCTGTTCGACGAGCATTCGCCGAATCGGCCGTATATGAGTTACGGCAAATCGAAAATGCTGGCGGAAGATATCGTCAATGCGGCGCACGCGTCCGGAAAACTCGAAACCACGATTCTTCGTCCATGCTGGTTTTACGGCCCGGGTCAACCGCCGCGGCAGACACGGTTTTTCAAGATGATTCAGAACGGGCGCGTGCCGGTCGTGGGCGGGGGCGGGAACCTACGTTCCATGACGTATTTTGACAATCTCTGTCTGGCCATCCTGCATGCCGGTCATTTGGAGAAAGCGCGTGGTCACACGTACTGGATCGCAGATCGAACGAAACGGTGGACACCATCGAAAGTCTCCTGGAGCATGAATTCGACCTGCCGGTCGCGCACAGGAGGTTGAGACTGCCGGGAATCGCCAGTGAATTCGCTGTGGCCTGCGACTGGATCATCCAGCGCGCGGGTCTGTACTGGCAGGAGGTGCATGTCCTGTCGGAGATGAATAAGACCATCGCGTGTTCTATTGAAAAGGCCGAACGGGAACTGGGTTATTGCCCTCGAATCGGCCTGGAGGAGGGTATGCGGCGGTCCATCAGGTGGTGTGTCGACCGGGGTTTCCTGCCGTGACGAAAAGGCCGATGGTTGTGGTACCGGAAGGGCTGGCCAAAGACTCCCGTGGAAGGACCCTTCCCGAGCCCAGCTTTGTTTTTCGCCAGGTATTGGACTATGTTTCGAAATTTGCAACTTCGGATACCGACGTCTATCTGGCGCCGGCGAACCGGTTTGGCGGCGAAATCTATGAACAGGAGGCAGCGTACGCTTACCTGAGCCACAGGGCGGTTTGCAGGCGGATTCACTGTCCCGTCTTCCCGGGCCCGGGCTACGTCGATACGTTTGGCAATGCGCTTCTGTTGCGAAGATACCTTCTCGACAGGAAGCGATGGCCGCCGGGTCCCGTCGACCTGGTCTGCGCCGACGTTCATTCCTACCGGGCGCAATACTGTTTCGCCAGGTCGGGCTACAGTTTGGCGCGGGTCCACCGCGTCCCGTTCAGGGTCTGTTCCGGAGAGCGCGTTGTCGACCGCCTCTGGTACTATCGGGTCAGACCCGCGCACCTGGTTTATGAGATTTCTGCGATGGCGCGCGACGCCATTCGCGGCGCAGTGTTCCGGCGCGGAAACAGGTTACCTGAATCGGCGGGAAAATGGTGAGGAATGTCCGGGACAGGACACGACGAGCAGGCAGGTCTTTCCCATGGCAATGCACCTGGTAACGGGCGGCTCGGGTTTCCTGGGAAGCCATATCGTCCGGCGGTTGAACGCCGCGGGCGAGGGCGTGAGGGTTCTGGACGTCATCGATTCCCCGGAGCGTCCTGCCGGCGCCGATTTTGTAAGATGTGACATCCGGGATCGCCGCGGCGTACGGGAGGCGATGACGGGTGTGCGATACGTGCATCACACAGTCGCCCTCGTGCCATTGGCGAAGGCGGGCAGGGAATTCTGGAGCGTCAACGTGGGTGGCACCCGGATTGCCGCGGGCGCCGCGCTTGATGCCGGCGTCAGGCTGTTTATACATACGTCGTCCTCGGCCGTGTTCGGCGTCCCCGAGGCGTGTCCGATTACCAGCGCCACGCCTGCGGCGCCCGTAGAGCACTACGGTCGCGCGAAGCTCGCGGCCGAGCAGGAGGTCCGATCAGCGGCGAAAAAGGGGTTGCCCAGTCTGATTCTTCGCCCGCGGACCATCCTCGGGCCTGGCAGGCTGGGCATTTTTCAGATCCTGTTCGAATGGATTCGCGACGGCCGGAACATCTACGTCATCGGCAACGGCGACAACCGGTTTCAGTTCGTTCACGTCGACGACCTGGTGACGGCCGCGCTGCTGGGCGCCGAGAAAGAGACGCAGGGCGTGTTCAATATCGGCGCCAGCCGATATGAGACGCTGCGCAAAGACCTGGCCGCAACGATCAGACATGCCGGCAGCAGGACCAGAATCGTGGGATTGCCGGCGGGGTTGACCGTACCTGCCCTGAAGCTTCTGGATGTTCTGAAGGTCTGTCCGCTTGCGCCGTGGCACTACCTGACCTACCACAAGCCATTCTATTTCGACCTCTCGGAGCCGATGAAACACCTTGGCTGGAAACCCCGGTACGGCAACGCGGAGATGATGATCCAGGCCTACGACTGGTACCTGAAGCATGGTTCTCCTGCAGACGGGGCGGGCTCGAGGTCCATTCACCGGGACCCCGTAAAACAGGGCGTACTCCGGCTTCTCAAGTGGTTGTCCTGAAAAAACCGATGCCGGCCCCATAGGATTCCGGCAAAGCAGCGCGGGCGCGAATACCGGGAACTCCGGGCAGGATTCGGTCGTTATTCCCTTGAACAACATGCGCGCGGGTTCGCAACGCCCTGAAGCCCGGCGAAAACGCCGGGCTTCAGGGCGTCAACGCGTGATCGTGAAATATATTAAAGTAACTTTGAATATTATTATATTTTTATTCTAATAAATGGATAATTGGATTAACAATATTGATAAATCGATTCCATAAATTTAATGGTTCCGGAGACATGCCGGCCGCGATATTCAGGCAGGGCCCAAAGGAGTTTAAGACGGCTGGAGGTGTTTTGGCGTACGTCATGCGAATGCTGATTCCGGTTTTCCTTCTGCCCGGCGTTGTCGGGGCCGCCACGCTGAGTGGATTCGTAACGGACCGCACCAGCGGGGAGTCGCTTCCCTACTCGAATGTGGTTCTGCGAGGCGGCCCATCGCCGCTGGGCGCGCTGAGCAACGTGGACGGGTATTACGCGGTTCAGCACATTCCACCCGGCGAATATACGCTCGCCGTCTCCTATATCGGGTACCGCAGTTTCGTGGATACCCTCCGGTTCTCCGGCGCCGAGGTGCGGGAACTGAATGTACAACTGGTCCCCGAGCCGATTCTGTCCCGCGAGATCGTGGTCGAAGGCGACCCGTACGAGGCCGAACGGAACGTACAGACGGGGTTTGTCACGCTGGAGACGGCGCAGTTGCAGGAATTGCCCGCAGTCGGCGAAACCGACCTGCTGCGCAGCCTTCAGTTGCTGCCCGGCATACAGGCGGCTTCCGATTTCACCAGCGGGTTGTATATCCGCGGCGGCGGGCCGGACCAGACGCTGATCCTGCTGGATCAGATCCCGCTGTACAACCCGACCCACGCATTCGGTTTCTTCTCCACGTTCAATCCCGACGCCATCAAGGATATGAGCCTGCACAAGGGCGCTTATCCAGCCCAATACGGCGGACGGCTCGGTTCCGTTCTGGACGTACGCAACCGCGACGGCAACCGGAAGGGATTCGAGGGAACGGGTGGGATCAGCCTGATTTCCGCGCGAATGACCCTGGAAGGACCGGCGGGAAACGGGTCCTGGATGGTCTCCGGCAGACGCACGTACCTGGAACCGGTTCTTTCCCTGATCAGGGACGAGGACACCGAAGTACCGTACTATTATTTCTACGACACCAATGCGAAGTTCAATCGTGATATCGGCGATGGCGACAAGCTGATGTTCAGCGGTTATTTCGGCCGCGACGACCTGGAACTCGATCTGGATGACGGGAGTTTTTTCAATGTACGGTGGGGCAATACGGCCTTCACCGGCAGATGGACCCACGTGTTTTCCCCCGCGGTTTTCGGCAATCTCGTGGTCTCGGGAAGCAAATACGAAAGCAACACGGAATTGCGGGTGATCGAGACCCCAGTTGAGTTTTCCAACGGGATCACGGATATCACGGCCAAGGGGGACGTGGACTTTTTCGCAAGCAGCCGGCATTCCCTGAATTTCGGGTTTATCGGCACCTGGTTCGATTTCGCGTACAAACAGAGTTTCAACCAGGACGATCAACTGGATATCCGCGAAAAGCCTTTCCTGTTTTCGGCGTATGCGCAGGACTTGTGGCAGCCGCGGCCAAAGACGAGCGTGAGGCTGGGCGCACGCGCGAACTACTTCAGCGAAGGAAACCGATTTCACGCCGAACCCCGATTCGCCATGAGCCACGGTCTCACGCCCGCGCTGAAGCTTAAATTGGGCGGCGGGTCGTACAGGCAGTACCTTCAGTTGGTGACCACCGAAGCCTTCAGCGGCGGCGACGTCTGGGTCCCTCTCGATCGGACCGTGGAGCCCGGTCGTTCCTGGCAGGGGGTGGCGGGATTTGAATGGGAACCGTCGAAGCGGTATCAGCTGACGTTGGAAGGATACGTTACGGATTTTGCCAACCTGGTGCTTTTCGACAACAATGTTGCCGTCGGCTCGGAAGCGGGCACTTCCGAAGATACGTTTGTAAGCGGCGGAACCGGAGTCGCAGCCGGCCTTGAGGTCTTCCTGCAGAAGCGCACCGGGCCGGTCACCGGCTGGATCGGATATACGCTGGGATGGACGCGACGGCGATTCCCGGAGTTGAACGGCGGTAAACGGTTCCCGCCCAAGTACGACCGGCGGCACGATCTTTCCTTTGTCGGCAACTGGCGCGCGGGCAGGTGGACCTTTGGCGCCAGTCTGCTGTACGCGACGGGGCAGGCGTTCACCCCGGCGTCGGCGGTATACAGGTTGAGGCGCCCCGCCGAGCCCGAGGCCGGAATCGAGAACTATGCGCTTCCGGCGGACCGGAACAGCGGGCGGCTGCTGCCGTACCACAGGCTGGATTTGAGCATCAAGCGCGGGATCCGCCTTTTCGGAGTTGACGCGGAGGGGTACATTCAGGTGTTCAACGTTTACAGCCGCCGAAACGAATGGTTCGTCCAGTTCGATCCGGACGCGATTCTAACCGATCCTGAGGTCGTGAAGATGTTGCCGGTCGTCCCCACGCTGGGCGTCAATTATGCCTTCTGAAATTGACACGGATCTGGTGAAACTATGATATTGCGGAATGCGGTTTCGTTGATATTGACGGCCACGTCCTGCCTTGTGATCGCGGCCTGCCAGGCTGAACGGACGCCCGAATCCCTGTTCGGTCCGGACGCGGCGGGCAAACTCGTGCTTGACGGTCTGCTGATTGTGGGACGGCCGCTTCCCCCGGTATACGTGACGCAGACGGTGGCCGCAGTCGACCGCGACAGTCCGAGGCACGCCGTGGTGCCGGACGCGGTTGTGGAAATACGTCAGGGGGATCGCGTCTTTCGGTATGCACGGGATCCGGATGCAGGTCCATTTCAGTATTCCCCTCCGCCTGATCCTCCGGAGGTCGTTCCAGGAACGAAGTATGTTATGGTCGTCACCGCCAGGGGGACGACGGCGCGGACGACGACGGTCACGCCCGGGGCGTTCCGGGTGCGCGAGGGCGTTGTTCTGGATCAGAGAACCGAATCGGTTCAGCGGAGACTGAAGACATTTGCGGACCTGGCGGAGGGGGTTTTTCTCGCACCTGAAAACAGGGTGGTTTACAAGGCAGGGTTTCTCGAGGCCAGGTTCGATCCGATCGACGTGCCGGGCTATCAGGTCGGTATTGTGAGTCTGGACCGGGATGCCGAAGAGGTCGCAAGGGAAATATCCGAAGACTCACCGGATCGGACGGGAAGTTCACCGGCGATCGAGTCAACCGAGGGGCGCGTCAGGCTGCCGTGGTTCGCGATCTATTACACCGGGCGTCACCTGATGCGGATCTATGCGGTGGACAGGAACTGGTACGACTACGCGCGTTCGGGGGCGGAGGCGCAGGAGAGCTGGTTCGGCGGGCTGGCGGGCGAGAATTTCAGGCGGCCGCTCTTCCACGTGGAGGGAGGGATCGGACTCTTCGGATCCGCATCCGTGGATTCCATTGGCTTCGTTATCGTCGAGGATCCTTGAGCCTCAGGGATTCCAGGCCGATTCTCGAGCAGTCCGTTGAAAAAGTCGCTCTGCAGGCGAGGCCGAGTCATTGTGGCCGAAGGCAAGGCGCGCGACCGCGTCGAATGCAGTAATTCGGCCACAAGGGCCGGACGTAGTCCGGATGGACTTTTTCAACGGGCTGCTAGCCCGTCGGATCTACCGCCGGGCTTCTCTGTTATGGAAGCGGGCGACCGAACGACTTCGCGAATTCGATGAAGTCGGAGAAGTCAACCACGTTGTTACCGTCCAAATCGAAGGTCGGGTCGTCCGTGTTGAATGCTCTCGCAAAGCCGATGAAGTCGCTGAAATCAACGCTCCCGTCACCGTTAAAATCGGCCCTGGGATTGGCGTAGACGACGACAGGCGGTGGACGCTCTTCCAGAATCTCCAGCGTCTGATTGGGCTCGATTTCCTTGAATGTCTGAACAATACCGCTGGGCCAGCGGATTTCGATGGCGTCGATCATGGTGCTCTCGCCAATGCCGAACGTGGGCCACAGGCTGTTCTGCGAGAAACTGCTCCCGCCACTGGCCACGTCGCGGATCTGTGTCCTGCCGCCGGCCGTAAGCCGGATCCTTGCGCCAATGGCCGACCGGTTGCTCTCCGTGCCTTCCAGTTTCAGACGAATCCAGTTGTTGTCGTCGAATTTCTCCGTAAACAGCATCGGATAGCCCGTTCGGAAATTCGTTCCGGCATTTGCGACGAAGATATCCACGTGGCCGTCGCCGTTCACGTCGCCGGTCGCAACGCCCACCGCGATCGAGGGCGTGCCGGTGCCGTCAATCGTCCTCATGCCGTAGTGCGCCGTGGAATCCCTGAACGCCCCGGCCCCGTCATTTATCAACAGGTGGCCCGGGTTGCTGAATGCCTCGAGCATGTCGAAGTTGCCCACGTAGTACAGGTCCAGGTCGCCGTCGTTGTCGAAATCCGTAAAGACGGTGCCCCAGCCGAACTCCAATTTGGCGAGTGTTTGTGTCGCGGATACTTGCAGTTCCTCGGCGATGTTTTTGAATACACCCTCGTCGTTGCGGAAGAACCCGTGAAGATCGTACTCCTGGTGTCCCTTCTTGTCCACGAACGAGCCACCCACGTTCGTGGCGAAAAAGTCGAAGTCGCCGTCCAGGTCGTAGTCACCGAACGCAAGCCCCATCCAGCTTCCGGTGATGCCCAGGCCGGACTCCCTCGTGACGTCGGTGAACCTGAGGTTGCCGTCGTTCCTGTGAAGCCGGATGGGAGACCACTCGCCCGCCAGCGCAATGCCCTGGTCGTTGGCCGTAAACAGGTCCGGGTCTCCATCGTCGTCGTAGTCGCAGAAGCGGACCGACCATGTGTAGGTGCCGGCGGTGCCGGTCTCATCGGTAATATCCGTGAACGTAAGATCTCCGTTGTTGAGATAAAGTTCGCCTGTGCCCACGATTCTGTTCTCCTCCCCCCCATCCTCGCCCCCCGCGCCGCCCACGTAGATGTCCACGTACCCGTCGTTGTCCACGTCTGCGAACGCAACGGTCGACGAGAAGTAACGGGAAATGATCCCCGCGGATTCGGTAATGTCGTCAAACGTCCCGTCTCCATTGTTCAGGAACAGATAATTCCGCCCGTCGGTGGCCGCGAACAGGTCCGCGTCGCCGTCGTTGTCGATATCCGCACTCGCCACGCCATGAGTCTCAACCGAGACGGCCACGCCCGCTTCTCTGCCCACGTCCTTGAAATTGCCGTCCCCGTCATTCTCCAGCAGGTAGTTGCGATACGCGGGTCCGTGTCCGTGACCGTTTGCGACGTAAATGTCCAGGTCGCCGTCGTTGTCGAAATCGAACATCGCGGCGCCCGGCAGCCCGCCCATCTCGTCAAAGGGACTGACCTCGTGCGGGAAATTGAGTTGCGTCCCGTTCTGCGCGGCGGCGGCAGAACAGAGAAATACAACACCAGCAGACAAAACCGATACACATTTAATCATGGGCAGACCCTCCAGACAATACCCGGCATTTTTTTCAAGAAAATAACGCGGAAACGAGGAGAACTGTCAAGGAACACCCGGAAAATCGACGCGCAGGTCGACGTTAGCAGTCCGTTGAAGAAGTCGCTCTGCAGGCGAGGCCGGACGCCTGTCTGCGTGCACCGCACAGGCAGGCAGCCCGGATGGACTCTTCCAACGGGCTGCTACGCCCAGCCGTGGACGTGGTGGCCCCCGCCGGGAAACCAGATCAGGTCGACAATGAAGGAGACCAGAACGCCCGTTGCCCGTCCAACGATGATGCCGAAGAACAGGGGCAGGAAATAGCGATACAATTGAACGCCGCCGACCCGCATGACAATGGCTTTGAACAGCCAGACGATGAGGATGGCGGTGATTTCGTGCAGCAGGCTGGTCGTGGTCACGATGAAGCCAACGGGATGCAGCGGCCACCACGGCAGCCGGTAACGCAGGAGCGTTAAGGCCGCCATCAGGATGCCGCCGAACCCGAACAGCACGAGGCGTTCCCAGGATGCCGGTTCCGGCGATTTGATATTCGCGACAACCGCGTCGTAGAGGCGCGGGGCGTACCTCGTGAAGGGGTACTCCGTGAAGTTGAACGCGCCGTATTTGTATCCCAGGTAGAGCACCATCCAGATGTTCACGGCCAGCGCGGTGAGAAGGCCCCCGAGCACGGCCCAGAACAACGCGCGGCGGTTGCCTTTCACGCGGTCTATGGCTTTTGCGCCCTGGGAGAGCGCCGGCATGAAATACATCCACCGCAGGGCGTGCGACGTGGCCGAGGCGGTCAGGACCCTCGCGGAAATGGTCTCCGTACCCAGGATCTGATAGCCCATATCCAGGGGGCTGGTGGGAAGACCCAGGTACAATGTGCCGGACTCACAGACGAATCTGGCCAACGCGATGTAGATGATGATCGAGGCCGGAACGGTGATGGCCATCAACGCCAGTTCAATGCCCGCCTGGTGCAGCCACGCCACAATGTAGAGGTTGCCCGCGACGAACCCGATGACGGCCGTGCGGTACGAGAGGATCTCCCTGGAATCGTCCACGTCCGGTTCGTTGAAAAAGGCCTTGCGGAACACGTCTCTGAGGTGGTGTCGCGCCGCCCAGAATCCCCATGCCACGAAGACGAACAGCGCGCCCAGGCACTGCCACTGGACGAGCGGATCGCCCCATCCGCCGCCGGACTGGTGCATGCGGCCGAACTGAAAGCCGGTCTTGCGGATCAGCGCGATCTCGGACATCAGCAGGAAGTGGAAGAACCATATCGAGAAGAGAATTTCCAGCTTGACGAAATATCCGAAGCCGATCGTGTACGTATTGATGTGGGTGAGCAGCGGCGGAAATATCCTGGCGAAATAGAACAGGCCCCTGTTGGGACTCATGCTGATACGCGGCCATGTGGGCTGGAAATACGAAATCATGTTCCAGCCGATAATGCCGAAGGCGATCCAGAAGCCGATCCAGAACAGACGGCCCTTGAAGTAGTCCGGCCACTTGTTTCTGCCGGAAGCGTCGTGGACGTCGTGTACGGTTTCCAGAATGGGCGCCAGCAGCGGATAGTCCAGGCGTTCGTATTCGACCCACTGTCGTCGCAGTATCACCGTGATGCAGGCGCAGACGGTGAACCCCGCCAAGATGAGCGTGAGCCACCAGAACAGCGGAAGATACCACACGTTCCAGGGTATCGCCGCGCCGCCCGGCAGGCCTTCGTAAAGCAAGGTCGTCTGATTGCCGTCGTTGGTTGGGAACAGATAGTCCGGGAGGTGGGGCTGGACGTACTCGATCCATCCGTTCTCAGGGGTGCTTCGGTAGTACGGCACGGCCATCAGGCCGAGCCAGATGCCGGTCAGACCCCTGGCAGGAACCATTGCGGCAACGAGGCCCATTGCAATGATCGTCAGCATTTCCGAGGGGCCCAGACCGGATGAACCGGGCCTCCTGCGAAGGACCAGGTTTATGGTGAGGACGACAAGGAAGACGGCGAAAAAGGAAACGGGCAGGTGGGTGATATTGACCGACGACGTATCCGCCGCGGTGCGGGAATAGGCGACCCAGCCGCTGGTGAATGCCGATACGAGCACACCCGTCCCCACCGCGCGGAGCGTGATCCCACGGTCCCGGTGGTCTGCATGCGATTCAACTGAGGGTTCCTGCTGTTTTGGCAGTGCCATCTGGCGGGAGTGTTGGTTAAATTGAATAGGTGCCGGAAGGGCAACGGGCTTGCCTGTGGGGTGCATAAAATATATGGAACATGGGATTTAGTCAAGGAACGCGCCAATGTTGTGGTGGATGCTCTGGGGTCTGATACCGTTTTCCGGGCCGGCCGACGCGTATGCCCGCGGTGATTTTCTCGATAAACCAGGACTTCTCGCGGACTATAATGCGGAGATTCGGAGTGAGAACGGCCGGCTGGACGTCGAGCGCATGATCGCCCGCCTGACGCAACTCAGGCTGGATACCTAATATAAGGCAGTTGTTCCTGCAGACCCGCGCGTCAGCCGGCGCGGATTTCGACAACAGCGGCAGCGTGGATTTCGGAGATTTCGTGAAGTTCGCGAAGGCCTTCGGTCGAGCAGTCGGACGGCTTGAATCGCCCGATGCCAGATTCGATCTGGATATGGATGGGGTCGTCGGATTCGGCGATTTCATCCTGTTCGCCCGAGCTTTCGGCAGCCAGGAATCGTTGGAGACGGCAGTCGATTGGTGAACTCTTGATCTCATTCCGAGCGAACAGGAGGGTTTACATTTCATCAAGTACCCGGTATATTATTTCCGGTAATTGGATTGCTTTCAGTTCGCCAATAACGCTCGAGTCCTTTACGCGACCCGACGGAGGCCCGGAATGAAGCGACTCTTTTCGTTTCCCTTGATCCTCGCTGTATTATTTGTTGCCTGTGGTGGGAACGGCGGCGGTGTTACGACGGGTCCGACAGGCGGCGCCGGCGGGGGTTCGGGGACGACCACGGACAGCGGCAGCCAGCACGCGCGCGCCCCTCGGGCCGGCGGAAACTTCCTGGACGTGGCTTCATTTCCGCTCGACGCGATCATTTCAGGCTGTGCAGGCGCGGACTGTATTCCCGCGGTGACCGATCCCGATTTCGTCAGCGCCGGCGCCTCGGGTGCGGGGTATCTGCGGGACGACGATATTGTGATGGGAATCGTGATCAACGGAGAGCCCAGGGCCTATCCCCACAACATCGGCTGGTGGCACGAGATCATCAACGATACGGCGGGTGACGAAAGCGTGATCGTGACGCTCTGCCCCCTGACCGGCACGGGAATGGTCTTCAACGGCGTGGCTGCAAACGGCGAACGCATTCACGTTGGCGTATCGGGCCTGCTCTTCAACAACAACCTGATCATGTACGACCGGCGGGACAGGCAGTCGCTCTATCCTCAGATGATCTACAAGGCGGTACTGGGCCCCCGGCAGGGCGAGGAACTGGAATTGCTGCCGGTAACCGAGTGCACCTGGGGATACTGGAAACGGATCCATCCCGACACGAGGGTGATCGACGCAAACGCAGCCGGCTATCCGGTGAGTCAATATACCGAATATCCATATATTCAAGGTACCTCGGATTATCGGACGTCCGACACCTATTTCATATTTCCGAAAATGGACACAGACACGTCGGCTCTCTTCGGCGCGAAAGATCTGGCCATGGGCGTCCGCTTCGGGGAGATGGTCAAGGCCTATCCCTTCCTGGCCATGCACACCGAAGACGTCATCAACGACGTGATCTCAGAAGGCGCGATGCAGCATCCCATCGTGGTCGTCCACTACCGGGACGCCCAGTTGGCCATTCCTTTCTCACGTGAAGTCAACGTTGGTGGCGGGTCAATTACGGTGACGTTTGAAAAGGTGGACTCGACACTGCCCGCCTATCCGTTCCTGCTGAGAGACCAGGAGACCGGAACCACCTGGAACCTGAAAGGAGAGGGCGTCGCCGGTACGCACCAGGGCAGGAATCTGACGCAGTTGCCCTCGCATAACGGGTTCTGGTTCGCCTGGGGCGCGTTCTGGCAGAACATCGGCATTCATTGAAATTCAGGAATCGACCTGCAAGTTGTGCACGATGCAAAATAAAAGCCCGCGGAGACCTCCGGGGGCTTTTTGTGGATGCCATTTGCTACCAGGTATTATCACAGGAGAAATCCTTCTGCCTGGTGTCTTGCGAGTCCTGGACGATGTGTGACTGGACTCAATCATATATCCAAATCATGAATACTCATGTCGTTAGCGTAGCCGTACTCGCGCATCGCCATATCCACGATAGTGCCGGAAATTGTCGAGTAGAGGGACACGAAGCGATCCACTCTTGTTTTTCGAATTATACGTACTCAATCTCGTGTACAGGAGTCGTCGTTACGTTTGTGCCATGACCATCGACGACCCAATTCTGAATATAAGCACTTGACTTCGGTCTTGTTGCGACCTGGTCATCACACGAGTCCAAGACTTCAAAGAAATAATCATGGGGAATCTGGTCGCGTGTAATGTCACTGACCGCGTATCTCCTATTATTCTCGTTCGGCACAGGAATTCGTGAACCGAATTCCAACATTGCCTTGATGTAATCGTCAAAAGCTGCGTCGAGATTCAGCATTGCCTCCCAAATTGTTGCGCCATCCGTTTTACAACCCGGGAGTTCGTCGATCCAGACAACCCAGTAGGGACGGCCGTCGTCATGAATTCCCTCTGCCCGACGCGAGTACGGCAACGCTTTATAGTAATCAAGTTTACGTTTCATTTCGTGACAACCTCCTTCTCACGCTGGCCAAGAGTCCGAACCAGCTTCCCGACGTCGCGGGCAACCCACGCCCTAAGTTTACAGTGTCGTGGAACAGTGATGTCGAGATCCGCGTACAGGCTGTGTTGATACACCGT
>JAGWBX010000087.1 GCA_021295655.1 Candidatus Latescibacterota bacterium
TGCGGAAACGCCACCCGGGCCTCAATCGCCTGGCCGTTCCGCCCGAACACGCACTTCTCCATGCGCGCACCGGGATGCGCGTCCAGAAACGCGGCGTTTACCGCCGTTACCACCCGTTGACGCTTCGGAGGCGCCCCCAGTATCGCCACGTCGCAAGGACAATTCGGGGACGACATCACCAGAGCCGCCCGTTCGCCGGTGCGATCAACCGACAGACCCGTGAATTCCTGACCGCCCCCATCCACAACGTCGATCCGTGGGGTAGATCCATCGGGATTCACGCGGCACAAGAACGACTCGCCCGCCCGGTCACCGATAAACAGAATCCCGTCCTCCGGCGTCCAGCACCGCGAAGCGAGAGGCTGCACTACAGTATGGACGTCACCCGCCACGCAAACCGGCTTCCCGCTATCATCGAGCACAAACAGCCACGATTGCCGTGAGTCCCACACGTCCGCGTGGTGAGAGCCCGCAACTGCCAGACGCTCGCCATCCGGCGACCACGCCACGGATTCCGCGCGGCTGAGTCCCCGCGACCAGCAACGCGACGTTCCGCCCGCTTTTTCCATCACGTGGACCTCTGAAGCCCGCACGAAGTCGCGCGCTTCAACGCAGTCGGTCACGAATGCAATCCGGCTTCCGTCCAGAGACCATGCCGGCGCTTCGTGATTGCCCTCCCCGTCCGTTATCTGTTCCGCCGTGCCGGTTGCGGCATCCACCAGGAACAACTGCGAAAAGGCGTCACCCCGCCAGCCGTCTCCGTCATCGCGGTATCGCACGCGACGGGCGACCATCGTCCTCGGCATCGTCTCCTCATCGTGACCATCAGGCACGCGTTCCGGGTCCACCCGCGAGACAACGACAAATTCCGTTCCATCGGGCGACCAGGCCAGATCCTTCACCCCATCGGGAAGCGTGGTCACCTGTCGCGTGACCCCGCAATCGACCTGCATCACCCAGACCTGCCTCCTGTCATCCTCTCCGGATCGTAAAAAGGCCAGGTTCCTGCCGTCCGGAGAGAGTCTGGGCGCCCCGTCCCGCGGCCCCTCCGTCACATCAATGGATGTACCGTCCGGAAGCGATTGCATCACGATCCGGGACTCCCGCTTCATCGTCTCCCTGTTGATCTCCTGCCGTGCGAAAACCACAGCGGAACCGTCGCCCGCGATTTTCAAATCCGATACGTCAACCAGATCGTACGTATGCTCGGGTTAAATTGGCGACGACATATACATCCCCCGGTATCGCGTTACTCTTCGCCTGCGCGACGGCGCGTATAGACCCGGCCGCCCTTGACAACCGTCACGGGCGCCAGATTCCGCTTACCCGTCCGGACCGCCCCTGTCGAGTCTTCGAGACGAAAGTCCCCTTCCCGAAACTCGAACACGACGGCGTCACCGTAGGCCCCTTTCGCCAGCGTACCGACCTCGCCTTTCATCCCGATGACCTCCGCGGGCACGGACGTTACGCGCGAGATCGCCTCCTCGATCGACAGACCCAGGTGCAGGAATTTCGTGACCACGGAGGCCAGGTCGTAAACGGGTCCGTTGACATTGTAAATGTGCAGGTCCGATGAAATCGTGGTCGGAAGCACGTCCTGCGACAGCGCCTTCTCGACAATTTCCCACGAAAAAGACCCGGCGCCGTGACCCACGTCGAAGACAACACCTCGCTCAATCGCTTCAAGGACCGAATCGCGGACACGGCCCCCGCCATCCAGAATCCCGCACGGAAAGTCGTGGTAACAGTGCGTCAGAATATCTTTACCGTTCATCACGCTCAGTATATCGTCAATCGAATTACACCACGCGTCCTGCGGATGCACCATGATGGGCAGTCCGGCCGCGTCCGCCGCTTCCCTTGCCCTGTGGAGGGGGAGCATACCGGACCGTTCGCTGACGATTGTATTCCTCGTCAGGCGGACCTTCACGCCCAGAACGACGTCCCGGTGCCGCTCGATCATGCGGCAGGCCTTGTCCACGTCCGCGTACTCGGGAATCTCGAACTCCCCGATCTCTGCAGTGAGCATGCCCTGCGAAGAGATGTTCATCTGCGCCAGAATCCGCGTCTCACTCACGTCGATCACGTATTTTCGGAAACCCGGAAAGATATCGGCGCCCGCGGACCCGGCATCGACCACCGTCGTCGCGCCTCGAGCCAGGCACGTGGGATCGGGTTCGATGCCAAAGTGACTGACACCGGCGAACACATGGACGTGAAGATCGATCAATCCGGGCGTCACCACGCAACCCGCCGCGTCGATCACCTCGCGGGCTTCGCTCCGGTCAAGACATTCCTCAACAGCGGCCACCCGGCCGGCTGCGAACCCAACATCCCGCACGCCGCTGATGCCCTCCGCCGGATCGATCAGCGTCCCTCCCCTGATGAGCAGATCGTACTTCATACCAGACTCCATTCAATTGGCAAGCATCGCGGTTCGGTTGGCTGCCCGGTGTGGGCCCGCGGAATCGACACTTCAGGCGGCTTCGTCCGAATCACCTGACCCGGAATACGTGAAATCATACGTCAATGCATCCCCCACCGGCCTGTAGCCGATCTTGGTATAGATGCTGTTGGACGTGGGATTCAACTGATCTGTATACAGGCTGCAGAACGAATAGCGATCCGAGAGCAGCTTATTCGTCAGCGACCAGACGCATGACGTCGCGTATCCTTTATTGCGATGCGCCGCAGGCGTGTACACGCCGTTGATGGTGATGCCGTTTCTGGTCGCACGGGAGGTCTTCGCCATGGAAACCGGCCCCCCGCGGTCCCAGATGTACACCTGTCGCGCCTGAATGAACCGCTCGGCGCCGCCGGCGGCGGCGTCCGGATCCGTTGGCTCACCGATCTGCTCCGAGAATTCCTCAATCCACTGCGCCATCAGCGGGTGATCATCCATTGACGCCAGGCGCATTACGCCCTTTGAAAGTGGAACGACGGCGACCTCTCTGATCTCGAAGGCACGCATGCGCATGGTCAGTCTGGAAGATGCGCCATGTACCGCTTCGACCCAGGAATCGCAAAAGACGCGGGCTTCCTCCTCCGGCCCGACAACGCCGGGTACCGAGACCTCGTTTGCATGCAAATGGCGAACCAGTGGACTCACCGCATCCTCAGTCCGGACGTCGAATCTGCTCAGGATGAGTTTTCTGCCCTGTGTCATGATCGCCATACCAACCGCGCGATCCCGGTCCAGGATACTCAACATCACGGGGAGTTCCACGCCAAAGCGCCGTGGATTCCCGGCAAGCCCGTACATCAGGCCGAGGGGCAGGTTATGCTCGCTCTCGCGCACTTCCAGGTAAGCGGCGGTTTTGGAAATCAGTTCCTCGGCACAATCGTGAGACAGTATTTCGATCACCGGTTTGCCTTTTCGTTACGTAGCCGGAGGTTTGACCGATTGCGGGCAACCTGACAGGCGGCGGTTACAGGCGAATCGCGCCGGGCCCGACACATTTCCCTGACCAGTTTCAGGTATCGCGACATCAGGGCAGGATCCGTCTTCTCTCCAGATCGATCCTCAACTGACCGGCGTCGCGAAAATGGATGGACGGCAGGCCGACCGATTCCGCGTTCCTCACGTTCTGGATTCGGTCGTCGATAAACAGACACTCGCGAGGTTCGTACCCCAGTGAATCGAGAATATCGGTAAAAACCGTCGGATCAGACTTGGTCTTTCCCAATTCGTAGGAGTAGAACCGATCGTCGAATACATTCAAAAACGGATGAATCGACCTGATGTAAAGGACCCATTCCCGAACGTGGTCCGACAGCATGGCAACGCGGTACGACTTCGCGACCTCGCGCAGAACGTGAAGAGACCCCTCGATCCGCACGTGGAAGTTGTCCCTGAGCATTCGCTTGAGCGACGCCAGTTGCAGGTCCCAGCGCGATCGCTCCAGAATCCCGCACAGGTAGGCATCCTCGGAAATTCGCCCTTCCAGCACCTGCATCAACGGATCTCCCGCGAAACATTTCAGGAGGCCGTCTTCGGGAATCGAGAGTTCGCTTGAGATACGCTTCTCGACTCCTGGAAGCCCTGCGATAAAAACTTCCGACAGATCGAAGATGAGGCATCGCGGAGTGCTACGGCTGTTCATTTAGGTGAACTTGCAGAGGGAGACGATTTCTCAGGAATGGAGTCGATTGAGAGAATTACACACTACGTTGTTTAACTGCCAGGAGCACCATGGAGAATGGTGCCGAACTGCCGAGATTCGCATAAGCGCGACGTTTTACACAAACCAGTAGATTATGGAAATCCAACCAGGCGGATTCATCCGGCGGGAAACTGTCTCCCGATGTCTCACAATTGTTAGAGGCGTTTCCCGCGCTCGTCCAGCCATCGTTGAAATGATCGCTGGCTTTCACCGGACGGACGGCCTAGAAGCAGCCCTTCCACACTAAGGTCCTCGTCCAGGTCCGGCCAATGAAACCCCTCTCCGTTACCAATAGTTCTCCAGTTATTTCGCTCCCTGGGCGAACCATGAAGTAGACGGGGATACCACGCCAAAGGAACCGATATACTGCGTCCGTCGACGAAGTCAAAGGTCAACGTATCGTCTGTAACAGTAATATTCTCGGCTTTGGCAACTATCCGCTCAGTCTGTAAAGTATTCATCCCACCCTCGCAACAATAGTTCCTGATTGTCCTTCACCGCTTTTTGAATCCTTTTGATGTCAGGTTGAAGTCTTACTGTAAGACTCTTAGATCAAGGGACTTTCGCAAGAGTGAGTGATTGGAACGCGTTAAAACCTGTACGGGAACTCACGGCTTTACCTTCGATAACGTAGAATAACCGGGGGAGTTTGTCAAGGGCAGTTGAGGAATTCGATCATTCCGCCCGGTTCATCCTCCTCTCCATGGAGCCATCGAAGGCCGCCCGGCCAGCCCTGTTCGGCCAATCCGGCAGCCGCATCCTCGTGATCCAGGCCCCGAGTGATTTCACCGATCCGGACAATCTGCCCCTCAGGATCACCAACTGGCAATTCAGCCTCGGTGAGCATCGACTCCGGAACCGGACGGGAACCCGCCGGTCAATCATCAGCCCGGAATTCCTGAACCACACGTCGAGGGCTGCCGCGCGTACGGACGATCCGGCGACTTCTGATCCCGTTCAACGTGAACGGATCAGCCTGGCTCCTTCCATCCTGCTTCCGTAAGCAAAGAGCCTTGACTCCCTGGTCGCGGGAGGTGACTGGCTGTCGCCGTAGCTCCATATCACCTGCATATCTCCCGGCCCGGCCTGGTGATTGAACACCACCTTGACGTTGTTGTGCGATAGATCCGATCCGGCCGTAAGCGGCTCGCCGCGTTGCCAGGGCCCGTCCCCGTCGGCGGACCGCCAGACGTCTATCTCCCCTCCGTCTTCCCGTGGCTGAGACGCCGTGGTCGGCGCGTAGACCGTCACAGATCCATCTTCGATAACCATGCCGCCGTCATCGTACATGTGGTCCCCCACGGCGATATCGCTGAACCGCCACCCGTCGCCGCACAGTCGCCCGCATTTCCAATGGCTTACGTACGTGAAGGGATCCGCGTCAATAAACAGGATGAGGGGCCGTCCGTCCGGACCCAGTTGGATATCCTTCAGCCACACGCCCCGTTCGCCGCAGTCGTAGATATTCTCTGCTTCCGGTTCCGACACCGGCAGACTGCAGGGAGTACCGTTACTGCGCACCCATGTCCGTCCGCCGTCATCGGATCGGGCGTAGTAGATGTTGTACCGTCTCGCCCAGAGATGCTTCGTTCGGATCTCCTCTTCGGTTCCGCCGCCAAGCCGCGACCATGCCAGATGGATACTGCGGGGATAGTCCCCTGTTTCCGCGATAGATACAGCGTAGATGTCGCTTTCTTCAAACTCGACGATATCGACCGGTTCTGCCCATGTTTCACCCCGATCCCTCGATACGCGTGATCGCCATCCACCGGACCTCTCCCGATATGAAACAAACATCTCTCCGGGGAGAAGCTGGTACGGTTGGGGGTACGAGGTCGTGGGATCCACGATATCGGCGCACGCCCGCCAGGCCCCGATCTCGTGCGGCCTTTCCGAACGGAGAACCAGGGTGGGGTCGTTGTGTGCGCCGTAGAACACGTAGAGGTGCCCGTTGTCGTCCATAAGCAGGGTTGGATTGCGATGGGCGTCACCGTCCGGGTTCGCGCCGAGTACGAATGGACGGGCATATGTTCGCATGTGGTGATCGTAGCAGCCGATCGCCGGCGCATTCCGTTCGTTCCCGAAAACGAAGTACGTAGTGTTCGCCGCGGGCGCATAGACGGCCATCGGCCGGTGCCAGGCCGAGTACGTGGCCATCGGACCCGAATAGACATGGTTATTGCCGTCGAGGAC
The DNA here is from genome assembly GCA_021295655.1 of Candidatus Latescibacterota bacterium. Lineage (GTDB taxonomy): Bacteria > Latescibacterota > UBA2968 > UBA2968 > JAAXHE01. The sequence continues at coordinate 6,357 of JAGWBX010000087.1, forward strand.
GTTCACGGTTCCGCAGCAGTACCAAACGCCGCGGTAATCGCTCATCATTCTCTCCACGTCCATCTGCCAAGCCTTTCGAATGGTCTCCGAAACGCGCGTCGCGTTCATTCAGTACCGTTGTAAATCCGCACAGGAATGTTTATATTCCGCGAGACCCGGCATCAAGTGGTTTACTTCGAATCCTGAGCCGAATCCCAATGACCGATACCCAGCTATTGCAGGAATTCGAAGCCCTCGCCGAACGCCTGGACATCCCGGTTACGTACGCGAATCTCGAAGGCGGCGACGGCGGCCTGTGCGTGGTGAAAGGCGAGCGACGCTTTATCCTGAACCGCGGCCCCGACGTCCGCACCCACGTTGAGATTTTCGCCAGGGATTTCGCCCGGCTTCCCCTTGACGACGTCTACATCAGGCCGATTGTTCGCGATCGCATTGACGCCGTCAGATCCACCCAGGAATAGTCACCCTGCAACACCATGAAGTCTGTTTACACGTGCCGTACGTTCTTTCCGAGCATGGCCAGCGCTTCGCCCGAAGCGACCATCGGCCGCAACGACCGTGCCCAGAAAATGGAATCCTGGGGGGCGGAAACCGTCTCGAGCACCCTGCCGAACGGATCGGTCACGTCCGCTACGGGGTGGCCTTTTTGCAGATAATCGTACAGTGCGGCCCGGTACTCCAGAAAACCGCCGCGGGCGGCAATAAGCGACAGAAAACCGTCCACCACGAATTGACGGCGGGGAGTTTGGACCCTGCCCTCGATAAACCCGTAGTGCTTCAGAATATTCTCCACGCCGGACACGCCCTTCCGTATGCTGCCCTCATCCCACCCGTGGCAGCCTCCAAGTTCCGGATCGATGGTAGGAATCCCTTCATCGGGGGCCGCTCGCGCCAGCTGTCCGTCCGGCCCTCTGCAGTCCAGGATATACCCGATGTCAAACACGCGGGCCATTTCCATACAAGCCCGGTGGATTCGTTTGCGCCGGTCCACCCGTACGCGTACCTCGTCAATCATGGGCCGAACGCCGCCCTGATGCAGATCGATACAGTAGTCCGCCTGCTTCACGGCGCGATGGAAGAGTCGATAAGCCACCCGCTCGCTCGAGGTGCCCTCCTTGCGGCCGGGAAAGCAACGGTTCATCTTCTTCCCGTCAACGGGATTGAGCGACTCGCCCGCGTGAAACGCATGAAAGTTCACAATCAGAGTTGCAATCACCCTGCCCTTCAGAGCCGCCGGATCCAGCCGCTTCAGCACCCGCCGGATCACCGCGATACCGTTCAGTTCGTCGCCGTCGCTTGTCGCCTGCATATACAGCGCAGGTCCCGGCTCCGCACCGTTCCCCAACACCATGGGGAGGCGGACAGGGGAGTTATCCTGCATCTCTCCCACGGTCAGATAACCGTCCCGCCGCTGCCCCGGCTCGGCTTCGATATGCTCCACCTTGAGAACATCGCCCATATTTACCTTGATTCGTAATGCTTCGGGGAAGTAAAACCGAATATATGTAAGTAGATAAAGGTGATTTAACTTCTGATTACCAGGATACACCAGGTCACCGGACGTGAACTGAAAGCATGTCCCTTTTTGACAACCATTACACCCCGTTTCAAGGGTTTTCGTTGCATCGCCGAGTTGCTGTTTTCTTCGAATTGGGGTTAATCCCAGCGTCGAATGCCGAACGTCCTGATTCAACAATAAACATGCACGGTACCATCGCCCTTTGTCAACAGAAAAGGGTCAATTGTGTACATTTTCGACTCGTGTCAAACAACGGCAGGATTTCGAACCATCTGCTCTTCAGGATTCCGTCATCCGACAACAGTCCGTTGAAAAAGCCGCTCTGCAGACGAGGCTGCCCCTGGAAGAAAACTGACTTGGGGTATTGCTATTCAGATATTGAGAAAAGCGAATTGAGGGATCGCACCGCCACGGACCGCCGACTTATGCAGACCCCCGGATCGAGGGCACCCTTCCGTCGTTGTGCCACTTACGGTCCTGTATATTGACGGCACTGACATCAATTGATCGGTTATAGATTCAGGCTGATAGCCGAGAGCTTCTCACACTCGGGAATCCAGGCTGGTCTCAATCGCCATGCCTTTCCGGAGGACGATCGGAGCAGAGCGCGCAATTCCGTCCCACACCGAAGATGGTTGTTCTTCGGTGGCTGGCAGGGCAATGGATTCGGTGCATCCCATGTGGGTGTTCGCGCTATGCATATGGCAGGCCCCGCGCCCAGCGGCGACTTTTGGTTCCTTTTGGTCGCTTCAAAAGGAACATGGGGAGAAGGGGTTTTTGAATCGGATTTTCGCCTTTTGCTTTACTTTTTTAGCTGACAGCTGACAGCTGAGAGCTCTGTCTAAGGGGCCGGGGGGAGAGATCACGACGTTCACGTCAACTGAATCGATTCTCATTGTCATATTATTTTTGGACTATATATTATTTAATATGTGGACCATCGTCGAACATCGCAGGATCGGCAGGCATATCGATTCGATCCCGGCGAAAACCCTTAAACGTTACGAAACGTGGAAGGACGTCGTATCCCTTTCGGGTCCGGAGGGCGTCTGGCGCATTGAGGGTTTTCATGACGAGCCGCGTCCGGGGAAGAAGAAGGGACGGCGACAGTCCTGGCTGGACGCCGGATGGCGCGTTGTCTACAGAATCAGGAAACGGGAAATCCGCGTGAGGGCATTGCGCGGCCAGTAATCGCGGGAGATAACGAGATGGGAAAGAATCGCAAAGCGCCAAATCGAGCGGCTGTCACCGTCGGTGAATCGGTCCGCACAATCCGCGAACTTCAGAAACTCAGCCAGAATGAACTCGCCAGGCGCACCGGAATCCCCCAGCCGACAATCTCGGCCATCGAAAACGGGCGCATCCGGCTTGGCGTTGAGCGCGCAAAGATGCTGGCGCGAGCATTAACGTGTCATCCGGCCGTCCTGGTATTCCCGGGCTGGGAGATCGAACGGCGACACAGTGCCTGATCCTGCCTCGTTTCTCTTTTAGAAGCCCCTGATCCGCGCAACCGGGCATGTCGGGTCCGGTCCGCGGAACGTTCATTCTCACTCGTCGTCGTTTTTCGGTTACCTCATTCATCGAACTCGCTATCTGCTCCCGTATCGAGGACCCGGACGGCGCAGCGAGAGCGACCGTGCCTCTTTTCTTACCTTCCCGATGGAGGTCTGCCATGAAGCGGATCGCAATCAAGGTCTTTGCCATTATCGGCGGCGTGGCCACCCTGTTCGTTATCGTGCTCGCTGCAGTCGCCATCGCATTGATCTACAAGGAAGACGAAGAAGTGCCGCAACTCACTGTACTGGAGATAGACCTTGGGCGAAATCTTCCGGAGCACGTGCCGGCCGATCCGATTGCCGAAATCCTGTTACCCGATGCGGTAACCGTACGCGATCTGGTGGAGGGTCTCCACCGGGCCGCGTTGGATGAGCGCGTCGTGGCGCTTCTGGCAAGGGTGGGGAACAGCGGTATGGGTCTCGCCCGGCTACAGGAAGTGCGAGACGCCGTACACGCCTTCGGCGAAAGCGGCAAGCCCGCGGTTGCTTACGCCGAGACGTTCGGCGAGTTCGGCCCGGGCAACGGCGCCTACTATCTCGCGACGGCTTTCGACGAAATCTATCTCCAGCCCTCCGGCGTGGTTGGGCTGACAGGCCTGATCGCGGAGACCCCCTTCATTCGCGAAATGCTGGAAAAACTCGGCGTTGTCCCACGCCTGGATCATCGAGCAGAATACAAGAACGCGAAGAATTTCTACACGGAACGCCAGTACACCCCCGAACACAAAGAGGCGACTCAGGCGGTGATGGACTCGCAATTCGATCAGCTCGTGCGGGGAATCGCGGACAGGCGCGGCCTGTCTCCGGAGGGTGTCCGCAGCCTGTTCGACCGGGGACCGTTTCTTTCAAAAGACGCGCTGGAAGCCGGGCTGGTGGACGGGTTGGCGTACCGGGACGAAGTGTACGAACGAGTAAAGGAACAGGTAGACCCCGGGGCGAAGTATCTGACGCTGCGAAAATATCTGAAACGCCTGGAGGATTCTCACGAACAGGCCAGGACGGTCGCGCTGATCTACGGTGTCGGCGGCGTGACGCGCGGCAAGAGCGATTTCGACCCCGGGTCGGGCACAACCACGATGGGATCGGATACGATCACCAGGGCTTTCCGGAATGCAGTCCGGGACCACGAGGTCGAAGCGATTCTCTTCCGCGTGGATAGTCCCGGCGGGTCTTACGTCGCCTCGGACGCGATTTGGCGCGAAACCGTCCGGGCCCGGGAAGCGGGAAAACCGGTGGTCATATCCATGGGCGACGTGGCGGGCTCCGGCGGGTACTTCGTGGCCATGGCCGCCGACCGGATTGTGGCGCAGCCGGGCACGATTACCGGTTCCATCGGCGTGGTGGGAGGCAAAATGCTCACGGCGGGGCTGTGGGAGAAAACCGGAATCTCCTGGGATGAGGTCCACACCAGCGCCCATTCCACCATGTGGACCGGCACCAAAGACTACTCTGAGGAAGAATGGACGCTGTTCCAGGAATGGCTGGACACGGTGTACGAGGACTTCACCGACAAGGTGGCCGAGGGCCGCTCGCTGCCGAAGGAGCGAGTACTCGACATCGCCAAAGGGCGCATCTGGACAGGAGAGGACGCCAGAAAGCTGGGCCTGGTGGACGCACTGGGAGGTTATCGAACGGCGTTAAAACTTATTCGCGAAGCCGCGCAGTTGGCGCCCGATGCCGAACTCCGGCTCAAGGTCTTTCCCAGGGCGAAATCCACCTGGGAATACCTCCTGGAACACGGCATTGTCCGCAGTAGCGAATCTGCCGTCGCGTCCGCGTACGTCCATACAATGCGCAAACTGCAGCCGGTTTTCACGCTTGCGCAGCGACTGGGAATCATCCCTTCGCCCGGGGTGTTGACGATGCCCGAGATCGCGCCTTTCAGGTAGGGGACAATACCCCCTGCCGCCAACGACCCACCCCCTGAAGGCGGTGAGACGGGAGAGGGTAGACGGGAGAAGACGTCCTTGCCCGATTGGTTCTTCCTTTGTGCCTCCGGCAAGAAATGAAACCGATCGGGCACTCACATCGTCTCCCGTCTCACGTCTCACGTCTACCCTCTTTCGTGACTCTCCGATTCTAGCTTGTCGCTGTGCGCTGACAGCTTCCTTTGTGACAAATCCGGAAGAAGGGATTGCCATGCCATCGCGGCAGACGTATGACGACATCGCCGAGCCATACCGCGACTCGAAGCATCTTCCGTTCCGTCACGCCATCGAGCGCTTTACGGGGTTCCAGCTATTAGGCGACCTGCGGGGGAAGGCCGTACTGGATCCGGCAAGCGGCGACGGGATCTATGCACGTCAGTTCAAGCGTGCGGGCGCGTCCGTGGTGACTGGGGTGGACGTCTCGCAGGAGATGATCGCGCTGGCCGAGGCTGAGCCGCCCTTCCGGGATGATTTCCTGGCGCAGAAACCGTTCACAGGCTTTACTGCCAGCAATTCCTGATTGGCGGCACTCTTATGTTCGCGTGCCCCCCGGTATTTTCGCACGGGCATCAGAAGGTGTCGGTATCCACGATGGATCACCCGGCCAGCACCATCTTCAGCAGCGCCATTCGTATGTACAGCCCGTTGTGCGCCTGCCGGAAATACGCCGCTCGGGGGTCCGTATCCACCGCGGGGTCGATCTCGTCCACCCGAGGCAGCGGGTGCATCACACGGCCGTTTTCCGAGAGCGCCTCCATCACCTTCGTATCGATGATGTATCGTCCTCTGGCCGCTTCGTAGTCACTTGTGCGATCGCCGAACCGTTCTCTCTGGATCCGCGTCTGATAGACCACGTCGACCTTTTGCACAACTTCGATCAGATCTTCCCGTTCCTCGAAGTACACGCCGTTCCGGCTCAGGTATTCCTTGATGTCGGCCTTCATGCGCACCAGTTCGGGCGCCACGAAATACAGCTTGACGTCTTTGTACCGCGTGAGCAGATAAGCCAGCGAACGCACCGTGCGTCCATTAGCGAGGTCGCCCACCATCGCCACTGAAATCCCGTCCAGCCGTCCGATTTCCTTCTGAATCGTATAGACGTCGAGCAGCGCCTGCGTCGGATGCTGACCGGGTCCGTCGCCGGCGTTCAGGACCGGCACCGACGCCACTTCAGCCGCCCGCCGGGCGGATCCACCTTCGTAGTGCCGTAGCACGATCACGTCCGCGTATCCTTCCACAATGCGAATCGTGTCCTCAAGGGTCTCGCCTTTCGCCGCAGAGGAAAACTCCCGCGCCGACTCCGTTGTGACCACGCTACCCCCCAGACGAATCATGGCCGACTCGAAGGACAGGCGCGTACGGGTACTGGGTTCGTAGAACAACGTGGCCATGATCCTGCGGTTGAGTATACTGGACCCGTAGACACTCACCACCTCCTCCATCTCCTTGGTCACCGCGAAAATCTCTGTCAGCAGTTCCCGGTTGAACTGCTGCGCCTCGACCACGTGGAACAGGCCGTCCATCGGCTATCCTCCCTCAGAAGCAGTCCTAAAAACCCCCGCGGTCTTCGTGCGGCTGCAAAGGCGTCGGCCGGCGCTGGCAAGATCCAGCCAGGAGAGGCGAGGGGCACGCAGCCTCGACACATCGGATACGGCCGGCTTCACCCGGCTGGACCGACACCATCTCGCACGCGCTCAGGAACTCACCGGGAGCTTTTATTCAGCTTCTCAAAAAAAAACTCCCCATCAGGGGAGTTGAAATTCAACAGCCGGGGAGCCGGAAATCCGGAGAATTCGATTTCGAATAGAATAGATTCCCATTTAAATGGCAAATATAGTCCAGCCGCACGACGTTTGCAAGTGGAAAATTGCGAATTCAGACGGCGACGCGCGCGATTTCGTAAACACCGCCGGCCCCGGGGAGTCGTTGCGGCACGACGACCTGCGGGGACCGCGCGCCGCCGCGAAATTCTGCCAAAAATGGGTTGACCGGACCTCGGAAGTCCGATATATTGATCTTTGCGTGGCATCATGCGCCAGTGGGCGGACCCATGCCCCGAACCACATTCAACCGGAAAGCGCGGAGTCCGAAAACGAGTCAGTCCCCCGGGCTTGCTGTACCGTTATCCCGCCCGGGTTTTTTTGTGTCCGGCCGTCGCCGGTCGCGCAACGTCCATCTACTGTGTATGGGAGAAAGAGAATGGTTCAGGCAACACCACCTGCCGAAGTGACGCGCTCGACGTCGCCGCTTGCCATGTATCTTGCCGAAGCAGCCGCCAACGGCAATCCCGCGGATCCCGGGTTTGTGGCCTGCCTTGCGTCACTCGAGCAGATCAACGCAGTCTCGCCCCGGGTGGCCGCATCCATCGTTTCCGAACTCGAGGACCAGCGGGACAACCTGAAGATGATCGCCAGTGAGAACTACTGCTCTCTGGCCGTACAGCTCGCACAGGGCAATCTGTTCACAGACAAGTATGCCGAAGGCGTACCCGAACGCCGCTTTTACGCGGGCTGCGACAACGTCGACACCGTGGAAAAACATGCCGCTACCCTCGCCCGCGACCTCTTCGCGGCGGACCACGCGTACGTACAGCCGCACTCCGGCGCCGACGCAAACCTCGTGGCGTTCTGGGCGATTCTTTCCGCCCGCATTCAGGCGCCGTTCATGGATCGAACGGGGCACACCGATCCCACGGCCCTCTCCGACGACGACTGGCGGGAACTCAGAGCCGCGCTCGGCAATCAGAAATTACTGGGCCTCGACTACTACTCCGGCGGCCACCTCACCCACGGTTACCGGCACAACGTATCGGCCAGGATGTTCCAAGTCGAATCCTACGGTGTCGACCCGGAGACCAAACGTATCGATTACGACCGGGTCCGAAGCCAGGCGAAGGCGTTCAGACCCCTGATTCTCATGGCCGGGTACAGCGCCTACACCCGGAAGATCAATTTTCGCATCTTCAGGGAAATTGCGGATGAAGTCGGCGCGGTCTTCATGGTGGACATGGCGCACTTCGCGGGGCTGGTGGCGGGCAAAGTGTTTACGGGAGACTACGATCCCGTGGTCCATGCCGACGTTGTGACCACCACGACCCACAAGACCCTCAGGGGCCCGCGGGGCGGCATGATCCTCTGCAAGGACGAATATGCCGAACACGTGGACCGGGGGTGCCCGATGGTGCTGGGCGGTCCCCTTCCCCACGCGATCGCCGCCAAGGCCGTCGCCTTTGAGGAGGCCGGCAGGGATGCATTCAGAACCTACGCGCGCCGTATTGTGGAGAACGCCGCGGGCCTGGCCGAAGCCTGCGTCGCGGAGGGGCTTGACGTACTCACCGGCGGCACCGACAACCATATGCTGCTCATCGACGTGACGCCACTTGGTCTCACCGGCAGACAGGCGGAATCCGTTCTTCGAAACGCCGCGATCACCCTCAACCGAAACGCGCTGCCCTTCGATACGAACGGCGCCTGGTATACGAGCGGCCTCCGGATCGGCACACCCGCGCTCACGACGCTTGGCATGGGCACGGAAGAAATGCGGAGAATCGCCGCTACGTTACGCCTTGTGCTTTCCAGCACAAGGCCCTCCCGAATCAATAAAGGCAGGCATGCCGGTAAGCCCAGCAAGGCGCGCTCCCGGACCCGGCCGGAAGCGCTCAAGCTTGCCCGCGCGGAGGTGGCGGACCTGCTCGAACGCTTTCCCGTGTACCCGGAACTGGACCTGGAAACCCTCAAACGGGTGCTGCAGAAGTAACCTCTCCCCGAAATACGCAACCATTCGGCAATCTGTTTCACATACAGAACGGTGGCCGATTCCGATTCGAGTACTCCCTACCCAACCTGTGCCGTCACATTATCGCTGCTTCCATCACCGCATCGTGAAACTCGGGCCGCAGCCTCCGAATTCCCTCATTCTCACGGGTGGGATGCACCCGGTTCGTCAGGAGTACCACGCCGAGGTCCCGTTCCGGGTCCACCCACACGGAGGTGCCGGTGAATCCGGTGTGTCCGAACGATCGGTTTGAAAAATGCGCGCCCGATGAGCTCCCGGCCTTCGATACCGTATCCCACCCGAGCGCACGGGTACTGCCGGGCGCCAGGCCCGCCCTTGACGTGAACCGGCGGATGGCTCCTTTGGAAAACACGCGGGTTCCCTCATGCTTCCCTCCGTTCAGGATCACCCTTAGAAAACGCCCAAGGTCAGCCGCCGTCCCGAAGAGTCCGGCGTGCGGCGCCACACCCCCCATTGCCCAGGCATTTCCATCGTGTACCTGACCGTGAATCAGCCCTCTGCGCTGTTCGGCCTGAAATTCCGTTGGCGGAATTCTGCCCAATAGTTCACGACCGGGGAGATACATCGTCTCTTCCATCTCCACCGGACCGAGGACGTATCGCCGAGCCAGTTCCTCGAGCGGCGCCCCGCCCAGGCGCTCGACGGCCGCCCCCAGCAACAGGAAGCTCAAATCGCTGTAGATTGTCCCGGCCCCCGGGCGGTACGCGAGCGGTGTCCTGCACGCTGCAGCAAGTACCGCCTCCCTGCCCCGGCAGGTCTCGAAAAATCGCTGGTGCGCGGGCAACCCGCCACTGTGCGCCAGAAGATGCCTGATCGTCACGTCGTCCATGCAATCCCCCTGAAAGGCCGGAACGAATTCACCCACCCGCTCATCCAGATCCAGCCCGGATTCAAGCGCCATACAAATCGACGTTGTCACAACCACCTTCGTCAGCGACGCGAGGTCGTAGAGGCTATCCTCCTTGACCTCCGGCGATTCCGGTCCGTACGTGTGGCGTCCCGCCGTCCAGCACGAGACCTCGCCCGAGCCCCGTACCAGCAGGCCCACGGCGCCTGGCGTACTCCGCTCAAGGACATGCCGCTCGAGTACCTCACCGGCCCGCTCGAGGCGTTTCGGATCAATGCCTTCATGTATGTCAGTTCGATGCGGACTCATTGTTCGTTTTAGAATCTCCCTTTTTTGAGAGGCGGTGAGACGTTAGACGTGAGACGGTAGATGACGTTCTTGCCCGATTGAGTCTTCCTCTATTGTTCCGTCCCAGAAATAAGTTGCCTAAATTCGGCCGTCGAGTCGCCCGGCTCGCAAGGCACCTGAGCGCAGGCGACCTGGGCAGGCGAGACGGGATGAATCGGCGGAAGAATGGTGAGGTATTCTTAGGACAGGACACTATGCCTCCGGCAAGAAATGAAACCGCACGGGGCGGACAATCTCTCCCCTCTCCCGTCTTACGTCTACCCGCCATTGCTACCGTCTTCCGGGACAGAACACTGACCTTGACTTTACGGTCCTTGTGTATATCTTCAGCGGTGCGAGATTCCGGGTTTGTACCGTTGGAACGCGGCCGGGCCCGGAACAGCAGGTCGCCCGCAAACCGCGTCGCAACGCTCATTTTACGGGTTTCCAGGTTCGGAGGGCATTCCATGTCGGAGGTAAGGACTTACGTCGTGTTCGTCACCGCCCCGAGCGAGGCGGAAGCCGCCCGCATCGGCCGCACGCTGGTTGAAGAACGCCTGGCCGCGTGCGCCAATATCACGGGACAGATCCGGTCCATCTACCGCTGGCAGGACACCATTGAAGACGAACCGGAGTTTCTCATGATTCTCAAGACGTCAGCGGACAGCCTGGACGCCCTCATCGCCCGTGCGAACGAATTGCACAGTTTCGAGGTGCCAGAGATCATCGCGCTTCCTATCCACCAGGGGTTTCCCCCTTACGTGGATTGGATCGCCAGGAACGCCTGATCCGCGTTCCCGATCCTTCCCGCGCAACGACGACCCCATCCAACGCAAATCCCGTTTGAAACCGGGCTCAACGACGTGCTTCGCCAGGCGCTATCCTGGAGGACCCGCAATGGCAGGTCAACATCGACACGCGGTCGGCATCGATCTCGGCGGCGGCAGCATCAAGGGCGCGCTCGTCGCCGCCGACGGTCGCATCGAGGCCAAATCCCGCTGTCCTACAGACGTGGCAAGCGGCGAACACGGCGTGGCGGACCGGATCGCCGAACTCTGCGGATCCCTCCGTGACCGGCATGGCCTGTCGAACGACGATATCGCGGGCGTCGGTATCGGCGTGCCCGGCGTCACGACGTCACAGGGCGACGTGATCATCGCGCCCAACCTCCACTGGCGCCACGTTCCGTTCAAGCGGATTCTCGAGGAGAGGATCGGGCTGCGCGTTGAAATCGACAACGATGCCAGCGTCGCCGCCATTGGAGAAGCCCGTCTGGGTGCGGGGCGGGGATGCGAGTCTCTCTTCCTCATCACCCTGGGGACGGGCATTGGCGGCGGGCTGGTCCTGGGCGGCGGCATTCACCACGGCGCCTCCTTCGCGGCGGGTGAAATCGGCCATATGTGCATGGACCCCGACGGCCCCCTCTGCGGATGCGGCAAAAAGGGATGCCTGGAAGCCTTCACCGCCGGCCCCGCGATGGTCCGCTACGTCCGCCGCCGCCTTCCGGAAGCGGTGTCCACTTCTCTCTCGGACACGGAATCCCTTTCACCGGAAACCATTTGCCTGGCCGCGAAAAACGGCGACAGCCTCGCCTGTGAAGCCGTCGCCCGCGTTGCCCGCTATCTCGGCATCGCCATTGCCAATATCATCAACGTCATCAGCCCCGACGTCATCACCATCGGCGGCGGCATCTCGGCGGCCGGCCGCGTTCTTCTGGACCCCATCGCCGACGCGGCCCGGAACTACACCCTTGAGGGGATGTTCGATCACACCCGGATCCTGCCGGCCGAACTGGGCAACGACGCCGGCGTCCTGGGCGCCTCGCGCCTGGTCCTGAAGTAACGGAACGCATGCACGAAGAACGAACACCTGATCGACCGGAACGCTCATCCCCCGCTGTTACGTCCACGCCAGGTCTTTCAACACCGACTTCAGATACGCGACGTCCTGCTGCGCGAACCACTCCCGGTCGCCCGGCCTCGGGGCTTCAATGCACAAAGGGCCGCTGAAACCGGCCCGCTTCAAAGCCAGCAAATACTCCCGGTGGTTGATCATCCCGTCGCCCAGTCCCACCGCGTTCCGTCCGTCTCCGGCGGGCATCGAGTTTTTCAGGTGTACCATGAACAGCTTCTCTCCCAGCGTGGAAACGGTCTCTCCGATTGAAGGACAGGACGGGAAATACACCATGTTTCCATAGTCCAGGTTCGCCCCGACGAACGGAGAACCGATCATATCCAGAAGTTTCATCGTGGGCGCCGGCAGATCGTGAACATAGCCCATGTGGATCTCGAACGCGAGCCTGAATCCGATCTCCTCGGCGACCGCGCCCAGTTCCCTGAACCCCTCGGCCGCCCATTCGTAATGATGCGCCGACGCGGCACCGGACCCGTGCAGATGATGTGCCGATCCCGCATTGGGGTCCGAACTGCGGAGCGTCCCGGCCATGATATTGCAGACCGTGAGGTCCAGCCGGTCGCCCGCGAGTCGATAGAACTTGGTCCCCTCCTCAACCTGCGCCCTGCGGATGCCGGCATCTTCCTGCATCAATTCCACACCGGGGCCGCCGAACAGCACGTGCTTCAATCCCGAGGCTTCGGCGGCTGCGGCGATCGTATCCAGGTATTGTTCCTGTGTCTCCGCTTCGCCCCTGCGATGACGGCGGAACTCGATCCCGTCGTACCCCCACCCCACCGCCTTCCGGCACATCTCCGGGATCGTCTGCCCCTGTTCGCAATAATTCACATGCATGATGATCGGTAACGACATTCAATCGCCCCCTCCGATGAAGAACTCCACACAATTGCATTTGCCTCACCCGCAGAACGTGGCTAAAATGCCAACGAAGCCCGGGAAAGTCAACCGCAACCACCAGCCATCGAGGAGGTCTGTCAATGGCCAGTTGGTTCTGTCTCTTTATTGCCATCGCTCTCGAAGTCGCCGGGACGACCTGCATGAAACTTTCGGATGGATTCGCCCGTCTGTGGCACTCCATCGGCGTTGCCGTCTTCTATCTGGCCTCCCTGGCGGGCCTGACGTTGGCGCTCAAACAGATCCCGGTCAGCATCGCATACGCCGTCTGGGCCGGCCTGGGAACCGCGATCATCAGCGTGATCGGTTTCTGGTATTTCAAAGAGCCGGTCACCGCGGTCAAGCTGCTCTCCATCGCGCTTATTATAGGCGGCGTAACCGGCCTGCACCTGTCCAATTCGGCGCACTGATTGCCAGCCGGTGGAATTTATCCGGACCGACACGGAACACAGTTGGTAATTGAAAAATTCACCGTATGCAAAAAAAGATGTTGACATTCGAACTGAAAGCATTTAACTTAGATTGTGATGTTGCAAATAGAAGGACGTTGTTTCTGTCTCCTGTGCAGTCGAAAAAAACGATTCGGCAAGGATCAGAATTTCGGGTCCTTGCCTTTTTAATTGCCTGCACATTCAGTTCAAGGTAGAAAGGTGGTGAATTAGCAGTGGCTGACGGTCGAGTGAAGTGGTTCAACGACGCCAAGGGCTTTGGTTTCATCGAGCAGGACGGCGGAGAAGACGTATTCGTGCATTTTTCGGCAATCCAGGGCGAGGGTTTCAAGTCTCTGGCCGAGGGTGATGAGGTCGAATTCGATATCGTCGAGGGCCCCAAGGGGCTCCAGGCGGCAAATGTGACGAAACGATAGGGTAAACGAAACGTTTATACGTACAGACGGACGCCGACGTGTCGGCGTCCGTTTTTTATTTCTGCAACATTCCCATCGCGCGAACCATCAGTTCGCGTTACGGACGGAGGTCCGACAACGGCACAGGAACGCTATCCCACGTCTCGCCCGCACGTCGTAACACAGACTGCCAGTTTGTGGACAA
>JAGWBX010000104.1:0-1871 GCA_021295655.1 Candidatus Latescibacterota bacterium
AAGCACGGCGGCGTCACGCAGGTGCCGGGCGCTGGCGAAGAATGACGAGTTCCCGAACAGGGGGCCGCTCAGAAACCCGTCCAGGTAATGGCCCCGCCAATCCGTATAGTTGGTTCGCGGGTGGACCAGATTTCCCGTTTCAGGGTCTACCTCGGAAGTCCACGTCGGGTCGTTCCACCTTGCGTTTCCGCGCAGTTCAGGCGCCTCATACACGTTCGCGCCCCAGTGTTTCTTGCCGGCGGGGGTGAGGCGGTACTCCGCCTCGCCGTGATATTGCGCGCCGCCGTCGCGCGTTACAATCTGGATGACGCCCGCCTGCGCGTTTCCGTACTCGGCGTTCATTCCGCCCGTGATGACGGAGACCTCCTGCACGGCCTTGAGGTTGACGCCGTACCACTGTCTCTCGCCGCCGTCGCCCCATCCGCCGCCGATCCCGCGCCCGTCTCTGCCGGACACCGGGACGCCGTCCACGTAGACGACGTTGTGGCTGGCCACCCAGCCCCGGATCGCGCCGCTGCCGTCAACGGCGTAACCCGGCTCCAGTTCCAGGACCTCGGTGACGTTTCTCAAAATGGGCGTCCGCTTGATTTCCTCGGCGGTTACGACGTACCGGCTGTCCGTCTTTCGGCCACCACCACCATATCTTCCAGTTCCAATTCGGTTTCCCGAAGCTGAAAGTTGACCGTTGTGGTGAAGTCCACCCGTACGCCCACCTGTTCCTGGATTACCGAGTGAAACCCAACCATCGATGCCGTTAGCTTGTACTGGCCGGGCGTTACCGAGACGATCACGTAGAATCCGTCGGCATCGGTGGTTCCACCCAGCCGGGCTTCCTCAATCGCCACGCTCGCCCCCGGCAGGGGTTCCCCCTTCTCGTCGGTCACGCGACCGACGATTTTGCCGGTTGTCGCTGCCATGACCGCGCTGGCGGCAAAGCACACGGCAATCAACACGACCGAAGCGCCCGTCAAAAACCTGAGCCTGCTCATGGTTCCTCCTTTTGGCGGCGTTTGTTACACTTGCAAGACATTCCAACCGAGATCCAACAAGCCTTCACGCCTTCATCGCTATTTCTTGAAGTAAAACCGGATGCCTCCGCGCGCGTTCACGAACTGCATTGGAAAGGTCTGGCCCTCGAGGCCCCACGCTTCCATGGGCCTCAACTCGCCCAGCAGGAGATTGTACCGCGCGCGCACGTCCAGCGAAATGTTATCGAACACAAACGCCTCCACGCCCACACCCACGTTGGCGCCCAGCGCCGTGCGCGAATCGCTGAACGGCTCGATCACCAGCTCTTTGTCTAAAGGGGCTTCGCGCTGCCCCGGAAAGATCAGGCCGCTTACGTCCGTCTTGTAGTCGTAGAATCCCGCGCCGACGGTCACGTAGGTGGAATAGCTTTCTTTGACCAGGATGCCCCTGTTCCCGCGTCTGACCACCGCGTTTACGAGAAAGCTGCTGATACGCATCTCGCTAACGGCGTTGGGTGACTTATAGTCCCTGCCGTCTATGGGCCAGGTAAACGGGGTGTCTTCGAGTGCTCCGTTCTCGAATATGGAGCGGTGAAATTCCATTTCCACGCTGGTCCGCGGACCCATCACGTAGGTGAACACCACGCCGGCCTGCCCCCGGCCGGTTTCATACCAGTTCTTCAGCTTGAAGATGGACCGGTTGTAATCCAGGAACGTACCCAGGCCCCAACTTCCGGCCACACCGCCGCCGTAGACCGTTCCCGCCGAGAGCAACAGCAATGCCGCCGCCATACACGCCAACACACAGTTACGCATATACAACCTCCTTGCATCATTCAGATGTCACGAACGACATCCGGACACTCCGGTGCCTTATTGTTAAACGTACCGTCAATATTCTCG
>JAGWBX010000104.1:1982-2662 GCA_021295655.1 Candidatus Latescibacterota bacterium
GTACATGATTGCCGTTGCCTTCGCGCCGTCTCGTTCCGTAAGCGCATCGACGATGTGCCGATGTTCCGAAATAGCGACCCTGCCGGAACTCTGGGCAACCGGCCGCTCACCGAAAACCGGGATATTTATGTCGTATGCCTTGAGGCGCAATGCCTCGGCAATCAGGTCGGCAAACCGCTGCAGCGTGGGGTTATGCGTTGCCCGCAACAGAGCGCGATGAAAGCGGATTTCATACGCCATCATCCCCTGGTCGCGGTCCGACGCATTGAAGTCGGCAATGTCGTTGAGATGCGCGAGGTCTTTGTCCGTCGCATTCTCGGCCGCCATACCGGCCGCCGCCATCTCGACGGAAACGCGCAACGCGTATATGTCCGCGCGGCTGGAGATGGATGGAAACAAATCGAGATGGCCGCTCTGGATATGGCCGGTGTCCACGTTTCTGACAAATGTGCCGCGCCCCTGCTTTCTTGATATGGTGCCTTTGCCGACGAGCACGGCCAGCGCCTCGCGGATGACCCGGTAGCTGACGCCCAGATTGGCGGCCAGGATCCGTTCGGGCGGAAGCCTGTCGCCTCTTTTCAGCTTTTCAACCAGAATGTATCGTCTGAGAATTGTTACAACCTGGTCTGCCAGGGTTTCCCTGGAAACCGGTTTCAATTCCTCCAAATTGACGGATAGCG
>JAGWBX010000029.1:0-38158 GCA_021295655.1 Candidatus Latescibacterota bacterium
CCGCGATGAACACGGCGCGCTCCAGAGCGCTTTTTGATTCGAGTTCCCGCTACCTCGCGATGGGTGTGTCTTCCGGGATGAGGCGCGCCGTAACCTCGCCGCCGCTGTTCTTCGAGCGGGCGGAGGGGCCTTATTACTACGACGTGGACGGGAATCAACTGCTGGACTACACACTGGCGTGGGGACCGTTGATCCTGGGGTCGAACCACCCGGAACTGAACGCGGCGGTGACGGCTGCGGTCCGGAATTCATACACGCTGGGCGCACAGCATCCTGGCGAGGTCGCGTTTGCGCAACTGCTGGTGGAAACGCTTGCGGGCGTGGACCAGGTGATTTTTTCCAATACGGGCTGCGGCTTGCCCGCGCGGCCACCGGACGGACAAAATTCGTTAAATTCGAGGGGCACTACCACGGCTGGTTGAACAATATCCTGGTGAGTTACCACGAATCCGACGACGCGCTTGGCGCTCCGGAGGCTCCCAGGGTTGTGGCCGCATGCGGCGGCCAGCCGGCTGCCGAGTACGCGGAAACCATAACGCTTCCCTGGAACCGTCTGGACCTGCTGGAAGACCTGTTCGTCAAACGAGGCGGGGAGATCGCAGCGGTGATTACCGAGCCGGTGCTGGCCAACTCCGGATCCATCATGCCCGCGGAGGGATTCCTGAAGGGGATGGTCGACCTGTGCCGGAACTATGGCGCGGTTTCGATATTCGACGAGGTTATAACGGGTTTTCGTCTTGCCCTTGGCGGCGCGCGGGAATACTTCGACGTCATCCCCGATCTTTCGGTCTACGCAAAGGCCCTGGCCGGTGGCTTCACACTTTCGGCCGTGGCCGGATCGCGGAGGATGTTCGACGTGCTCAGGGACGGCGCGACGATCCACGCGGGAACGTATAACGGGAGCACGGTCAATCTTGCCGCCGGGCTTGCGACGCTCAGTATTCTGAGCGCCAATCCGCTGGCTTTCCAGCAGATGCATGGGCACGGATACGCAATCCGGCAGGCGATTGAAGCGGCGGCGGCTTCCCGGGGAATACCGGTGTGTATCTCGGGAGCAGGTACCGTATTCAACGTTCATTTTGGCGTTCAGTCTCCGCCGACGCACTATCGGGAACTGAAAGCAACGGATATGGCGCTTTACAACCGCTTCCGGTCCGGGATGCTGGAGGAGGGTATTCAGCTGTTGCCCGATGGCCGCTGGTACGTGGGTCTGACGCATGGCGACGCGGAATTGAAACTGGTACGTGCGGCAGTCCGGTCGGTTGTCGCGGAACTTTAGCAGTCCGTTGATAAAGTCGCTCTGCAGGCGAGGCCGAGCAACGCAGTATTTCGACCGCAAGGGCCGGCCGCCTGTCTGCGTGCACCGCACAGGCAGGTAGCCCGGATGGACTTTTTCAACGGGCTGTCAGGCGGCGTTTTGCATACCGTATCTGCGCGGTCAAAGGCCTTGACAATGTTGGGGCGTTATGGTAAAATCAGACAGGGCCCCTACCCGTAATATTCCAAGCTCAGGCGGGAATCTGGAGGAAAGTGTATATGGGGATGGATGACATTCAGCCACTTCTGGATAGCTGGCCGTACGAGCCCGACAAGCTCTGTGTCAGGAGAATCACGGGGAGGGATGGCAAGGAGAAAATCCAGCTCCGGGTGGAGATGGGGATCCTGCAGATGGAGGTCGCCGGACGCCCGGACGGGCAGCGTCCTCACGGATATGAGTCATTGCTCCACTACTACAAGGAAAAAGCGGGAACGGCGCCGGGGGACTCGAAGTCGTTTAATCTCGATCCCGATGTCTGCCTTACGCTACAGGTTGAAGGACTCCAGTATTACCACCGGCGGATCAGCTTTCTGGAACTCGGTGAATACCGACTTGCCGAAGCCGATGCTCAGCGAAACCTCGACATGTTCGACTTCGTCAAAAAATTCGCGCGTGAAGAAGAAGACAGCATGGTTCTCGAGCAGTACAGACCCTTTGTGATCGGGCATCGTGTGCGTGCAGTGGTACTGCAGGAGCTGGAGGCTGAAAATTTCGATCGGGCGCTTCTGGAAATCAACAACGGCATTGAGGAGATCCAGGGCTTCTTTAAAGAACACGACCGGCCCGATCTGGTGGAGGACAGCGAAGAGGTCGTATTCTTAAAGGAATGGGCGGAAGAAATCCGAAAGGATCGGCCAAGGCCCCTTTTTCAAGACCTTAAGGAACAACTCAGCGAGGCCGTTGCCATAGAAGATTTCGAACGGGCCGCACAGCTCCGGGATCAGCTCCAGGCGCTTTCCCCCGGGGCAGGCCGACAGCCCGGAACCCGGAAATAGAGTCAGGCGCCTGGCGCGGTTCTGAATGTCCGGGAGGAGATCCTGCGATTGGCAGTGCATGAAATAATCACCAGGAGGGAGCCGGAACGCGCGATTCTGGTGGGGATGGCGCTTGCGGGCGATGCGTCCTGGGATGCAGACGACACGTTGAACGAACTTGCGTTGCTCGCGGATACGGCGGGTGCGCAGGTTGTGGACCGGATCGTGCAGGCGCGAGAGAGCATCGATCCGGCTTTTTTTATTGGCCGGGGCAAGGCTGAGGAACTTGCGCACCGCGTAAAGAAACTCAAAGCGCAACTGGTGATTTTCGACGATGACCTCTCGCCGGCCCAGTTCAAGAATCTGGAAGAACTCGCGGGTGTCAGCGTCATCGACAGAAGCCGGCTGATTCTGGACATTTTCGCCGGTCGCGCGAAGACACGCGAAGCACAGACACAGGTGGAGTTGGCGCAGCTCAATTATCTGTTGCCGCGTCTGACCCGTCAGTGGACGCATCTTTCACGCCAGGCCGGCCACGGCGGTACTACGGGCGGCATCGGGACACGGGGGCCGGGGGAGACCCAGCTGGAGGTGGACCGGCGGGCGCTGCGGAGTCGAATCGGGGTACTGACCAGAGCGCTTAACAGAATCTCCCGGCGCCGCGTACTCGGGCGTAAACAGCGTACGGATACGTTTCGTGTCTCCCTGGTGGGCTATACAAATGCCGGAAAGTCAACATTGATGCGCGCACTTTCCGGCGCCGACGTTCTGGTGGAAGACCGCTTGTTCGCAACGCTGGATTCCACGACCCGACGGGTATATCTGGGGTATAATCGTGAGGTCTTGCTGACCGATACGGTCGGCTTCATACGCAAGCTTCCTCATCACCTTGTCGCATCGTTCAGGAGCACCCTCGAGGAGGCGGTGGACGCGGATCTCTTACTGCATGTCGTCGACGTCAGTCATCCCAGGTGCGAGGACCAGATTGCTTCCGTGTATCAAACGCTTCAGGATCTGGGCATTGCGGAGTATCCCACGTTGGTGGCTTTCAACAAGATCGACCGGTTTGACGACCCGGGGATGCAGCGTCGCCTGCGGGCCCGGTTTCCCGATGGTATCTGGATCTCTGCACAGGAAGCCCGGGGCATGGACGACCTGCGATGGGCGATTTACGACCGGCTCGAGGGCCAGCGTACGGTGATGAATCTGTGCATTCCGCAGGCGGAAGGAAAGCTCCTTTCCGAACTGTACCGGGTGGGCGAAATACTGAATACAGCCTATGAAGGAAACGACGTGTTGCTGGAGGTAAAACTGAGCCGACAGAATACCAGGCGGCTCCTGCCTGGTGGACGGTTCCGGATCAAACGGTGAGCTGAAATTCAATTGGAACGGGAAAATTCCGGCTTCACCGCCGGAATGCGGCACTGAAAATCGAAACGCGCAAAAAAGAGGCGTTTGCGGTAAGTAACCGCAAACGCCTGTTATCTGTTCTTCGGATGCGGGTGATGCTCAGGCGGATGCCTCAACTGCTTCGACAGCTTCGACGTCCTGCGTCTCGGCTGCCGGTGACAGATTGTTGTTGTCCCCGGCGGTACACTTGCCCTTAATGATGGCCCCTTCTTCGACGACGATCGAACGCGCGGCGATATCTCCGGAAAAAACCGCGCTGCCTTCCAGCTTGACGCTGCCTTCGGCTTCAAGATTTCCCGAAATTTCCCCGCCTATTACCGCGTCTCTTACCCGAACGATTTCGGCTTCCACTTTGCCGGAAGGCCCGATGACGAGGGTGCCGGAGGCATGTAACTCGCCTTTGAGCGTCCCGTCCAGACGGATACTTTCTTCGGTTTTTACAGAACCCTCCATAACCGTGCCTTTGCCGATCACCGTCTTGATTGCTTCCCTTTCCAGCTTCTGTTTGAACCCTAACATTTCAATATCCGCTTGAGCGTGTTTCCGTTGTACTTAAAGCCGGTTTTGCGCTGCGCTGTTGAATTTCCGAACTGGCGGGCGGCTGACGATCCGGTGATATCTTTGTCGTAATGCTGAATTCATCGGGAATCTACGGAGTCACGAGTTGACGTTGACGAGCGCTTGACTGCGCTTGCGACTGGCGCGCTTTCCTTTCCATTCCCGGCCGGGCGCCCCGATGACCCGGTTTTCGCGTCTGCGGCCGGCGCCAATTCGGAATCAGGCATCAACATCTGACGCAGCTTCTGATCGGTTCCCTGGATTCGCTTCAGGGTGAGCGCCAGTTCTTCGACACGGGCGACTTCCGCATTCAGCCTTCTGTTTTCTCCCTTGAGCGTGTGTGCAGTCTGTCTCCATTCCTGAATCTTCCAGATGAAGACGAATTCCACGACCAGCATGATGAGAAGCAGGAGAAACGCGCCGGCCACCACCCTCAGCGGCCAGTAGCCGAGTTTCAATACGACTGTACGCGAACCGTCATCCGGGACAAACAGGACCGACATCTGCCTGCGTCGTTGCCTGGCCACGCAATTCGTCTCCATTTCAGATGGTTTCGCATCCCACTGTGCGACAGGCCGAGGGCGTAAGGCCCTGCATCCTCCGGATGCCCCGGGAGGCGACACAAAGCCGGGTTTCCGAATTTCGTCCTATCCCGACCTCACGGCGGCACTCCCTTGAGGTTAGGTTCCAGACCCGGCTTTGTCAAGAGATTTAACACGCGGGCGCCGCCCGAAGGGAAGATTCCATTTTCAGGAAAGTGGCGTGGCGGCCGGACCGCAGGCTTGCGTCTATGCACGTCTTTGCAGCAGCCAGCCGGCCAGAAAAATCAGACCGCCGATGATGGCCAGACGCAGCTCCCGGCCAATGTCTTCTTCGTACAGGCCGACAAACAGACCGTACCCCATGTAAATCAGACCGGCAAGTTGAAGGGTACGAGCAAGCAGGCGCATTGGATACCCCGTCCCCGCTTTCTCCCGTCCCGTCCGCACTCTGCGTTCGTGGAAAGGGGGGAAGCCTTTCGATACCTGTCGGAATCTTAAGAATTCGATGACTAACGGTCAATAGTACAGATCAGCATCACGGCGGGACCGTCAGGATACGGCAAATGCGAAAGCCGACATCCGAAGATATCGGCTTTCCGCTGTGTGGTTCGCATACGCCGGAATTGCCGACCGTCCACGCCGTTCCCGTCTGCACGGGGGATTGACAGGGACTCGGTCCAGCGAGTTTCGCGACTAAAATGCCCTGTTGAGGTTCAGTCGAACGCCTCTGGACTTGAGGTCGCCATTGACAGCCAGGCCTATGCCCTTCACTTCGACCAGGTTGGCTTTCTTTTCAGGGGGCGGGAGTTCCTCGCCTTCATCGGACAGGAAGAGATGGACCGAGTACGCCAGCGTGCCAAGGCCGAGGCCGAGCATGATGGCGGCCCTGGTGTCGCTGGACTTGCTCTCTTTGTAAAGGTCTCCCGCGGTCTGGGAGGAGGTCGTCGTTCTGTACTGTTCGAACGTGTCGTTTGCGTCATTCCTGGACGCGTGCGCCTCCGTGAAGAACCAGATGCTCGCACCCAGCGAAAGCGCACCATAGAACTTTTTGGAATAGAGAAAGTCCTTCGTCTTCTTCTGCGCCTGTGCGGGAATCGCTGAGACAAAAATCGTGATGCAGGCGACGGCGAGCGCGAAGGCGCGTTTTCGGCTGTGCATAGGTCCTCCGGAATTCGTAAGGCGCATTACTCCTGAATCGTTTCATTCGTCGGATTGAACAAGCGGCCCCCCTACGTGCTGCTCCAATTGAGCCAGTTCGATCTGATACTGGAATCTGTCCTGTACCAACTGGTTGCGGGCCCCAAAGAGTTGGAACTGCGCCAGTTGACGTTCCAGAAAAGTGCCGCCGCCCAGGTTGTAACGCTGGTCCTGAAGCCTGAAGTTCTCTTCGGCTGCTTTCACCGCCGCTTCATTGGCGGTTATGCTTCGCCGCAGGCGTTCGAGGTTCAGAAACGTCAGCCTGATATCCATGGCTTGCTGACGTTTCGCCTGGTCCAACTGCTCCCGGTTCCTCAGGTACTCCAACTTCTGAACTTTGATGTCGTTTTCGGCAGTCAACCCGTTGAATATGGGCACGCTGACGCCGATGCCCGCACTGTAAGAGTAATTCTTGACGAAGAGGTCCTCCACGCCCGAAAAACTCTCGCCCCGGTTCAGCTGCCAGCCATACCGTGCGTTACCCGTTATACTTGGAAAGCGTACGCTGTACTTTGTGGCCCTGAGTTGATCCCTGCTTGCGAGCATCCGGTGACGTTGCGCCAGAATTTCGGGATGTCCCTCCAGCGCCCGCTCCAACGACTCCCGGTACGTGATGGGCGGCGGCGCAATCGAAAATGTCTTCTCAGTCGGCGTAATGTTGACCTCGGGACTGAGCCCGAGGGAAAACGCGAGCTGAGACCGGGCGATGGCAACGTCGTTTTCCCTGGCGATCAGCGCCACGCGATCAGTTGCCAGTTGAGATTCTGCGCTAAGGACGTCGGCGATCGTGCGGGAACCGATTTCATACATCGTTTTTTCGCGGCGCAGGCTCTCTTCCGAAACGGAGACTTGCTCTTTCGCCAGTTCCAGTTGCTCTAATCTCTGCAGGAGGATGAAATACCGCTGTTTCACCTGGAAAACCGTCTGGTGGCGGCTGCCGGACAGGTCCATCTCAGCAGCACGCGCATTCTTCTTGCTGGCCGCCAGATTTGCAAGTCGGGCGGCGTTGAAAATGGTAATACTCAGACTCGATCCTACGGATTGAGACCCGCCCACGCGGTCTTCGCCCAGGGTGGTAACGATTGTCTGCGTGGTCTGATCGAATATTGCGCCTTCCCTGGGGCCGGTCACGCTTCTGGAAATGCTGTAGTTGCTGCTCAGCGAAGGGAGGAAGGCGTTGCGGCGCGCATCGATCTGGGCGACGGCAATCTCCCGTGAGAAACGGGATTGCGTAATAGCCGTGTTGTTTCCCAGAGCGATTTCAATGCATTCGGAGAGGCCGAGATGCATGTCTCTGGATGCCGTCTCCTCCGCCGGGACCGGCGCGGAAAGGACAACGGCAACGGCGAACAGCAGCGCTGTTTTCAGCACGTGTGACATACGTGGCGCTCCTATTTTCGTCTCGACTCTTGCCGGTTCGTTCGATCTCGGGAAAAGGTTGCACAACCGGAAACGCCGGTCGCCGCATCGACTGTTCGGGCCGACGGCAGTACCGGTGAGATGCCGCCCATTGATTTAGACAGCGCAAAATGAAAAAAAGTTACGGGCAAATTGACCCGCGCCGACGTCGGCAAGATAAGAAGAAAACAGAATTCTGCGGAAAAGGAAAGTGAAAACTTCCGTGAACGAGGACCTGCGATACGTCCCGGACGTCGGGCGTTCACGGGTGGGATAGCGCACCGTTTCCCTGTTTCGGGCGTCAATCCCCGTGATCCAGCAGTGAATAGACCGTTGGGATGACGATGAGCGTGAGCGCGGTGGAACTGATAAGGCCGGCAACCACCGTAATGGCCATGGGCGTGCGGATTTCAGATCCCTCGCCCAGGCCCAGCGCCATGGGCAGGAGTCCCAGAACGGTGGTCGCGGTCGTCATCAGAATCGGTCGCAGGCGCACAGAGCCCGCCTGTACGATCGCGTCGTTCCTGGACTGGCCGTTCGCACGCAGGTGGTTGATGTAATCGACAAAGACGATGGCGTTGTTCACGACGATTCCCGCCAGCATGATCAGGCCCAGGAAGACCACGACGCTGAACGAGATTCCGGTTACGTAGAGCGTGAACAGAACGCCGATCAGCGCGAGAGGAATCGTAAAAATGATGACGAAGGGATGGACGAAGGATTCAAACTGCGAGGCCATCACGATGTAGACCAGAAAGACCGCCAGACAAAGAGCGAAGATCAGGCTCTGGAGCGACGTCTGCATTTCACGGTTCTGGCCGCCGATGACGAAGGACACGTCCGCGGGGATGTCGATACCCTCCAGGGCCTGCTGGATCAGCCCTGTTGCGGTCCCCAGATCGATTCCGGCGACGTTTGCGGATATAAGTACGGCGCGCTGCTGATCGATACGCCGGATCTCGCTGGGGCCCTCCCGTACCTGAATGTCGGCGACAGCCGAAAGGTAGATTGGAGCTTGGCCTTCGGGGTTGACAACCAGGCGTTTCAGATCGGATACGCCGGACCGATCGGCTTCGTCCACGCGAACAAGAACGTCGATGCGGCGGTCGGCCTCCCTGAACCGGGTGACCACGTCACCCTGCACTTTTTCCCGGACCAGCGTGGCAACGCTTCGCAGATTGAGGCCGTAGGAGGCAAGCAGGTCCCGTCGGTAGACGATCTGTACTTCCGGACTCCCGCGCTGAAGGCTGGATCTGACGTCGTACAGCCCCGGAATTCCGGAAAGGGCGCGTTCCACGTTCCGCCCGAGCCTGGCGAGGTTGTCCAGATTGTAGCCTCGGATTTCCAACTCCACCGGCGTCTTGAACGTAAACAGCGCCGGACGCGAAAAATCGACGGTGACCTGCGGGAGGTCGCCCAGACTGTCCCGCAGTCGTGACATGAGATCCGCCTCGCGTTTCGCCAGGAACGTATTACCCGAAATGCCCGCCCAGACTCTTCGGGGAAGACTGCTGACGTCCTGCAGGAACCGGTCCGGATCGCCAACGCCGTTCGTGGATTCATCGGATACGACAATGGTGACCCTGGAGGTATGTTCTCCCTGGTCGGAGGTGGAAACGGAGGTCTTGTCCACGCCCACAATCGTGGCAATGCGTGCAACGCCGGGTTCGTTCAGAACCCTGGACTCCACGTCGGCAACGGTCTCCTGGGTGCGTTCCAGCGGCGTACCTACGGGCATGGCGAGTTCGAGGTCGAATTCGCCGTGGTGGACGGCGGGAATGAGTTCGCGGCCGATATGGGGCACCAGGAAGTACCAGCAGAAAATGAACGGGAGGATGGCCATCACAACGATGGCAAGCCGGTTCTTCAACGCCCACCGGATCGTGGAAGGATAGGCCCGGCTGATGGCGCCGAAGCCGACTTCAAAGACATGGATAAGGGGCGTGAGCAGCGGAATGGCGACGACAGCCAGCAGGGCCACGACCGTCAGCCCGGCTGGAAAGGTAATCATCAGAAGCAGGATCAGCAGCTTGCCCAACAGGGATACGGACTGGAAAACCAAAAATCGCAGGACGACATAAACAGGTCCGAGCACGAAGAGTGCGCACAGAAGCAGAACGCCGGCGGCGGCCGAAGGCATACGAAGGAGAGTGGCCATGGTCCTGTCGCGCAACGGCCATCGGCACGTGCGCCGGACGGCATTCCAGGTCCATCGAATGCAGCCGGCGAGTCCTTCGCCGAGCGCGACGGGCGCGTTGAAAACCAGCAGATCGTGCCAGATCGCGTGGACGATTCCGGATCCGAACGGTGTCGGGTTTTCGGACCACGCGCACAGGTCCTTCCAGGCCCGCGCGGGTTTTTTCCTGATCTTCAGCACAAGGGCTGCGAGAGGGAAATACAGGACCGGGGCCAGGATCACGAGCGCCGCCTTCAGAACAAGAATCAGGATGGCGAGCACGACCCAGAGCGTGCGCCAGATGAATTCGAAGACCAGCCACAGCACATAGAAAAGGCCCTTGAGCGCCAGGGCCGGAACACGTTTCGGAGATCGGCCTCGGGAAAGTTCCTTAAGCCGGGCGAGCGAACTGAACTGCAGCAGTTCCGAGTTGAACATGTCGCCGACTGCCGGGCCCGTGCCGCCGCTTCCTGCGCCGGCGATCCGTATTTGCCGGGAAGCGAGCATCGGAATGAAGAAGAGCGCGACAGCGAGTGACGCCAGGAGCGAAAAGACCACGGTAAGAGACATGTCGCCGAAGACCTGGCCCGCCACGCCTTCGACGAAAACGATCGGAAAAAAGACCGCGACCGTGGTAAGCGTGGAGGCAAAGACAGCGCCCCCCACTTCGCTGGTGCCGCGGACCGCGGCCGTTGCCATGTCGTCGCCCTCTTCGCGGCATCGGAAGATACTCTCCAGTACGACGATTGAGTTGTCGACAAGCATTCCAATACCCAGCGCCATGCCACCCAGCGACATGATGTTCAAAGAGACGCCGAATATCTTCATGGGAGCGAACGTTGCGACAATGGAAATGGGGATTGCAAGACTCACGATGCCGGTGTGCGAGGGATTTCGCAGGAAGACATATAGCACCAGGATCGCAAGGATGCCCCCGACAACGGCCGTCTGTTTCACTTCATCGATAGATCGCCGGATAAACTGCGACTGGTCCGACAGGACTTCCACCTGCATTCCCGACGGCATCGAATAGGAAATGAAACTGGTCATTTCCTTCAGCTTGACGAACTGCCGCACCTGCGCCCTCCGGTCTGTGGCCTCGGCTGGTTTGATTTCGCCGGCTTCGAGTTGCTTTACGTAGGCCAGTTGTTCCGGTGTGCCGTACAGACGGTCCCGTACCCGCTGTGCCGTGGCAACGATATTGGCGTCGGCTTCTTTGAAGATATCGATTTCCACACTCTCCACGCCGTTGACACGGGTGATGATCTCTCGATCCTTGTGGCCGCGTACAACGTCGCTGACGTCTTTCAGTCGTATGTCCGCTCCGCTTTTCTGTCCAATGACGAGGTCGCGAATTTCATCCACCGTCCGGAACTCGTTCAGGGTGCGCACCATATACTGGGTCTGGCCGTCCAACAGACTGCCGCCGGCGAGGTTGACGTTTTCTTCTCGCAGACGTCTGTTGATGTCGCCAATGCCGAGCCCCATCATGGCGAGTTGCCGTTCGTTGATTTCCACGCGAATTTCTTCTTCCAGGCCTCCGTGTACCCGTGCCGCCGCCACCCCTTTCATCGCTTCAAGCGCCTGCTTGATTTCTTCCTCGGCGACAAACCTCAACGCATACAGATCCGCATCGCCGTAGAGACCGATGCGCATGATGGGATCCTGCGTGGGATCGAAACGCAGAATCAGCGGTTTGTTGACGCCCCGTGGCAGGTTCAGCCGGTCCAGGTTCTCCCGTACCGTCTGAACCGCGTCGTTCATGTCCGTATCCCAGCCGAATTCAAGGATGACGTCCGACATCCCCGCCCGGGAAATGGAAACGATGCTGGACAGATTGTTGACAACGCCCAGCCGTTGTTCGATTTGCCGGGAAATCAGGTTTTCGACTTCCTCCGGCGCGGTATCGGGATAATCCGTGCGGATCGTGAGGGTGGGGTAGGCGATGTCCGGCATCAGGGTGAGCGGCAACTGCTGGTAGGAGATGTAACCGAAGACCGCGACAGCGAGAACGACCATAAAAATGGCCACCGGCCTGCGGGTGGTTATTTCAAACGTGCGTGAGATCTGCTCCCGGGTGCGGGAGAGGGGATTTCGGGAAGTGGTGTCGTCGTCCATTTTTTCCTGGTCCTGAGTCAACTGCACCAACTGTCAGCCCGAGGATTCCTGCCGTTCCTGCTCAGTGGTATCCGGTTCGGCCGGAATGCGCAGACCCTTGCCTTCGATTACCCGGACCCGGGCCTGATCCTTGAGGCCATTCTGCCCTACGACGACGATGCTGTCACCCGGTGAGACGCCGCTGAGAACTTCCAGATTCCGGGTATCGTCAAATCCCACGTCGAGTTGAATCTTGCGTGCGGTGCTGTCCTGGACGACGAATACATGAGGATATCCGTCATCGTAGACGACGGCGCGTTTGGGGACCAGCAAGGCCCGGTCGTGCGTGGCGGTGACGATTTTTGTCGTGACGAACAAACCGGGACGCAACTTCCCCTCCTCGTCGTCGATAGCCAGCGTTACCCTGAAGGTACCGCTGTTCGGATCGACAACCGGGCTGATGCGAATGATGCGGCCGGGGAAATCGACGTCGGGCATGAGATCCGTGGTGATGCGGGCCGGCTGGCCGAGGGAGATATTGGGCAGTTCTGATCCGGGTATGTGTGCTCTGGATATCAGACTCTTCATGTTGACCAGGACGTAGAGTTTGGACGTCGGCCCGATCCTGTCGCCCAATTTGACGATCCGTTCCGCCACGATCCCCGTTATTGGAGACCGAACCGACGCATGATCCAGATCCAGCTGGGCGCGCTGCCATCGGATCCTGGCCTGTTCCAGGTCGAATTCGTGACGTTCATACGCTTCTTTGGAAAGCAGATTCCTGGTGTAGATTTTCTTGTTGCGCTTAAAGTTGCTCTCCAGTTTACGGTAAGCGACTTGTGCTTCCGCTTCAGCGAGTTTGAGCTGGTGGTCGACCAGGTGGACAACGACCTGGCCCACTTCAACCTGATCGCCCTCTTCGGCCAGCACGCGTTTGACGAGCCCGGATCCGTGGGCGTAAACGTCAACCGTCTCTTCGGCCTCTACCTTCGCATTGTAACGCATATATGAGGATATTGAACCCTGTTGAACGCGGTGGACCTTAACCGGTACGCCTTCGGGCGTGTTTTTTTTTTTTTTTTTGACCGCCGAGGGTGTTCGTGGAATCGGCCGCGGCTTCGGCTTTGTCCTGTTCGCCGGATTTACCGCCACCGCACCCCGTGAGCGCCCATCCTGCAGAAACGACTGCCAGTACAACCAGGCACCTCCTAATGCGTATAACCGTCATCCGTAAATCCTTGCCGGGCGATAAGTGGAGAATATATGGACCCCATAGCCGCGTCCGATGTCGCGCCAGGGCGAAACTGCCCACAATCTTTGACTCCCCAGACGGCCCGGATGTTTCGCAAAAAAGCCACTGGGCCGCCATTGGTGCGACGGCCCAGACGGGCGGGATTCAGGCGCGCTGGTCGAATGCGGGTTGAATCAGCCTCCCACGCCCTTTCTGATACTCGACGCAATTTCGTCGTAACGTCTGGATATCGGGGATTCGGGGTCGGCGGCCGTGATCGGGGCTCCGGTATCTCCACCCCTGCGTATCCGCGTGTCAAGAGGGATTTCACCCAGAAGCGGTACGCTGTATTCAGCAGCCATCCTTCTGCCGCCGCCCTGCCCGAAGATATCCGTCCGGGTATTGCAGTTGCCGCATATATACACGCTCATGTTTTCGACGATGCCGATAACGGGAACGTGGACCGTGTTGAACATCCGGATGCCGCGTCGCACATCCTCAAGCGCCACGGATTGGGGCGTTGTTACAATCACGGCGCCGTCGAGGCGCGCGGATTGAATCAGGGTCAGCTGGACGTCACCCGTTCCGGGCGGCAGATCGATGATGAGAAAATCCAGCGGCGCCCAGGCAACGTCCCGGAGGAATTGCACCACCATCTTGGCCAGCATGGGACCTCGCCAGATCACCGGGGCTCCCGCTTCGGTGATGAGGCCAAGGGAGATCATCTTTACATTGTGGCGTTCGAGGGGAAGAATCCCGCCATTCGCATCCATGCCCGGCATTTCGTTCACGCCCATCATGATTGGAACGTTCGGGCCGTAGATATCCGCGTCCATGAGACCTACCGCGGCGCCCTGCCGGGCCAGCGCCACGCAAAGATTGGCGGCCGTGGTGGATTTACCCACGCCGCCCTTGCCGCTGGCAACGGCGATCAGGCGCCGGATCCCGGGAATCGGGGCGGGTTCAGGGACGTCTGCAGGCCTGTTCAATTTCGGGCTTCCTCGGGACGGGGGTGAGTACCACGTTCAATCGGGTTTTTTCCGGCTGTTTCGAATGCAATCGGCCAGAATGGGTATACCCGTGCGGATATCGTCGTGTGTGGCAAACCCGAAGGCGAGCCTGATGTACGGCACATCCAGACTGGATACGTGGAAGGCCTTGCCGGTCGCATAATCAACACCTCTGGACTCCGCGAGTTGCTCGCACGCAACGGTGTCCGTAGCATCGGGCAGCCTGACCCAGATGAAGAGACCGCCTTTGGGCCGGCTGAACCATTCGAATGCGTCCGGGAAACGCGAGAGCATCTCAAACATCAGATCGCGTTTCTTCCTGACGATGGCATTGATTCTGTCCACGTGCGACCAGAGTTCTTCTCTGAAATACTCGTAGACGACGGCGGCACTGAGCGTGCTTGTTCCTCCGTCCCGCCGATACAGAAGAATCCGGTCGAGCAGACCTCGAGGCGCCGCCAGGTAACCCAGACGGATTCCGGGGCCCAGGATCTTGGACAGGGATTCGATGTGAATGACCGGCGTATCGTGCTCGAGTGTCCAGAGGGCAGGTTCGTGATGGTCTTCGTAAACGGTGTCGGCGTAGCAATGGTCTTCAACCACCGGTATGGCGTAACGGCCGGCGATATCCAGAAGTTCGCGGCGCCGGCCAAGCGGCATGATCGAACCCGTGGGGTTCTGGTAGGTTGCCAGGGTATAGATGAATCTCGGCTGTTTGTTCTTCGATACAAGCTGTTCCAGCGTTCCTTCCAGGGCGTCCATCCGCATGCCATGGTCGTCCAGCGGGATGCCGACGAGTTCGGCCTTTTCCTTGCGGTATGCGCTCAGCGTGCCCGAATAGGAGTATTCCTCAAGCACGATCACGTCGCCGGGTGACTCGACGAATACCTGGGCCATCAGCGTAACCGCCTGCATGGATCCCGTGGTAAGCACAATCTGGTCGACGGGCAGGGCAACGCCTTCCCGGCGGGCAAACCTCCGCGACATGAGCTTCCTGAGCGGCTCGTAACCCAGCGAACCGGGATAACACGCCAGCTCAGCGCCCAGTTCCGGCAGAATGCGCATTGCGGCTTCGGCCAGACCTCTATTGGGAAACGAGGCCGGGTCCGGGCGGCCGCTGCCAAAGGGGAATGTCTTCACTCCGAATTCATTTCCTTTATCGAATGGTCATCCGGTGCCGTTTGTTCCGGTCGTACCTGCGGCATGCAGGGGCCGGCATCCGTCATCGGCAGCGTTTCAGACGCCTCTTTCCTTGCCCCGGATTCTGGGGTCGAGCGTGGCGAGAAGTTCGTCGTCTTCCGTGATTTCAATGGCCCGGACATTGGCGGCCGCACTCCCCTTGCCAAGTGCGTATCTGATCTCAGACTTCAGATATTCGGGCGCGATTTCTCCAAACCCTTCTTCGACCGTGACCCATTCGTTGCCTTCCGAGTGCACTCTCGGCGCGCTGACGGCCCAGTCCAGGTCCTCTCCGAGTACCAGTCGTCGCGTGAGTACCTGAAACAGGGACGACGGGATGCGGGTTCCTCCCGACGCGCCGAGGGTCATCATCGGCTCGCCGTCAATCATGATGAGAATGGGGCACATGTTGTTGACTGGCGATTTGCCCGCCTCCACCGAGTTGGGCAGCCCGGAACCGGGATCGAAGCGGGACATGCCGGCGTTCATGATGAGTCCCATCCTCGGAATGGTGACAAATGACCCGAAACCGGGGCCGTGGGTCAGGGTCAGGGAAGCCATATTGCGGTCGCGGTCTACAACGGAGACGTGGGTGGTCCCGCCGTAGGAAAGCGGGCGCAGAAGCGCCTGCCCGCGCGTACCCTCCGACACATGGTCGGCGATTTCACGGCCTGTTGCTCCGATCTGGATATCCGAAGTCAGAATTCCCAGCGGTACTTTGACAAATCGCGGGTCGCCGAAATGCCTGTACCGGTCCAGCCAGGCGGCGCGGATGGTTTCGGTCAGCCCGTGGGCGAGACGCGCGGCGTCGCGGGCCCAGAGGTCCAGTTCCGCTGCTTCGGCGATGCGACACATCTGGAGTACGGCAAGGCCGCTGGAACAGAGGGGTGGGGTGTACAGGTCGTACCCCAGACAGGAAGCGTGGACGGGTTCGACGTGGCGGGGCTGATAGTTCCCGAAGTCTTCTTCCGTGAGTATCCCGCCGTTTTCCCGAATGTGTTTGACGATTCTCCCGGCGATTTTCCCACGATAGAACTCATCCACGCCGTTTTTTGCGACCTGTTCGAGGATCCGCCCCAGACTCGCATTGGCCGCCCTGTCCTTCGTTGTGGGCGGCGCACCGTCAATCAGCAGCAGCCGTTCGGTGTCCCGGAAGGTGCGGATCCGTTTTTCGTTCTCTCCCACGGCGTCGGCGTACTCGGGTGAAACCCGAAAGCCGTTCTTGCACGCGCGAATGGCCGGAACAAGCGCCTGATCCAGCGGTAATTTACCATATTTCTCGAGCGCCGCGGCCAGCCCGGCGAGTACGCCCGGAACGGAAATCGCGAGACAGCCGATCTCGTTGGCCCTGTTGCTGACCAGCGACCCGAAACGTCCGTCTGAGCGGACCACCTGGTACATCCTGCTCGTGGCTGCCGCCGGCGCGACCGTGTTGAAATCGATGCAACCGATTTCCCCGTTCATGCAAACCATCAGGGCGCCGCCGTAGCCGCCGATTCCCACGTGGTGCGGCGTGACCACGCAGGAGAGCAGGGCGGACGTGACGGCTGCATCGACGGCGTTGCCGCCTTTTTTCAATACGTTGACGGCTGCGGCATCGGTTTCGGGCTGGCCGACGACCGCGGCCTCCTCGAACGTGGTTGACACTTAAAGCGGACCTCCTTCA
This sequence comes from Candidatus Latescibacterota bacterium, assembly GCA_021295655.1. Classification (GTDB taxonomy): domain Bacteria; phylum Latescibacterota; class UBA2968; order UBA2968; genus JAAXHE01. Next base: position 16,757 of record JAGWBX010000029.1, read on the forward strand.
AACGCACGAAATCTACGTATATACAGGTTCGATAATATAAGCGCGTCTTGCGCAGGTCAAGGGTTTTTTTGCCAAATGTCGATTTTCGGTTGTCGAAAACCGTTCCGCGGGAAAGGAACAGCCCGGGCGGGACAGCGTTTTTCGGGTGACGGTGTTAACGGGAACCGGTTCCGGAGGTGACATATATGGGACTTGTCCAGGCTTTGGCGCCGTCGGTCTGGGTCACCCGAACCCAGTAGGGGTGGCAGCCGTCCGGCAGTTCGGGCTCCCGGCAGGTGAAACTGGCTTCGCTTCCCGCGCCGTCGGGCGCCAGTTCGAAGACGACGGCAATGTCGATTCCACCCGCGGGTATCCGCACAGGCCCCTTCGCGATTTCCCGAAGGGTAACGGCGTGGGAGACGACGTCGGTTCTGAAGTCAATGGTCGCCCGCGGCGGGGCTTCGACGGTGAGTATGACGCCGTCGGCGTCTCCGGTGGTTACGGACTTCCAGGTTACGGCATGGTCTGAAACGGACTGGATACCCTCGGAAGCCGAATCGAAGGCATATCCTTCAGCGTGGCGTATGCGGCCCTGCCGGAGGGTAAGGCCGCCGTCCCACCGAACCAGGCGGTTGCGCGCACGAATTCGCTGGCCCGACCAGGCAATGCGGACCCTGTCACCCGCACGGGGTACGGTCTCGGGAAAGCTGTATACGAGCTTCAGGCCTCTGAAGACTTCAACGCGCTCGATGGGCGCTGTGCCGATCACGTCAACGGCGATTTCGGGCGGATGCAACGCCTTGAGATCCGATCCCATCGGGTGTCCGTCGGCGGCGACGTTCACGAGGATTCGCTGACCCGTGGTGCCATAGCAGCGCCGGGCTTTCAACGCTTCCCATAGCCCGTGCCGGCTGAGTTCGGCGGCAAAGACGCACGTGAGGCCCCCGTACACGCCAAAGGAGCCGCTGCCGGGGTACGCGGCGCCCGGCCTGCCCTTGTGGTCGTCGCTTCCGGCGATGAACCCCACCCGATAGCCGTTTTCGAGGGCCCACTTGAGGAACCATTCGAATTCGCCCCACTCGGAGTAGACTTCCACCAGGCGTTCGAATTCTGGATCGTGCCAGTCCAGATTGGCGTAGCGGCCGCCCACGTGAGGCACAAGCAGGACGTCTCTTCCCTTCATCGCCCGGTAAAGGTCGGATACGTGCAGGCAATCCGTGTGGAGGTCGGATTTGTCCGGAATCAGCACGTGGCTGGAGCGGTGCAGGGGTCCGGTATCGCCTGGATAGTATACGTTGTGATCGCCGCCGACAGGCGTGTTTCCGGACCATTCGTACCCGACAAAGGCAACAAACCGACCGGGGTCGTTCTGTACGTTCGCCTGGTGTCTGATTTCCTCCCAGGCGGCTTCGGTGATCTGGAAATCGTTCCCCTGGTGTCCTGCGAAATCGACAAAGGCGGAATCCCGGGCGAAGCGGAAGTACGACGACACGGGGTTTGTTCCCACGGTCTCTTCGCTCTGCCCGTGCAGGTCGCCCCAGTACGGCCGGTATCCGTTCCCGGATTCGACGCACCGTAAAGGGTTGCTTTCCGCGACCAGGCCCAGCGCCCTGTCCTCGGCCCCGATGCGAAAAATACCGCTTCGGGGCGCGACGACGTTTTCAAACCGACGGGTTCCCCCATCCTCCGGCGAAAACCGGAACGTCTCGGGGAGCCCCGAAAGGCCGCCGGCATTCAAAGCGACTTCGCCCGTGTAATCGCGGCAGGGATTTCCCCACACGTCCTCCGCCTTAATCCCCGCCCACGCGGATTCGCCAGGCACGATTTCCGAAGCGCAGATGGCGACAAGCTTGTGAGGAGCGCCGCTGACGATGGGCACCGCGGGCGACGGGACCTCCTCGTAGACCCAGGTTCCGCACCAGTCCACCGCCACGCGGAATTCGAACCGGTCCTTGCAGAAGGTCTGCGCGCGGATCCCGGGAGATCCGCCGGAGGTGTCTCCCAGGATGAGGGTGACCGTGTCGCCTTCAGAAAGAGAGTCGTCGAAGACGTCGATGGTGACGCACAGGCGCCACGGTCGCACGTAGCGCTGTTTTTCGAAGGCGGGTCTGAGCGACGCGGGTCCCGTCGTGGATACGGAAGCGTATCCGGGGGCATCGGGTTCGCCGAACTGCGGCGTCTGCCAATCGCTTACGTCGCGCCAGGCGATTTTGATGACGCCGCCGTCATCCACGCCGTATCTGCCTGCGTGATAGATGATGCGCCACGTGCCGGTAGCCCCGGCCGTGACCGGTCCTTCGGGATCTATCTCCGCCCACCCGTAACGTTCGCGAATTCCCGCGTCGCCCATCTCAATCTTCCCTTTCGGATGCGGTTGACTGTAGCTGCCCGGAGGTCCGTTCGCGGGGCGGCTGCGCGCGTGGGAAGATGTGTTTCAGCGAGGCATTTCCTGGCGGCGCGTAAGGACGTCGGGCAAATTAAGATATGGGTTATACGATATGGGACAAGCGAAATCAGGGCAGGCATTCACGCACCCTTTCCGCTTGACGCATCGTGGCTCTCGGGTTAACTTTTCGGCGGATCGCGTCGTCCATTTTGCATTCTCTCCGCCTGTTTTCAGTCCTGCGGGCCCTGGATCTGATGTCCGAAACCCTTCCCGTGGTCAGGCTATTATCCAGAAACGACTGCCATCTGTGCGACGTCGCGAAAGGGCGCATCCAGTCGGCCGGAAGGCGTGTCCCGTTTCGGCTGGAGATCGTCGACGTCGACAGCGATCCTGATCTGGTTGCGCGATATAACGACCGCGTACCGGTCGTGTACGTAAACGGCGAAGAAGTGTTCGCATACCGTGTAAACGAGAGGGCTCTGGTGCAAAAGCTGAAGTCGTTGTCGAACCCGTCGAGGAGAAGGTATGGGTGGGGATGACCTGTTCGCCGCTCTGGAACCGGAGGCGCCGCTTGCGGACCGGATGAGACCGCGCTGCCTGGATGAAGTGCGGGGGCAGGATCACCTTACCGCGCCGGACGCGCCGTTTCGCAAGCTGATCGAGAGCGACCGGGCCCCGTCGATGATCTTCTGGGGACCGCCGGGCTCGGGCAAGACCACGCTGGCGCGTCTCGTGGCCGGGTCCACGAAGAGCCGGTTCGTGGCATTCAGCGCAGTCACCTCCGGGGTGAAGGAGGTGAGGGAAATCGTCGCGCGTGCAAAAGGGGACCGCCGGATGGGGCAGCGGACGACCCTTTTCATCGACGAAATTCACCGGTTCAATCGTGCGCAACAGGATGCGTTTCTGCCGCATGTGGAAGACGGCACCATCAGTCTGATCGGAGCCACGACGGAGAATCCTTCCTTCGAGGTGAACGCGGCGTTGCTGTCGCGGACCCAGGTGTTCGTGTTGAATCTGCTGGATGTCCCGGCGATATGCGGAATCCTGAATGCCGCGCTTGACGGAGACGGGCACGGACTGCCGGGCCTCCGTGCCGACACCGACGCCCTGGAGGCGATTGCCACCGCGGCGGAGGGTGACGCCCGGCGCGCGCTTAACGTACTTGAAACCGTCTCGGCGTCATTGGAGAACGGCGCGAGGGTGACTGCGGAGTCCGTCAATGCGGCGATGGGCGTTAAAGCGCTACTCTACGACAAGAGCGGCGAGGAACATTATAACCTGATTTCGGCGCTTCACAAGAGCCTGAGGGACAGCGATCCGCATGCTTCGCTATATTGGCTGGCGCGCATGTTGGAATCGGGCGAGCACCCGCACTATATCCTTCGACGCATGGTCCGGTTCGCGTCCGAAGATATCGGGAACGCGGACCCGCGGGCGCTTTCGATTGCGCTGGCCGCAAGGGACGCGTACGATTTCCTGGGCAGTCCCGAAGGGGATCTGGCCATTGCGCACGCGGCCGTGTACCTGGCCACGGCGCCCAAGAGCAATTCGGTCTATGCGGCTTACGGAAAGGCGCAAAAGGACGTCCTGGAGCAGCCGAATCTGCCCGTACCGATGCACCTCAGAAATGCGCCGACGGGCCTGATGCAGGATCTGGGATACGGGCGGGGTTATCAATACGCACACGACGACCCCGACGGGGTCGTGGCGCAGAGCCATTTGCCGGAGAATCTGGAGGGAAGGGTCTATTATCGTCCCTCCGATCGGGGTTACGAACAGAGGATCCGGGAACTGATGGACTGGTGGGACGCGTTGAGAAGGCGAAAGTCACGGATGGAAAGCGCGCCGGACGACGTTTAGCGTTGAATGGTGCATCCGCTATTGTGTAAATTATGGATGCCTGCCGTACCCGCATCGACTTCGGCCGACTGAGTACGGAGTTTTCACGTTTCCACCAACTTCCGGGAATAACAACGAGAAGGGAGGCGAAACATGAGGCTGACCGGAATCTTCTACGCAACCTATCCGCCTCCTGAGCGCAACTGACGGAATTACGGCCATTCCAGCAGCAACTCGATTGACCCTCCGGAGCCGCGGGTAGGGATTTGTCCCGTGGTTTTTTTGTGCCCGCAAGCGCGGGTTGGCGTTATTCGGAGGTGGCGATCGGGTTTATGTACAATTCTGATTTCTGAGAAGTCCGGCTGAATCAGCGCGACCTGGAGAAGGTCCCCAACGAGAATGGCATCTGGTTTGAGTCGCGCGAAGACCGGCAACTGCGATATGTGTGGGAAGATCGCGTCGCGGCGGTGTCAGTCCGGATTATCGAAGCGTTGCCGCACTGCCTTACGGACAGACAGAGGGAGGCGACGCTGCTGTATTTCTGCCATGGAAAGACGCAGCGGGAGATCGCCGAAATCATGGGGATCTCCCGCCGCGTGGTCAGCCAGCACCTGTTTGGCATTACACGCGGGGGGCGGCAGGTGGGCGGCGCGATGCGCAAATTGAGGAAGTACTGCGAGGCGGAGTCGCTGGGCCCCGGCGATCGGGATTCCCCGCCGACGTGATTGCCATTTCAGGCATCAGACCGCCCATTGTTTCATCTTCTCTTCGTTAAGTTCAACGCCGAGGCCGGGTTTTTCGAAGGGTTCGAGCGCGCCGTCCCGGTACCTGAACGGCGTCTTGCAGACGTCGTCCACCAGGAGGGCCGGTCCGACCAGGTCCGACGGTACCGTTACGTTTTCGGACGCCACGGCCAGATGGACGAACGCGGCGGTGCCGGGCCCCATCTCTACCGTGCTGCCCAGCAGCACGGGGATGCCGGCCGTCTGCGCGATATGGATCAGGCGTTGACTGCGCAGAATGCCGCCTGCCTGGGACGGGATGACATTGAAAACGTCCACGGCCCGGTGGCGTATGAGGGCGGTTGAAAAACCATCGTCCATATCGGCCACGTGTTCGATGATCTGAACGGGGGTCTGTTTCCGGACGCGGGCCAGGGAGCAGGCCGCTTCATCGGCGTTTTCATTGATCCGCTCGGGATTGTCATTGGCGACGGCGCGGTTCACGGCGACGACCGGCGTCTCGCAGGCATCGATGCCGGCGGCGGCCATGTCCCGGATTTTTTCGATGGCCTCGTCCTCGTCCCAAGCGCCGCTGGCGTCGGCCTTGAGGTAGACGTCGGGACCCGCCACACGGCGACATCGTGCGATGCGGTCCAGATCGCGTGAGTGATCCTCGCCGACTTTGAGCTTGAATGCCCGGAGTCCTCCGGAGACCATTGTACTGATTTCATCTTCAAGCGCGTCGAGCTCTTCCTGCAGCGAGACGCCCCGCCGCATGTAGCCCACCCAGCAGACGTCAACGCGTTCGTGACGGCGCCCGCCCAGGAGTTCGTAAAGGGGGGCGCCGTAGTGTTTTCCGGCAAGGTCGAGCAGGGCGATCTCCACGCCGAACAGGGTGAGACCCCTGAGTTCCGGGTGGACGCCGGCCGGAAGTTCAGTGGCGATCCGGCCGCACAGGACGTTTCGATCGGCGACGTCGCCGCCTTTCAATACACGCAGCATGAGATCGCGCAGGTCGCCTGGCCGGAGCGGATTCATCCTGTCCGCGATGTCCGGGATTTCGCCCAGCCCCACGTGGTTCGCGTCCGTGAAGAACTCAAGGATCTGATATCGGGACCGGCTGAGGTCTTCACCCGGCTGCAGATTCTGCGGGTCCGCGGCATAGGTGGTGTAGATTCGCGGTACCGAGACTTCCCGCACCTGGACGTCCGTGATCTTCATGGATGGGACCTCCGGATTCAGACGGAACCCGTGATACCGAGTTGATTCCGCGTATACGACAGGAGGCCGGCCGTGACAATGCTGGCCAGGAGCAGCACGCCCGCGGGCATCAGCTTTCGGGTCCTGATGAATCGACTCAGCGAGATCCCGGTAAGCAGCAGGGAGAGCATCAGGCCGATGAGCAGCCCTGTCGCCGGATCCGTACGTCCGGCCCACCAGGCGTACAACGCGACCAGGCCGCTGATGCCGCCCGCGGCGAGCGAAACCGAACTGTCCGATTTGAGCTTGCCCATAATACCGCCCGTGATCAGCAGAAGGCCGTAAAGCGCCAGGATGGTTTGTGCGAGTTGGAGCATGGTTTACCTCCGTTTACGGACGTTGATTAACCCGTGCGATATTTTTCCACGGTGGACATATCCAGCTTCACCCCCAGACCCGGACCTTCGGGCAGAATGAAGTGCCCGTCCATTACGACGAGGGCGCCGTTCACGACGTCGGCCACGCGGGTGAAAGGCAGTTCGTCGCAGGGCAGGGTCGCGTTTGGAATGGTCGCCTGGACATGGACGGAATAGGCGGAAAGCACGCCCAGGCACAGGCCGCCCATCTGCACCCAGCAAGGGACGTCATCGGCCTCCGCAATGGCCGCGGCCTTCTTCACCTGCTGCGCCGGTCCTCCAAGGTTGACGTAGTCGATGCATTCGGCCTTCAGTGCGTTCAGTACGCCTCCGGGCGGGCCCAGGTGCAACGCGATGGGGATATGGGTTTTCTGGCGCAGGAGGCGGTACCAATCCAGATTGTTCTTGAGCACGGGATCTTCGAAGTTGGCGACCGTTCCGAAGGGTTCCAGTTCCTCCGCCAGCCGGGCGGCGACCGTGGGGTGCCGAAACGCCGTGTTGGGATCCACGCCGACGGTGTATTCGGGCCCCGTGGCCTCCTTCATGAGCCGGATGGTTTCCACGATGTTCCAGGGTCGCGCCTTGAGTTTGTGGTTCGTGAAACCCAGCCTGGCGCCAACCTCGGCTTCGGCCGCGGTCTCCTCGGGTTGCATCGCGCACGACCAGTAGGAGACGGGTATGCGGTCGCGGACCTTCTCCCCGAAAAAACGCCAGACGGGAATGCCGTAGGCCTGTCCGGCGACGTCCAGGAGCGCGCACGTGAAGGGATCGGGCTGGGCGAGCGGATCCAGGCTGAGCGGATCCTTCCCGGTCAGCTCGGCGGCTCGTTCCGCGAATCGGGTTGGCTCGCCCTGGCATTCGCCGATGCCCTCGAGGCCGCCGTCGGTGTGGATGCGGCACAGCGTGATCGTATAGACTTTGGGATGGTACCTGGCAATAACCGGTATGGGTGGGACTTCCACTTCGAAAAGGTCGATATTGGTGATTTTCACGGCGAGCCTCCTTTGAGCAGGCACTGTTTGACGGCTGCAAGGCAAATTTCGACGACTGTATCCGTATTCATGACCAGCGCGTGCACGTTGTCGCGATTGCCGGACATTTCGATGAGGAAGGCGGCCGGCGTGCCGCGTTCGGCCGCGTAAGCAATGCAATAGGGCTCAGGTGGACGGAATTCGGTGATGCGGTCCATGTTCACCTGCTGGTACGTGCCCCCGTATGGTTTCTGGGTCAGGTATCGATTCTTGAGGCGGTCCCGTACGTCCGCGTGAATGGCGGCAAGCAATTCGCCGTCGCCCTTGTGCGGCAGCATCATAATGTAGTCGGCGGTATGGAAGTCGATGACGCAAAGCGGCCGGTGTTCGTCGATAATGCCCTGGATCACCCGCGTTTCGCGCTCGGATGCGGCTTTCGCGCCCATGAAGTTGTAATCCCAGGGCATACGCACGTCCTGCGTGTAGTGAAAGCCGTCCCAGTTGCAATCGAAGTTGCGGTTCAGGTCCACCCCCCGGGAGTTCTGGCGGGTGAAACGGTCGAATCCCCCCGGATTCTGCACGGGCAGTATCTTGAAATGCAAATTGGGGGTGTTCAACCCCTCCACGTTGGGGTTCCGGCACAGGACTTCCGCAAGGCGCAGGAGGCCGTACGCGTTCTCCCATTCCCAGCCGTGTATGGCGGCGCCGAAGTACATCGTGGGCCTGGACTCATCGCCGACGTTCAGGGAATACATCGGCCTGCCGTCGCTGGAACGTCCTTCGTCCTCCAGAAAAAGGTCCGGATACCGTTCCGCCGTATCGAACATGAGATCGACGAATCCATCGTAGTCAAGTCGTTCCGGATAGTGTTTGCCGTAACGTACGGCGTTGTTGACGATGTTGCCGAGGAAGAGGTACTTGTTCGTGCTGCCCCAGGAATTGTACCACGGGCGCACCGGCGACGCGAGGTCCATGGCCACAATGCGTCCGTCTCCGACACGTTCCTCCAGCATGACGGCACCGCCGTTCAGGTTGGAAATGCCAAGTGAGGCAACGTTTTCGGTGGTTTCCAGGCCCAGGATCTGGCGCTGGAACATCTGGTTGGCGTAGGTCTGATCCGGCGCGCTCGTGACGGTTCCGTACCACCACAGGGTGTCGCCGAGGGAATAGCCCCGGGTCACGTCGTTCTCGATCTCGATTCGCATCCCGGGTCGAATGCGGTCCTGTACGTGGGTCTTGCTGAAATGCATGCCCCGGTTGCGTGCGTACTCGAAGAGACAGGAGATGACCTGCCCGCCGGATTCCGCGAATGCGGTCACGGCGCCGTAGTCCAGCTTATGCAGGTTGCATCCGTCATTGACCGCGGTGATCACGAATTCATACCGGCTGAGTACGCCTGCGTCGCAGGATTCGCTTGTGACGTCCAGTCGTTTGACCCTGCCGGGATACAGAATGTCGAGATCGGCCCCGATGGTTCCGCCGGGACCGTCTGAGAGCAGGAGGATGTTCCGATCGGATTGCATGGTGTCTTGCCGGTTTCAGGTACGGGCGATTCGTGGAACCGTGAAGATCAATCGGCTACGGTCCCGAGAATGCCGGCGGGTTGACGATATTTCTGAGCGGCTGGCCGAGCAGGGCCCTTCTGCAGGTCTCGGCGGTACTGGTGCGCAGGTCCGTCAGGCTCTGCTCCGAGTAGAAGGCGGAATGCGGCGTTAGAAGCACCCGATGGTGCGCGGGGTGATCGGGATCCCGCCAGGCGACAATGAGCGGATCGTCTTCCTTGAGCTGTTCCCACTCGAAAACGTCGATCCCCGCCCCGGCCAGACGGCCGGATGCGACGGCGTCCGGGATTGCCGACGTGTCTACGATCGCGCCGCGGGCGGTGTTCACCAGGTACGACCCTTCAGGCATGAGCGCGATGGCTTCGGCGTCGATCAGGTGGCGGGTCTCGTCCGTAAGTGGACAGTGGATGCTCAGCGCGAAGGCCTGGCCGAGGGTTTCTTCAAGGGATTCCACGCGCCGGATTCCAAGGGCTTTGGCGTATCCGTCCGGCTTGCAGGGATCGTAAAAGCAAACGTCCATGCCCAGCGCCTTTGCGCGCAGGGTGGCGGCCGTGCCGATGCGGCCCAGGCCGACGATGGCAAATACGCTGCCGCGGATGCGTTGCAGCGGCGCTGCCTGTGAGGGCGACCAGGGTCCCCTGGACGCGCGCAGGCGGGAGTTGAGAAACGCAACGCCCCGGATCATGGAGACCGCCATGCCCACTGCCGCGTCGGCCACGTCTTCGGTTCCGTAGTCCGGTACGTTGCAGACCGGAATGCCCAGTTCACGCGCGCGGGCCACGTCTACATTGTCGAATCCGACGCCGCCCCGGGCGATAACGCTGCAATTACGGAGGCGGTTCAGGGTTAGCGCGGAAATTACGATATAGTGGTAGGGAATAATGGCATCGGCGGTTTCGATCCGGCCCGCGAGTTCGTCTTCCCGTGTTGCGTTCAGGACCCGGACGTGGGCAACGTCGCGAAGGATTTCCCTTTCGAGATCGGGATTCGAGATGAAATCCGTGATGACAACGTCTGATTTGGGTCCGGACATATCGGAAATGGCAACGTGTGAGAGAATCGGGATGGGATTCGGGTCGTCACCGTTCGGCGAGATCAACCTATGTTCGTATTTCGGGCAAGTCAAGCCCATTCCGGTCAGCTTGAAGGGTCACTGGAAACAGGGAGCCGATGCGGGCAATAACGCCTGTAAACACGGATTCTGAGCGGTCCGGGCGGCCGGGCGGGCGCCCGGATCTGCCGTGCCGCCTCAGCCGTCGAACCCGAGTTCCCGCCCGCGCTGGCGGGCGGATTGGATGGCTTCCGATCCGGGTTTCACGTAGCCCCGCGTGCTGGGGGGCGGCTGGCCGGGTCCGGCGTCCTCCGGGTAGGGCGACCAGCGGTCCTCCACGTAGGGCCTGCATGCCGTTTTCCGACGGAAATCCGGAATCGGATACGGAGCGCCGTTTTCGAGGCAGGAACGCCAGGCCTGCACGCCGACGGCGGCCATGGCGACGCCCCGGTACACGTTCAGATAGGGTTGGCGGCCCGAACGGATCGCTCGCGCGAAGTGGAAATTGGTCCAGAAATCCCCGCCGCCGTGGCCGGCCCTCCGGGCGAGATCGCCGTGGTTGGGCCAGTCGGCGGTGTATGTCCGGTCCAGTGGCTGACCCCCGTCGCGAAGCCAGTCTTCATGGTGAATGCGGACACAACTCCAGTGGTTGGGTTCGGCGGTGGCGATGAGCCCCCGTTCGCCGTGAATTTCATAGCGTACCCGGTGGATGGAACTGAGTTGCAGGCCCAGAATCCGAAAGACGGCGCCGTTGTCCATCCGGACCAGGATCAGACCGCCCTGGTCGCCCACGCGCACGCGGTGGGGAGACTGGGTGGGCTCTTCAATAATCGACAGCGCGTTGACGGAAACGGGCAGGGTTCCGGTGATGCACATCAGCGGCGCGAGCGCGTGGCTGCAGTAGTAGGTGGGCGGGATCCAGTTGCGCCAGTGATTCAGGCCCGGTGAGATGCCCAGGCGCCAGTTTTCCTCGGCGGCGTGGTTGTATTCCCCTTCGGCGTACGTGACGTTTCCGATCTCTCCACTGCGGTATAGGCGGCGCAACTCCTGGTTGGCCGAGGAGAACGGGTAATTTTCGGCGAACATGTAGATTCGGCCGCTGGCTTCCACCGCCCGGCAGAGGGCAACGCCTTCCGCAAGCGTCTTGCACGCCGCCGTTTCGCTCATCACGTGCTTTTCCGCCTGAAGCGCCTTGATGGCGAACGGCGCGTGCTCGTGGCTGTAGTTCGCCAGGATGACCGCATCCATTTCATGTTCGAGGAAACGGTCGTAGTCCGTGTACGTGGACACCCCGTATTCCCGGCCGATCTGTTCGAGCTTCTCCTTCCAGATATCGCAAAGCGCCACGAGTTCCATACCCACGACGTCGGTTGCGCCCCGGGCGAAGCTCTGCCCGCGGCCTACGCCGATAACGCCTACCCGGATGGGGCGTTTACCGGATTGATCCTGCGCCATAAATGGACCTCCTCGCGCTTTGGGTAGCGGGCATAAGTCTCATATCGGATGTGACTTAAGTCTCGCATGGCATTCAGGCCTTGGAAGTTGTCTTAAAACTCGCGGTGAGTTCCCGAGCGCGAGCGAAAAAGTGTTGGTTATGAGGCGCGAGGGGCGCGCAGCGCCGACGGGAGAATCCGCCCCTATCTAAAGATAAGGGTGGATTCGACCAACGCAGACCGGCGCTTTTGCAGCCGGGCGAAGACCGTTGGGGGTTTTAAGACAGCTTCCCAAGCAACCCTCTGATGTACTTCCCCTGTTCGCCGACCTTGGCATCGTCGTCGCCGGGCCCGAAGTCTTCCAGCGAAAGGTACCCGGAATAACCGACATCTTTGAAATCACGGACGATCTGGCCGACGTCGGCGATACCTTCCCGGATGTCGGCGAAGTCCCATTCCCAGATCCGGGCGCCGGTTTCATCGCGCCCGGCGACCACGGGTCTGCCGTTGCCGACGTGGCAATGGGCGAGATAGGGACCGAGCAGTTCCATGCCCATCCTGGTGTCTTCCAGGCCCACGCGCAGCATGTTCGGAACGTCGTAGATGGCGCCGATACGGTCCGGGTCCAGGTCGCGCAGCAGTTCGATGGCGCGGGAACAGGTGACGGCGACGGTGCCCACGTGAATCTCGTAGAGGATTTTGACGTTGTATTCACGGGCGATTTCGACGAGGTTGGCAAAACCTGCCCGCGAATTGAGAAACTGGGGCCAGAAGGGCTGTGTCCGGTCGTGCCTCGGCGCGCCGATGCGGATCATGGGCGGGCTGTCCGGGTTCAATGCGGCGGCGCCCCGGAACAGTTTCTCCACGACTTCGGTATCTTCCAACGTCACGTTCGGGGCCAGGGCAATCACCTTTATGCCGGTCCGTCTCTCGGCCGCCCGAATCGCGTCGGCCTTCTGAATAATATTGTCCGGGCTGACGTCGGACAGGTGACGGCCCCAGAAAGAGGGAACCTCGGCATCGTCTTCGGGATTGTAACGACAGCGCAGTTCGATGCCGTCGTACCCGTGTTCGGCCAGTTTGTCGAAGGTGCGGTCCAGGTCCCAGCGAGGAAGCATGACCGACGTGCAGGAAAGTTTCATATGGCCTCCGGCTTCTCCCCGTTACGGTATGAATCGGGTTTTCGGCGTGATTGCCAGGATGAATTCGGTGAGCAGGGCCACGGTTCGGTCCAGGTCCTTCAACGAGAGAATCTCCACCGGCGTGTGCATATAACGCAGCGCCACGCTGACGAGGCCTGTGGCCACGCCGGCGCGTGTGAGCTGGATGGCGTTCGCGTCCGTTCCGGTTCCGCCTGCGGCGGCTTCGATCTGATACGGCACATCGGCCTTTCGCGCCGCAGCCACGAGGCGCTTGAAAACAACCGGATTGATGTTGGCGCCACGAGCGATGACGGGGCCGGCCCCCACTTTCAGATCCCCGTCCCGGCGTTTGTCCACGTCCGGATGATCGGTGGCGCAGGCAACGTCCAGGCCGATGCCGAGGTGCGGGTCTATTCCGTACGCGCTGGTTCTGGCGCCTCGCAGCCCGATCTCTTCCTGGACGGTGGCTACGGCGAACAGGGCGGCTCCGGACGTTTTCTCAGACCGGGCAACGCAGCGCAGTGTCTCCGCCGCGACGTAGGCGCCCATTTTGTTGTCGAAAGCGCGGGAGGCGGCCAGGTCATTGCGGATGACTTCGAAATTGGGATCGTACGTGACGGGATCGCCGATGTCGACGACTTTTCCGGCCTCCTTTTTGTCCGCCGCGCCGACGTCGATCCAGAGATCATGGATCTTTGGTGTCTTTTTCCGGTCTTCATCCGTCATCAGATGGATCGGTTTCTTGCCGAAAACGCCGGGAATGGCGCCGGAAGACGTGTGGATGCGGACTTTCCTGCCCGGGATGATATTCGTGTCGAAGCCGCCGATCGTGTTGACGTAGATGAATCCGTTGTCGTCTATATGGTTGACCTGGAATCCCAGTTCATCCATGTGCCCGGCCAGCATGATTCGCGGGCTGCCTTTGGCATTGTGGACGGCAATCGCGTTGCCGTGTGCGTCAACGGTGACTCTATCAGCGTATTTCTTCGTTTCCGCCGTCCAGACGTCGCGGACGGGACCTTCGTACCCGGATGGACCGGGCGCTTTGAGCATGGATTCGAGAAAAGCACGGGAAGATTTACGCATCGCTTTCCTTTCTGAATACGGCGCGTTTCCGGCATTGTTCGATAACACGAATCAGTTCACGTGATTCGCCGGCCTTGACGTGGGGCTGTGCGTTTCGCGTTAACGTCTGGTAAATGTTCGTATAGAAGTCAAGTTGCGTTTCCGGACGAATCGTCACGGTCTTCTCCTGCCAGGGAAGCCGGTCCTTGTTGGCATAGCTGCGTCCGGGCGCCGCGCCGTCGAAAACCTTCAGGTCCGGCGCCTGGTTTGGGTTGAAATACCGGATGTGGAAGGCGTTTTCCTCCTGGACGAGGGTTCCGTAATGCCCGCACACGTGCCAGGGCGGCAGCGGCAGGGCGGCCGCCTGATTGATCTCCAGATCGAGGATCTGGTTCCGCCGGGTTTTGAGCCAGACCTTCACCACGTCGTCCGCGTCTCCGCGTGTCGCGACAGCCCAGAGATTGCATTGCGTATCGACAACGGGCGTGCCATCGGAAAGATACAGCAACTGGTCTATATAGTGGGCGCCGTAGTTATTGAGCATACCGCCGCCGTGTTTGCGCAGGCTCTGCCAGTCGTTGCGTCGCACGTATCGCGTCAACGACCGCCGGATGAGGTAGACCGGGCCAAGGATCCCGCTGTCCAGGATCCCTCTGAGCGTCTGCGTTTCGGCGGCAAGGCGATGCGGCTGGTAGACGAGCACGCGGCGGCCGTGCCGCTTTGCTTCTTCAATGATGCGGTCGGCCGATTTGAGGGAGGTGGTCATCGGCTTTTCGAGGATGACGTGACAGCCTTCACGGAGCGCTCGCCGGGCGTGCCGTTCGTGGAGTCTGGTGGGTGTGGCAATGACCAGAATGTCCGGACGTTCCTTTTTCCAGAAAGCACCCGCGGTCGTGTAGGTCCGGCAACCGGAAATCGAGGCCGCTTCATCAAGGCGCTCCGGCATTGGATCGATGACAGCGGCGAGTTGGAAGTCACGCGCGTCTTTGAGTTTCTTGAAGTGTATGGACCATCCGGCCCGGCCCAGTCCGGCAATTGCCACTGTCAGCTTTGTCGCCATTGGCGGGGGTATCCTGAGGCATCTGCTGATGTGAGGATGTTGACGACGTTGCTTTCTCTGTCTATATTCCTGCGCACGGACAAAAAAGATAAATCCTCTGTCCCGGATGTCCACAGAAATCATGAGGGGTTTCCGCTGGTCTCGGGCGAAACGGGTGCGTGTATTCCATTCAGGATTCAAAGCGGGAGGTTTGCGGTGGGAACCGGGCCAGAACTTCCGGGTGCTTCAGAGGGCGTCAGATCGACAACGATGCAGGCGGCCATTCTTGGCATGCTCGTTGTGAATGTTCCGCTGTTGCTGGTCAGTTTCGGCATGGGTTACGCGTCGCGTTTCGACTGGATGTCCGTGTCCGTAAGCGCCCACCTGAAGGTGGGGCTTCTGGCCGCGTTTCTGACGGTGCTGACACAGACGACAACGATGTTTTACTTTATGGGAACGGGCTCAGCGATCAAGGCCGAGGTCCGGGAGCGAGGCCTGGATCCGGAATTCCTGGCCCGTGCCCGCGCGTTCAAGGGTAGTTTCTTCTACCTTCTGACGCTTGGAATTCTGCTGATTATGGCCGCCGCGATGATCGGCGGGGGCGCGCATGCGGATCTGCTGTGGAGCGCCGGCGAAGGGGGCCGGACCTTTTATCAAATCCTGCACGAGGCCCTTGCGATCCTGAGCCTTCTGGTGAATATGATCGCATTTGCCCTCACGCCATTCTATATCCGGAAGAACAACCGCCTGCTGGATGACGTGGGAAGTACCCGGGCAACGGCGTCGGAGTAGACGGTCCCGCCGGGAAGCAACGAGGCGCCGCCCACAAGCCGATCACGGAGGGGTTATGGACAACCGGGAGGTTTCGGAAATCCTGGAAGAGATGGCGATGTTGATGGAGTTGAATGGCGACGGCGGTTTTCGCATCCGCGCGTACGCCAACGCCGCCCGGGCAATCGATTCCCTTGGGGAACCAGTGGCGGCGCTGGCGGCCGAGGGCAAGCTGGACTCGGTCCGGGGTATCGGGAAGGGACTCGCGGGGCGGATCGGCGAACTCGTGGAGACCGGCTGTCTGCCTGGACTGGAGGAATTGAAGTCGTCCGTCCCCGAAGGTTTGATGGAAATGACTGAAATACCGGGTCTCGGCGCCAAGAGAGTGCGCGCGATTTATGAAGAACTGGGCATCGTGGACGTCGATGCGCTCTCCAGAGCCTGCGACTCCGGCGATCTGGAGGCGATGAGCGGATTCGGCCGGAAGACCGCAGAACGGATCGTCCACGGCATTCAATACATGCAGAAGCACCGGGGGCAGTTTCTGTGCAATAACGCTCGCGAAGAGGCGGAGGGGGTTCGGGCGTTTCTGGACGACCAGGCAGGCGTTGAACGGCTCGCCGTGGCCGGAAGCGTACGGCGCCGCAGCGAAACGCATAAGGAATTGGAACTTGTCGCCAACACGAAGGATCCGGACGGACTGGCCGATGCATTGGTACGGTACGGAGAAGTGGACGAAGTTGTGGAAAAGGGTGAGACGCGGTTGAGTGTAATGTTGCAGTCCGGCATGCGTGTGAACCTGTGGCTCGTGGCGGAGGAAGCGTTTGCGACGGCGCTGCATCACGTTACGGGCAGTGAGGCGCATGTCTCACAAATGCGCGACAGAGCGTCGGAACTGGGGCTGACGCTGGACGAGCGCGGTCTATTCGACGGCGAACGTCGAATTCCGTGTGGCAACGAGCCCGCACTGTTCGAAGCGCTGGGACTGGCCGAAATTCCGCCGGAACTGCGCGAGGGTGGTGACGAGGTCCAATTGGCAGGGGCCGGAACGCTTCCCGGGCTGGTCTCACGCGGCGACCTGCGGGGGACGCTGCACGTGCATACCCGGCACAGCGACGGCCGGGCGGACGTCATTGAGATGGCGAGGGCGGCGGCCGATCTGGGATACGCATATATCGGGATTTGCGACCACAGCAAGGCGGCGGCCTATGCAAACGGACTGAACGAGGACAGGGTCCGCGCCCAGTGGGAGGAAATTGACAGCGTGAACGCCAAACTTGATGGCATCCGGGTGCTGAAGGGAATCGAAGTGGATATTCTGGGCGACGGACGGCTGGATTTCGAGGACGAATTCCTCTCGGAGTTCGACCTCGTGGTGGCGTCGGTACATTCCAGGTTCGGCATGACCGAGGCCGAGGCGACGGATCGGATCGTGCGTGCGGTACAGAATCCCCACGTGCACATCCTGGGACATCCCACGGGGCGATTGCTGCTTTCGCGCGAGGGTTACCCGCTGGACCACCGCGCCGTCATCGACGCGGCGGCCGAGGCAAACACGGCCATCGAACTGAACGCCAATCCGCGGCGGCTGGACATGGACTGGCGGCATATCGGATACGCCAGGGAAAAGGGCGTGAAGATTTCAATCAACACCGATGCCCACAGCATAGAGGGACTGGAGCAGATGGAACACGGGCTCGGCGTGGGCCGGAAGGGCGGACTGACGCCCGGGGACGTCCTGAACACGATGACCGTGGATGATTTTCTGACCGTAATTAAGAATGACTAAGTGATGGGCTGTCGTTCAGGGAATGATTGACTGTGATTGCATGCAAAGGCGGGATCCCGTGACGCGCGAGGAGATTTTCGAGACGGTCCAATCTCTGGCCGCAGAGAAGGACCTCTACGCCGCCAGCGAATTTGTGCTCGGACTTGCGGATGAGTTGGACGTGGTCAAGGTTTTTGAAAACCTCCTGCTCGACTGTTATTGGAAAGCGAAGTCCACGGAGCGGGTGATACACTTCGCGAATACAGGTATCCACTATTGCCTTTTTAAGGCGTGCGCGTGCGAGGGCATTGACGCCGCCGCCGCGAGGGAGTTCCGATTCGCCGCCAAGAGGATGGCCACCAACGCCGCGTCCTTCACGTGGATTGGCTGGGACGAACCGGGCGTTGAGATTTCGCCCGAGCAGATGCGGCACGGAACCGCCTTCGCACGGTACAGTGTCCGGCAACTGCATGAACTGGACCCGACCGAGGCACAACTCGCATTTACGTACTGGTATCTCGGTGTGCATCTCATGGCGCAGGCGTCGTACGCGGAGGCGCTGTCGGTATTTGGGTCCGCCAGAGACGCCAGCGCTTCGGACGGCGGCAATCCGGATCAGCAAACCATGCTCGAAGGCTACATCGGGCTGACGAAAATTCTCTCGGGCGACAACGAAACCGGCGAATCGGAATTCGATACTGCGGTTGCCGCGCTCGATTCCCGCGACAACGAAGACGCCGCCTTCTATGCGAAGCAACTCGCGGACGTAAGGACATTTTTCGAGAATCGCTTAGAAAAAAGCTAATGGCCGAGCAGGGCAGCCACGAGGGCTGCCCCGTGCGGTTTCACTTCTTGCCGATTGCATAAAGGAAGAACCAATCGGGCAAGGACGTCTTCTCCCGTCTCCCGGCTCACGGCTCCCCGCTTTTTGGAGACCCCTCAGCCAAGCCAGACAAAGTCAGCTCAAACGAAGACACAAAGACACAAAGGAAAACCCGAAAATGCACAACTGTTGCATTTTGCGACATCTCTCGGATACCGGTTGCACGGCGCGGGTTCGCAACGCTTAACCGCAACCAATAATCGGCAATTATCGGGCGAGCCCGTTTGAGGGTTCAATCACTCCCCCCTTGAGGGGGAGTCGCAGAAGCCGAGCCCGGCCCCTGAGCTTGTCGAAGGGGCGGCGAAGGGTGAAAGAGACACCGAAACGCGGACACTTCGAAAAGCTCAGCGTCCCCGTTTGGGCAAGTTCCGTTCCGCTGTAGCAAGTACAATTGTTGTCAACAATTCACTACTTCCGGAAAAAGAAGGGAGACGTGAAAAGACCACACGACACACCACCGGTGTTTTTGCCCGACAGAAGCACTACCGGGACGATTCAGAAGCTTGTCAATGAGTCAGGGACACCAGAGGAACACTGAGAGGGGCGAGAGAGTCGCTCCTGGGGGCTTACAGGAGCGTACAGAGCGGTTTCTGAAGGATAGGACGAGGAGGCGAACGGAAGAGGAATAACAAAGCCTGCCAATTCGGGATTCATGCAGGCTGTTGCCGGTGTTACGGGAGATCGGGTTAATCCAGGGTTTCGAGTCTTGTCTTGTTTGCGGTGATACGTTCTCCGAAGGAATCCAGGCGGGCATCTATTCTTTCAAGTTTTCGGTCGATATCCTGTCTGAGTTCTCGAATATCAGCTTTGAGACTGAATATTGTGATGAGAATAGCCGCAAGCGCAACAAGAGTAGGTGTATTCATCTTGAGCACATGACTCCATGACGTGTTTTCTCCGTTCATTTGCGTACTCCCGTGGCTGTCAATTGGATGACTTCTCCGTAAAAGTACCGGATAGAATTAATCTGGTCAAGCCGAAATGTTGAAATATTGTGGAAGGAAATGCGTACGAGCCGAGGTAGGCCGAAAAGGAATTTCAATGCCGAGTACAGCAAGTGTCAATCTGTCAGGATAAGTATATAAGTCCCTTTTTTTAAAAGGATTACCTGAACGAGATGACGCCTCGAAAGAAAAACATCGAACCCGAAGGGCCCACTGATCCCTTTTCGGAACTGACGTCGGACGAACTGGAGGAATGGGCGGGCAGCCGCATCGTTGCGCGGGGTCGGTCCTATCAGAGAAACGGGGCCGTTCGGGAATTGCAACGCGACGAAGAGGGCGCCCTGGTCGCCTGGGTGGCGGGCAGCCACCTCTATGCCACAAGGGTGAGTATTGAGGGAGACAAGGACCTTACAGGCGAATGTACCTGTCCCTACTGGACGACGTGCAAACACGCGGTGGCCGTCGTGGTGGAATATCTGGAAATGGCAAAAAAGAGAACCGCTGTCGGCCGGGTTAAAGCAAACGATCCGCGCGTTTCGGCGTTGGACGCAATCACGGAAAACGACGAGGAGCCGCTGGAATTCGACGCTGATGACCTGGACGAGGAGTCTGATGAGACACTTTCCAATAGCATCGAAACCAGGCAATCCCGGGATACTACCTTGCGTTCCTACCTGCAAGAGCATACCAAAGCCGAGCTTGTAGAACTGCTGCTGGAACTCGCCGAAACGCACGACGAGGTGCGCCAATCACTTGAGAACCGCCGCAGCCTGACCTCGGGAGAGATCCGCAAAGTCCTGAAGCGCATCCGCTCCGAGATCGCGGCCCTGGAAGAACCCGCATGGGAGAGCCATCATTACGGGTACCAGTTGCGTAATACAGATCGCCTCAAGGCGATGCTCCAGGCGCTGGTGGCGTCCGGACAGGTTGACGCTGCCGTGCGACTGGGACCGGAACTGCTGGCCGCGGGCACCCAGGCGCTGGAGTACGAGCACGAGGGAGAATCAACCGAGGCGATCGGCGATTGCCTCGACGTTCTTTTCCAGGCCCTGGACAGATCATCCCTGTCGCCCGCGGACCGGATCGAATGGGTCCTGGATATGGCCCTGGGGGACGAGTACGAACTTGAGAAACTTTGGGATAAAGACTATGCAAAGAGCGATTGGTCCGTGGTGTGCGACAGATTGACGCAGCGTTTGGATGACCGGGAACAGCCTGTCGGAAACAATGAGCCTTCGCGCGACTACAGGCGGGACGTGATCGCGGACTGGCTCATTCGCGCCATGGAAAAGGCTGGCCGGCAGAAAGAAATCGTCCCTCTGTGCAAGCGCGAGGCCCCCATCACCTTATCATTTAATCGCCTGGTGGATCGCCTGATGGCCGAGCGCAAGTGGGACGGGTGCCGGCAGGGCCTTGAGGCGATTGCCGACCGGTATCCGGGTCTGCAGGCGGAGCTTCGAGAGCAACTGCAGACAATCAACCTGAGCAGCGGCAATCCACTTGCCGGGCTGGCCATTAAGGCGGAGGAGTTTTTCTCCAGACCCGGCGCGGAGGGTTTTCTGGCTTTGTGCAAAGCCGCCCGCGAGTCGGGCGTTGGCGAAGGAGTCGAGGCGTGGGGTCGGCACTATCTACAAACCGGCCGGCGACCTCGCAGCGGCCGGAAACGCAAGAGCGACCCGGAGATGGACTGGCCTCTGCCTGGTCCGGAGGTCGAAATGCCGGCGCCACGCGGAGACAATGAGGCGCCCATGGTCGACGTGCTGGTCCGGCTGGCCATTGCGGAGGCGAAGCCGAACGACGTTGTGAAATGGTACGACCACGAAAGCCGAACAAGCATGGATGTATGACGAATCCCTCGAAGACGACGTGGCCGAGGCCATTGCATCGACTCATCCCGACCGGGCGGTGGTAATCTGGAAGGACTTGGCGGAGACGGAGATCGCCCGGGTGAAGCCCAGGGGATACCAGGAGGCGGTTCCGTATCTGCGCCAGGTCAGAGATGTACTCACCCGGTCAGGTCGTGAGGGGGAGTGGCAGGGATACCTGGCCGCCTTGAGACAGCAGAACAGGCGCAGGCCCAGATGCATCGAGGAGTTGGACCGGCTGGAGGGCGGCCGCCGGCGCATAATGGATGGCTGAGCCGGGCCTTCTTCATAAGGCGGTGAGACGGGAGACGGGAAAAGTGAGATGATGTGAGTGCCCATGCGGTATCATCTCTTGCCGGAGGCATA
>JAGWBX010000029.1:38176-53588 GCA_021295655.1 Candidatus Latescibacterota bacterium
CCTCTCCCGTCTCACCGTTTCAGAACATCACGCTGACTTAAGGAGAACATCCTTTATGGCCGACGAATGGAGCGCGGAAACCGCCGGAGCATTACCTGGAGCATTTCATCGGCATGTCGTGCTCCGCCCGGAGCGATCGATCAGGTTTGGAGTGGACCACACCCGATGAACGTCAAGGACCGTCTGCTGCTGTCCGGCCGCAACCTCCTCGGCAGTCTGTCGCGCGACGACGGCTATCTGCCGTACTGGCACATGGCCGTCGACGGGGAACTGGGCGCCATGTACCAGTTTCGGCCATACTGCACCGGCCACAACGTCGGACGCTGGTGGAACACAATGCTGCGGCTCGAGCGCGCAGCCGGCTTCGAGATCCCCGTGGAGGTGGAAGCGGCGATGCTGGAGAACAGCCGGCGCCTGTCCAATAACGCCAGCGGCATCTTCCTCCAGGACGTCGACCCCCGGGACCCGGCGACCTGGTACATCCACTCCTACCGTGAGACCATGCTGTCCCTCGGATTGCTTGTCGAATGCCGCGGCAGCCAGCGCGCCGCCGAGTGGGGCCACAGGGCGATCGAGGGGATGAGCCGCGCCAGCCGGGACCTGATGGAGTGGAGGTTCTCGTTTGACGGCGGACCTGAGCGGGCAAAGCACGGCAACGGCGCCGCCCCGGCCTACACCCACGGCCGCGCCATCGAGGGCCTGCTCTCTTTCCACGCGGCCACCCGCGAGCCGGCCGCCCTCGAGGAAGCGGAGCGCCTGGCCGATTTCCACTTCGGACACCTGGTGAACGCAGACGGCAGCCTCGCCGGGGGCTGCGGCCACCACACCCACTCGTACCTGAACACCCTCCGCGGCCTGCTGATGCTGGCGGTGCTCAAGGGTTCGCACGAACGCCAGGAGCTGATATACAAGACCTACCGGGAGGCCGTATCCGGGATGATCACTCGCTCAGGGTTCGTCACCCACGACATCGGCGACCGCTACGGCGGCGACGTCGCTTCGGCGGGAGACATCGCCCACGTCGCCCTGTTGCTATGGGACCTGTTCGCCGACCCGGGACTGCTCGACGATGCCGAGCGCATCGCACGGGCCCGTCTGTTCCCGGCTCAGGTGCGGGAACCGGTTCCGATCCGGCCTGCCGAAGCAGCCGGCTCCCGCGACTGCTACCGCGACCTCCCCAACCGTTTCGTGGGCGCCATCGGCGGCTCGGTCGGTCACGTCAGCGGCCAGACCTGCGTCACCGATTTCACTGCCGCTGCCCTGCACAGCCTTATCGAGCTCTGGACCCGGACCGTCGACGTCGAGGGAGAGATCGTCCGCGTCAACTTCCACTTCGACCGCGAGTTGCCGGAGGTGGGGGTGCAGGCGGAGCGCGACGAAAACGGGGGCCGGGTCACCGTGGTCAACCGAACCGGAAAGGAGCTGCGGCTGCGTTTCCCGGGCTGGGCCGATGAGGGGACCTGCTCGGTGACCGTCGACGGGCGGCCTGTGGAGGCAACGGTGGCGAAGGGCTTCGTGGTGGTGGCGCAGGGTGAAGGGGCTACGACCAGCGAGCTGTGCTTCGCTGTTCCGGAGTACGAGGAGGAGGAGTTGTCGCGGGACAGGTCCGCCGAAGAGGAGACGGTGACCTTTCGCTGGCGCGGCGACGAGATCGCCGACGTCAGCAGCGGCGGGCCCTACATGGAGCCGCATCCGGCATTGTGCCGGTCGCTGCTGTAGCAGTCCGTTGGTAAAGTCGCTCTGCAGGCGAGGCCGAGTCATTGTGGCCGAAGACCAGGCGCGCGACCGACGCGAATCCCTGGATTCGGGGAGGGAGCGCAACGCCGTCATTCGGCCACAAGGGCCGGACGCCTGTCTGCGTGCACCGCACAGGCAGGCAGACCGGATGGGCTTTTTCAACGGGCTGCCAGGGAGGTTGCCGGGGGCCTGGCGCCGCCTGTCGGATTGGTTCGCCCGATAGAAGGGTGATCGGCAGGCGGAAGGGTGTCACGAAGCCAGCCTCTCCCGACAGGCGCAGGCCCCGATGCCTGGAGGAACCGGACCGGCTCGAGGGCGGTCGCCAGCGCATTGTGGACGGTTAGGCCAGGTCTGCAGGGTCGATAATCCGGCATCGAAAAGAACGGAAAACGGAGGTATTCATGGATATGCATTTGAAGGGCAAAATCGCACTTGTGACGGGCGGTAACCGCGGGATCGGTCTCGCAACGGCATTGGGTCTGGCGAAGGAGGGTTGCGACGTTGCAATTTGCGCCAGGCGCAAGGAGACACTGGCAGGGGCGGCGGAGCAGATCGAGTCGCTCGGCGTTCGTGTTGCCGCCATTCAGGCCGACGCACAGAACCCGGACGACGCGGTCCGGTTTGTGGAGGAATCCTCCGCGCAACTAGGCGGGATCGATATTCTGGTCAACAACGTGGGCGGCCGGTCCGGCGAAAGGTTCATGGATTCGACCGACGAGGATTGGGTGGAGACCTTCGACAAGAACGTATTCCACAGCGTTCGGTTGACCCGGCTGGTGGTCCCCCACATGAAGGCGCGCGGCGGTGGGTCTGTTGTGTTCATTTCCTCGATCTCGGGATGGATTCCGCAGTTGAGCGGCGCGGTACAGTACGGCGCGTCCAAGGCCGCCCAGATCTTCATGGCCGAACCGATCGCGCTTGAACTGGTGCACGACCGCATCCGCGTGAACGTGGTATCGCCGGGATCGATCATTTTCGAAGGCGGCGGCTGGGACAATATGCGTCAGGAAAAACCGGAGGTATTCGCCGCATACGAAAAGAACGGTTTTCCCATGGGGGGCCTGGGCACGCCCGAAGACGTTGCGGACGTGGTCGTTTTTCTGGCTTCGGACCGCTCCCGCTGGGTGAACGGCGAGAACATACGTGCTGACGGGCTCGAACAGCCTGTTCCCGCGGTGCGTCCGTGGTAACCGCAGAGCATATAAGGAATTCGACGAAGATGGGGCCTGACGAAGATCTGGACGCGAGGCGTTGTAGGACGCGGGAAATTATCCGCAGGTTGAAGGGCGTCTATCCTGGCGCCGAGTGTTCGCTGATGTACGAGAATCCGCTCCAGTTGCTGATCGCCACGATCCTCTCGGCGCAATGTACGGACGAACGGGTCAACATGGTGACTCCGATTCTCTTTGAGAGGTGTCCCACAGCCTTGGACTTTGCCGACGCGCCGCTGGCAGAATTGGAGGATCTGATTCGTTCGACGGGGTTCTTCCGAAACAAGGCGCGAAACATCCAGGGCTGTTGCCAGGCGCTGGTGGACAACCACGGCGGAGAGGTGCCGCGTTCCATGGATGAACTGGTGGCGCTGGACGGCGTCGGGAGAAAGACCGCCAACGTCGTTCTCGGCAACGCGTTCGGAATTGCCGAAGGCGTAGTGGTGGATACGCACGTTCGCCGGATTTCCAACCGCCTGGGCCTGACCCAGCGGCAGGATCCGGTCAAGATCGAACAGGACCTGGTCGGTCTCGTGCCCAGGAAAGACTGGGTGGACCTGCCGCATCTGTTTATTCATCATGGTCGGGCGATATGCAGCGCCAGGGCGCCTGATTGCGACGCTTGCGGCGTGGGCGCGCTGTGCCCTTCTCAAGGACGCGCCTGACTGGTACGTTGCGTGAGATCGGATTTACAGGCACACGTTTTGCGAAAGGCGGGGAGTCGTTTTGCCTGGCTTTTTGGAACCGGCGGTTTTTTGTGCAGATTTGTCGAAATTGGGGCTTGACTTTACGCATCCGCGAAGATAAATTTTCGTCCGAAAAACCCGTCCCGGAACGGTCCGCATCCGGGATCGGGGCCGGTTCGGCAGAGAGATATCGCGCGGTGCAGCGGGCATTTTCGGGAGAACGGTATCGACGTCATTGATTGCCGTCGATATCGGATGTAGAATTCAGCGGTCAGGATTGGCGCCGGGGAGGTAAAAGGCATATGGCTGAGAAACTGTCTCTCGAAAGGCTTGCGTTCTTCAAGAGGCTCTTGCTGGATCGAAAAAAGGAGCTGCTGAAGCAGACGCTGCTGGAAGATGCAGACATCAGCGAGCTCAGAAGCGACCGATCTGCGGACCCGTTCGATATGGCGGGAAACGCAACTTCCATTGAGTTGATGGCGACCTTGAGCAACAACGAAAGGCGGGAACTCGCAGAGATCGACCATGCCCTGGCCAAGATTGACGACGGCACGTACGGTATCTGCGAAGTGTCGGGGGAGTTGATCGGCGAGATGCGCCTGGAAGCCATTCCCACGGCGCGGTATACCATGCAGGTTCAGCAGGAACGGGAACGAAATCCTCAGTTCGTGGAACGACCGAGGCGCAGGGTCATCTCGGCAGAGGACCTTCCGATGAGCAGCGACGACGACTCCTGACGTGGCGCGAGATGGGAGCGATAAAGGCGATTCGAAGCAGGGTCGCCTTTTTTCATATCGGCGACGGCCAAGCGTGGCAGTCCGTCCAATGCTGCACACGAACAGCACAACACGTTAACCGGATACAAGCCGGGTTCAGGATCATGTCAAACACCAGGCAGATCGTTCGTCAGTTGGATATTCTGAGAGTGTTCGCGGCGCGCCGCCATGGCGCCTCAATCCAGGAACTCGTCGATGATTTCGGTGTAACCCGGCGAACCATCGAGCGGGATCTAAACGACCTTGGCGTGGCGGGCTTCCCGCTCTATAAGGAAAAACGATGCCGCCGGAACCTGTGGAAACTCCTCCACGACAAGGAGATACCGACTCTGAATTTCCCTATAAGCGAACTCATTGCACTGACCTTTATTACAGGAATCCTCTAAGAAACGCCATTTAAGGACGAATATCACAACACACTGAAAAGGATCCGCACGACGCTCCCGGACGAGATGCGCGTTTTCCTGGAGCAGGCTGCCTTTTATCCGCACGTTCGCGGCCGGAAGGCCCAGGTAGACCCGGAGATCTTTCGAAAGGCGCAACGCGCCATTACGGACCGAAAAATCAGCAACGTTTTCTATCGCGCGATCACAACCGGACAGAGCAAGACCTATCCAATCATGCCATTCAGGTTCCTGTACCACTACGACGGCGTCTATCTGTTGTGCCGCAATCCGAAATACGGCAATCTGTTGACTCTGGCGGCTGAGCGGATTCAGAATCTCGAAGTCACATCAGAGTCTTTTGACGACTCCGTCGATTCCGAGATCGAGGAGCAACTTCACCAGGCGTTCGGTGTCGTTTTGGAATCTCCCATCGCGGTCAGCGTCCGCTTCTCGGCATCCCTGGCGCCATATATCAAACAGCGTATATGGCATCCCTCGCAGGAGATTGAGGAACTGGACGACGGCCGGATCATCCTTTCATTTGAAGCGGGCGGTCACTATGAAATCAAGTCCTTGATTCTGAGCCGTGGCGCCTGCGCTGAAGTCCTGGCGCCGGGGTCCGCCCACCTGATAACAGACCGATCGCGAATTACGACCCGACTCTCATCCATGCGGATGTAGATATGGTAGCGCTGACCGAGAGGTGAAGTCCACCACGTCGGTCAAGGCTCATTACTACGAAGATTGCGCCGTGCAGGCCGGCCTTTCCGACCCCGTCCACGGATAGGCTGAGCGATCTGCCACCTTGTGGTGCGGGTCCATGCGCCTGCTGCCAGCTGAGAGGTAATGTGGCGTCTTCTGGATGGATCGAAGCCATGAGAAAATGGATGATTGACCGGGCCGCCGTATCCAGGGCGCAGACGGTCCACGGCCTGGGCAATTTCATCGCCCGGCCCGGGGGTATGTCCATACTCACCGTCCACCCGGACGCCCCGGTCTTCAGTCACGAAATACTCGGTGGCCTGGAATTGTCCTTGACATCCTGAATTTCTGTAGTAACATTAATCATGCGGATCGAGTTCGACGAGGCGAAGCGCGCGAAGACGATCCAGGTTCGAGGGCTGGACATGGCCCGGGCGGCGGACGTATTCGCCAGCACGACGCTGACCGTCGAGGATGATCGGCAGGACTATGGTGAGGTTCGTCACATCACCATCGGTTTTCTGGATGATGCGATGGTGGTACTCGTCTGGACGTGCCGCGGCGACGCCCACAGGACAATTAGCATGAGGAGGGCAAATGAACGAGAACGACGGCTCTACGGCCCGAGATTTTGACCCCGACACCGCGCCCGATCTCTCGAAGGACGGTTGGCCGGAGAAATTTTCCAGGGCGTCCGTACGTCGTGGCCGTCCCCCGAAGGCGCGACCAAAAGTTTCGACCACCATCCGGTTGTCCCAGGAGGTCGTCGATCATTTTCGCGCCGGAGGGCGCGGCTGGCAGACACGGATCGACAACGCCCTGCGCGACTGGATCAAACGGCACGACGTCGCTTGACCTGGATCCGATTACCCTCTTTTTCGGCCCGCCTCTCACACCCTCACGGCTTTCACCATATCGCGGCAGCCGTGGAGGTAGATGCCCGTATCGACCGAAAGGGCGATATATCGCACGCCCGCGTCGATCCAGCGTTTCGCGGCGTCGGGGCTGTCGGCGAACGTGCCTACGGTGAGGCCGGCCTTGTTGATCTCCGCCGTGGCCTCCCGCATCCGGTCCACCACCCTGGCGTCGTGCACCTGGCCCGGGATGCCGAGGGACTGGGAGAGGTCGTACGGACCGAGGAAAACGACGTCCAGGCCGGGCACGGCGATGATGGCATCGAGGTTCTCAAGACCTTCGACGCCCTCCACGTGGATGAGAACCATGGATTCACGGTTCAGGCGCTCGAAGATCCGCCCGCCTTCCGAGAAGTACCTGGCCGCGCGGGTGTAGGGAGAGACGCCCCGCATCCCGAGTGGCGCGTATTTCGCCGCTTCCACGAGCGACTCGGCGTCTGAACGGGTGCGTATCTGCGGGACCTGGACGCCCTCCGGGCCGATGTCCAGCGCCCGGAGCACCTGGGGCGGATCGTTTTCCCGGACGCGAACGATTGATGAGATACCCGCGCCCTTCGCCACGCGGCAGAGGTTCTCGGTGGTCTCGATGTCCAGCGGACCGTGTTCGGTATCCAGTATGACGAAGTCAAAGCCGGCGTACGCGGCGATTTCGATGAGCGCGCCGGAAGCGAGGTTGACGAAGGGACCCAGGACGACCTCGCCAGCTTTTAGTTTGGCTTTCAGGCTGGTTTCAGACATGTACATCTCCGCGACAGGAGTCGGTTCGAAGGAACGGTTGAGTGGTTCAATATAGGCCGTCACTTAAAACGTGTAAAGCGGAAAGCCCCGGTGCCGGACCGGCTTGACATTCGAAAGCAGCATCCGTATATATGAGACATGGGATCTGCAGCGGGAAGGAGGCCGGAATGGACACCGATCTGCGGGAATTTGCATTACGCCTTAAAGTTATCGAAATTCTAAAAAGATATTGTTGGGTAAGGCACCAGCTGAGGGTCATTCAACTCTGGAAGAAACTTTATATCCATCCGAATTGACGCATGCGAACAGAATGCTGAACAGGCGCGCGGGCTGGGACGGTCCGGGCGCCGTTCTGTTGTCCGGGGCAACTGTGGAACGCCCTTCGGGAGAAGCTGGTTCCAGGCACGGGCACATCCCATCGAAATGATTAGGGGTTGATCGCCATCCGTCGATTCGTTAGATTCTCGCCCGCTATGGCCTCCGGACAGAACAGGATTTGCGAGGTTTACGACCGGTTGTTGGACGCATTCGGGCCACAGGGCTGGTGGCCCGCGGAAACCCCGTTCGAAACGATGGTCGGGGCTATACTCACGCAGAACACTGCGTGGGTGAACGTGGAACGGGCGATAGGAAGTCTGAAGGGGGCCGGGGCGCTCGACGCCAGGATCCTGCTGGAGATGCCCGACGACCGGCTGGAAACCCTGATCCGTCCTGCAGGGACGTTCCGCGTAAAAACGAGGCGGCTGAAGGCATTCCTGGCGTACTTTGTTTGCAAGTACGGCGCGGACGTTTCAAGGATGACGGATGTCCCCCCGGGGCGCCTGCGCGACGAACTGCTGTCCGTTAACGGGATCGGACCCGAGACCGCGGACTGCATTCTGCTGTATGCGCTCGATAAAACCAGTTTCGTGGTGGACGGGTATACGCGGCGGATTTTCGGAAGACTGGGAGTGATCGACAGGTCGCTCAAATACCCTGAAGTCAAGCGCAGGTTTGAGGTGGCATTGCCGGAGGACGTGGGCGTTTACAACGAATACCATGCGCTGATCGTCGCGCTGGGCAAGCACGCGTGTCTGCCGACGCCCAGGTGCGGGCGGTGCGTGTTGAAGACGATCTGTGAAACAGGAGGAACCAATGGCCAGGTTTGAGTTGTGTTTTAATACCAGCACGATTCAGCCCGCATCGATCGAAGAAAAGATCCGGGCGGCGGGTGAGGCGGGATACGGTGCGATCGAACTGTGGTGCGAGGACCTGGCCGGCTGGGAACGGTCCGGCGGCAAGTTTGCTGAGATCAGGAGGCTGCTCGATGACTACAATCTCGCGGTGCCCGATCTGGTGCATTTTTCGGGCTGGATGGACGCGACCGACTCGGTCTTCGAAACGGAACGCCTCCCCGAGGCGCGGCGGCTGATGGAGCAGGGCGTGGCCATCGGTGCGCCGCGCATTATCGCCGGACCGGCGCGAGGTCAGGTGGACCTGAACCGGGCGGCGGACCGCTTCCGCCGGCTTATGGATCTGGGGCAGGAGGTGGGTTGTCTGCCCGCGCTCGAATTCCTGGGTTTCGTGGACCACGTCAATAACGTGGATACGCTGATGGAAATCGTAAACATGGCGGACCACGCCAGGACAACGGTGGTGATGGATGCCTTTCATATCTATCGCGGCGGCGGGAAGGACGAGGATATCCTGAAGGTGCCTGGTGCGCAGGTGGCCATCTTCCATATCGACGATGCGCCGAAGACAGACCGCGAACGCGAGACCCTGGCCGACGGCGACCGCGTCTATCCGGGTGACGGGATCCTGAACCTGCAAGGGATGCTTGAGATGCTGGCGTCTCAGGGGTTCTCCGGACCGGTTTCTCTGGAGTTGTTCAATGAGGATCTCTGGCGGGAAGACCCCCGCGAGGTGGCGCGTATCGGCGCCGACAAGGTGAGACGACTGATTGAGTCCGCGTCATAGACGCCCGGGCACGGAGTCCCGACATGGTCTACGTTGGAAAGACGGCAATTCCCGGCGCGACCGTCCTGGCGCCGCTGGCCGGCGTGACGGATCGATCGTTCCGGCTGCTGTGCCGCGAACAGGGCGCCGGTCTGGCGGTGACCGAGATGGTGAGCGCCCGCGGGCTGGCCGACGGCAGCGAGCGGTCGAGCAGGTACCTCGATTTCGAGGCGGACGAGCATCCCATCTCGGTGCAGATATTCGGATCGGAGCCCGACGAAATGGCCGAAGGCGCGCGTGTGGCCGCAGAACGCAGGCCCGATCTTCTGGACATCAACTGCGGATGTCCGGTGAAGAAGATCGTGAACCGGCGCGCGGGCGCGGCCCTGCTGAAGGATCCGTCGCGGCTGGGAAGGATCGTATCGGCAATGGCAAAGGCGGTTTCAATTCCGGTCACCCTGAAGATCCGCAGCGGGTGGGACGACGACACGAAGGCTTCAGAGGTCGCCCGCATGGCGGAAGATATGGGCGCGGCGGCGGTCGCCGTACACGGCCGGACGCGGAAGGCCGGATTTACGGGAACGGCGGACTGGGACGTGATCCGCGACGTGGCCGAAGCCGTTTCGATTCCCGTCATCGGCAACGGGGACGTCAGGGACCCCCTGGCCGCCAGGGAGATGATGAAACAGACTGGATGCGACATGGTAATGGTGGGGCGGTGGGCGATTGGAGACCCGTGGCTGTTCGGGCGCATCGAGCACTTTCTGGCCACCGGCACGCTGCTGGGGGCGCCGTCGGCCCGTGAGCGGGTGAGCATGGCCATCCGGCACCTGCGCCTCTCGGTGGAAAACAAGGGGCTGCCCGCCGGAGTCCGTGAGATGAGAAGGCATTTTGCCGCGTACGTCAAGGGCATCGACGGGGCTGCCGCGTTTCGGCGCCAATTGATGACGGAGGATGATCCGGTATGCGTCGAAGCCATATTGAACGCCGTTCGCCGGAGGGCGGAGGAGGTATCGGGTGACTCCTGAACAGGTCCGGCAGGTACTTGAAGCGGTGCGAAAAAACCAGCTGGACGTCGACGGCGCGATGGATCGGCTGAAGAAACTGCCGTTTGAAGATCTGGGGTTCGCGCACGTGGACCATCACCGGGCAATGCGCCAGGGATTTCCCGAGGTGATCTTCTGCCAGGGCAAGACCACGGAGCACGTGGTTGAAATCGCGCGCCGGATTTCGGAGGCGGGGTCCGCGCTTCTGGCGACACGGGCAAACCGGGAACAGGCGGATGCCGTACGTTCGGCCTTGCCGGAGGCGGACTACAATGCGTTGGCCCGTACGTTGTCGATTCGCGGGGACGACACCGAAAACCTGGCGGCGGCGGGAGAGGTGCTGGTTATTTCGGCAGGAACGTCGGATATGCCGGTCGCCGAGGAGGCATTCGTGACGGCGGACGCGATGGGGAGCCGGGTGAATAGGCTGTACGACGTTGGCGTGGCGGGGATTCACCGGCTTTTTGCGCACCGCGAGCAGATTGACCGGGCCACGGCGATCGTGGTGGTGGCGGGGATGGAGGGCGCGCTGCCTTCCGTGGTCGGCGGGCTGGTGGATGTCCCCGTTATCGCGGTACCGACCAGCGTGGGCTACGGTGCCAGTTTCGGTGGACTCGCCGCGCTGCTTGGGACCTTGAATTCCTGCGCGCCGGGCGTGGCGGTGGTGAATATCGACAACGGATTCGGCGCGGGCTTTTTTGCGAGTCTCGTCACGCGGACGCAGGACCGCAGCGGACGAGCGGCGTAGGCGCTAACGGCGTCCGAGGCCGAGGCGATTCTGGAGGGAAACAGGGCGTCCGGCGGTATCCGCGAGCGGTCGCGCCGGAAATGAGCCTTTCGTGTTCAGGCTGAGAACGACCAGACAGAACAGCGCGACCGGGACGGCCAGCAGGTCCGCCGGCAGGTCCGGCGCCAGATAGATGAGGCAAATCCAGGCGATGAAGCCTGAAACCATGGCCGCGAGCGCGCCGGGCAGGTTGGCGCGGGACCACCAGACGCCGGCCGTGAGCGGCACGAAGAGGGTGGCCAGCAGGATCGACCACGAATTCACCATCAGCGTGTAAACGGTATTGTGCGCCAGGGCGAGGTAGAGGGCAATCAGGCCGAGAATGGGAACGCAGATGCGGCAGATCCTGAGTATGGAACGTTCGTCGGCGTCCGGACGCACGTACCGGACCAGGTCCCATCCGATCACGCTGGCCGGGGCGAGCAGGGCGCTGTCCGCGCTGCTCATCAGGGCGGACACGAGCGCGCCCAGAAAAACCGCCATCGCCAGAGGCGAGAGGTATTTCATGCCCAGCTGCATCATGATCATATCCGGATCGGCGATATCTGGAAAGATAAGGGTCCCGGCAATGCCGAGAAACACCGGCAGCAGCCCCACCGTAAGATAGAGCGCGCCGGCGAGATAGGCGCTGTTCTGGGCGACGGACTCACTCCTGCTTGAAAGACTCCGCTGGATGAGGTCCTGCCCCGCCAGATTGCCCAGTCCGATGACCAGCCAGTCCCTGGCGTAGGCGAACCAGCCGGGCGGACCTGCGTCCCGGGGATAGAGGTAAAACCGGTCTTCGGATATCCGGGCGCTGATGGCCGACCACCCGCCCATGTCGTTCAGCAGCAGCGGTGTGATCACCAGCAGCCCCACCGTCAGAACGACAACCTGGATGAAGTCGGTGAGCGTGACGGCCCACATGCCCCCCGCGGTCGTGTAGACAAGGACGATTGCGGCGCCGATGCAGATACCCAGCGTCGGGTCCAGTCCGGTGAGCGATTGGATGACCCTGCCGAAGGCGACCATCAGGGAAGCCACCCATCCAAGATATGCCGGGATGGTGCACAACGCGGCCACCGCGCCCGCCGGGCGCCCGAAGCGGCTTTCGAAAAACCCCGCGATGGTGGTCAGGCCCATCCTCCGCATGATCCTGACGTAGAACAATCCCGCGAGAAACAGACAGAGAGCCGCGCCGAAGGGATCGGCGATTACGCCCATGAATCCCTTCTTGTAGGCCTCGCTGGCGGCCCCGATAACGATCCCGCCTCCGAACCAGGTGGCCGCCAGGGTCCCGGTGGCCAGCCAGATGCCCAGCCTCCGGCCGGCGACGATGAAGTCGGCGGAACCCTTGACGCGCCGGCCCGCGTAGATACCGACCGCGAGCGTAACCAGGACGTAGGCGGCAAGGCCGAGGATGATCGTGAGGTTGGGCATATTGTGACCTGGAGACAGGATTCAGGAAGGGGGCGCCGGCGCAGCCGCCGGATCCCCGATCACTCGATCCGGTTGTGTTGCTTCATGATGTCGACGAGCCGGTCCAGCGGGAGGCCGGGTATCGTCCTGTTGTCCCGCCCTGTCATCGTGTCCGCGGCGCAGAGCGCATTGACGATGGCTTCCTCGGTGGCCTCCACGGTGGCCTGCAGGAGCGGGTTGAGGCGGTGGTCGCGCAGCGTGTGAACGGTATCGACGGTCGCTGCGTTTCGCGGGATCCGGCGGGCGGTGGAGAAAGCCAGCGCCAGGTCCCCACTGCTGGTTCTCGAAAACGTGCCGGTGCGGCTCATGCCGAGCGCGGACCGTTTACAGAGCCGCCGGAGCTGAATGGGGATCAGCGGTGCGTCGGTGGCGATCAGAATGACGATGGAACCGTCGCGGGCCGGCGGACGCGCTACGGGCAGGTGTCGCCCCACGGGAACCCCGTCGATGACCAGACTAGGACGACGGCCGCAGTTGGCCACCACGAGCACGCCCAGGGTATAAGCGCCCTGGGCTTTCGTGAGTACGCGCGACGCCGTTCCGACACCGGCCTTGAAACCGTAGGCCCGCATCCCCGTTCCGGCGCCTGCCGATCCCTCGACGACCGGTCCATCCGCCGCGGATTCGATCGCCCGGATGACGTGTTCCTCCCTTACATGGCGGCCCGCGATGTCGTTTAGGCCGCCATCGTAACATTCGGCCACGACGGGCAGGGGGACGCGCCCCGGGTCCTGCCGGAGCATATAGGCAACGACGCCGCTGTAACCCTCGCCGACGCTCAACGTGTTGGTGAGGACCACCGGTACCTCCAGGAGACCGCGCTCATTGATCCACGCCATGCCTGTCATCTCGCCGTTTCCGTTGAGCGCTTCGGCAGCGGCAAAGACCTGGTTCAGGTAGACGTCGTCGGGGTGGGGTACGACCGCGGTCACGCCGGTGCGGACGGGCCCCTCTCCCACGACCAGCTTCCCTTCGCCACTGATGAGGGTGACGTGACCGACCCTGACGCCTGATACATCGGTGATGGCGTTATTGGGACCGGGCGGGAGCACGCCGATTCGGATACCCAGGTCTCTGGCGCGGGGGCGTTCGGCGCCCCGGGCGTCTGAGCAGAGCGCGAGGATGAGGAGGGCGAGACTCCATTGGCACAGGTGTGAACGAAAGCGCATGAAATCAAGGACCTGATTCACGGTTGAAAAACGAACTGTGCCACCGGCAAGAAATGAAACCGCACGGGACAGGCAATTTTTCCCCTCTACCGTCTTACGTCTCACCGCTTTTTCGAGACCTACCCCCTTTCCCCCTTCCTGAAGGAAGGGGGAAACTGCCATCGCTGGATGGACAACTGGTTTTCTCCCCCTTTCCTTTAGGAGAGGGGGTTGGGGGGAGAGGTCTGCGCATTGGCGAAGGCATCTCGCCAGGCCGTATCGATATCCTGTGGACGCGGGGTGATCCTCTACCGTCTCACGTCTCACCGCCTTTAGCTGACAGCTGTTTCTTGCTGACCGAATTCAGGCAACCTATTTTAGAGCCAGAACACCCGATTTTCCCGTCTCACGCGGTTTGTGGACCCTTCCCTTCCAGACGAAACTGCCGAACGATCCGAACAACCCCACCAGGACCGTGTAAGGAATTTGCAGGATTTCCCAGACCGGCAGCACAGGCAGGAGGTCGGTCCGGCCGAACCGGCGGGCGCCACGCCATACCACAAGCAGGTCTGCCATGGCCTTGGCCGCGAAACAGGCCAGCGGCAGACCGACGCCGGTTCCGGAGATCCCTGAAATCAATGCCACGGGGAAGAGCAGGTTAAGCAGGAACACGTTCGCGAGATAGACGAAAAATACCGGATTGAGCGCCAGCATGCACCGCGCGTTCGACGCCCATCGGCGCCGCTGGGCCCAGAAACCGGCCATGGTTTCGGCGCGCCGGGTGTTGACAAATGTGTACGGGTGGTCTGCAAATACGACCGTCGCGCCTGCCCGCCGGAACAATTGAAGCAGGAGGACGTCGTCGCCGGAAGGACGGTGCGCGATTTCCTCGAATCCGGCGACCCGCTCGAATAGCGCCTTCCGGTAGGCGAGATTCTGCCCCGATGCGGCCAGCGGCACGCCGAGGTTGGCGGCGCCGGCAGAAGCGGACATGAGCGCGAGAAAGTCGAACGCCTGGATACGTTCCGCCAGCGTCTGCGGGTCCCCGGCGCTTTTTGCCTGTGAGAACCCGATGACGACGTCCGCGCCGGCTTCGAATTGCGTGACCATTCCCGAAATCCACGTGGGCGGCACGGCGCAATCCGCGTCGGTGGTCAGTATGATGCTCCCGCGCGCCGTCCGGATGCCCTCGGAGAGAGGCCGTTTCTTTGCCTCCATATGCCGGAACGCGTCCGTGACCGCAATGCTCCGGACCCGGGTGTGCCTGGCGGCGAATTCGGCCGAGATCGCAGGGGTCTTGTCCGTGGAGCCGTCGTCCACGACCAGGACTTCGTACCGGTCGGCGGGATACGTCTGGTTAACCAGCCCCGCGAGGCAATCGGCGATGTAGTCCGCTTCGTTTCTCGCCGCAATCACAACGGACACAAACGGCCGCGAGCGGCTGCGAGCGGGCCGGTTCTTTCGCCGCAGGCCAATCAGAAATGCCACGGCGGCGCCGAGGTAGATTGCCGTTGAAGCCAGCAGTAACGAATTGATCAGGGAGGTCGACACGGAAATCCGGGGTCGGGAGCGACTGGAAAATGAGAGATGCGAAACAACGAAAACCGGTCGGTGGCGGAAGGCGATCCCGGGTCAGTGCAACCGCAGCGGTTGTAAGCGAGCCATGCGGAGGCCCGGGGTCCGGACGCGAGTCGTACCCTTGCGCGCGCATTGCAGCCGCGGGTTGCCGTCACTAATGTTTCACCTCTTCGATATCGTAGAACATGCCTTTGATGCCTTCTGAACAATTGTTGCAGATGGGCACGGCGGACCGGTCCTTGAGGATGGCGTTCCTGAAGTCTGTGTATGCCTCCCCGGACCAGACACTGCCGAAGTCCGGGTCTTC
>JAGWBX010000029.1:53785-102915 GCA_021295655.1 Candidatus Latescibacterota bacterium
GCCGGTCCACGCCCAGTTCCCGCGCGAGGTTCCGGGCGGCTTCGATCTCGGTCTCATTGTGTTTGAAGATGATGAACTGAAGGTGGATGACGGGATGGTCCGCATTCAGCGTCTTCTTTGCCGTGCTGAGAAGTCGGATCCCGTCCAGCACCCGGTCGAAGTTGCCGCCAACGCGGTACTTGACGTAGGATTCCGGGGTCGCGCCGTCCAGCGACACCACGATTTCGTCCAGACCGGAGGTCACGATGTCTTCTGCATCGCTTCGGCTGCGGATGTAGTGGACGTTGGTGCTGGTGATGGTGGGTACGTTGTGTGCTTTCGCCAGACGGACCATGTCGGTCAGCCGCTTGTTGATGAAGGGTTCGCCCTGGTTCCACAGCATCAGGAGCACGAGGTCTTTCGCCTGCTCCTCGAAGATCCGCCTGAAATTCTCGAATTCCATCGTACCGCGGGGTCGTGTCATTTCTCCATTGCCAGACGGGCAAAGCGGGCATTTTAGATTGCAGACGTTTGTGGGCTCCAGCATCAGGACGAACGGGCGGCCCATGCGGATATCGCGTCTGACCAGGCGGGAAAGAAGGTACGAGGAAACCACCCTGGCCACGTTCCAGACACGCCGGATCGTCAGCGTCCGATGATAGCGCACAACGGTCCCGGGCAACAGTCTGAGTGAGAGCATATCTATTTCCAGCGGGAGCGGGTCAGTACGCCTGCGGCGCAGATGACGACGACATAGGGTACGGAAATCAGTTCAAGGAGCGGAAACAACCGTAGATTTTTCCGCTCCTTGAAACGGCGGGCGGCGCCGGAGAGCAGCAGCCAGTCGGCGAGTATTTTTGCCGCTGCGATCAGACCGAAAGGAAACCGGAAC
Source organism: Candidatus Latescibacterota bacterium (assembly GCA_021295655.1). GTDB lineage: Bacteria > Latescibacterota > UBA2968 > UBA2968 > JAAXHE01. The sequence goes on from JAGWBX010000029.1 coordinate 54,657, forward strand.
TCGGGATGTTGCCAGGCGAGGAATGGCGCGGCGGCGAGGACCACATGGAATATATAGATACACGCGGCGGCAAGCAAGACAGAATATCCATAATGGACCGCCTTTGACTGATAGCGAACCTGGCGGCGGAAGAGCCCGTCGGTGTGGGGGTGTGAATCCACTCTGGCTTCCGGATTGAACCGGATTCGCCAGGACTTCAGGGCGGCAAGGCGCCGCATCAGCAGGACGTCGTCTCCACCGCGGATATGTCCGATGGGATCGAATCCTCCCGCATCGTGGAAGGCAGACTTGCGATAGGCGAGATTCCGTCCGGAACACGTCAGCGGTAGTCCCAGACCGATGCTGCCGGCCGCCAGGGTGGACACCACCAGTCCCTGCAGGGCAAGCAAGCCGGACAGGGCCCCGCGCTTCGGGATCAGGGGAGCATATCCGGCAACCATGCCGACGTCAGGTTCGAAAGCGCGCACCATGGAAGCGATCCAGCCCGAAGAAGGGATGCAGTCGGCGTCCGTGGTGAGGATAATCTCCCCGGCGCCGGCGCGGATGCCGGTGTCCAGGGCGTTTTTCTTCGGGCAGGCGTGCGGTCCGTCTGTTGCCTGTACGACCCTGAGACCGGGAATGCGGTCCGCCCACGCGATCGCGAGGCGCGCGGTGTCATCCGTGGAATGGTCGTCGACGACGATGACCCGGGTGCGTTCCGGAGGATAGGTCTGTTCGGCGATGGCGGAGAGGCATCCGTCGATACGATGGGCTTCGTTGCGGGCGGGAATGACGACCGTGACGTCCGGGGTATCGGCGCTGGCGCCGGCCGACAGGCGACTCAGACCTCTATGGATGGCGCCCGCGACGACGACGTAGACCAGGCAGAGGAGAGATGAGACGAATGCCAGCGCTTCCATCGCGGCCGTCACGTGTCACAGGGGCGATCGGCATCGCCGATGCACTGCCGGATCCAGGCCAGGTTGGCTTTCGGCATAATGCCATAGTTGTAGAACGAAAACCGGCGGATGCCCAGGCCCAGCGCGCGTTCGACGCCCGCGATGAGTGTCCGGGCGTCCGGAGACGCGGGAGGATAGGCCTGCAGACCGACCACGAGTTGCCGCGGGTTCTTCAGGTCGGGCACGATGTCAGAGATCGTCGCCTGAATCCGGTCGGCGTCCGGCGTATAGGCGAGGGTTTCCGCAAAATCCGCGATTTCCGCAAGGCGTGAGCGGTTGATCGCCGCGTTGAACCGGTCGCCCATAAAAATGAATGAAACCGGGACCCCGGCGGCCGCCTTGACCTCTTCCAGCAGGCTCTCGACGACCTCGTCGCGCATCCGGATGAATGGCGCAAGTTGCGGCACCGTGGCGATGAGTTCCTCCGGGGATTCCGCGGGAGGGATGCCGGATGCCAGAATCCGGCGCAGCCTGAATTCAGCCTCACGGGAGAGTGCGTTGGGATCAAGGCCATTATCCTTCGCTCGCGTTCTACAGGCGTCGCAGAAGCAGAGGGAGAGGAGAAAACGGCCTCCGGGCCCCATGTCGACACCGTGTTTGACGTGGTAATGGGTATGTCCGAATCCGCCGTAGGAAAGGGACTCGCATTCGAGGAGGGCGATTCCGTAATTCTTCACCAGGTCTCTGGACAGCGCCGCGGCAAAGGTGCGAACCCCCGGATTGGCCGGGCAGAGCCGGGAGGTGCTGACGTCGCCCGTACAGCTGACTTCGGCGCATTCCGGATGGCGGCCGGCCTGGTAGGAGTTGTGAAGGAATACCGTCCACGCAATGAGTTCCAGGCCGGCGCCGGCCGCGGCCCCGGCGGCGTCCGCGTACCAGTTCTCATCGCCCATCAGGCGGCTGACATGGGGCTGAATGGGCGTGTCCGAATACAGGCTCTTTTCCGGCTTAAAATAGACGGCCGCTTGCGGGATCTGAAGGAGCACCCTGCCGGGCGAATGGGGGCGCAGCATCTCGAAGGTGTGGTACGCCGAGGCCAGGCTGATGCCATCGAGGCCGACGTCGTCCCGGAGCCGTTTTGCGATGGCACTGGCGTCTCCGTCGGCCAGGTCCCACGGGTAGGTCCACAGGGTTGTGTGAAAGTCGGTCAATTCAGTCTCTCGAGGTGAAGGTGGTAACAACGGTGCCGGGCAGTTCACTACGCCCGGATTTCCCGTTAAATGGAAGTTCTAAGGGCCTTAATCGACGGGAATGATGGTACCACCTGTTTGCCGCGATTGCAAGGTCGTTCGCAGACCGACGTAAAGGCGTATGATTGGTCTCGCTCCGGTACCGCTCCTGGCTGACTGTTCTTTCTTTGTGTCTTGGTGTCTCCGTGTGAGGCCGGTTTTCCTGGTTTTTCTCCCCCTTTCCTTTAGGAGAGGGGGCCGGGGGGAGAGGTCCAGCGCCGCCGTTGAATCTGTAGGGGCAACCCTTGTGGTTGCCCGGGTGTTGGCGCACGGTAAACGTAGGGGCGACCGGCCGGTCGCCCCTACAAATTCAGACATCCGCAAATTGCGATCGCCAAGCCGGTTCGGTTTCCGGCGGGTTGCCTGGCGGGGTCCTCTCTCGTCTTCCGTCTCCTCGTTTTTATATGTACCCTGTTGACCCATCCGGGCGGACCGGGGCCGTGCGCTGCCAGTGCGGGACCTCCGTATCCGTGAGCGCGTCTTCGTTCACCTCGATGCCCAATCCCGGACGGTCCCTGAGTTCGAGGTATCCGTCCACCGGCAGGTACGGATCCGGGACGTATTCCATCCACTTCGAACCTTTCGGGATCACGTACTCCAGAATCTTGAAGTTATGCGTTGCGGCGGCGAAGTGTACGTTGACCGCAGTGGCGATGGGTCCCATGGGGTTGTGCGGCGCGATGGTGACGTAATGGGCCTCGGCGATGGCGGCGATCTTCCGCATTTCGAGCAGGCCCCCGCAGACGCAGACGTCCGGCTGGATGATGTCGGCGGCCCTGGCGGCGATGAGATTCAGAAACTCGAATCGCGCATAGAGGCTTTCTCCTGTAGCCAGCGGCACCTGCATCTGCTGCCGCAGTTGTTGCCAGGCGGGGATGTGTTCCGGCCTGAGGGGCTCTTCGTAAAACAGCGGGTCGTAAGGAGCCAGGGCGTTGGCGAGTTGCAGGGCTCTGACGGGTTCAAAGATTTTTGCGTGCGGATCGAACGCGAATTCCCAGTCGTCGGGGGTATGCTTTCGAAGGTTCTCGAAATACTCGCCGGCGGCCGCGCAAACCCGGCCCCATCGATTCGCATCGGGATTCAGCAGGAAGGGGCTGGTCTTGAACGCGGTAAACCCCCATTGGTCGTTCAACCGGTGCGCGCCTTCCGCCGCAGCCTCACCGGTCGGGCCGCCGCAGCTCTGGTAGACCCTTACACAGTCTCGCAGGTTCCCGCCAAGAAGCATGTATACGGGTACGTTTGCGGCCTTACCGCTGATATCCCACAGCGCGTGTTCGATCCCGGAAATGGCGGCCAGGCCGGTACCCCCGGGGGGAAAGCGGAACTGCTGATGGGTCTTCATCATCAGGTATTCGATGCGGCGGGGGTCCTCGCCCACGAACCATGTGGCGATATAGTTCACAATGGGCTCGACGGAGAGGTCCGGCCCGATGGAATAGGCTTCGCCCCATCCGCAAAGGCCCTCGTCGGTTTCGACTTTGATAAGCGCCCTGGGTCGGTAGCTGTAGGTGACGAGAAAGGTTTTAATCGCGGTGATTTTCATGGTGGCACGTCTCCTTGTGCTAAGAATTCAGTCAGTTGCGTCTGGTTCCGGTTTGAATTGGAAGAGTTCGCCGGGCGTGCAATCCAGCGCCTGGCAGAGCGTTTCGATGGTGGCCAGATCGATCCGTTTCGCCCGGTTATTGAAAATGGCCGAGACGGTGTTGGCCTGAAGGCCCGTCATCCCGGCGATTTCCGAGATCCTGTACGGACGGTCCGGCCCTCTTTCAGCCATAAGGATATGGAGTTGGAATTTCAGCATGGAACTGGTCGTTCAGTCGACGTGTCGACGATCGGACGCGCCGAATACCGCCGTCCTGAAATAGATTAATATAGAGGAAATAAATAATAAAATATTTGTTATAATACGTAATTAGTTACTTATTTTATGGTGGAGTCCAACCCTCTGATGTCTTGCCCCGTTTCAGTCGGTGAACGTCAATGAAATGCCCACCTTCGCGCCGTACTTGCTCTCCGTGCCTTCGGCCACACCCCGGTCCAGGGTTGCTTCTCCGAAAAATCGGAACGGACCCAGCATTTTCAGGTTCATCCCCGCGACGGCTGTAAAAAGCACCTTTGTGGTCGACCCGTCGATGAGTTCGGCATCCGATTCCTCTTTTGTGTAGATCAGACCGCTTCCAGCCCCGCCGTAAACCCGAAGGTTGCCCCCCAGAGGAATCTTGTATAGGCCGCGGATGGATACCGGTACGGTAATCGCTCCGTCTTTCTCGTAATACTCGCCGGCAAGCATCACCCCGGCGGGTTTGCTGCCGAACGGCAGGATGATGGATCCGTGCCAGCCGGGTTCTTTATCTTCGACATAGAGTCCGCCCCCGGCGCGTAAGGCAATCTGTGCGTGGGTTTCTGTGGCGGCCGCACCTGTCAGGCAGAACACGGTCAGTGCCGGGGCGAAATATCGAATCATGAGTTGGCTCTCCTTTCGCGATCGAAATGACAGGAACGGGACTACGGCCTCAATACAGGTAGGCGATTTCCAGGCGAACCGCGGCCGCCCGCAGTCTTCCCTCTGAAGTCCACAACGGCAGATCGGACAGCCGGGCGGATGCCATCAGGTGCGCGTCGATCAGACCGATCCCCGCGGCGGACAGCCGGTGATGATCGATGAAATGCAGGACTTCCCGCTGGCTGGCCGTGAAGGCCTGCGGCAGCGTCTGCAGCAATGTTAGAAATTCCATCCTGTTGGCCAACTTACCGCACGCAAGTTCGCCCACAATCAGCGGGTGGCACGCGACCTTTGCTTCGCGCAGGAGCGCCTTCAGCTTTCCGTTCCCCGAGCGAAGGAACGAGACCCAGATTGGCGTATCGACAAGAACCATGGCTACGGGTTATGGGGAAATCGCCGCGGGACCGGCAACAGGCTTTCCTCCGTGCCTTCGAGTTCCGCCAGCCTCCTGCTGCTCTCGCGGGCGATCAGGGCTTCGAGGCCAAGCCTGACCAGGGCGGTTTTCTGTTTGATACCGGTTAACGTGGATGCCCGGTTCAGCAGGTTATCGTCTATATTAAGCGTCGTTCTCATATGTAATAATATGCATAATTTATACATATAAGTCAAGTGCGCTCCGCATTGGGAATAACATATCGCACGGTCCTGCGCTGGCGGGTTGCCTGGACAAAATTCGCTTTGGCGAATAATCACTGATAAGTTAAGTTGGCGTAACGCGGCTGATTCCGAGATGGGCGAGGGTCACGAGACTAACGGGAAGACGCGAATGATGGGAATTGAGCGACCTACGAGCTTTTCAGGAACGCGCAGCCGGTGGAGATGAACGGAATAACACGGAAAAACCCCCAACGCCGCCACCGTGCGATCTAAATGTCGTCCGGGCAGAAAAGTCTCATGGTTTGACGTCAAACCGCCATTCTCGTCACACGTTGCCTGCATCCCTCAGTTCCCGCTTTCCTTTAGGAGAGGGGGTTGGGTGGAGAGGTCTGCGCTCTACGCGATTATCCACAAGGTAGCGGTGACGTCAACTGATTCGGTTCCTGTTTTTGGCTGATAGCTCACCACTGACAGCTAATTACTCTGTCTGAGGGGCTTGGGCGGAAAGGTCTCCGGGGTGACACATGGCTGACAGATTCAAACTGATACCGGAAGCCCACGTCTTTCTGATGAACGGTAACGACGAAGTGCTGTTGTTGAGGCGCTACAATACCGGGTACGGGGATGGGAAGTACAGCGTGATCGCGGGGCATATCGACGGGAATGAGGAGGTCAGGTCAGCGGCCATACGGGAAGCGCGGGAAGAAGCCGGGATTGAGATTCGGCTTTCAGACATCGAAGTGGTGGGGGTGATTCACAGGAAGGACGAAGACGAACGAGTGGCGTTCTTTCTGGCCGCCTCGAGATGGAGCGGCAACATTGTCAACGCCGAGCCGCACAGGTGCGACGACCTGTCGTGGCATTCCATACGCGATCTTCCTCCAAATATGGTGCCGTACGTCCGGCGTGCGATTGAGAATTATCTGAACGGCAGGTTCTACGACAGCTTCGGCTGGGACTGAGCATCTTGACGTCACGCCAGGTTTCGGAGAGGACAACTATAGACATGGAAGACAGGACAATCGACCTCACAGTCCCGATACCCCCTCAATTGAGAGTCCTTCTGATTATACTTGGCATCATTCACATCATCGGCGCCGCTCTTTTTCTAAGCACCGGACACGGATTTTTCGGTATCCTGAATCTGGTCCTCGGTCCGTCGTGGCTGTCTTGGGGCCTGTTCTACGACCGGATCAACAGGCACGCCGTCGTGATTCATGATGAGCATCTGAAAATCTGCAAGGGTCTCTTCAGGAACCGCAGAATACCATGGGGTTCGATTTCGGGAATCCACTTTGAGTCGAGGAAGATGGACATTCAGGTAACCCGAGGCAAGGACGCCACGGTGAATTTCCATGAAAACAGCTCTGGCGCGAGTCGGTTGATACGAGACGAGGTCGTCACCAAACTCAGACCCCTTGCCGAGGCCAGAGGGGTGTCCATTGAGGGCGTATAGCCAACCTGGCCGCGTTGGTCCCAAGCCGCTCCCTGAGCATGCGTTGCCCTGAGCCTGTCGAAGGGTCGAAGGGTCGGCGAAGGGATGTCGATTGGCCACTTACGGATAGTGAAACGCGGGCATTTCGACAAGCTCAATGACCACGCATTGACAGGGTATTTCGACATTTTGACAAGCTTACTTCGACAGGCCATTTCGGCAAGCTCAACGCAGGCAGCACAAGCAATGCAGGCATGCTCAATGACCACGTTTCAGCGAAACGGGAAGAATGGGCNNNGGCGGGAGATTGGTGAGAATTATCGGGGACACGACACGAGCGAACCAGGCAGCATCGAGCGTCGTTCAGGTCGATTTGCAGATCAGCCGCATCGATCGGGGAACGGGCTGTCGGGACACCGCGACGTCCAGTAAGAATGTCAGAACGAGGATTGCACATGGGCGATGCGCCGCCAGACGGTATCAGATATTTCGCCGAAATCGCGGCATCGTACGACCGGGTGCAGCCGGTACTCAGCCCTCCGTACGCGGCGGCCCTGGAGATGATCGTCGAGCTGACGCCTTTCGATCCGGAAGACCCGTTCGAGTTTGTGGATCTCGGATGCGGTACGGCGGAGCCGACCACGCGGGTGCTGGAACGCTTTCGACGGGCAACCGGCACGTGCATAGACAGCGAACCTGAGATGCTCCGGATCGCGAAACGGAAACTGACGCCTTATTCCGGAAGCGTCGAGGTAAAGGAAGCGGACATCACCCGCTGCACACTCCCGACATGCGATCTGGTCTTTACGGCAAAGACCGTCCACCATGTACATCCCGGGAACCTGCCTTCGCTTTTTGCGCGGATCGCGGGCGCGCTTCGGCCGGGCGGCTGCTTCATCCTGTTCGACACAATGTCGGTCGGCCCTGGTTGGTCGGCGGCGGTGCGGCAGCAATCGACACGATACCGCGAATGTCACATCCAGCGCGCGATTGAATCAGGGATCGTGACACGGGAGGAAATCGACGCCAGGCGGGAGTACAAACGGAAGATGAGGGCGGCGGGGAAAGACGTTGAGTACGAACACCGCGCGGAAGACCTCATCCGCGCGATGAAGGGGGCGGGATTCGAGGAGGCCGCGGTGGTCTGGCGTCTATTCGCCGACACGATCCTGCTGGCGTTCGTGCCTGGAAAATACTGACGCGAATGCGCGCGCACAATCAATGGTTTAATCACTCCCCCCTTGAGGGGGAGTCGCAGAAGCCAAGCCGATCCCTGAGCTTGTCGAAGGGCCGGCGAGGGCTGATGCGGTGGGGGGATTCCAACGCCATTCGTTAGCTTGTAGCATGAAAAAACACGAACGCATTTTCCATGAACTTCTAACAGAAAGACTCTTAATGCGCTGGCCGCATTCCAGGATCGCTGAATCTATCAAGTGCAGTCCATCAGGCGCTATAGGACACGGTACCCTTAATCAACTGCCGGTTTCCTCCCGCAACTCCTCAGGAGAATAATTAAAGATAGGTACGTGTTGTTGTCCAAGTAGTTCCATGAAGTCGCGTTTGGAGCGACCAGCGGTTCTGGCTGCCTGTCCGAGTGAAACTTTAACAGTTTCGTAGAGCTTGATAGCAAGGAGCATCTTCGCTTCTTCTCGGGAGAGTCCGAGGGGAAGCTCGACTGTCAGCTCGGTTACAACCATACTTTACGTCCCCGTGGATTAGTGAGCTTCAAGATTCCGTCGGTCATCTGGTTCAGTTGCGTATTCCGATGAAGATAGGAAAACCCATCCTGGAATCAAGAGTACGTTCGGATGCCGATTCGGGTGTTGAGCCTGACTATTGAGCTTTGCACTGAGCCTGTCCAGGTGTGTGGGAAAGGCATCGAACGGGTTGTGAAGTGCGGGTAATTCGACGTTTCCACAGGCTTGTTTTGACAGATCACTTCGGCGCGCTCAGTGCAAGCAGTGCGCGCAATGCAGGCAAGCTCGTTTTGAATGGCCCAGAGTACCTAATGACCGTCACTCAACCGCGTCGCGCGCCATGACTGAAATCGGTGCGTTTCTTGTCGCGAGTCTTGATTTCGGACCTTTGCCAATTCTCAGCTCCACGTGGTTGTTGCCGTGATCAACAACATATCTCCTGAGCTGTTCATCGATGATGCATCGCTCGTTGGTCGTCAAATCTACGTCGCCTGCGAATTTCTCGCCAACAACCAGAGAAATCGGATCATTCGACGTATCGGCAACGACCGGGCCGACGGCATTGTCTGTCAATTCTATCGAGATCTCGTCGTTGGAAGTTCGAGCCGTAACAGAGCTCTCTGCCGAATTGACGTCGATCGCTCCATTAGAGGTCCGGACAACGACGGGTCCTGTCACGCCCCTGATTCTGATGTCGTCATTTGAAGATCTCGCCTTTACGGACCCCTGGTGGCTTACAATTACGATGGAATCATTGCTGGTTGTTGCTCTTAGATTACCACGGTGATTCGTTACCTCGATTCGGTCATTGCTCGTCTTCAACCAGGCAGGTCCGGATAGACCCTTAATGCTGATTGGTGCATTGGAAGTTGATGCGAAGATGCCGTTAGCTTCCGGAACGTAGATCTCGAAGCTGGCAGATTCGGTACCTTTCCTGCCTCCTTCCGGCCACTTTGCCTCGATCCGGAGCGTATCTCCTTCGAGACGACGGGTAACGATGTGAGTAGACTTCAAGCGCGCTTTGGATTTGGTGTGTATCAGCGCTACGATTTTAACATCCGGGCGATCGGTCGCCTCGACGGCAATGCTGCCATTTTGCGTCTCAATCCTGATAGGTGTCCCTGGAATATGTGATATACTCTCAATTCGGGCCTCTTTGAAACCAAAAGTACCGGCTCTGAGGCGATTTACTCCCTCACAACCAGTCAATGATAGCGTGGCCCAGCACACGATCAGGAATGTAAACCGAGTCATGATATGCTCCTAACGGGAATCGTGCCGGTAAGCCCAACTACAAGTCTCAGCATACGGCTGGGAACGTACTGAAACCAGATTCGCGCGACAGGCGGCTACGTGTACGTGCTATTGCGGTCCGGCGCTGACCACGGGTTGCGTCGACTCGTGCGAGCAGAGGACAACCAGCAGGTTGCTGACCATATTCGCCCTCTGTTCTTCATTCAGTTTGATTACGTCGTCGTCCATCAGTCGCTTCAAAGCCATTTCCACCATCCCGACGGCCCCGTCGACGATTTTCGCCCGCGCCGAAATGACCGCTTCGGCCTGCTGGCGCTGTAACATGGCGTTGGCGATTTCCGGTGCATAGGCGAGATGGTTGATCCTGGCCTCCTCGATCCGGACGCCCGCGTCCTGAACGCGGTTCTGGATCTCCTCGCCCAGGGATTCGGATACCTCGGTGATCGAGGACCTGAGGCTGATCTCTTCGCCTTCGGATTGATCGTACGGGTAGCTGGTTGCCAGATGCCGAATTGCCGATTCAGACTGGACCTTTACATACTGTTCATAGTCGTCCACGTCGAACAGGGCCTGCGCGGCAACCTGTACTCTCCATACAATGACGGCGGAGATCTCGATGGGGTTGCCCCTGCTGTCGTTCACCTTCAGCCGTTCGCTGTCGAAGTTTCTGGCGCGCAGAGAGACCTTTGTTCGACTCTTGAACGGGTTGGTCCATCGAAACCCCTGTGTTGTTTCCGTGCCCTTGTAGTCGCCAAAAAGCAGCAGGACGACACACTGATTCGGTTCCGCCGCGAACAGGCCCGTCAGCAGGACGATCACGATCATGAGAAGGACGATCGACGAGATAATGGGCACGGCCCCGCCGCCGGTAACACCGTAGATGAAACCGACCACGGACAGGGCCAGAAGCAGAAGCGATACAACCAGCATCAACCAGCCGTTGGACTGAGGGGTAATCTTTTCTTCCGTCATTCGAGACCTCCAATTTTGTGTGACGTGATTGACGCGAATCCACTGGATCGAAACGTTGCCTTTCGACGACGGACTCACGACCAGGAAGCCATTTGCCGCCGTCCACACAGTACGACGCGAAAGCAATCCCTTTTGTTTCGACGTCATCGTGGGAACGGACGGCAGTCCATTGTAGAGCGGCACCCCATTTGGCGGCTGCAAGAACAGGCGATTTGCAGGTAAAAATAACGTCAGCGATTGTAGTGCGAGCGGTTGGAATCGGAATCCGGAAAACGCCATGATTTACGCCTTTTCTCCTGTGGACAGGATCAAAGCGATCCCCGTTGTCACAATGGCCGCGCGTCCGGCAGGATTGAACGCACCGTTGCGGGGTCTTGCGTCGTACGCGCCCATTGGCTGTCGTACGGTCTTCTGATTGGCGCCTTTCCCTTTGTGTCTTTGTGGCTTCGTCTGAGTTGAATTGCTTGCGTAGAGTAAAATAGCATGGTTCTGCTCCCCCTTTCCTTCAGGAGAGGGGGCCGGGGGGAGAGGTCCCGCCGGTATCGCTGATAGACTTCGCCAGGCCATATCGATATCCTGTAGACGCGGTGACATCGTCTCCCGTCTTACGTCTCACCGCTTCTGAGGGGGCCGGGCGGAGAGGTCCTGGGGGCGAGGGCATCTTGCCCTCGAAACGCCGCCCCTGCAAAGACAAACATTGCCGGTTGCCATCCCCGGTTTGTGTCGCTAACTTCCGCAAGCTGTTTGGGGAGCGCTGAGTGCGCGCAACTGTCGGTCATCGGTGCGATCTGTTTGCATTGTCCAGGTATTCCTGTATAGATGGGGTCTGCTGAAATGTCACCCGATTCCAATCATGTGCTACGGGCTTCCGCGGCGCACTATCACTGGCAGGGCAGAGGTATGCTCTCCGTCAAGTCGTTCCGGAATGGGGCGGCACACTATCAGGTGGACGGCCACGACATTCAGGTGGATCAGCGATCGTACCTCGTGTTGAACCGTGATCAGGAATATACTATAGATATTGATTCCGCTTGTGCGGTAGACGCATTTTGCATCTTCTTTCGCGATGGGTTCGCTGAGGGACTCCTGCGCACCCGAAACGTGGATGCGCGCACGCTTGTTGATGACCCGAACGGTGTCCCGCCACATGTTGAATTCTACCAGGTGACCCGTCCTCATGACGATATCCTCACCCCTGCGTTAAACGGTTTTGAACGGGCGTATCCCCGGCGGCGGCAGGAATCGGGGTGGTTTGATGAGCAGATGCACATGATCATGGAGAGACTGCTGCTGGTACAGGGTAGGGTGAATCGGGAAGTGAAGGCGGTGGCGGCGGTTCGGGCTTCAACTCGAACAGAACTCTACACGCGAATCCACAGGGCTCGGGATTTCATCCGCTTCTCGTACGCGGAGTCCATTTCGTTAGACGACATGGCAGGCGTTGCGTGCCTGTCCGTTAACCACTTTCTGAGGACATTCAAGCAGATTCTGGGGCAAACGCCGCATCAATTCCTGGTATCGACTCGCCTGGCGCGAGCCGCGAGTCTCCTTACCGATACGGATCGCTCCGTCACCGAGATCGCCCTGTCCGTCGGATTCGAGAGTCACGGATCGTTCAGTTGGCTGTTTCGCCGGCGTTTCGGAGTTTCCCCGACGGGGTTTCGCAATACAAAAAAGTGATTTCAAAGAAGTGTTCGATGACGGATGTCCTTATATTTGGGTGAACATCCAACCCAATAAGGGAGGTTTCGCAATGGCTCAGGACAACAGCTTGGGACTGTCGGCTATCGGACAGATTTCAGTAACCGTTCAGGACCTCGACCGGGCGGTGGAGTTCTATCGCGATCAACTGGGTATGCAGTTCCTCTTCCGCGTTCCGAGGATGGCCTTTTTCAATTGTTCGGGCGTGAGACTCCTGCTCGGTCTTTCGGAAGATGAATCGGCGGACGTGCACGCTTCGATACTTTATTATAAGGTGGAGGACCTCGAAGGCACGTGTGAAGCGTTGCGTTCACGCGGCGTCACTTTCGACAGTGGACCGCACAAGATTGCCGATATGCCAGACCATGAACTGTGGATGGCGTTCTTCAGGGACTCCGAGACGAACCTGATGGCGCTGATGGCCGAGAAACCGATAGAGAAGCAATGGACGCGGCACGACCGATGGAGCAGACGGATGGATGAACTCGAAGAACTGTCGTTTTCATTTCGCTGCATCGTCGACAGGCCCGTGGATGAGGTCTTCGAGGCCGTCGCGGACAGGACGGCGATCAGTACCTACTTCACGGACGATGCCAGCGCCGGCCTGGAAGCCGGTCGAACGGTCATTTGGCGATTCGGCGATATCGAGGTGGACGTATTCGTGGACGAAGTGATCCGTAACCGGAAAATCGCCTGCAACTGGCCCGCCTCCAACGACGTCGGTTACAGGACGCGCTTCAGTTTCGACTTCGAGGCTCTGAACGGTGGCACGAGGATTTCGGTGAGCGAATCCGGATGGCGGCCCGACCTGGAGGGGATAGACAGCGCTTTCGATCAGTGCTCGGGCTGGACGCACTTCTTCGCGAGCCTCAAGGCGCGTCTGGAATATGACGTGGACCTCAAGCGCTTCTACGACGATCACGGCGGCTGAGCGGCCGGTGTCCCCGTGCCGATTTCCGCAGCTCGCGTGATTGACTCTGGATTGCACCGCGCGCCGTTCCGGGTAAGCCCGGTGACGGCGCGTTTCGCGTTGTGGTCGCGGCGTACATGAAAATCGGACCGGGGGATTCCCCGGTCCGTGGGTTTTGACGACGTAGATATGTCGATCTATCAGGACGTAAGTAAAGTTGGCGACAATGTGACGGTTGGCGTCCGCGGTTTTTGACCTGGTGGCGGCCCCGTCGCCGTCTTCATCCCGCCCGGCCGCTGAATCCGCCCACAGGGCCTATGCACCGCGAAGACGGAGCCAGATCGCGCGGATGAGCATTGGAATGCCGACCAGGACCAGAAATGGAACGAGAGCGTAGATAACCACCATGTGGGGTCCGAGCAATCCGCCGACGAGGCTGAAAAGTACAGCTAGCGGCGTTGTGATCGCCAACCCGACCAGAATCCAGACCCGCGGGGTACCGCTAACACCCTTTAACATGCGCTGCGCCAGTAATCCGATGAGGGCGCCGGCGATGAAGAAAATGACGAGTCCGGACGCGATGCTCGGAAGCGCGATGAGCAACCCGAACGGGTCGGAGTGATGCATCGTACCGAAACGAATAACGGCCACCAGCACCTGAAGAACGCACAACCCCAGGCCGAACCACACCGGCAGCTTCCAGTAGCCCCACGAGCGGCGGTTTGGCGCTTCCGGCTTACCTGCACCGGCGTTTCCGTCAGCTTGTTCCATGGCGAATTCCCCCTGCATCTATTTTATCGGAAAGTCAAGATACGCATCTGGATAAGGTTCGTTTGCAAGCGTAATGTGCCACCATTCCTTGTCGTAATTCACAAAACCGTGTGCTTCCATAAACGTCTTCAGTCGCTGGCGGTTGCGTTTTGCGGTCCGGTGATCCGGGGGTCCGTGGTAGAGGCACGCGTATCGAATTGGTCGAACGGGGTGCTCAGACCGGATTCTCCCGATAAGCGCGACTGCCCGCCTGTCAGCCGGATTTACGAGTCTGGCTCTCTATAGTGAACCTTTGCCCCCCGCGTCGCGCCTTGCAGGGTAGAGGAGAGGCAACCGCGTGATGAGTTCGACCGACCAAGAACTGGCAAAGCAGGTACGGCAGGGAAACGAGGCTGCATTCGTTACCCTGGTCCGCCGTTACGAGCGCGTAATAGCTGCGTTGATCCGTTCCCGGATCGGCTCCGGCGAACAGGTGCAGGACGTGTTGCAGGAAACGCTGGTCCACGCCTGGCGGGGCCTGCGCCGGTCCACGCCGCGCGACGTACGTCCGTGGCTGCTGCAGGTGGCCCGAAACCGCTGCCACGATTTCTTCAGGTCGCCCCAACGCCGCGAACTATACATCGGGAGCGAAGCCCTGACGCCGCTGGTCAACCGCGGCGGGCTCGCGCAGTCACGGGACCGCGAAGCCGCCGAGTCCATCGTGGAGGCAATGGACGAAGTACCCGAACGCGAGCGGGCCGCCCTTCGGGCGTTTTATCTGGACGGTTTGAGCATCGCGGAAATCGCCGTCCGGCACCGATGTCCGGGCGGCACGGTCAAACGCCGCCTTTCGCACGGCCGCGATCGAATCCGGAAAGCACTGGGAATCACCCCAACGTTGAGGAAGACCGACATGAAGACAATTAAACTGGCTTTCCCACCGCAAAGACCCGAAATACGCATTCAGGCGAGCGATGTGAAGCCGTTCCGTATCGATTTCAAGGAAATGGCATGGTGGTTTGTACAGCCGGAAGTAGGCGATCGGGTCGCAAAAGGCTACTATGATCGTATGGAAGACTGCAATGGCATATGGCGCCTTTGCGAAACCATCCGGCTCACCGCCCGCCGGCCGGCGGTGATTCATGGACGACCATGTGTCGAGGTTGAGGTCGAGGAGATGTGTTTCGGTAAGACGTCAAACAAGGAAAAGACCCGCATTACAAGGGTCTGGGGGCATTTGGCCGATGACGAGGTGGAGTGGATCGCCGTAGAATCGGAAAAACCCGACGGCGTGATAGAACTGACAACCTTTCTGGACGAAGAATTCCACGACCAATGGTGGGGTTCACCGCGGGTGGTCGAGGACTGCGGATGGGTGTCCGAACGGGCCGATGGCGCCTGGGTCAGACAGCCGGATGCCCCCGCCCTCACAGGCGCGGGCGTGTTCGACGTCCACGTGGGCGGTCGTCATTACACATGTCTGCGCGTCTTTGAAGTCGCGGAAAACGCCACTGAGAGAGACGTTCTGATTGAGGCCTATATTACCCGCGCCGGACGCACGGTACTCTTCCGGCGATATAGTGGAAGCCGCTGGGGCAAGCGCGACGCCCCGCCTCACAACTGGGGCAAGGCGATGACATGGGAAGAAGAACTGCCGGGGAACGATCGCATCGTCATCGACGGGGTGACCTATGTGCATCACTACGACATCCTGACGGCGGAGGCCTGTGGCATCGCGGATTGACGGTGGGTCGGAATTTCCCCGTATCGCCGAAAATCGCCCAGGACGAGAGCGCCGTTACGGCCCGGCCAGCCCCTCATGATGAGATGCAAAGTGAAGTCTTATCTCACGCGGCGGTACGTCATGGTGTGAGCCATTGTTTCCTTGCCGCCCTCGTACATCGTCCAGGTCTGCGACATTCCGTCCTCACCGTCAAAGGTGAACTTTACGGAGTGCATGTGCGACTCGTCCGGCGAATCGAGAGAGCCCTCGACCAGTTCCAACGCAATCGCCCCGTCGGTGGCTTTGGTCAGGCTCATCTGCGGCTGATTGCCCTTCGCGCAATAGTGGGTCATCCACAGCTTGCCGCCCCGGTCGTGGTAAACGGAGATCATCTCCTTGGGGGTATCCGGGAAGTTGCGCTCAACGATGACGCTGCCGTTGGCCGCCACCCGGTACTCCGTTGCAACCGTCATCATCGCGCCTTTCCCGCCTTCGGAACCTCCGCCCCCGGACATCGGCATCTCGGACTCCCAGCGCCCCACAAGCGCCTTCAGCCGCTCAAACTCCGCCGAGCCGACGTGTGCCCCGGCCTGCTTTTCGTCTTTTCCTTCCGGTTTACCCCCGTCTTCACTCGCGAAAACCGAAAAAGCGATAATTGCCAATAGTACTGGCAGTAAGATTGATGTTCTCTTCATGCGGGTCGCTCCTTTCCGTAGCGAAATAAGAACACGATTGGGATATAACCGTCGTCGGCGGTAAAATCGTACCAAATCTCTGATTCGGCTCGTGCCCGGCTTCCAGTCAGACCGAATGCCTCCGCGCCCCCGTTCCTTGCGTGGACGATCAGCGGAATCCCGTGTGGGCTTTTCACACCTGCGACGAACCGATTGTCGTTGATCGCCGCTCGCACGATGTCGAGTTTGCCCAGCATCGCTGCAGCGAAAATATCGATTCGCGCACCCCTGTCCAGCAGATACATTGCGATGTCCACGCGGCCCACGTGTACTGCCGCTCCGAGGCCCGTTTCCCAGTCTCCGCCACCCCAGTCCCAGCACGCATTGACCAGGGCCGGTTCTTCGGCAAGCAGTTCTCTCACGCGTTCGAAGTCGCCATGTGAACACGGGACGAAATCGCTGACGAGGTCCGGTGCAATGGCGAGCTTGTTCTCTGCCATGGTCAAGTCCTTGTCCTGGGTGTAGATTCGGTATATCTTCGTTGTAGGTTCCGAATCCCGTGAACAACCGCATTGTGCTCAACAGAATACCGTTTTTTGCGAAAATGCGATCATTTATTCTGACACTGAACGTGCTAATTTGTCATCAGGTAATCGCAACCACGAATTTACCTGCATCCGATGACGTTCGCAATACACAAAGAAAAACGCACGTTGGCGGATTGAGTCCCAACAGACTCACGGAAGGATTCAAAGAGCTCGTTTACCTCGAGGCCCATCCACATCATGCCTTTGACGTTGATTCCCTGGGCGTCAACGTAGGCTATTGGCCACTCTCTGAACTCGATCCGCAATTGGCAGGACAAATCACTTCAGTCTTGTCGAAACAGGCAAGGACCAGCGATTCAGAGCAGCAGATTTACTCGTTACGTCTCGACGTTTTCCGTCGGTCGCTGTCAGAAGAGTTGATCTTCACAAGCCAGATACCTCTTCGTATCGGTTCGATGAAGTTTACGATTCCGGTCACCGGACTTGTGGGAGTCCTCATTGGGAGACCACGAATTATCGACCCTCTGGGAACTGTTCACGAGATTTGGTATTTACCAGAGGTAGAAGGTGAGAAACCGTATGCGCCGACTATTTTCCTCGGGATTCATCGTGGACGCCAATACGTCCTGGAGTCAGTCGCTGATAAAACCGGACCCAAATTCAGCCGGTTACGAGTTGTCGGCAATCCGAACAGGATTAGATTTCCAAAGAACGATACGTTGCACAGTTTTGCTCGCAGCGTCTGGGATTTGCACAATTTCGCCGGACGTATATACGTTGGCGGAGGTGATTGGATTAACAATCAGGGGCCGGTATCTGTCTGGTCATCTGTAGTGGAGAACAGCGGTTCGAAATATAAATTCCAGAAGGAAATCACCGTCGATGACGAGTCAGTAGATCGCTTCCGGACGTGCGCAGGACGTCTCGTTGTGCCCGGTATAGACGCCACGGAATCCTGGAGCTTCGGCAATATCTACATTAGGGAGAATGGAAAATGGCGCAAGCAAAGGACGATTCCAAATGCTGTCCACGTATTTGACGCAGCCTTTTTCGCAGACAAGCTCTATGTGACCGCTGATACCGAATTGGGGGCAGCACTGTTTGAATCGAGCGATTGGGGAAAGACGTGGAGACGATTCAGTCACGACAACATTGATGAATTCAGCGATGGCCGCTATATCGAGATGGCGGCACTTGAACAGGGTCTGATCGTGACGCCGGGCCAGGAATATCTCTATCTCTTCAATAATCATATACTTGAAAGGCTAGTTATCCCGCAATTCCCGGGCCTGAAGAAAGACCGACGAATACCTCATCGGGTAACGCCGTTCCTAAATGGCATACTTTATACGTATTTGCGATGGAAGGAAGAACCGGCATCCAAACCGCTGTATTATCTGTCGGATCTAAAGAAGGGCGCAGTTGTAGTTCAACAATTCCTGCATGACTGGGTCCAGGACATATTGGTACGAGATGACGTTTGCTACGTCCTCGCGTGTCACAAAGAAGAAACCGTTTACCACGGCTATGTGTACCGATCTCGGGATCTACAAGAGTGGTCAAAGGTGGCACAGTTCGATGTGGGTGCTCTCCCGTACTCCCTTGAATTGATGGACGGAGTTTTCCACGTCGGTCTGGCTGCGCTTTCCGGTCAGGCTAATTCTGAATCCGGCAATATTTGTCGCCTCTTGCCGTGAATTCCTCGCCGGCCTCGTACACTGATCAGGTCTGCTTTCCAAAACCGGCTTCAAATGCGACAGTTTCAAGGATTTGGTTCTGGACTTTTGTGTGTGGAATTTGACTCAGGTAAATTAGGAGAGCCCTGCCCGTGTTGGTTTCACGTCAGCTGAATGCCGTTGCGATTTAGCAGTCCGTTGATAAAGTCGCTCTGTAGGCGAGGCCGAGCAACCTAGTATTTCGACCGCAATGGCCGGCCGTAGCCCGGATGGACTTTTTCAACGGGCTGTTAGGGCTACTCTGGACGGTCGCGAAACAATTCAAGGAAAGGTCTTCGGTGGCACTACTGATACCATTGAGCCTGATTCCGGTACAGTTCAGCGTACTGACCGTTCATCGCCAGGAGTTCCTGATGACTACCTTCTTCGACAATCTTACCATCTCCAAGCAGCAGGATCCGGTGGGCAAGTCTGCAGGAGCCGAGGCGATGGGAGATCAGGAGTACAGTACGCTCATGAGCGATCCGTGCGAAGTGACTGTATACATCCGCTTCCGCTCTGGCATCGAGTGCGGAGGCTGGCTCGTCAAGGATCAGAATGTCCGCCGGCCGCATATATGCCCGCGCGATAGCGAGCTTCTGCCATTGGCCGATGGAAAGCTCCGTACCTCGTCGATATGTTTTGCCGAGCGGGGTTTCCAATCCGCGAGACAGGGTCTCCGCCACATCGTCGGCGCCACTCTTCGCTGCCGCTTCTTCAACCGCCCCTGACGCACCTTCCAGCCATCCGCAGACTATATTCTCCCTTACGGTGAGTTCATAGCGGTTGTAATCCTGAAAAACCACTCCGGTGCGCCGGAGCCATTCATTTGGAGCGACTTCCCGTAGATCAACCCCGTCTACAAGAATCCGCCCGGTTGTTGGATTAAACAATCCCAGAATCAGTTTCACCAGCGTGCTCTTACCGGCCCCGTTCTCGCCCACGACGGCAATGCGTTCGCCCGGTCGAATGTTGAGATTGAGGTTGGAAATCGCTGGAAGATCGCTTCCGGGGTAAACGAACGAGACGTCCTGGAAGAAGATCCCCGTCTGCAGGTTCTTCGATAGAGGACGGCTCTTTACGGACTCGCCCGATGGCCGATCAACAAACTCGAAATAGTCCTGTACATAGCGCAGGTCATTGTAGATGATCGATGCGCCCCAGACGAGGCTGCGGTAGTGTCCCTGAAGCTGTTCGATTGCATAGAAAAAGGCGGCATACGCCCCGATCGTGGCTCGACCTGCGAAGAGGAGTCCCAGGCTGAATGTCACCGCTACGATATAGGTTACAGTGTTCAGACCATCCGATATGAGTCCGAGCCGCGCCTCCTTCTTCGCAAGGCGCATGCGCCTGCCGGACAGCTTTCTCCACAGTACATCGGCGCGATCGATGAGCCACGCGCCGAAGGCGAACATACGGATTTCGGCCGCCGCCTTGCGACCCGAAAGTATCTCATGGTAGGTGTCAAACCGTCGTTCGTCGGGCGTCAGGTCTCGCACCATCAGATAGCGCGCTCTGTTGACGCGTTCGCGAAGGAATACACCCGGACTCGTTCCAACGACAAGAATCAGCGGTAACGCCCAGTGGAAACTTGCCAGGTAAATCAGGAGAGACGCAAGCGCTACGACGTCGCTCACGCTTCGCCACAGGAAGGACATTGTGCTGAACAGCCGCCTTTCAATGCCGCGCCGTGCGCGCTGCAACTGGTCGTGGAGCGCCGGCGTTTCCAGTTGCGACAGGGGAACCGATTGAACTTTCCGATAGCATTGTTCCTCAATATGGCCGCGGAGACGCTCCTGAAAGCGATCGGCTGTGGTATTGGAGATCAGATTGATTCCGTGTTGCAGCAGGTTCAGCCCAACAAGAGCTATGGCCCACAGGATGGCCTCCGGAAATTGGATTTCTCCTTTAACTACCCCCGTCGCGGCCTCAATGAACCGATATAGAAGATAAACCTGGGCAGTGACGAATAGTCCCCTTGAACCATTCAGTACCATGAGGCTCATCGCGGCCCTCTTGTCAAATGCCAGGAGTGTCCAAATCAACCGACACAGGTAACCCAGGCGCCGCCTTTTCTGACTTCCCGATCCTGTTGCACTCGCTTTCATTCCACGTTCCCTGCGTCTTCCCCGGTATACCATTTCGCCTGAAGGTTGTACATCCGGGCGTATTCGCCGCGGCTCTCGAGCAATGCCTGGTGTGATCCCTCCTCGACAAGGCGACCTTCCTTGAGAACGAGGATTCGGTTCGCGAGCCGAGCCGATCCCAATCGGTGCGAGATAAAGACGGTACATCGGCCTTCAACTGCAGATCCGAACTGTCGATATACCTGGACCTCGGTCCTGGGGTCCAGTGCCGACGTCGGTTCGTCTAAAACGACGACTTCGCGGTTTTTCCGAACATATGCGCGAGCCATCGCCAATCGTTGCCATTGACCTGTCGAGAGTTCGACTCCGCCGTCGAATTCTTTGCTCAATACGGTCCGGAACAATAGTGGCAGTTCTTTCACAAAGCTATGAGCACCACTCCTGCGCGCCGCTTCTACGATTTCGGAAGATACGGCGTTGCCTCGGTCTCCTTCTTTCAGCAGCGATATTCGCCCGACCCCGATATTTTCATAAACCGTAAGTGGATAACGCATGAAATCCTGAAATACAGCCGTTGCCATCAGCCGCCATGCTGCCGGGTCCAATTCGGCGAGATCGACGCCGTCAACCGTAATACGGCCTTGTGTCGGCCGGTATAGTCCGAGCAACAATCGGACAATCGTGCTCTTGCCCGAGCCGTTTTCGCCCACAAGGGCAACCCTGTCTCCTGGCGAGAGTGTCATATTGAGGTCGGTGATGACGAGGCGGTCCGAACCCGGATAGCGGAAACCCACCCCGTGAAAACGGATTCCGTCAAGCAGTGGGCGAGGTGGCAGCAGCATGATACCTGACTCCGCGCCTTCGTCGGCCAGTTCGAGAAACTCGCGCAAATGCCGCAGCTGCATCAGGTGTTGTACCAATTGAGAAATGCTATACGAAGCCGAACGCACCAATTCGCTGAAGCGGCCGCTGGCATAGAGTAGAGCCACCAACGTACCTACGCTTATGGTTCCCCTCGAAGCCACGACCACGAGCGCCAAACTGTTCATCCATATGATGACGTCGTGTGCGCATGCGCTCAACAGTTGCACAACGGCCAGCCGAAAACGGGCATCCTTGATACCTGTAACGTAGCGTTCAAAGGCACGCCGCCAGAACCCCAACAAATATTCGCCCAACTGATACGCCCTAACTTCAGCGGCCGCGCGGCGGCTGGAGAGTAGCGCAGCCCAATAGTCGATTTCCTGGCGTTGCGGCGAACTCTTGTAGTTGACGCTGACGAACTGGCTCATGCTCCTCGCGCCGACGATTGTATTGGCGATCATCGTCACAACAAGGACAACGGCCAGGGCCCAGTGAGCATGAACAAAAAGCACCAGCAAGCCTGCTGCACTGACGGCAGTCGATACCAGAAAGCCGAACTCATTCAGGACGTCGACGAGATTTGGGCCAGTCGCCTGCTTACCCGTTTCCAGCTTGTCATAGTACGCACGGCTTTCGAAGGAACTCAGCGGAACGCTGACCGACTTACTGGCTACGTCGAGTTGGATTCTGCCACTGACCCGTTGATATATGACCGAGGCGAGATACCTGGAGCTTTCCGTGTTGACGCTCCGTACAAGCAGAGCAGCCGAGAACGCTGCAAGCCACGGAAGGACTCCGGGCCACCCGTCTGCGGGACTTTCGGTAATGACGTCGACAAGCCCTGTCATGGCCCACACGATGGTTGGTGTGGCGAATCCGGACACCAGGTTACTCAGAACGAGCAACGTGGACGCAAGTAGTGCGTTCCGCCTGAGAACCCCAATCAGGTAGCCAAGGCCGATGAACCTGGTCCGTAGCCGTGCCAGGCGCGAGGCTCCGCCGGCATCACGGTTTGAATTGATCATTAGTGAGCGAGCCGGTTGATTGGTATCTATTAATCCGAATTCGACATAACGCTCGGATAGCCGATGTCAGTCAGGGTAGGGGTAGGCTGGGCCACTGGCAACCGTATCGTGACGGTTTCGTACTGCTAACCCGGAAGGTTCGTTGGAATGTGTTTGTTGTTGCAGGATAGTGGAGGGTGGGTTGAAGGGAGGTTTGGGTGGCTCAATGCACAACGTGTTATTTGTAAACGGAATATGCGAAAAAACTGGTGACCCCGAGGGGAGTCGAACCCCCGTTGCCGGGTTGAAAACCCGGTGTCCTAACCACTGAACGACGGGGTCACCTGAATCGAAGGACGGAATTTATAGAAATCGCTGTTCGCTGTCAAGTCAATCATTGCAAAAACGGGGCGCCGTGACACGGCGTTCTTCGCCGGAATAAGCTTGACAAATCCGGGTGATTATTGTTTATTGAAAGCCTTGAAATTTATCTGATTTCCGTGTTTTGAAACAACAATTTCGTCTGATATGAGCATAGCAGTCCGTTGAAAAAATCCATCCGGGCTACTGCCGGCCCTTGCGGCCGAAATGCTGCGTTGCGCTTCCGCGCCGAATCGCTCGATTCGACTCGGTCGCGCGCCTTGTCTTCGGCCACAATGACTCGGCCTTGTCTGCAGAGCGGCTTTTTCAACGGCCTGATAGGGAACACGCGTCAAGTGAACCGTCTGATTCCTTCAGGTGGGCGATTAGCTCAGCTGGTTAGAGCGCTGGTTTCACATACCAGAGGTCACTGGTTCGAGTCCAGTATCGCCCACCACGTTCCGAAACACGAGGTGGCCTGGGCTTGTCCGCATGTGGACCGGGACGGCTGGCAAACGTCAGGGTGCATCCATTATCGGATGTGCCCTTCTTTTTTTGGAGAACGTGTATGAAAGACAGCCTGCTAAGACTTTTGAACCTGCAACGCATCGATACTGAACTGGACAAACTGAAAAAGGTACAGACGGATCATCCGGAAGCAATTTCCGACCTGCACGCAAGGCTGAAAACCGCGAAACAGGCAGTTGAGGACAAGAAGCAGCAGGCGGCCGAACTGGAAAAGACCCGTCGTCAGCTGGAGGGTGAACTGGAGACCATACAGGCGGAGCTGAAAAAACACCAGGACCGCCTCTACGAGGTCAAGACAAACCGCGAATACGATGCGCTACAGATAGAGATCGAAGTCCTGAGGAACCGGGCCGACGAGAACGAAACCATCATCCTCGAGGGCATTGAGCAACACGATGAACTGAAGACCATGCTGGAGGAAGAAGAACGGGCGTATGAAGCGCTTGAGGCCGATTATCTGAGTCAGATTCAGGACCTGCAGAACAGGTTGGATATGGTCGAGGGCGAGGCCAGCGGCTGGCGGGAAGAACGTTCTGTCGCCGAGGAACATGTTGACAGACCGATCCTGTCCAACTACGACCGCATCCGCCGCGTCGTAAAGGACGGCGTCGCCGTGGTGCCGATCGGAAAGGGGTCCTGCGGCGGGTGTTTCAGGCAATTGCCGCCCCAGCGGCACATGGAAGTCAGGCGCCAGGACCGGATTATCCGCTGCGAGAACTGCGGACGGATCCTGGTGTGGCGGGAGGAATCCTGACGTGTCGGGTGGTAATGCGATAGCGGTCTACGTGGACGGCGCCGCAAAGGGCAATCCCGGCCCGGCGGGCATCGGCGTGCGGCTGGAGCTCCAGGGTATCGTTCTGTCGGAACATTCGGAATACATCGGCAACGCCACCAACAACGTAGCGGAATACAAGGCGCTCATCTACGGATTGGAAATCGCACGGCGGTATCGCGTAACGCGTGTCAACGCCATATCGGACAGCGAACTGATGGTCCGGCAGTTGAACGGCGAATATAAGGTGAAGAACGAGAACCTGTTGCCGTTGTATCGTAGTGCCCGTGAACTCGCGGGTTCGTTTGAAGAATTCCGGATTCGCCATGTCTCTCGCACGGAAAACCAGCACGCGGACCGTCTCGCGAATCAGGGAATAAAGGAAGGTTTGAAACGCAAATCGTGAGCCGCCCGCGGTTCACGATCCACAATCCAGGCAAGCGGGCCGGATGGCCGCGCCCCTATCGGTCCGCTGGTATGGGTGAGGAAAGTCCGAGCTCCACAGGGCAGGATGCTGGGTAACTCCCAGGCGGGGCAACCCGAAGGAAAGTGCCACAGAGAACAGACCGCCAGCGGGCGAAACCACGGTTTCGTTGCGGGCAAGGGTGAAACGGCGGGGTAAGAGCCCACCGCGCTCCCGGAGACGGGAGCGGCACGGTAAACCCCATCCGGAGCAAGGCCGAATAGGAGCGGAGAGGCGGCCCGTCTCGTTAAAACGCTCGGGTAGGCTGCGCAGAGGCGCCGGGCAACCGGCGTCCCAGATAAATGGCCATCCGTTCGGCGTTTATTGCGCCGGACGACAGAACTCGGCTTACAGGCCCGCTTGCCTGATCAAGAGTTCCGTCCAGGAGCGACGGTTGAGTTTTCTCGAAAAATATCGCCGCGCCACAGATGCCCGGAACAGCCTGGTCTGTGTGGGCCTGGATCCGGACCCGGAGCGTCTGCCCGCCCACCTTAGCGGTACCCACGACCCGGTTTCGGCCTTTCTCAAGGACGTCATCTCGGCCACGTGCGACCTTGTGTGCGCCTACAAGCCCAACTTCGCGTTTTTTGGCGCGCTGGGTGCGGCCGGGTGGCGGAGCCTTGAAGACGTACTCAGCGCCATTCCCGACGCCACCCCCGTTGTGCTCGACTTCAAAGCCAACGACATCGGCAACAGCGCCCGCCGTTACGCGCAAATGGCGTACGATGCGCTGGGCGTCGACGCGGTCACCGTGAATCCGCTCATGGGCACCGACGCGGTGGCCCCTTTCATGGAATATCAGGACGGCTGCGCATTCCTGCTATGTCTTACGTCCAACCCCGGCTCGGCGGACTTCCAGCGGCTTTCCACGCAAGACGGTCCGTTCTACCAGAGAGTTGCCAGGAAAGCGGTCGAGTGGTCCAGAACAGGCCCCTGCGGCCTCGTGGTCGGCGCAACACACGCTCGTGAACTGTCCACGGTGAGGAGAATCGCGCCGGGACTTCCTTTCCTGGTTCCCGGCGTCGGCGCCCAGATGGGCGATCCCGGCCGCGTGATCCGGTACGGCTCGGACAGGAACGGCAAAGGGCTGCTTGTCAATGCCTCCAGGAGCGTACTCTATGCCTCCTCAGGCCGTGACTTTGCCCGTGCCGCCCGTTGCGCCGCCGAATCGCTTCGCGTCGAACTGGAACGGGAGCGGGCCGCGTCGTCGAGCGCATAGTTCGAAAACGGCATCGAACTCAGGAGACTTCGTCATGGAATCCTCGATATTGACCGATAAGCAGAAACAGCAGTGGTCGATTGACGGGTATATCCTCCTCAAGGGGGTCCTCTC
Source organism: Candidatus Latescibacterota bacterium (assembly GCA_021295655.1). Taxonomy (GTDB): domain Bacteria; phylum Latescibacterota; class UBA2968; order UBA2968; genus JAAXHE01. Next base: position 80,714 of record JAGWBX010000029.1, read on the forward strand.
CGCCGGGGAGTCCGGAAATCTGAAGCGTGAAGTGGACCGGCTGCACAGGAGATATGTCCTCAACAAGGCTGGCGTAGATCCGAAATCGGGCCTGGACCGAAGAAACATACTGCCGGACAGCGATGCCTTCATCCATTTGATGGACCATCCCGCCCTGTTTGACGTCGTTCTGGAACTGATGGGACCTTATATCCAGCTGAGTATGGCCGAAGCCGTTGTGCGTCCGCCCAATCCGGGCTATAGGGGGTTTATCCACACGGACGGCGGCCAAGCACTGCGGCACATCCGCGTGACCGAGACGAGCTGGCCGCTTCAGATCAAAATACAGTACTTTCTCACTGACGTCACGAAACCCGATCGCGGCAACTTCACCTTGTTCCCGGGCAGCCACCTGCGACCCTATCCGGAGGGCGACGTTCCGATAACGGCGCAGACTCCCGGTGCGGTGCAACTCTGCGCGGAAGCCGGAGACGCGGCGGTTTTCTCCCATGCACTCTGGCACGGCGTTTCCCCCAACCTCTCAAGACGGTCCCGGAAGACCCTCATCTACTGTTACAGCCAGCAATGTTTCCGGACCTTTGACTTTAACGGCCACACCCCGGAAGTCCTGGAGAGATGTACGCCCAGACAACGCCGTCTGCTGGGAGACCTGGGCAGAGACTGGCGACCGGGTGCGTACTTCTACAGTCCGGAAGACCAGGTTGAGATCATCGAACAGAGGTCTGAAGTCGCCTGAAGGTCACTCCACGCGTATCCGCGCCGTCTCCCGCCCGCCTCGTTCCATCATCTCCACTTCAAAGCCTGTCTTCCGCAGTGCCCGTGTCCGTACGTATCGCGGCCGGATTGCGGCGCCTCCGGCCATGCAGGGCCGTTCCTTCATGCCGTCCGGAACCGCCGGCCCGCGGGGATGAACACAGATGCCGCTGATTCAACTCGAAAGTGTCCATAAGGCCTATGGGGCCAACACGGTGCTGAGCGACCTGACCTGGAAGGTCGAAGCGGGAACCCGCGTCGGACTGGTCGGACGCAACGGATGCGGTAAGACAACGCTCTTCCACCTCATGACCGGGCGCCTGCACCCGGATCGCGGACGGATTCACAAGCGACGGAATCTGAACGTGGGATACCTCGCGCAGGATCCCGAATTGGGGGAAGGGTCCCATGTTCTGGCCACCGTACTCGACGCGTTTTCCGACCTGCTGGACCTGCAGCGCCGGATGGGCGCCCTGGAAGACCGGTTGGCCGAAAACCAGGCACAACCTGGCCTACTGGAAGCATATGGACGCCTGCAGCATAGCTACGAGGCCCGCCGCGGCTACGAGGTCGAGGCCCGCGCAAAGGCCATCCTCCACGGGCTGGGTTTCGCCCGGACGGATTTCGAGACCCCGGTCTCGCTCCTCAGCGGCGGCCAGAAGAACCGCCTCGCCCTCGCGCGCCTGCTGGTACGGGAACCCGACCTGCTTCTTCTCGACGAACCCACCAATCACCTGGATCTCGAGGCCATCGAATGGCTGGAAGGATTCCTGCCCGCGTTCGACGGCGCCTGTGTGGTCGTCTCACACGACCGGTATTTTCTGGACCGCACCATCGACCGCATCGTCGAACTTGAGAACGGAGACCTGTCCGGATACGCGGGGGATTACAGCTTCTATGCCGCCGAACGGCAGGAGCGCATGGCAACGCGTCTCAAGACGTATGAGCGCCAGCAGGAACACATCCGCAGGACCGAAGACTTTATCAGGCGGAATATTGCGGGTCAGAAGACCAAACAGGCCCAGAGCCGGAGAAAAGCCCTCGAGAAGCTCGAAAGAATTGACCGTCCCAGACTGGACAAGGAGTTCCGGCTGGAATTCACGGCAGGCGCGAGGGGTGGAAACCGGGTTGCGGAACTCGAGCGGGCATCGAAAGCCTATGGAGACACGGTCCTCTTTCGGAATCTGGACCTGCTTGTCCGACGGGGTGACCGCCTGGGCATCATCGGGCCGAACGGTTCGGGCAAATCCACCCTGCTGAAGCTGCTCGCAGGCCGCATGGCGGCCGATAGCGGGACCATCACGACCGGTTCGAACATCCAGGTGGGGTATTACGACCAGCATCGCGACGAACTTGATCCCGGCCATACATTGCAGGAGGAAATCTGGGCGATCACCCCGGACGCGCCGGCGGGGGAAATCCGCGACGTTCTGGGCGCCTTTCTCTTTTCTGGCGACGACGTCGAGCGTAAAATCAGCAGCCTCAGCGGCGGAGAGAAGAGCAGAGTGGCCCTGGCCAGGCTCATGAGGTCTGAAACCAATCTCCTGGTTCTGGACGAACCCACCAATCACCTGGACATTCCGGCCCGGGACGTTCTGGAGGATGCCCTGAAAGCCTATGAGGGTACCCTCATCGCCGTCTCTCACGATCGCTACTTTCTGAACCTGCTGGTGGACCGACTGCTGGTACTCGGGAATGGGACCTGGGAACTCGTGGAGGGCAATTACGAAGCATGGCAGCGCCAGTGTGGCCCGCGGGAGGATCCGCCCGAGATTGGCTCACGCAGGAATTCCTCCCGGAAAAACGCGTACGAACGGACCCGTGCCAACCGCAGGGCGCAGGACAGGCGCAAACGTCGTCTCGAGGCTATCGAAGAAGAGATCCAGGACCTTGAGTCGGAACTCGAACGGCTGGACGGTCAACTTGCGCTGGACGACCGTGCGTCGGATTGGGAACACCTTCAGTCGGTCTCCGAGGAGCATCGGCGGATCCAGGCCCGGATTGAAGAACGCATTGCGGCGTGGGAAATGCTCGAGTCGACGGAAACGGAGAACGAGGACAGGAAATCGGACTGAACCGGTACGGAAGCACCGGGCCGTCCTCGCATTTGCGGGCGGTTTGCCGTCGCCGGCCGGGGATGCCGTTCATCTGAAAGAGACCATCTCGGTCCCCTCCGGACGAGAGACACGAAACAAAGCAGGACAGGACCGTTTTAACCGGAATGCCATATCACGGTTATTCCGATCCATGTGCAATGATCGATCGATCCCTTATAGCGCCCGCGGAATTCGAGTTTGTGGTCCTGGGGGATACCCACTACATGCTCGATCCCGCCGGCAGGGCTCTGGAATTCGAGTCCCGACGAAAGCAGACGGCCAGGGCGGATACGGCTCTCACGCTGGCGGCGTCTCTGCGACCGGACTTCCTCGTGCACATGGGGGACCTGGTCCAGGAATACCCAGAAACCAGGCGCCATAGGGAGGCGTTGGAAGAAGCCCGGGCGCAGCTGGCGCGCCTGGGCGTGAACGTCTACCTCGTTGCCGGCAACCACGACGTGGGCGACAAACCCGATCCCACCATGCCCACCCGGCCCGTCACGGTGGAGTCCATTGAGCGGTATCAGTCCGGTTTTGGACCATCCTGGTTCAGTTTCGACCACCGGAAGTGTCACTTCATTGTGATCAACTCCCAGATTCTCAACACGGACCTGCCGGAATCCGGATCCCAGCGGGACTGGCTGGAACGGGACCTGGAACGCCATGGGCGGAAACGGGTTTTTCTGTTTCTCCACCTGCCGCTGTTCCTGGAACACCAGGACGAACCCCACGTCGGCAACTACGACAATATCGGCCAGCCCGACCGGGGTTGGATACTCGACCTGATTCGCAGACATGGGGTCGAAGCCGTCTGCGCCGCGCACGTCCACTTCGCGTTCCTGAACCGGGTCGGTTCGACTCGAATATACAACGTTCCGTCGACCTCCTTCGTGCGCCCAGGCTTCGGTCACCTGTTTACCGGTCCACCTCCGCCCGAGCAGGGCAGGGACGACGCGCCCAAACTCGGATTCTATCTGTTCCGGGTCTTCAGCGACCGGACCGACGTACACTTTATCCGGACCGGGGGCGCGGTTGCTCCGGAGGAAAAGGCGCACGGCGGCTCCCAACGTCTGCTCACCCGGACTTCCGCGGGTCTTTCGGCTTCTCCACTGGGGTTGACCCTGCTGCATCCTCTCGCAAACCGCACCGGTATTCCAATCGCGTTCCCGAGTGTCGTCCGGCAGTGCGTCCGAAACGACTATCCGCTGCTTGCCGGCCTGGAACTGGGCGCAACCGCCGTCCGGTTCCCTGTCGCCGATCTTGACGACGCCTTTCAACTGGAGCGACTCCGGATCATTCGCGACGAAGGACTGCGGCTCACGGCAATGGCGCCCGCGTCATCGCCGGCGGATCTTTCGACGTACGTCCGCAGGCACTCGGATGTCGTCGACACGTGGGAAATCCAGATACCCGGGGCCCTGCTGCCATCCCGGGCCCTCGGACGTGAACTCGCCGGATCGGGAAGGGGAGCCCGGCCGCGTTTCGCGCTTGCTCCCATCCTCCCTGGAGAAATCCGTCCCGGCAAGCAGCACCCCCGAACCCGAATCGGATACATTCCCGGCGAATTGCGGGAACTGAACCGCTGCCTTGCCCAACGGGACGTCTTCGTTCAGCGGGTCCTGTGCCGTGTTGACGAGAGCGAACCCTGGAACACAGTTCGACAACTCCTGGACACGGGCACACTCAGCCACGTCGGCGCCGTGGATCTCACCGTGGCCTTCACGTCTCGCGACGACGTGCGGAACGCCAGTACCGCCGCCGAAACCCTGTTCGGCGCCGTCCTGTTGCCCGGCGCCAGAGTTTACTTCGAGCCCTTCGTCGACCTGGACCGGACGCTGGACGTCGCCTTTGGGCTCCTGGACACGTCCTGCAACCCTCGCCGGGCCTTTCATGTGTTGCGGACGTTGAACAGTTTACTTTTTCGCGAGCCGATTTCCCGTCCGGTTCCTGAAAGCCTCGAACTGCACGGAGCCATAATCCGGACCCTCACAGGCGCGGCTGGTTTTCAGGCGCTGTTTACTTCCTGCGCGGGCGAGTTGCCGGATCTCGGCGGCCTCACGTTTTCCGGGATCTCACCGGGCGCGTCTTCCCGTCTCTACCGCCTCGCCGAAGGGACCGTTCAGGAAGGCCCATTCGAGCGGCTCCTCGGGTACGTGACAGGTCTGTCACCGCCAGTACTTCTGACGTCCGGTCCGCAGGGTTGACATTTCCCCTCTTTCTTTAGATCTTTCTGGCGCAACAATACATACCGGCTTTGCCCGAATCCCCGAGTTTTCGATCGATTCCAGAACAACGAGGACTCGCCCAATGGCGAAAACGCTGCGCGTCTGCCTGGCTGCTCTGAAGCAGCGGCCCTCCGTGTCCGATGGTGTTGAGAAGCTGATTTCCGTTCTCCACGAATGCCGGGACCGGGAGGTGGATATCGTTTGCACGCCGGAGGCGTACCTCCCGGGACTCAGAGGCGCGTCATTCGATCTCCCGGATCCGGACCAGCCGGCAATGGAACGGGCCCTGAAGGACCTTCGTGCGGCCTGCCGGGAAACCGGCGTCGCCATCATCGCGGGCATGGAATGGCAATCCGAACTCGGCCTCGAAAACAGGGCTTTCGTTATCTCCTCCGCGGGCAGGGTGCTCGGCTACCAGACCAAGAACCAGATCACCCCCGGCGGGGAGTCGGAGAATTACGTGCCGGACGGGCGGCGAAGGGTGTTCGCCGTTAAGGGCGTCACGTTCGGAATCACGATCTGCCACGAAGGCTGGCGCTATCCGGAAACCGTGCGGTGGCCCGCCGTCCGGGGCGCGCGGGTGGTCTTCCAGCCCCAGGTCACGGGAAGCGACGAACGGGGACAGAAGCCCGGGAAGTGGGGCGAGTCTTTCTACGAGAAGGCCATGCAATGCCGCGCGGGGGAAAACAGCATTTACTTCGCCAGCGTCAATCAGGCCATGAAGGGTCAGAATTCAGCCACCAGCCTGATCGACCCGGAAGGCAATCTCATCGAATACATCCCGTGCGGCAAGGAAGCCATGCTCATTGCCGACCTGGACATTGGAAGTGCCACGCGCCTGTACACGAGGCGGTACCGGCCCGAACTCTACCCCGCTTGACCCGTCCCGGAGGATGATATATGGCCAGAATCGTACTCGTTTTTTTTTGTGTCTGTTTCGCGTTGAACGGTAGCGCCACGGCACAGGAGACCTCACAGGCCGACTTCGACGGAGACGGCGAGGTCTCCTTTGCGGATTTTATCATTTTCGCCAGTGGGTTCGGCAAGACGGGCCAGGACGCGGACTTCGACGCCAGGCTGGACCTGAATAAAAGCGGCGCGGTCGACTTCCAGGACTTTGTCCTCTTTGCACAGCAGTTCGGCGGCTCGACGCCGCCCGAAAACGGGGATGAGGAGCCGTTCGACCCGCCGCGTATCTATGTCTCGGACACCCTTGGCAACAGGGTCTTCGTCCTGGATGGGGAAACCAATTTTTTCAACCCGGGTCTGTCGGCCGTCATTGCACAGCCCCGCAGCGTAACCTATTCTTCGATCAACAGGCGCATATACGTTGTCGCTGCGGACACGTTCCACGCGTTAACCGAATCCAGTGAAACCGATTATCGGTTGCCACTCACAGATCCGTCCCAGACTCCGGGCTTTCCGCCGACGGGGCGAGGCGGCTTCAGGATGGTGTTATCGCCGGACCATCGCCTTGCCTACATCACCGAAGACGCCGCCCATCAGGTTGAGGCTGTCCATCTGAAGGACGCCGAATCCGTGGCTGTAATTCCACTCTCCTATAAGCCCAGTGGCATCGCCATTTCTCCTGGTGGCGACGCAGTGTACGTAGGACATCCGCAAAGACCGTGGATCTCCGTTATCAACGGCCCCGGCCAGGCGCTCTCAGACAGCATCCGCCTCGAAGGATGGGGCAATGGGCGGTTGGCGGTATCGCCAGAGGGAGACAGGATTTATACCTCCATAAACGTGGGCGGAACCGATCCTTCTGTTAAAATCATCTCGATCAGCCCGGAGACCAAGGAAGTCGACGGCATGCTGGAGGTGTCGGCGGATTCAACCACTAACGTTATCGACCTTCAGATATCCAGAGACGGGCTGAATCTCTACGCAACCGTATGGCCGGGTCCGGCGCCGATCGAACCACTCAAGGAAGGAGCTGTAAGCTATCTCCTGACCATTGATCGGTTGGCCCTCACGACAACGAGCGTCATTCAGACTAACTGGTATCAGAATAATTTCGGGGTGTCCAGGGACGGCAAGACCGCATACGTCGCCGTTTTGGACCCTGCTGCAGGCTCCTATGAACTCGCTGTCCTGGACCTCGTAAACGAAGAGGTCGATGGTCTGGTCCTGGGCTTTTTTACACCTTTTGACGTCAAGGTCTACGGCGGCAAGGCGGCCCTGGGTCGTATTCAGTTCCCTGAGATCACCGTATTCTGATCGCCAGTCGCAGTGCATGGCAATGTCGGTGCAAGAGTTCTCCCCGCCCTCGATATGTCAATCTGTCCGTGACACTTTGCCCGTGGGTCTTGCTTGACGTTGGGCGGGGCGGCGTGTCCGAAGGGAATAAACCCATATAGCCCTTGCAAACGGCCCCGAATTCCTGTAAATTTTCATATAGACCGACGTCGTATATGATGCGTCACCTATTGACGAGGAGCGGGGACCATGCTCTCATCGCTTCTACTTGAACCCGGCCGTCTGGAACTTCGGGACGTGGACATCCCAAGCGCAGGTCCCGGCGAGGTGGTTGTCAGGGTGCGGTCCGCACTCACGTGCGGCACAGAACTGAAGACCTTCCGCCGCGGACACCCGAAAATTCCCACGCCAACGCCCCTGGGGCATGAGTTCTCCGGCGACATTTACGAAGTCGGCGACGGTGTGACCAGATTCAAACCGGGCGACCAGGTGATGACCGCGCCTACTGCGCCGTGCGGAGATTGCGTGGACTGCCTCAAGTCGCGGGAGAACCTCTGCCCGTACGCAATCGACGAGATGGTGTTCGGCGCTTTCGCGGAATACGTCCGCGTGCCGGCACACGTCGTCCGGAACAACATGTTCAAAAAGCCTGCCGATCTCTCGTACGAAGAGGCCGCCATGCTGGAGCCGCTCTCGTGCGTGGTCTACGGCATGGACCAGGTACTTATGGGGCCGGACGCTACGGTGCTCATCATCGGCGCGGGCGCCATCGGATTGATGCACACGGCCGTGGTGCGTGCCTTCGGGGCCAAACGCGTCATTGTCGCGGGCAGGCGCGAATACCGGCTCAGACTCGCCACGACGCTCGGTGCGGACGAGATTATCGACGTGGATCACGAAAACGCGATCGACCGCGTGAAGGATCTGACCGGCGGTATCGGCGCGGACCTGGTAATCGAATGTACCGGCCAGCTCGCCGTGTGGGAGAGCACGCCAGACCTGGTTGCCAAGGGCGGGACGATCGTGCTGTTCGGCGGTCTCCCGAAGGGCACCGTCGCCACCTTCGACACCGCCCGGTTACACTACGATCAGATTACACTCAAGGGCGTGTTTCACTACAGCCGCAGTGCCGTGAAGAAGGCTTACCAGATGCTGGTCGACAGAAAGATCCATCTCAACCGCCTGATTTCCGGCACCTATTCCCTGTCCGATCTGAAACACGTCTTCGAGTTGCTGCTGGAGAAGGGCAACGACGTCAAGTTCGCGGTCGTTCCCTCCGAAGCCAGCCCGGAAAAAGCCGGATGATGCGCGTAGCCCGCCTGTACGACTACGGCGACGTCCGCATCGAAAACGAACCGATCCCCGAAATCGGGCCCGCAGACGCCCTCGTCAAATTAGCGGTTTGCGGCATCTGCACGAGCGATACCCTGCCGTGGTACGTGCGCCGCAAGGCGCCGATCGTCCTCGGGCACGAACCCGCGGGGACCATCGTCGAAGTCGGTTCCGAAGCCTCCGGTTTCTCACCGGGCGATCGTGTTTTCGTTCACCATCATGCCCCCTGCATGCGTTGCCGTTTGTGCCGCCGGGGGCATTTTTCAATGTGCCCCACCTGGAAGGCCTCCGCGCTGGACCCCGGCGGCCTTGCCGAATTCGTACGCGTTCCGGGGCTTAACCTCACAACGGATACCCTCAAACTTCCGGCCTCGCTTACCCTCGAAGACGGCGCTTTCGTGGAACCCACGGCCTGCGCGGTACAGGCGCTGAAACGCCGCGCGCGCATGAAACGGGGAGACCGCGTCCTCATCATCGGCATGGGCATTATGGGTCAGATTCTTGCCCTGGTCGCAAGACACTACGGCGCGTCTACGGTGATTGCGGCCGACATGGTTCCCTACCGGCTGGCGAAGGCCCGGGAACTCGGGGCCGACAGGTCTGTCGACGTCACACGGGAGACCCTGTCCGACTCCGTCGCCGTCGCCACCGGGGGCGACTTGGCCGACGTGGTTGTGGTTGGCCCGGGCACGATAGCGGCGATGGCGTCCGGATTCCCGGCAGTCGGCGTGGGTGGGACGGTGCTTCTGTTTACGCCTGCCGAACCCGGTCGGACCCTGGCGGTCGATCCTTATGATCTGTATTCCAGGGACATCACGCTGACAACCAGCTATTCGTGCGGTCCGCCGGACACGCGGGAAGCGCTCGAAATCGTTAGCCTCGGCGTGGTGAACGCGAAGAAACTCGTCACGCACCGCTTTCCCCTGGAGGACGCTGCCTCCGGTTTTCAAACCGTGGCCGAAGCCGGCGAGTCCGTCAAGACCCTCGTCGTCATCGACGAAAAACAGGCGTAATTTCCGGCCGCCTGGGTTCGAGCCTGCATGACACGGTAGTTCGTTTATAGAAAGGATACCGGCATGCCCTATGTCAACGTCAAGATGCTCGACGGCCGCACGAACGACCAGAAACGCGATCTGGTCAAGGCCATCACAGACGCCCTGGAAGACATCTGTGGAGCAAAACCGAGTGGCACCATGGTTGTTATCGAGGAAGTGACCCGCGACCACTGGGCCGTCGGCGGCGCACTGATTTCAGACAGGGACGCATAGCCTGCAAAGATGTCGCCATTGAGCGGACGCGCCGGCGCGAAGGGTGGAACCGGCGTCCTGAAATTCCCGAATCCGGGTTTCTGCGTGTTTGATCTTGACAGAAATATACCGGCCGCCTATATTGCACCGAATCCGTAGCGCAAATAGAGAAAGGTGGTCCGGTTGCCGACACGCGCCATCCGGCATGCGGAATGACCGCGGACCGGGTGCAGTTCTTGTATCGGCTGAATCGACGATTCGTTGCAATAGAGAAAGGGGAAAGGCCTTGTACCCTCTAATCCGAATCCTTCGTCGGGCGGGGATTTTCGTGCTCGCGCTTCTTTTGTTGGCCAGTCTGGGTACCGTGCAGGCGTACGCCGCGAAAAAGAAGATCACCAAAGGCGACGCCAAAATTGCCAAGCGGTCCGCCCACCTATACATCAGCCAGCGCCTGTTCGACAAGGCCCTGGCCCAGTTGCTGGTCGTCATCGAGGGCGACCCCGAGGACGTCCAGGCGCATTTCATGCTGGGCGAGATCTACTCCGAGAAGAATATGCAGGATGAGATGAGGAAGGAATTCGAGTGGGTCCTTGCAACCAAGAAAGGCAAGAAGAAATACGCCAAGAAAATCCAGCCCTACCTGGACATGTGGTGGAGCCGGAACTACAATAACGCCGTGAGGGCGATCGGCGCCGAAGACTACGGCGCGGCCATCGAATCCCTTCAGAAAGCCATTGCGCTGGCGCCCGGGAAACCCATGTCCTACCAGGCGCTGGGGGTGGCCTATCTGAACATGGGCCAGGCGCAGGCCGGCATCGACGCCTACGAAAAAGCGGTCGAACTCGACAGCACGGAAGCGTCCTCGTTTGTGAACCTGGGCCGGGCGTATATGAATATGAAGAATTACGACGAAGCGACGCAGTGCTTCGCCCGGGCCCATCGGCTGGCGCCCGATAACGCGGGCTTCCTGAATGACCTCGCCCGCGCCCAGCAGTTTACGGGCGACACCGCGGCCGCTCTCGAGTCCGCGGAGAAAGCCCTGGCCATCGAACCCGACAATCTGGACGTTCTTATGATGGCCGGTCAGATGCAGTTGTTGGGAGGCGATTACGAACAGGCGGCCGGACTCCTCGAAAGGGTGGCCGCGCAGAAGCCGGAAGACGTGGATAACCTGTTCAATCTCGCGGAATGTTACAGGAATCTGGGACGGGTTGACGAGGCCGTCAACCTGTTCCTGAAGAGTGTCCAGGCCAATCCGCAGGACGCAGACGCGTGGTTCCGGCTGGGCAGAATATATGAAAAACAGGGCAGGCTCACGGAATCCATAGAAGCCCTCAAGATGGTCGTCAGCCTCCGGCCCACCAGTGTGAAGGGCTGGCAGGCGCTGTCACGTTCGTGGGCCCTGCTTTCCAAGGAGCAGTCTGATGCGGGTATGGACGACGCGGCTTCGGCAAGCGCAAAGAGTGCCGAAGAGGCCTACAATATGAGCACGAGTCTGCAGGAACAGGGCGGGGGGTGAAGCGGCCTGGCCGCCGGGAGACAAAACAGATGTATCTGACGGACGAAAAAGTAGCCGTTCTGGGCGCGGCCGGAGCCATCGGCTCGAATCTCGCCCAGACCCTGCTGGCATCGGGTACCGCTGGCAGGGTATCCATGTACGACCCGTTCGAACCGGGTCTGGAAGGCGCCGCGGAGGAAATCTACCACTGCGGATTTCCGGGCGCGAACGTCACCTGGACCGCGGACATTGCAGAAGCCCTTTCCGGCGCCAGCTATGTGATCAGTTCGGGCGGCGCGCCCAGAAAGGAAGGGATGACGCGCGAAGACCTCACCCGCGATAACGGTCTGATCGCGAAACAACTCGGTCTCGACGTCAAACAGTATTGTCCAAATTGCAAGTTCGTCATCATCATCTTCAATCCTGCCGATATCACGGGCCTTACCACGCTGGTGCATTCCGGACTCCCGGCCGGCCGTGTTTCCACGCTGGCCGCCCTGGACAGCACCCGGCTGCAGACGGCGCTGGCCCAGCATTTCAGGATTCAGCAGGACCGCGTGACCGGTTGCAAGACCTACGGAGGCCATGGCGAGTCGATGGCCGTATTCAAGAGCGGCACCGCCGTGGACGGTACTCCGCTCACGGAAATCCTGGCGGGCGCAACCGTAAACGGCATCGGACTGACAGCGGAAACGTGGAGCGGCATCCAGGCCCACGTGACCGGCGGCGGCGCCCGGATCATCCAGTTGCGCGGCCGCTCGTCCTACCAGTCACCCGCACAACAGAGCGTCTTCATGTTGCGGGGGTTGTTCGGCGAGCCGTACCGCTGGCCGTGCGGCGCCTACGTGGATAACGGGGAATTCAGCAGGATCATGATGGCCATGCCCGCCACGCTTTCGGCAGACGGCGTCACCAGCAGCATGCCCGAGGGTACGGAGGAAGACCTGCACGCGTTGAGGAATTCCTACGCGCACCTGGTCGGACTGCGGGACGAGATCATCCGGGAGGGCATCCTGCCGCCGTTGTCCGAGTGGGGCAACAGCAATTCGAATCTGGCATAGGTTCTGAGAGGATACCGCACGTTGAAGGGGCGCCCGTCGGGTTGCCCCTTTTCGTTTGCCGCAATTCGGCATTTTCGTTATTTTCCGGCCGCATCCGGCCAACCGTAAATTGCCTCTCAATCTCACCGTCGAGGAACCCATGTCCGCGCCATTCGACATGCTCATCAAGGGCGGTACGGTGATCGACCCGGCGCAGGGTCTGCACGCGACACGGGACGTGGCCATCGCGGGCGGGCGCATCGCGGCGCTCGACAATGAAATCTACGAGGAGACGGCACAGACCGTGATCGACGCCGCCGGGTACCTGGTGACGCCCGGCCTGATCGATCTGCACGTCCACGTCTGGTGGGGGGTGTCGCACTACGGTGTAGAACCGGACCCCACGTGCCTGGCCAGGGGCGTGACCACCGTCTACGACACAGGTTCGGCGGGGGCGGACACGTTTCCCGGATTCAGGAAGTATGTGATCCACGCCAGCGCCACTCGCATCAAGGCCTTTTTGCACGTCTCCTCCCAGGGCCTGTTGTCGCCCGGCATCGGCGAGCTGACCGATCTTCGGTTTGCAGACGTGGACCGCGCCGTGGGGATGTGTGAGGCGCACAAAGACGATATCGTGGGCGTCAAGATCCGGATGTCGAAGGGCCTGGTGGGAGAAAACGGTAGAGAATGCCTGAAACGGGCCTGCGAGATACGCAACGCCACCGGCCTGCCGCTGATGGTCCATCCCAACGCCAGCCCACTCTCGTTCGATGAGATGATTGATGAACTTCGCCCGGGAGATATCGTCACCCACTGCTTTCACCGGAGCGACACCGGTATTCTGGACAATTCCGGCGCGGTCCGTCCTTCCGCGCGCACGGCGGCGGAAAACGGGATCATGTTCGACGTGGGGCACGGCCAGGGCAGCTTTTCGTTCGACGTTGCCGAGGCCGCAATGTCCCAGGACTTTCCGCCGGGCGCCATTTCCAGCGACCTCCACGTCTACAATCTGAACGGCCCCGTTTTCGACCTCGTCACCACCGTCTCAAAATTCCTCGTTCTGGGCCTTACGCTGGAACAGGCCCTCGACAAGGTGACGGCGGCCCCGGCGCGCCAAATGGGCGTACTGGGCGAAATCGGCACCCTGCGGCCGGGCGCGTGTGCCGATCTGGCCATCCTCGAACTCAAGCCGGGCAGCTTCGAATTTGCCGATACCCGCGGCGGGACCCGGTCGGCCGAACATAAACTCGAAGCGGTTTCCACCATCCGCGCCGGCAGGCTGTACGCGCCGTCGGCATTCGAAGATTGACACCTGAAGGGATCCCCATGAATATCCTCGTGCTTTGCGACCTCGAAGGCGCCGCGGGCGTTGTCGACTTCCATACGCAGACGTACGATAATACGAGGTACAACGACCAGGCAAAAAACCTGTCCACACTTGAAATTAACGCGCTTGTGGACGGCGCCATTGATGGCGGGGCGGGCCAGGTTATCGTCCTTGACGGGCACGGCAGCGGCGGAATCAACATCGAACTGGTTCATTATGAAGCCAGGGTGATGTTCGGCCGTCCGCTGATTTCCGCGTGGGATCTCGGTATTGAATTCGACGCCATGTTTCTGTATGGCCACCACGCGATGGAAAATACGCCCGCGGGTGTTCTGTGCCACAGCTGGAGTTCGCGCGCAATTTCCAATTGCTGGCTGAATGGAGAACTCATCGGTGAAATCGGGTTCAACATCGCAAGCGCCGCCGAGGCCGGCGTTCCCACGGCGTTCATCAGCGGCGACCGGGCGGCCGTAGACGAAGCGAGAAACTACGTGGAAAATATCGAAGGCGTTGTTGTCAAGGAGGGACTCAGCCGTACCGCGGCGCTCACGCTTTCTCCTGCAAAAGCCAGGGACCTCATCCGCGAAGGCGCGAAAAGGGCAATGGGACGCATCGGGGAATTCACGTCTTACCGCGTTCCGGGGCCCTACACGTTTGAAACGGAGTACAGGGCTGAATCCAGCGCGGCTTCCAAGGCCTCCGGTCCCGGCGTGGCGCGTGTCGATACCCACACTGTCAGAATAACCGGCGACACGCTCGCCGGTATCGCGAAGAGAAAATAACTGTGACTGGAAGCCGTTTCGAGGAACTTTGAATGAGCTACTCTCCCGTAGGGTTTGAAAAGTGGGACCTGGATACGCCGGCGCTGATGCTCGACCTGGACCTTCTGGAGAACAACATCGCCAGTATTGCCGCCCGCTGTAAGGCATGCGGCGTTCACTGGCGCCCTCATACCAAGGGTAACAAGACCCCGGCCATTGCGCACAAACTGCTCGACGCCGGCGCTATAGGAGTTACATGCGCGAAACTCGGTGAAGCGGAAATCATGGCCGCGTCGGGCATCAGGGATATCCTGGTAGCCAACCAGGTCGTGGGTGAGAGAAAGATGGCCCGCCTGACCCATCTGCAGCGGCATGCGGACGTCATGGTCGCCATCGATCATCCCGTCCACGTCAATATGATATCGGAAGCCGCCCAGGCCGTAGGCGTTCGCGTACGCGTCCTGGTGGAACTGGATATAGGGATGGGACGATGCGGGGTGGGACCGGGAACACCGGCCCTGGAACTGGCGCAGCAGGCCGACGCGGCGCCAGGCGTGTTGTTCTCGGGTCTGATGGGCTACGAGGGCCAGGCGATGGATCTGCCCGATCCGGAGAAAGAGGCCGCGTGCACCGAGGCCGTTGCCCTTCTCGCGGGCTCACGCGAACGCATCGAGGCGTCGGGCATTGACTGTCCGATCGTCAGCGCGGGCGGTACCGGAACGCTGGCGTTCACCCCGGACTGTCCGGGCCTCACCGAAATACAGGCCGGCGGCGGGATCATGATGGACACCTTCTACGCCACGTCGCTGGGCGTGCAAGGCCTGGAACACGCCCTCTCCGTTCTTGCCACGGTGGTCAGCCGTCCCGCGTCCGACCGGGCTTATATCGACGCCGGTCGAAAAACAACTTCGTCCCAGTTCGGACTGCCGTGGGTGAAGGACCGGGAAGGCATAGAGATTGTCGGCCTGTCGGCGGAACACGGCTATCTGGAACTTAAGAATCCCGTCCACCCGCTGAAAATCGGCGACAAGATCGAACTTATTTCCGGATACAGCGACATGACGGTCTTCCTGCACAATGAGATTTACGGCATTCGCAGCAACCGGGTGGAAGCCGTATGGGACATCCTCGGGCGCGGTAAATTGCAATAAACGAATAGGCGCCGTCCGGGTTCGGTGCCCCGTTGAAAGACGTTGCGCCCGCCGTGTTATCCCGGACTCCAATACGCCAATCAAGGGACAATCGAGATGACGGAGCCGCGGTTCGTGGTGGACCAGGCGGGTAACTGCGTCGGCGTTCTGCTGGACGTCGACGAATACAATCGCCTTCTCGATGCGTCGGGAATTCCTGAATCCCTGAGCGCACCGGAAGACGAGAAGGCATCCCGCCCGGCCTATACCCCGGAAGAGAAAAAGCTGATGGAAGACCGTCTCGAATCGCTGGGCTATCTCTGAGATCCCCTGCATCCCGCGTCTTCGGTCCGTTTCGGGCGACACGGTCGAAGGGAAAAAATGATCGATCCCGATACGATAGTCGTCGTCTCCGGACTGCCCCGATCGGGCACCTCCATGATGATGCAGATGATTGAAGCGGGCGGCATGGACGTTTTGACCGACGGGCTGAGAACCGCCGATGAAGACAATCTCAAAGGTTATTTCGAGTATGAGAACGTCAAGGCGCTGAAGTCGGACCGGAACTGGCTGCCCGAAGCCAGGGGCAAGGCCGTCAAAATCATCTCCGAGTTGCTGAAGTACCTGCCGGAAACACACACGTACAGAATCATCTTCATGCGCAGGGACCTGGAAGAAGTGCTCGCCTCACAGGACCGTATGCTGGTCCGGCGGGGAGTGCAGCCGGGCGGGCAGGCGGAAAACGCGGAGATTGCCCGGGTTTTTCGCAGACATCTCCAACAGACGGAAGCCTGGCTGTCCGGACGTCCGGGCTTCCGTACCCTCTATGCGGAACATCGGCAGATTCTGGCGGATCCCGCCCGGGAGGCCGCCCGCGTCAATGCGTTTCTCGACCATCGCCTCGATGAAGCAGCCATGGCCGCTTCCGTAGATGGCTCTCTCTATCGCCAGCGTCGTTAGAGTCACCTTCAAATCTCTAAACGCGTACCGCAAGGCGTCCTGCCAGGGCGCCTTTTGTTTATCCTCAAAAAAAGCAGCAAATAGCTATCAGCTCTCAGCCGTCAGCGTGAATCAAAGTCGAGAGTCAACGTCCACATCTCCCCAAATTTCCTGCCTATGGCGTGTTCCTCAAAAACGGTAAGACGTAAGACGCAAGAAGACACCGTCACCGGTTTGGCGCCCTCATTCGTGATCCATTTCCATTTTCCTGTTAGTGACAGACCGGGTCCGAGGGTGTCATATGACGAAGTTTTAATGCCCTCTACGGTCAAAAGCAAACAGCGAAAAGCGGCACAAGTACGAAACGGATCGCCAGCCCTCGCGAGGGTAACCTTCGTCCGCACGGTTGTGGTGGGGGGTTTTTCCGTGTCATTCCGTTCATCTCCTTAGGCCGGGAGTTCCTGGAGAGCTCGTAGGGCACCCAATTCCCATTCGTGCCCCTAATGTGATTCACGGAAAAACCGGCCCCGCGCCGAGCGGCGCCCTTCTTTACTTCGGTCCAGCCGCCGCCGGTCTGGACATTCCGGGCTCGGGGAGGGAGGTATGATCCCGTTCCACGGTGCAGCCGAATGTCGTTCATGTTCACAAGTGTGGACGACACACGACAGACTCGCCAGCCACGATGAATTCATATCTCATTGTTTATAAATGTTTTGTTTTATTGGCACGCTGATTGCATATCCATTCGGCGGCGTCAACGGACGACAAAGAAAACTGCCTCATCTCCATTTGCGGGACCTCGATACCTTCGGGGTCTGCGGAGTTTCCATGAAAAACCTGTTCAAATTGCAATCCGGCCTGCTTCTGTGCGTCTTCTTCACCGGTTGCGCCACCTACACACACAACGCCGTCTCCTTCAGAAGCAGCCTCGCCGGGGGCCACTACGAAACCGCGCTGCAGACCCTCGGGAAGGCCCGCAAAGGCCCCGCACGCCTGCTCTATCTTATGGAGAACGGCCTTATTTCGCACTACAGAGGCGAATACCGCGCGTCCAACCGTTACTTCGAAGTTGCGGAACGGCTCTCTGACCGGCTCTTTACACGTTCCCTGTCTCGCGAGGCGGCTTCGCTGATCACCAACGACCAGGTACGCGCCTATCGCGGCGAGGAGTTCGAGCTCGCGTTCATCAACTATTACAGGGCGCTGAACTACTGGTATCTGGACGAACCGGAAGAGGCCCTGGTGGAATGCCGGAAGGCCAACCTTAAACTGGACCGCTACGCGGCGCGGGCCGATTACGACGCCACGTACAGGAACGATGCCTTCATTCACTACATAACCGGTCTGATCTACGAAGCGACCGGCGAACTCAATGACGCGTACGTGTCCTACCGAAATGCATTGGATGCATATGAAACGTATCACGAAGCCTTTGGCCTTGAGGCGCCCGATGCCCTCGGAAGGGACCTCAGGCGTGTTGAAATGGCCCTCGACTTTGTCGATAATCCCGAAGAATCAGTCGCCGCCTCTGATTGGCGCTCAACCACGGGCGGTGAGCTGATCGTCTTCTCGGAAATCGGTTTCGTGCCGCACAAGGTACAGGAGGAGATAAGCCTACCGATCTACGAGGGAGATGACTTTGCCGGAAAAAAGGACGGGCTCGACCGTGCCTCCCGGAAAATCGCATACCGGCATTTCAAACCCCACTATGCGGGTAAATCAAAAGTCAAATACTGGTTGCGCGTGGCCTTGCCCGCGTACGAGGATGCCTCGCCAGGTACCCAGACCATACGGGTCAGCGCCGCCGGACGTCAGACCACCACCACACTGGCTGAAGACCTGTCGGCCATCGCGTGGCAGACGTTTCAGGACAAACAGCCCTCGATGCTCGCCCGTACGGTCGCGCGAGGCCTGGTCAAGTACTCGGCTTCGGTCAAGGCGGAAGAGAAGAACAAAGTCCTTGGCTTCATCGTCAATCTGTTCTCTGCCGCAACCGAGGCGGCCGATACCCGTAGCTGGGTGTCGCTGCCGCACAACGTGCAGATCGGCAGGCTAAACCTCCCCGCCGGCACGCACACCCTGACGCTGGAATCCCTCGACAGTCGGGGGCGCGTCATCGAAACCGGGACGATTTCGAATATACAAATCCGGCCTGGAACTCGGACTTTCGTTAACTACCGGACGTACAAATAGCCACCGCAACCGAAAGGAGGAACACCATGAAGCATCTGATCCGGATCGGCCTGACCCTGGCCCTCGCGGGGTGGAGCCATACGGGATTGGCGACGGACATTCCGACGCGGGGCGCCGTGGTCAACATCGTGACGTGGGACGGCAGGAACCTGCCCCCCATCTACGAACGCTCCGACCAGCTTCCGCTCACCCTGGAAGACGTCATCAATCTCAGCAGGAATGACTTTGGTGACGAAGCGATCAGCAGGATGGTTCGCGAGCGCCGGTTTGCGGGTAACGCGTCGGCCAATGCGCTGATCGAACTCAAGAAAGCAGGCGTTTCGAAGACGGTCCTTCAGGCGATCTCGCTCCATGCGCTGCCTCCGAACCGCGCGCTAAGCCTCGCGATTCAGCTCGAATTCGCCGGCCGGTCGCGAGAAGCCCGCAAACGGTATCTCTACGTAATCATACCCGACGGCCCCACCGAACGCATCTTCACCGCGGACCTGGGCGCCGTGTTGGCGGGGACCTGGCGGCGGGACGAGCGGGTGGACCTTACCGATCCCCTGCTGCCCAAACAGGTCCGGCGCATCACGTTTGCGGACCGGGTGCCGCTGAAGACGTCCGGGTCCAAAACGATGCAGGTCTTCACGTCGACCAGACCGGACATCTTCAAGTCGTCGGATATTCCCGAGGCCGATCGTGCCGGCGTGCACGAATTCGCCTTCGACTATCCCGCGAGTTCGCCCTTGCAGGACTGCCGGCTGCAGGTGCGCTATCGCCAGGACGTCCTGTTGCCCTACAAGTGGCACATGTCGGGCGCTCATTTCCAATGCGAATGGAATTAAAATCGCAACCACCCGTGGGGATCCAAACGTGAAACGGCATTGCCGCCGCACCATCCATCATACCGAAAGGAGATTCGCCGTGAATCCAGGAAACTGCATCGCCCTCGCCGTTGTTCTCGCGTTCGCCGTTGGCTGCGCGGGGCCCAGAGCCTTCACGAAGGGCTCGTACGAAGATCCCAACACCATTGCACTGCTGGATGACCGGTTCAGCGAAAACGACATGCAACTCATCGCGAAGAAAATGATCCAATCCATGGCTGTGAGCAACATTGTCGGAAACAACGGCTCGCCCGTTGTCATGATCGGAAAAATGCGCAACCGAACAGCAGAACATATAGACATGACGATGCTTTCCAACAAGGTCCGGACACAGCTCATCCAGAGCGGCAGATTTCGTTTTGCCGACGTAAAGAATCGCCGGGATATCGCCGAGGAGTACGAGTACCAGCAGTCCGGATACGTGGATCCGGAGCAGGCCAGGGGTCCGGGAAGCCAGACGGGCGCGGAGTATCTGCTGACCGGCACCCTCACGGCAAACGTGCAGGAAGTCGGAAAGAACAAGCTGATCTACTACAAGGCGACCTTCCAGCTGACCAACCTGCTTACGTCGGAAATCGCCTGGACCGACGAGAAGGAAATCCGGAAAGCTTACAAGAAACGGCACATCGGAATCTGATCCGAAGGTTGTCGGCAGCGTACCCCAGTCAAATACAAAAGGAGAATCGTCATGAAATCCGCAAGCCTCGCCCTGATCTTCACCATCTGCGGCGCACTGTTCTGCATGCCGCTGGAGGCCGGAGAGCCCGGCCGGACCGACGGTCCCGAAGGCAGCGAACTGGGCCGCGGCGGCTACCCGTTCGGCGGCCCCGAAGGCCGATTCTACATCAACCCGGCATTCGGCTCCGGGATATTCGACAGAAACGCGGACGACAGCCGCTCCGGTCTGCTGTACAGCCTGAATCTGGGCTACGAGCGGGACGGCTGGCTGGCGATCGAAGGCGGTTATGCGTATCTCTCAGACAGAAAGCTGTCCATTTACAGCGTGGGTTCCCGCATGGACTACAACGCCGATCCATTCGTCTATTATTTCTCCGCGCAGGCGGGGCTTTACAAGCCGGAGGACGGCGAAAGCAACTTCGGCCTTGCCCCCGGCGCGGGCATCGACATCATTGTCAATGACCGGATACGACTGGGCCTGAACTACAAGAGGGACTTTATCTTTTCGGACGGCAACACAACGGATATCGACCGGCTGTTCGCCGGGCTGAAATTCTACTTCTGATCGACAGCTCCGGACGATCCGCGCGCGGCTTCTTCACCGGCAGCCCGTTACGCATGGCGCGTTTGCATTGCCACGTGTCGGCCGATTGGTTACCTTTGAACGGCCGGGAGGATGGGGGTGATGCGACGGCGGCGTTCGGCTATTGAGGCTCTTTTCCATGGTCATTCGTGATCCAATCCACGGCGACATCCGGTTCAACGAAGTGGAACGCCGGCTGATGGATACCCGCCAGTTCCAGCGGCTGCGGGGCATCCGCCAGACGGGCACCGCCCATCTCGTTTACCCGGGGTGTACGCATACCCGGTTCGAACACTCCCTGGGCACCGCCGCGATGGCGAGGCACATTGCAGGCGTTCTCAGAGATTCCGGGTCCAGCGTAAGTACGGACCAGGAAACCGCGGTTGTCCTGGCGGCACTCGTCCACGACGTGTCTCATTTCCCGTTCGGCCATACGTTTGAAGACGAATGCAAGCTGTTTCCACGCCACGATTCGGCGGACCGGATGCGACACGCGCTCTCTCAGGACGAACTGGCGAGCGCACTAGACGCCTCCGGTCAGCGAGAGCAGGTGGTCGCTCTCCTGACCGAGCGCGGCTTCGATCCGCCCTGGATGAGGCAGATCGTTACCAGCACGGTCGACGCGGACCTGTTGGACTACCTACGCCGCGACGCGTACTTCGCGGGCTTGAAGCACGATTACGACGACCGTATTCTGAGCACCTTCACCGTTGCCGACAACAAGCTCGCGATCAACCTCGAGAAACTCAGCACCCGGACGGAACTGCTGCATCTTCTCCGCCTGCGTTATTTCCTCACCGAACGCGTCTATTATCACCATGCAAAGGTCGCATCCGGCGCCATGATCGCCAAGGCGGTGGAACTTGCCGTGCAATTAGGTCTTCGGGAGGAAGACATTCGGAACCTTACCGACGGCGGGCTTCTTCGGTCTCTCATCGCGCGAAAGGACGAACGCATCGAACGCCTGGTCCGCGGCGTGGTCTACCGCGATCTGCTGAAACGGGCATACGTGTTGTCCACAGGAGAAATCGGCCGGCGCGCCAGGGATGAGTTGATCGCATCGTACACGAGGTCCATCGAATCCAGACAGCGGGTGGAACGGGAAATCGCCGACGCCATCGTCGTTGAGCCCGATCAGGTTATCCTGTACTGCCCGGACATATCCTCCATCAAGGAGGCCAGGGTTTTCACGAAAACGAAGACCGGCGTCCGACGCCTCAACGAACCGCTCGACAGTCCGCCGTTCGACGTGAAGGCGGTGGAGGACCAGTACGAACGGCTCTGGAAGCTGTACGTCTTTGTCCCCGACGGCTATCAGGAACGCGCCGGCAG
>JAGWBX010000088.1:0-7843 GCA_021295655.1 Candidatus Latescibacterota bacterium
AATCCGCTTTCTTTCGTCTCACTGTACGTGGCCTTTCGTTTTGGGTTAATTGGGGGTTTCGACGCTTCCCAATATACCAAAATGGAAGGCCTTTTCCTATTGAAAAATAAAGACTTATTCGCATTTACGCTTAGTCCTCAATGCTCCGAAATTCATCTAAATTATTTTCGCATTGAGGTTAGTGCAATAAATAACCCCCATAAGCGTACTGACCCCGGAGACGGGTCCAGGGATCAGGCACGACATACAGCGGACCGTCCGGGTGTCGGGCGATCATGGGCTGTTGTCCCGGAACCGCGGGTTGATCAGGTTTCCAATAGAACGATTCTCGTTGTCGACTCGATTTCAAACAAACGGAAAACCGGTTCGCGGAGTAAGGCTATGGAAAACCCTGTCTGTCGTTGCAGGCCGTGCCGTCCGGTCCGACTGTGTTTCTCGCTGTGGATTCTCGCCGTTGCCGCGGTGTCGGAAGCACCCGCGGGTGAGCAGTCCGGTCCCGCCATTCGCCCGGCCGCGCGCGACTCGCTGGATTCCGCGGCCGAACGGCTCGTGCATTCGGGTGCTTACGAGGAAGCCGCCGAAATTCTGGGGCAACTCGTAAAGGCGCTCCCCGGCAACGCCAACCTTCTGACGCGCCAGGGGTACGCCCTGTTGAAAGCGGGAGATTTCGAATCCGCCATCATTGCATTTGAATCGGCCAAGAAGCTCGATTCCGACTTTCCGGGCACCTACGTGGGTCTTGGGCTCGCCAGGTTGCGAAATTCGGGAAAGGGAGTGGAGGCGTTTTTCAACTTTCGCCAGGCCGTCGGTGAAGCCAGGACCGCCATCCGGATCAACGCCGCTTACGGTCCGGCCTATCGGCTTCTCGGGGAGGCCTACGGACGATTTGAAGAAGACCACGAAAAGGCCCTGGGCTATTACACGACCTACATCGAACTGGAACCCGACAACCCCGAAGGACGCTACGAATTCGGACTTTCGCTGGTCCAGCTCGGGCAGTTCGACAAGATCGACGAATACATTACCCCCTTTATCGAAACGCACCCGTCGAAGACCCGGCTGCTTCCACTGGCCGGGCAGGCGCATTTCTACCTGGAACGGTTCGGCCGGGCCCTGGAGCTCTTCGAGCTGTACCTGCAGACGCTGGACCCCGCCGAGCGCGGCCTCTATACAGACATCTCACTCATCGCCTCCGCGGAGGAACTCGAAGCATTCCGGGCCGCCACAGGGGAGGAAAGGGCAACCTTCCTCAACAGGTTCTGGCTGAAGAGGGATTCCGATATCCTGACCGCGATCAATGAACGGATCATCGAGCACTATCGCCGCGTCTGGTACGCCCGGACCTTCTTCGCCACGGGCGCCCGCCCCTGGGACAAGCGCGGCGAGGTGTACATACGCTACGGAGAACCCGATTACCGGTCCCGGTCCACGCGCAGGCAATTTGTTCAAAATCCGAAGGTCCAGGCGGTACGGGACCGGATGGCGGTGGCACTCTACGGCGACGAGGCCGCGCTGCTGACGTTTACAGGACCCGTGTTTCCGGTTCGGGCGAATCGCAGCCATCTGGAGGCCACGCTCTTCGACGAGGAGGTTACCCCGGTTGCAGCCGGCGCGACCACGGCTAACGACGAAGTGGGCATTGACGCCTCCCAGGTGTCGGCACTGGCGGAGAATGAGGAAAACCCGACGGCGATGATCAGGGAAGACAGCCGTTTCGACGAGTTCGGGAATCTGAATACCCGGCTCAATTTCGGCGGGTACGCCCCGATCACACTGGACAACGAGGTCGGAACCGTGCCATGGGAAACCTGGACGTATACGCGTATCGGAAACGGCATGGAAATTACTTTTACGGACGAAAGGGGAACAGGGGCTTTCGACTTTGCGCCGATCCCGCCTCCATCGCTGGATACGGACGTTTCCCGGATGTCCCGCTTCACGGAATACGCCCCGGGGGTCGTTTTTCGAAACGCGGTCTCCCGCATGCCCGACGTCTACCGTCCCAGATTTCACCATCCCCCGCTGGACTTCTACTTCGACCTGGCCAGTTTCCGGGCGCCTGAGGGGGGGACCACATTGGAGGTCTACTATGGGATACCCGCCACACAGGTGAAGGTCGCCCGCAGGCGCGACGTCTCATATATCCAGATCAAATGCGCGATGGCCCTCGCCAACGCGGACTACAGCAAGATTCACCGGACGGATTCCAGCCGCGCCTACCGCGTCGCGAGCGACTACAGAGGATCCCAGAAAGCATTCATGCCGGAGTTGCTCAAACTACAGGTTCCGCCGGGGAAATACGACCTTCAGGTTCAGATAAAGGATCTGCTTTCCGGCCATACCGGAATATACAGACAGTCGGTGGAAGTGAAGGATTATCCCGAGGACCGGCTGCGGATCAGCGACATACAACTTGCCGCCACAATCGGCGAAACGAAGCTGCAGGAGCGATTCAAAAAGGGCGAAGTGTGGGTTGTGCCCATGCCAACCCGGAACTACAGGGGAGCCCAGCAGGTATACGCATACTACGAGATCTACAACTTGAAGAAGGACCGGTTCGGGCAGACGCGTTTCAAGGTAAAGTACGTGGTGCGATACGTTTCGAAACCCATTCGCGGGGCGCTCGGATCGGTCGCGTCCGGTCTCCGATCGCTATTCAGAAGCAAGAGACCCTCGGTCTCGGTTTCGTACGAACACGAGGGTACCAACCCGAACGAACAGGGTTACCTGGAAATCGATCTCGGCAAGGTCAAACACGGCGTGAATGTGCTTGAAGTCGAAATAAAGGATCTTGTCAGCGGCAAAAGCGAGGAACGCGAAATTCGCTTTCAGTACGGTGGTTGACGGAGAGCCCACGGGCAACGGGAACGGCCGGGCGCCACATTGAGAAAACGGTACTCACTGGCACGGATTCCGCTTCGCGGGAAAGATGCCGTTTCGAAAGTTTTTTTGAACAACCGATGAGTACGGGGACGAAACGTCGCGTTGGATCCGCCTTTGTCGCAGCGATTGGCCTCCTAGCGCTGCTCGAAGGTCGGGAAACGACGGCGCAGATCGCAGGATTCGACCCGGAAGCCCTGGCAAAGCAATTCGTGGGCTTTGACGTCTCGCTGAACGCGGGAAAGGGATATTCCGAGAACCCGAGTTCCGCCACGCTGGCGTGGGGTGAGAGCTATTACCTGAACGCATACGTCAAGATGTACCGCACGACCAGGAACACGCGGTGGCTGAATAAGCTCGTGGACCACTTCGACCGGATGGTCGCGAATATGAGCGACCACGACGGCGACGGGGTCCCGGGGTGGCACACCGACCGGTATTCCGTGTCTCGGATGCGGGCCGAATCGCTGCACAACCGGGGGACGGCGGCCGTCACACCGCTGGAGGCCACCGTCACGAATATTCAGCAGGCCCACGAGGCGATCGACGCGGAGTTCATCGTCGAACGGGTCGCATCGAACCGGTACGTGGTGCGGGACCTCACCCGCGGCAAAGTGGTCTATGACGGTCCATATTCTCTGGGTCAGAGTATCCCCGGCATTCCCGGTTTCGAACTTCGGCTGGACAGGATCCCCGAAATCGGTGACAGGTTCCGCGTGGAAACGTGGGCGGTGCGACCCCTGGAATACGCCGTACACGAGGGGATGATCCTGTACCCCATCGCGCAGTTTATCGAACTGACCCTCAGCGACGGGACCCTGAAGGCACGCTACGGGGACAAGGCGCGCGCGTACCTCGGTCTGATCGAGGAGCGCGTGTTGAGAAAGCAGGAGCGCCATTGGGTGCAGATGGCGTCCGGTATGGGGGCGTACCGGTTTACCGAATCGACGGCCGAACGATTTCCCAACCGCATCCTCCCCCACAACCAGTACCTCGCGCTCGGCCGCGTCTACCTGGTGTTGAAAGACGTGTCGGACGAGCCGCTGTTCGAGGAGCGCGCCGCGCAGATGGCCGCGTTCTTCCGGAATTCCCTGAAGGAAACGGGCGATGCGTATACCTGGGCTTACTGGGACTGGGTGGAGGCCGGCAGGCCGGATCAGAGCGGAACGGAGGACACGAGCCACGGGCACATCGACGTTGAGTTCGCCGTGGAGGCCTACCGGCGGGGCGTTGTCTTCACGCGGGGGGACATGCTGCGGTTCGCCCGGACGCTGACGGATCAGATGTGGAACGGGTCGCTCTCGAACCCGAAAATCGGATCCCGCGTTGACCGGCAGGACGGCGACGCGACCATCATCCGTGGCTGGATCGAGCTGTGCCGGTGGGATCCGCGGATCTGGGACATTTTCTGGGCGCTGTTCGACCGCATCGGCAGACCCGGGCTGGAGATTCCGCACATCCTTCACACCAGGGCAGTCCTGGACGGTCCCCCCGAGGTGAGATCGGCGGACTTCAACGGCGACAGGCAGGTTGACTTTCAGGACTTCATTGCGTTCGCGCGGCACTTCGGTTCGACGTCGGACACCGGTTCGTTCGACGAAAGGTACGATCTGGACGGCGACGGCAGCGTCGGCTTCGCGGATTTCATCGCCTTCGCCGCCGCGTTCGGCGCTTGACGAGAGCGAGATTAAATCGCAACCCCTATACGGACGCCGGCAACGACGAGATAGGGCTCACACGGAGACACGAAGACACAAAGGGAATGGCAAAGGGCGGGAAGACGTGAGACGGTAGACGGTAGAAGAAATCCTTGCCGGATCTGATCTTCCTCTATGCCTCCGGTCTGAACTGAAACCTCACGGGGCAGGCAATCTCTCCCGTCTTGCGTCTTCCGTCTCCCCGCTTCTCGAAAAGGGCAAGGGAATAGGGAACTTCAGGTGGGCAGGGGAGATTCTGGCTCTCGGGTGGCGAGACGGGATAAATCGGGGAATGAATAGTGGGATATTTCCGGTGCAGGACTCAAGAAACCAACAATTCAGGAGCGATCGGCTATGCCCGCCGCTAGGCTTCCGTGGGGGCGTCTGTCGCTCCGGGCCCTGCTGGAGACGGCCTGGCCTTGCTTAAGGATAGCCGCCGGCGTCGCGGTCGTCGTCGTACCGTTCGGTTACGCGATCACCGGCGTGCACAAGGACGTCCTGATGGGGGCGGGTTCCGGGCTCGCGTTCGGCATCGGCCTGGGCCTTCGCATGGGACAGCGTGCCGGTCTGTCCACGGGCATCCTGATCGGTTCGGTTGCCGGGCTGATTACCGCGCTACTGGCCGGCACCATACCCCAGGACGGCACACTTTTCATCGTTCCGCCGGTTGTTGCGCTCGCCGTTGGTCTGGTCGACGGCATTGCTCCGACGGTCCACAGCGGATACCGCCGCGCCGTCCTTGAGTCCCTCACGATGTCGGTCCTGCTCGGATTGGGTCTGCTGCCCGGACTCGGTGTCCACGGGCTGATATCTTCACTAATGGTGATCGCGCCGACCGCCCTTATTGCGGGCTCGTACGGACAGATCGCTTCCAGGCGCCGTTTCCGTCCACCGGTGTTGCTGATACTCGGGTCCCTGGCGATGTGGACCTCTGTCGTATTGCTGGCAGCAGGGGAGTTCGAGAGCCGGACCGTCCACGTAAACGACGTTCCGATCAGCGCTATTCTGATCGCGACGATATATATCGTCGTGTGTATGATTATCGTACCGATCGCCACGTTCCTGACGGGGCGGGCGGCCGCGGTGTGGATTCAGCCGCGGCTTCGCGTTTACAGGCAACTCACCGAGTACCTGAGGGTAATGTGGGTCCCGATTGGAAGCTTTGCGATCGGGTATCTGACGCTGATTGTCCTGTTCGCCGGATTTTACGGCATGCTGGGGCGATTCAGCCGGGACGCGTTTGCAGGCGACGGGAACGCGACCGGCATCGTCGACTGGATTGCGTTCTCTTTCTTTACCTCTCTGGCCAGGGATTACTCGGAAATCATACCTCAGTCCCTGGCGGCGCGTGCACTGGTCGCCGGCCACCTGGTCCTTTCGATCGGGTGGGGCCTGGTTGTATTCGCCGCCGTGATGTCTTACATCCAACCGCAGATCGAGCGGATCGCCAGGCGGGAAAAAACGGGCGGCGACGACGCGACCTGACTCGCGCGTATGAAGGATGACACGGAGGGCAGCAATGTTGAAATTAAGTGTGTTGCAGGTTGAGGTGAACCGCGTGCGGTTGGGGGTCGAACTGGCAGATCACGCCGGGGCCCGGATATACCGGTCGCGGCGGGCAACCGGACCCTTTGAAGAGGTTGGGGTGGCGTTCGAGGAGACGTACGACGATACCGTGCATCTGGAGCCCGGCAGGACCTGTTACTATAAGGCGGCGGAATGGCGGGCGCCCAGTCTGTATCCGGAAACGAGCAGCCTCGATGAAGGGACTCCGCTTAAAGTTACCGTGCCCCGCGCGCAGAAGGAACGCCGTTTCGTGCTGACGGAAAAGCGCGAGGAAATCACGATTTCCATGGGCGGGTACCTGGACGAATCCAATACGGTCACGGTTGGCCCGGAGGTCTACTGTCCCGGTCCGAATTCGAGTATGCCGCCGTACGACCAGGTCTTCGAACCCAACCAGTACGTCGTCATCGAAAACCTGGGAGAGAACGACGTGGAGAACCCGTGGGTGGTTGCCAACGGGCAACGGGACTGGTGGTCGGTGGAAACGATGACAAGAGAGATCGCCGGCATCGCCGGGGGCGGCCGGCTGGACGACCGGGACAGGATGATGGCGATCTGGAAATTCGTGGTGGACGAGCTCTATGACAGCCGCATCGGTCTGTCCTGGTTCGACCAGACCAGCGACCCGGTCAGACTCTTCAACGTCTACGGGTTCGAGGGCTGCGTGGCCAACGCGATCACCAGCCGTCGCCTCGCCGAACAGATGGGCGTGAAGAGCCGCGAAATCTGGCTCGGCGGCACCATTGACGGATACGGGCGCGGGCGCAGTTGCGGGCACGATATCTTCGAGGCGTTCGCGGACGGGGACTGGCATTTTCTGGACACGGACCTGATGGTGTTTTTCCTCAAGCGGGACAACAGGACGGTTGCAGGATCCGAGGACTTTTCCCGGGATATCGACCTGCTGCGCCGCTCCCACCGCAATCTGGGGCTGTGTGGGCGCGATCTGCCCGAGAAGGACTATTACTACACGCCCTTCCGGGAACGCAAGTACGTCTATCCGCCCAATAAGGGCGGCGCATGGATGGACGCCACGGGGAAGATAAAGCAGACGCCTGGCGAATACCCGCCAGCGCAGACGATGGCGCTGCGGCTCCGGCCGGGGGAGAAACTCGTCCGCTATTGGGACAACGTGGGAAAGAACGTGATCAGGGGGAAACGGCTCTACCCGACCGTGAGATATTCCAACGGGAAACTGGCGTACCGGCCCGACCTTCGCGGTCCGCTCGCATTGAATGGGATGGAATCGATAATCAATGTCGCGCAGGAGACTTCGGGGAGTCGCGTTGCCCTGCATCCGGAAAAGAAAGGCGAGGTTTCGGAGGTGGTGTGGCGGGTGGCGTCTCCCTATGCAATTGCCGGGGCGCGGCTGGGCATCCGATGTCGATGCGACACGCAGGAAGACGGCCTGGAAGTACTGTTTTCCAAGGATGGCGAAACCTGGCGGTCCTTGTGGGTCGCCATCGGACGGCGTCTGGACGCCTGCGTGGACCTGGACTGGTACCTGAACCCGGCGCTGAACGACTGGCGTGGGGAAACCGACCTCGGATGGCGGATGGGGCCCTGTTATCAGTACTACATAAAAGTGGCCATGTGGGCGGGGTCCCGGCCCCACGGGGTGGGACTGGACGCGATCCGTTTCGATACGGATATCCAGTGCGCCACGCGGTCCCTGCCTTCGCTATTCTGCGGCGAGAACA
>JAGWBX010000088.1:7946-13345 GCA_021295655.1 Candidatus Latescibacterota bacterium
CTGGATTTCGAATTTCGCTGGAAGCGTCCGCGAGGGGGCAGCGGGGAAGTCGACGATTACCATATCCAGGTGAGCCGATACGCGGACTTCAGATGGTGCGTATGCCCCGCATTCGACCGATATGTAGGAAGGACCGCCTGCGCGGGCGGGACGACGTGGCAGGCGGAGTTTCCGAATCTCCTGAATCCTGACGAAACCTATTATTGGCGTGTCAGGGCGCGGAATGAAAAGGGCGTGTGGGGAGACTGGAGCGAAGTGCGTTCCTTCGTGCCCCACGGACCGCGCCTTCCGGTCGACCTCACGGTGAAGGGCCGGGGTAAAGTGCGAACGCTGGAATGGTCCGCGAACGTGGACGGGAACCCGGCGGTGCGTTATCGTGTTCACGGGTGCCCCGAGCCCGGCGGATTCTCCGCGACGGAGGAGAACCTGCTGGGCGACGTCGAAGAGGCCCGCTGGCCGCTGAACGGCGTGGAGAAGGGCATGTCCTATCGTGTCGTGGCGGTGGACGCCGGCGGCGTCACGAGTACGCCGTCGGAATACATTACGGTGTGAGCGCAACCCAACTTTCTTGATGAAGACCGTTTCAGCGGGAATTCGGCCACAAGGGCCGGACGGAGCCCGGATGGGCTCTTTCAACGGGCTGATAAGGGGGAAACGTATGTCCGGACGCGAATACAGTGCGGTTATCGTGGGGCTGACGGGAATCGGGGCCAGACGTCCGGCGGAAGCGGAGGGTCTGCCGCTATACGGCGCGATGCCCATGTCGCACGCCTCGGCTTATTACCGGTGTCCTCAGACCCGTCTGACCGCCGTGTGCGACCTTCGCAAGGAGGCGCTGGACGGTTTCCGGGAGAATTGGAAAGACGTGTGGCCGGAGATGCACTACTACGTCGATTATCGGGAGATGCTGGAAGCCGAAAATCCCGATCTGGTGAGCGTCGCGACGTCCGACCACCTCCACGCCGATATCGTTGTGGCCGCGGCAGAGCGCGGTACGCCCGCGATTCTTTGCGAGAAACCCCTGGCAACAACGCTCGAAGACGCCGACCGAATGATTGCCGCGGCCGAAGCAAACGGGACCATTCTTTCAGTCGACCACTCCCGCAGGTGGTACCCGCAGTACCTCAAGGCGCGTGAGATTATCAGAAGCGGGCAGATCGGACCGCTACGCACCATCGAGTGCGAGATGTTCGGCCTGCGATCGATGCTGTTTCGCAACGGGACCCACGCCCTGGATACGGTCTGCTTTTTCGCCGACGGAGACCCCCTTTGGCTGGTGGCGGACCTCGAGGACGGGTTCGAACATTTCACCGAGTATCAGGGAGGCGGAGGAAAGGATGCCGCGAGCGATCCCTATGCCTCGGCTTACATCCGGTTCGGGAACGGTGTCAGGGCTTTTTTCAACTCCTGCAAGACGGCTTTTTCCGGGTGGCGATTCGTTCTGACATGCGAAGACGGGCGTGTGGAAGCGACCGATACGTCTGCCAGGCTGATCCGCGGGACCCCGTTCGACACTTCCGAGATTGTCACGGAACACTACATGCTGCATTCCAAGGGCGCCCTGGTGGCGGAACTGGTGCACCTGCTGGAACACGGCGGAGACCCGGTGTCTCCCGCGAGGGAGGCGCGAAAGTCGCTGGAGATTATCCTGGGTATCCTGAAGTCGCACCACGCGGGCAACGCCCGGGTCGACTTTCCACTGTCCTGAGGAGGACGCCTTATGAAGATTGTCGATCCGGATGCTGTCTGGGACGTGCGCCCGTGGGGGTGTCCGGCTTTCACCGTGCAGGACTTCAACGGCGATGGAAAGAACGAAGTCCTGTTCGTGCAGAACGCGGGCGCGCATGCCAACGAAGCGTTCGATCCGCGTTTTCCTGAGGTACAGGGGTACAAGACCGGCGTGGAAGAACAGGAGCTTTTCTGTCTGACCCTTACCGACGGGGCGGGACAGATTCTATGGCAGGTGGGAGAGCCGTGGGGGCTCGACAGACCGTTCTCGTGGAACGGAAGCAATTTCTGCCAGGTGGTGGATCTGGACGGGGACGGACAGGTCGAGATAATGCTCATCCACAAATCCGAGTTGATGGTGTACAAAGGGGCCACCGGTGAGTTGCGAAGCACGCACAGGCTGCCCCATTCGGGTTTTTATTACGCCCGAGCGGTCCGGACCGATCGCTCAGGCAGGTATCACATCTTCACGAAGAGCGTGACCACCTCGGCCACTCACGGCTACGGGAATCCTTCTCTCCTGCTGGACCACAACTTCAACGTGGTCTGGGAGGTGGAGGTGGACGGCGCCGGCCATGGCGGCAATTACGCCGACGTGGACGGCGACGGGCTGGACGAACTCCTGATCGGCTTCAGCCTGTTCGACCACGACGGCGGCCCCCTGTGGTCCCACCCGCCGATGTCCGAAAACGACCACCTGGACGATTCGGTGATCGCGGACATCGACGACGACGGACAGCTCGAATTCGCCCTTGCCCACGACGGGCACGACGCGGTCGTACACAATTCGGACGGAACGGTGCGGTTCACCGTTCCGATGCATCATTGCCAGAACATCCTGCCGGGAAGATTCTTCGAGGACGAAACCGGGCTGCAACTGGCCTTTGTGGACAAGGCGATGGGACGTGCGGAGGAACGGGAGGCCGCAATCGTCAATTCCGGCGGCCGCGAGTTGTCCAGGCATCGGACGATGGGCTATTATTCGGTCATTCCCTGGGCGACCGATCTGGGCAGAGACAGCCTGATGCGCCTGGAATGGCCGGCCCGATCCAACGCCGAACACCGCGTGTTGTGGGTGGACCCCACGGGCAGGGAACTCGCGCGGCTGAAAGTCAGGGTGAATTTCCACGACCGGTTTCAGAAGTTCGGTCTCGAGTCATTTCCCGCCGGGGGCCGTTATTTCGGGACGTGCCATAACTCCGCCATCGGAGACCTCGACGGAGATGGACACGACGAGGTCCTGGTAACGGATCGTGAGAAGGTATGGGTTTTCAAGAAGCCATGACGCCTGAAGCGATACTTAACAAGGTCTGCGATTCGATCGACGTGCTGGTTGAGGCGGGAAAGCCCTACAGTGGTCTGTTTCCGTCCATGCTGGATCTGGAAACGCATCGGATGTTGACGGAACTGCCGCCGCCGATTCACGGACAGCGCATGGGAGACCGCGCTTTCCCTGGCAGCAATCTCATGCACGACCAGCACGTGCTCAAGATCATGTACACCCTGGACCGTGACGGTTACCGGGATGCAGCTGACAGGTACCTGCACCGGTTCGCGACCCATTGCACGGATACGGTTACCGGCCTGTTCCCGTGGGGGGAGCACGCGTACTGGCACCTCGTAGAGGACCGGGTGGGCGACAGCCACCGCCTGGGCGATCCGAAAAAGGAGCCCGGCACCACGCTGCACGACCATCTGCGGCAGGCGCCCGTCTGGCTGTGGGAAAAGCTGTATGCGTTCAATCCCCGCTGCGTCGAGCGGTTTGCCGAAGGGCTGGACTATCACTATAAGGACGGAGCGCCCAGGGAATACATCCGGCACGCCCACGTCGAGCGCAGAGAGCGGCTGGACCGGGGACCGGAGTCCACGGATTTTCCCCGTCACGGCGGGTTTTACATCCTGGACTGGGCGTTCGCCTGCGTGAAGACGAGACGCGAGGATTTTCTGAGACAGATCCGCACCATGCTGGACTACTGGTGGCCCCACCGGGACGCCGCCGGCCTGCTGCTGTCCAAGACAAGGTGTCCTGAAACATCGGCGCTGATGCACAACGCGAACACCCCCCCGCAGACGGTCTCCCTCGCGGCCAGCCTGCTGGAGGCCGCTGAACTGCTCGACGGAAGCCCGCCGGAGTTGATCGACCTTATGCGGAAGCGAGCCGGTGTGTATATCGAAGGCTTTCTGTCGGCCCCCCACGACCCGGACGCGGGCGTCTTCGTGGCAGCATGCAGGCGCGAGACGAATGAAGTGGTGAGCACGAACCCCGTCTGGGGAAGCATCTATGGGAACTGGCCGCTGGCTTACGTGGCGCTGATCGCCCTGTGCATCTACAGGATGACGGAGGACGAACGGCTCCTGAAGTGGGCGAAAAATGCCGCTCGCTCGTATCTGAACTCGCGCTTGCCCGAACCCGTCCCGGTCCCGGCGATGGATGATTGCTGGCCGACCTTTACGATCTGACAGGTGACACCGATTGGCTGGAGCGGGGTCTGGAGACGGCCCGGTCGCTGATTCCGGTTTATATGGACGGGGGTCTCGTGCGGGGCGCGGCGGGTATCGATTGGTACGAGTCCCAGATGGTTCCGGGGGACCTGCTGCACGGCATGGCGAGGCTGGCGTTGCTCGCCATTCACGGGGATGCGTGTCTCCTGACAACGAACTATACCGCGAAGTGAGGTGATTCGTGCGTGGAAAGACGTTCAAGCTGTGGGCGGGAGGGGACGCGCACGTGGGCACGGACCTGGCGGCGGGCAATCGCCGCAGCCTGGCCGAGGCGATCTTGCAGGCCGAAAAGGGCGGCGCGGAAGGCGGGCCTCCGTTCGAGTGGGATATTATGCTGGATATTGGAGACCTGTCGGGATCACAGACGCCGCCGGACGACGAGGAAGGAGAAGAGGTCGTCAGTCAGTACAGCGTGTCGACCCTTCATCCCCGCGAAGACTTCTACAATATCGTGGGCAACCACGACGCGAGCGGTCCGGGCGAGCCGCGCCAGTGGTGGTTCCGGAAATGGGTGGATCCAACCGGCGAGAATACCGGGTATTCCAACGTCCACGCCGGCAGGCGGCCGTATCCGATCGAAGGGACCTGGGAACGGTATTCGTTTCATGTTGGGAATATCCTGTTTCTCGCGATGGGAGACCGGAACGACGGCGGGCCGCCGGTGGGGCGGGCTGCCAGAGGCGGGTTTCCGGCCGGCGCGGTGACGCCCGAGACGTTTGAATGGTGGAAAGAGAAAGTGGAAGCAAACCAGGACAAGATCATTGTGACGGCGCACCATCACATGTTGAAGAACACAACGGTGGCGTCCGGACCCTGGGAGGGCGTTGACGGCGGATATCACGGCCGGTTCGAAGACGGCGCGCCCATCGGCGCGTCCTACCTTTATTTCGTAGGGAAAACACCGGATGCCGGGGTATTCGAGTCCTACCTTGAAGCGCATCCGGGTGCGATCGACCTCTGGCTGGGCGGTCATACCCACACGAATCCGGACGACACCCACGGCGGGCGGTCTCACGTGGAGCTGAAATGGGGCGTGACCTTTGTCAACGTGGCGGCGATTTCCAGATATCATGGTAAGAGGAAC
Source organism: Candidatus Latescibacterota bacterium (assembly GCA_021295655.1). Lineage (GTDB taxonomy): Bacteria > Latescibacterota > UBA2968 > UBA2968 > JAAXHE01. Next base: position 13,261 of record JAGWBX010000088.1, read on the forward strand.
ATCTCGATGAGCAGGCTGCTGACGTTCACGGAAGGAACGTCGGAGGCCAATATCAGGTGCTATCTTCATATGAGCGATTACTCGG
>JAGWBX010000088.1:13367-19517 GCA_021295655.1 Candidatus Latescibacterota bacterium
TCTCATATTGAAGGGCGTACCGCGCCAGGGTCGGCCGGTGGATACACGCAGTGGCGCATTGCCGGACCCATTTTACCGATAAGGACGGCTGGTATCGGCGGGCGGAGCGAAAGATGAAGACATTCGAGATCGACGGAAGGGACAAGCGGGGACCCATCCGGCTGAAGATAGAGGTCGACAACCCCTTCGAAGGCGGCGGACGGTGGTTACGTGGCGGTCTGCATTCCCACGTGGCGCAGATGGGCGAGTCCCGCGAAGTTTGCGAGCACTACAGGAACCTGGGCTTCGATTTTCTTGCGACAACCGACTATCTCAGCATCACGCCCATGCCGGATACAACGGAAGCCTTCGTAACCGTGCCCGGAGCAGAAGTTTTCTGCCCCGACGGGGACGATCTGACCCACATTATCTGTCTGGGCCTGCGGCATCTGCCCCGGCCCCTGGACGGCACCCTGGAAGACGTCTCCCGCCTGGTTCGGGACACCGGGGCGCAGGGCGGGCTGGCGGTAATGGCCCACCCCGCCTGGAGCGACTATTCCTGGGAGAAAGCCTATGCCCTGGCGAGGTCCGGCGTCATCGGGCTGGAGGTGAGCAACCGGCTGACCTGGCAGATCAACGGCAAGGAGCGTTCCGAGGAACTCTGGCAGATGCTCATTAACGCCGGGGTCCGCCTGGCCGCAATTGGCGTGGACGATGCATGCGGACGTGACGGGGCGGACCTGGACAGGAGTGCTCGTGCGGCAACCGGGGGTCGAGGGAATTCTGGAGGGAATTCGCGCACACCGGACCTACGCCAGCGAGGGGCCTGAGATTCACGAATTCCGCATTGAGACGCGGGGAGCGGTCGTGGTGGAATGCAGCCCATGTACGGCGTGTCACATCCGGTCGAAGGGGTTCGGCGTCCGCAGCGTCCAGGCTGCGGCGCCTTCGAAACGGTTCGAGGTGGACCTGACCGTGGACGGTTACCGATTGCGGGACTGGGTATTCGCTTGTGTGGAGGACGAATGCGGGCGCCGGGCATGGACCAGCGCCATACCCGTCCGCGTTGAAAAGACAACCCTTTAACCTTGATTCGTAATTCTTCGGGGAAGTAAAACCGAATATATGCAAGTAGATATAAGGCGATTTGACTTCGGATTACCGGGATACACCAGGTCGCTGGACGTGAACTGAAAAAACGTCCTTTTTGACGACCGTTACGCCCCGTTTCAGGGGCTTTCGTCGCGTCGCCGAGTCGCTGTTTTTTTGAATTCGGGCGAATTTTACGGAAAGGGTAAGGATGATAAGGACCATTCGAAGGACCGCGATGCTGCACTTTGAGAAGGCGAGCTATTCCCGGGACTACGTGAAATGGGTCGGTGAGGCTGAAGCCCGACGACGACAAATTCTCGGGGCAGGGATACGTCTGGGAAAAGGTGTCCCGGTTAGCGGCGTGGGCCGGGGAATTCGGGCTCGGCGTGATCGTGTTTACGGGATACATGAAATACCGAGAGACCTTCCTGCGGACCCACCCCGAACGCAGCCTGGTGTGCATCGGTGGAAGCGGTACGGCCCTGGACAGCGACAACATTGTGAGGACCCGGTGGCTGTGCCCGTTCCAACCCGAAAACAAGGCCGAGTACGTGGATCTGATTCACAAGGTGATCGGGTTGCCGTCGCTGCGGGAAATTCATCTGAACGATGAGGCGGAAATCGGATTCTCGAATGGAGACGTGGGCTGCTATTGCGACCACTGTGTTGCGGAATACGAACGCGATTCCGGCGAACCGCCGCCCCGGGAGGTCGATTGGGCGTCTCAGGCCTGGTGGCGGTGGGTGCAGCACCGGATCGAGGCATGGACCGCCGTTCACGCCTATTTTCGCGAGGAAATCAAGAAGGTGCGTCCCGACGTCGTCGTGGGCATACAGCACTCGCCGAAGGTGGTGACCTTTAACGACAACCCCTGGCTGTCCGGCATCGATCTGTCGCGCGACGCGGAGGCGATGGACGTACTGTGCACCGACCCGTACCACCACATTCACTATTCCCATTTTACCTATCGTCCCATGCGCCGTATTCAGGCGGAGGCGACCCGCGCGCTGGCCGGAGCGACCGTCCGACGTTCCCTGTTCATCTATCCCCAGGGTTTCATGCCGCCGTCCGGGAGTCTGGAGATGACGCGCCGTGACGGTTTTATGGCGGGATCCGTTCCCTTTGCGCTGGGCGCGGAGAATATCTCGCCCTATACGTTCGATCTTTGCCAGATTATCCCGGGTTACTACGACGGGCTGAAGGAGGCCTCGCGGCTGATTCCCTGTTTTGAGAAGACCCGCCCCTATAGCGCCGCCACGTTGATCAAGCCTTCCCAGACGGAAATCTACGGGTATCCCGAGAAACGCTGGGGCCGGGAGGTCCTGGCGATATGGCCGGACGTGATGAACCAGGTGGGTCTGCCCTGGCGATGGGTCTTCGACGGGCGGCTTACGGACGCGGAAGACGCGCTGAGCGGCCCGGTGATTCTGCCGGAGACCCACTGTCTGACCCGAGAACAGTGCGACGTCCTGAACGCGCATGCGAAGGGTGGCAACGGATTGCTCCGGGTGGGCAGGACGCCGTCCGGAGACTGGTCCGGCGAAGGCGCTTTTCCGCCGCCTTCCGGCGCCGAGGCGGGGCTCTCGGAATTGACGCCGGTCGTCTCCGAGCACCCGCTGCTCGAAGGTATCGATACGCCCATCATGCTGGGATCGGCATTCCTGGAACCGGGCCTGGCGGGAGAAACGATTGCCGAAATTGACGGTCGTCCGGCGCTCATTGGGCACGAGTCCTCGGGCGGTCGGGAGGTATGGCTGGCTGGAACGCCCCTGTTCAACTACGTGGAACCCGGCGATCACGGAGCGGTCCGGACGCCCACGGGCGGGATGACGCTGCTGAGGAACGCGCTTTCCTGGTTGTCCGCGGAAGCGCCCGCGGCCAGGCTCTGGCCCTATCCTCCCAGGAACGACTATGGAGACCTGCGCCCGTGGGACAGGCGGGACGTGCCTACGATGGAGATGTTTCCGATGCTTGGTGACGGGTGTCTCGTCTGCCTGATTTTCAACTATCTCGGTCTGGCATACGAGACCAATCTGGAGATGCGGGTACCCGAAGGTGCGGCGGCCACGACGCTGGTGGATGTTTTCTCCGGCGAGGATATGATGGTCTCTGCGGCGGTTGACGGGCAGATCGTCCGGATGCCCGTCAAGATGCCCGGCGACCGGGAATTCCTGGCGGTTGAACTACAATGGGAGTAACGGTTCCGCGGATGCGTGACAAGGTAGCGCAAACTGGCAGTTTGCGGCGAAGTCTTACTGTAAGCCCCAAAACCATGGAGGAACCGAACGATGTCCGAACGAGCCGACGCGCATATTCATCTGTTCGAGGGAGGCTACCAGGAATCCTTGATGAAGCGATTTGGCCGGCCCGTCGATGAAGCCGTGGTTTACGCATCGCTGGCGAAGGACCACGGGGTAAGGGCCGCGTTGATCGTGGGATACGCGGACGTTCCGTGGGCCGCGGAAAATACCGGATATCTGACACAGATGGAAAAACAGTACGACTGGGTCCATCCCGCGGCCTATTTCGATGCCGCCGAACCGCCGACGACGGACGAGTTGACGAGGTTGCAGGCACACGGATTCGTAGGGGTGAGCTTTTATATTTTCGGGCCGGAGCGCGTGGCGGCGCTCCTCGCCATATCGGACGAGGTCTGGGCCTGGCTTGCGTCCAGGCGTTGGCTCGTGAGCGTGAATTCAAAGGGCGACGACTGGTACGCCTGGCAGGAGGTCCTCCGGCGGCATCCGGAGTTGCGTCTCGTCGTGTCCCATCTGGGCCTGCCGCCGAAGCAGGCGGAAGCGCCCGGCGCTGACGGGGCGAGGTCCGCGATGGCCAGCGTACTGGCGCTTGCCGGGTTTCCGAAGACGCAGGTGAAGCTGAGCGGATTTTACGCATTGACCGATCCGGGCCACGACTATCCGCACCGCGCGGCCTGGCCGTACGTGGAGGCGTTGCTGGACGCCTACGGCGTTGAACGGCTGCTCTGGGCGTCGGATTATTCGCCCTGCCTGGACTGCCTGACGTTTCCGCAGACGTACGACCTGTTTTCGAAGATGCCGTTCCTGAACGACGCGGACCGGGAGCGGATCGAAGGGGCCAATCTTCTGGCATTGCTCGACGAGGTCAAAGGGTAAGCCGGGCTTCATGTTGGGAAGTTTACAGAAACGGCGAATTTGCCGGCGATTCCGAACACAGCCCCGGAGGTCTTGAAATGGGAAAACTGGGCGTTGGTATTGTGGGCATCGGACACGCGGGACGGGAACATTTCACGGCGTTTGAAGAGAATCCCGATGCCCGGGTACTGGCGGTCTGGGCGCCAAGCGTACGCAGACTGGACCTGTTCCCCGGCACGATGGACCTGTTTGCCCCCTCCTTCGAGTCGATGCTGGAACGGGACGATATCGATATCATTTCCCTGTGCAGCCCCAACTACGCGCACGCTGAACAGGCGGTGGCCGCGCTGGCAGCGGATAAACACGTGATCTGCGAGAAACCTCTGGCGACCACGCTGGAAGACTGCGAACGGATCGTGCGGATGGCCGACACAAAACCATCGCTCAAATTCATGGTGGGGCAAAGCGCCAGGTTCAATCCGATATGCAAGACCATAAAGCGCTTGTACGACGAGGGAGAACTGGGAGAGGCCTTCTTCGCGGAGGCGGACTATCTGCACAACATCGGGAATCGGATCAAGGACTGGTGGGTCGACGACAGGAATCCGCACTTCGGACTGATGGGCGGCGGCGTCCACCCAATCGATCTCCTGCGATGGATCGTGGGAGATATCGACGAAGTATTCGCGATTTCCAACCAAAAGGTACTCACCGAATTCCCCCACGACGACGCGTACCTGATGAATTTCAGGTTCGAGAACGGGTGCTTGGGAAAGATGGCCGCATTTTTGGGATGCCAGCGTCCATACGAACTGAACCTGGCCATATACGGCACAAGAGGCACCGCGATCAACGACAGGTTGTACCTCAGCAAAGTCGAGGAACTGGAGGACTTTATCCGGCTGCCGATTACGATACTTGCCGAGCACCCCACGTTCGGGGAAGAAATGGCGCATTTCGTGGATTGTATTCTGAACGACAAAGCGCCGATGATCGACGTGCGGGACGGCGCGAAATCCGCTGCCAGAGCGGAAAACCCGTCCACGTGAAAAATGCGTTTTGATTTTCGTTTGCTTCAGGAGAATGTGATGAAGTTATCGCTGTCCGGTCGACTGATTGAGATGACAAGACACACCTATGCGATGACCGTGGAGGAATTCCTTGCGCTTACGGTACGCGCGGGCTACGAGGCGGTACATCTGAGGGACGGTCAGACTGATCACCTCATCAGGGAAGAACGCTTCGATGAGATTGAAGCCCTCTATGCCGGACACGGGCTCGGCTGCAGCATGCTCTGGGGACGGCTGGATTCGGCTTCGTTCGACGCGGACCTGACCCGGAAGAAACTTGCATTGCTGCCTCGCATCGGACTGGATCAGCTGATGATCGGGTATCCCACGGATATCGAGTTGATCCGTGAATGGTGCGACCTGGCGGCCCGGCAGGATATCACGCTCGTCATTGCCTGTCACGTCAACAGCATATTCGAGGATATCATCCGTGCACGCGATTTCATCAGAAAGGTCGACCGCCCGAACCTCGGGCTGAACGTCGATCCGTTGAATATACACATGGCCGGGCAGGACTGCGGCCTGTCCACCCTCGAACAGGTGAAAGACCTGTTGTGCATTGTCAACGTACAGGGCGGCGTGTTGCACCAGGGCGATCAGACCATTCGCCGTTATTACCTGAAATCCACGCCAACGTTCCGCAGGGTGTACCTGTGCGACGAGGACCATCTCGACGTCCCTCAGTTCATATCGAACCTGAAAGCCATCGGATATGAAGGTTACGTCAACGTTCTTGAGCCGTATTCGAAGGACGAAGACCTCTCTCGCGTGGCGTTGGAAACGGCGCGCTTGCTGAAAGGATATATCGACGGATAACGACGTCGGCCGGCTCCCGATATTGTCAGCGAAGCGGCAGGCGCGAAATTCCGCCCGAAGCAGAGACACGAAAAAACACC